>JBIKOL010000152.1:0-21526 GCA_044358055.1 Obscuribacteraceae bacterium (SeqCode)
ATATTCAGGAATATAGCGATCATAATACCAGCGCTCATAACAGGGCGTCTTGCCTTCCATTTTATCGTCGCAGCGAACCGCAGGTGTAAGAACAAGCGACGAGCCCATTAGCACGATCTCCGGCTGCTCACGCGAAGGAAGGAATGATGCAAGCTTTGTGACGAGAACGCGAAAGGTGCTTGTTACTCCATCGGCGGCATTGAAAACTTTTGCTGGCAGCAATAAGGCAATGAGAAGAAAGCTCAAAGCAAATGCTAGCAACCAAATCATGGCGCTCTTGAGCATGCGCGATGGAAGAATTCTTCTTGTATTCTCGACTGTCCCCATGCTCATGGTTTGGCACCTGCCTGCTCCTCCAGTTTTTGAGAAGAGCCCATTAGCGACGGATTGATTAGTGGTGCTATATGTGGTGCTATTTCTTTGGCAACGAAATCATGTCCTTGCGGTTTCAGGTGAATCAAATAGAACAAGTCTTCACGCGATGAATCGCTCAGCAATTTTGCGCTTTCATGAATGTTGAAATAAGGTATGCCCTTCTCTTTGCAAATGAATTCGAGCATAATCAATTCATCATTGTAATCAATATTGTTAAAGCTGGCTAAGACACCTTTTTTTG
The DNA here is from genome assembly GCA_044358055.1 of Obscuribacteraceae bacterium (SeqCode). GTDB lineage: Bacteria > Cyanobacteriota > Vampirovibrionia > Obscuribacterales > Obscuribacteraceae > JAIEPM01. The sequence continues at coordinate 617 of JBIKOL010000152.1, forward strand.
ATGAAAGCGCTGATCTTACCGGCAAAGCTATGACGGCAAAACGAGCGCCCGAATTGCTGCTGCACTTATTCATTTCTTCAAGAAGAGAACCCATAGTCTGTTCGATGAAGTTTTGATAGTTCGAATCAGCAGGCGTGTGCGGCTTCTTTTGAGCGTGAGATTGCGACGTTGCTGTTTTAGTTATAGCTGTCGAATGAGCCGGTTCGGTGCTAGTTTTGGAAGGAGCCGAGCAGCTAGTCACGCAACGAGCCGGTTCTGCAGTTCTATTAGAAGAATCGGTTTCCTTAGATGTGGAACGAGCCGCGACGTTAGTAGCAGAGCGGGCGGGGAGAGAGCCAGCGAAAGCGCCGCCATCCTGGCAGCTCTTGTCTAGCGGTCGAAGAACCCCCAGCTTATGAATTAAGCCGCTCAGATCAGTCCACGTCTTCCGAATCGCCTTACCCGGCTTAGTCAAGAAGAAAACGAGCTGCTTGTAAGTTTCATTGTGCATGCTCCAGTCAATCTCTGCTGCCGCGAAAAGACCCCAGAGCCTGCTGTGCTCTCGCAAAAGTTCGAACTGCTTCAAGAACTTCGCACGTGGCGTTCTCATCCATTGCTTAACCGCAGATGAGTCGACAAGTAATGCCCGGCCGGGCAACTTCAACGCTGCCGGTCGCACATTGGTCAACACCTCATCCGGAGGGGACCAGTTCTCGAAACAATCCCGACTGTTGTAGCACAAAAGTACGAGATCTGGCTTATATGCAAGCACTTGCTTCTTCAACTGCAAATATTCCTGCACGGTCGAATATCCCGACACCGCAAAATTTATTACCTCGACAGGGCGTCCTAATTTCCTTGTCAAAATCAATGCTGTTTGATAGCCAAAGCTCTTCTCCAGCGGAACCTGCAAGCTCTCGGTCAATGAATCCCCAAGCAAAGCAATGCGGTAAACTCCTGCCGCTTTTTCTCGACGCACACCAGTCTCACGTAAGCCATCTTCGTTGAAGTAAGAACTTGCCAGTCCCTCAGAACGCCAGGTCACCTTCTTATTACTCATGTGCTTGACGCCCAAGTCGGGATCTAGCTTGTAGATTTCCTCCTCACCAAGACCAGCAAGAGAGAGGCAAAATTCAACCAGCAAAAATGCAGCAAGCTGCCAGGCGATAATTTTGCAGACAAGAACAAATCGGTTTTGCTTGCGTGCAGGTTTAGCGCCGCTGCCTTGTTTATTTACTTGTTCTATTGTTGAAACCATCGAAGCCTCATCAAAACTGGAAGTAAATAAATGGGGTGACCTGAGTTGGTCTTGCTGCGAACAAGAACAACAATGTCGCGGTCCATGCAGCCAGGCGCACGGGCAGCGCATATATCAATTGCGAAGGCTCGGTGAATTTCGCTTTTGATTTTGCAATATCGGTGATAATCCAGAAAAGCAAATATATGGAACCGAAAACTAACACACCAGATCTCACCAGGTACTCGGCACATGTGCCTTCAGCAGCATAGTTCGTCAAAGAACGGAATATGTTGAAGGTAGAGTTGAGATCCGGTGCTCTAAACATGACAAAGCACGCCGCAACAAATAAGAATGTGATTGCGGTGTTCAGAACTTTCGTCAGCGGCAGACTTTGCAGCAGCGTTGAGGCATTATTTCTGTCGAGCAATGATTTCCATAAGCGATTAACAATCAACGCCAATCCGTGGGCGCTTCCCCAGGCAATGAACTGCCATGCTGCGCCGTGCCATAAGCCACAGATCGTCATCGTGACAAACAAGTTGAGCAAGCCTTTTGAATAAGAACAGCGCGAGCCACCCATCGGAATGTAAATATAGTCGCGTATCCATGTTGAAAGAGAAATGTGCCAGCGTCTCCAGAAAATGCTTATATCCTCAGCAAGATAGGGCAACTGAAAGTTCACCGGGAGTCTTATGCCAAGCAGGAGTGCAGAGCCTCTTCCCATGTCTGTATATCCGGAAAAGTCGCAGAATATTTGCAAGGAGAACCCAAAAAAGGCAATCCATGCGTCAACGGAGGAAACGGGCGCAGTGGCAGCATAAGCTGGAGCAATTACCCAGCCAAGCGCATCAGCAATTACAATTTTTTTGAACAGGCCTTGTGCTATTAAGGTACTTGCTTCGAAGAAGAGATCGGCAGACCAGGGTAGTGGGTTGCGCAGATTGTTTTCAAAATCCTGGTAGCGTTTGATAGGTCCGGCAATTTGCGAGGGGAAGAACGCGGCAAAAGCTGAGAATTCAAACCATGATTTGACGCTTTTGCTGCCTTTGAACACATCTACCAGATAATGGATGAATTCAAAAACGAAAAAAGAAATGCCGAGTGGAAGAATGATTTGTAGAACAGGCGCATGCGCTGCTTGCCATTGGGCAATCTCTAACTGCTTGCCTATCCACCCCATCCCGGCAAAGAAATTTTGCAGAATGAAATTCGTATATTTGTAGTAGCAAAGACAGGCAAGATTACCAATGATTCCCAGGAGCAATAATTGTCTGGCTGTTTGAGGTCGCGACTCTCGCGTGCGGTCAATCGCCAGACCCAAAAGCCAGGAAGCGGTGGAGAGGGCAAAGAGTAGGATTCCGTAAACAGGCATCCAACTCATATAGAAGAAATAGCTGGATGCCACCACTAGAAGAAGGCGCGAAAAGCCCTTCAGGCGCCAGTAGAGGAACACCACGATTGGCAGAAACAGAAAATATTGGAAGCTGCTAAAAATCACCGCTTGGCTGGTCCCTTCGATACTTAGCTGGAATACCAGAAAGTGTCATGAATGTTAGCACCTTGGGCTCTTGTCATTCATTGAGAGGATCTCAAATTCGAGTTGTTTTGGACTATCTTTTTTTGAGCCAGGTCTGTTTCTCTTTACCTGGTGGAGTTTCCGCCTCCACGCCGGCAGACTAAGTTCTTCTAACTTTAGCTATTCGTCATCTTCAGGCTGCCCGCAGAGAAGGCTTGCTCCAGTGAAATATTATTTCGGTGAGGCTCGGAGAACAAATAGCTTTAATACAGTTCGAATAGAAGGTTATACTCATTCAGAGCAGGCGAGCTGCTGCTTCGCTTCATCGTCCTAAAGGGCTCTTCATGCCGTCGGTTCCGCCAGTCACATCAAGCATTTCTCCTTCGCCCGTCGATATAACTGCTGGGAAAAAGCAGTTCTGGCTCAATCTGTGCACTGCTTTTATTCTGGTTTTGTGCGTTATTGCCGCCTTTCACAAGACAGTATTTTCGGGTCAGCAGATTTCGCGTGTCTATCAACTGGGTCAGCGCGACACACTTTTCTTGAAATACTTCACGCCTAAAAGGGAAGGATATGATGCGTCGGTATATCAATATTTTGTACCGTCGCACACTTTTACTACTCGTTCATTGAAGAACGCTATTGTGCCACTCTGGAACCCGCTTGTGGGCTGCGGTGCGCCCTATCTTGCTGATGTCGAGACAGCAGTATTTTGGCCTGCCCGATTGCTCCTAATGGGCTTGCCTGAGTTAAGGTCGTGGAACTTACTTCTGGTAGCTAATATTGTCACTCTCGTTCTGGGAATGTTTTTTCTCGGTAAGGCGCTTGAACTCAGGCGCTTCGCGGTTCTTTACGGAAGCTTGATCTGCGCATTTTGTCCCTATTTGATCTTTCAGTCGGAGTTGATTGGCTCATCTTCTTCCATGATACCGCTGGTGATGGCTAGCTTCGTTTTTGCCCTCCGAAACAATACCTTGATTTGGAAGGTATTGGCAGGCATAGCTTGCGCTTTGATGATACTTTCGGGGCATCCGGAGCCTTCATTTTTTGGCATTGTTTGTTCTTCGATGCTTTATATATTTTTGCGTTTGCTCCATTTCGGTTCGGCGGAATCCGAAGCCGGGCAGGCAAGGATTGCCTCATCTCTTGCGCGAAACCTGGCATTTGCTCTGCTTGACATAGCAATTATTGGAGTCGTGGCATTCTCCTTTTGTGCTTTCATGCTGCTTCCATTTCTGGAATTGTTGAAGAATTCCGATTGCTACAAGCTCGGCTTGGAGGGGCATCGATTCGGGGTTCCACTGAATAGCATTTTGATAAACTTGATTCATCCGGCTTACAACAATTCAAGCCCTTTCCTTGGAATTCTAAGCGTGCCGCTCTGCTTATTTGCCGTGCTCAGTGGATTCAAGGCTGAACGAGTGGTGAAAGCTCTAAGCGCTTGTACGCTCGTTTCCATAGCAATTATGAGCCAGCTGGGTCCGCTGGATGCGCTGATGAATTCCAGTGCGTTTTCGTGGTTCGTTCCGAAATATTGCTGGCCATCTCTGCTGATATTCATCTCCTTGCTTTCAGCTAAGGGATTTGAAAACCTGATAGACTTCGCTAGAAACGAATGGCGTAAGGCTTCGATAGCCATTATTATCATTAGTTTGCTCGTGCTTCTTGGTCTGGGACTAATTAGAGTAAGTCCGGACATTTTGCAATGCATCAGGCAGGATGAAGCCTTCGAGAGAATGCAGGTTTTTGGAAAATTCTGGACGAAAGATCTTATCTGCCTCACTGTCTTTGCACTTCTTGTCGCTGGAAGCAAATTCTTCGGAAAATTACAGTCAATTATTTGTGTGCTCACAGTAAGTGTATGTACGGTTCTCAGCATCGCTCCTGTGGCCAAGCTGGCCAGCCCGATAACAGTCGGCTTCAATTACGATATGGTGGACCCTATTCCCTTTCTTGAGGCGCACCCGGGCCGTATTTTGACTTTAGGAAGGCATGTTTTTTGCCCATCAAGTAATTTCGTATATGGCCTGAATAACCTTGTGCCGGTGAATGTGTATCACCCACGAAGGTTTCAGGATTTCCTCGTAGCGTGCGGCGTTACTCCAGAAGGCGTGAATCAGTTTTTTGATGGTCGCGTGTCATCCCTCGTAGATTATGCCTCCGTAAAATACCTGGTGTCACCTCAGCCGGTCTTGAGCAAGGCAGAGTCGGTCTCGATTCCGCAAGCTCTTCTCAATAACTTAAACGTGAGCTGGGGAAAGCATGGAGAGCTACAACTCGTTGGCGGTGCGTTGGACCTCTATCGCCAGAACCGTGAACTGATCGGGAGCTTGAAGTTTAGTGTTCCTCCCGACATGGCGAGCGATCTCGCCGTACAGAGCATCCTTACTGATGAGAAGGGCAATGTGCTCTGGCTTGGAGATGCAGAGCGGCTTTTGTACCTCTTCGATAAGCGCCCGACTGGTGTTAAACGCATGGAAATCACGAGGGACCTTCTTGTCCCCTTGCCCGAGATTAAAGGGCGCCTTGCGCTTACGATTCAAATTTTCAATTTTAAGGCTCTTTCCTATCTACCGCTTACTGAGCCTGGTTCCAGTGAAAAGAACAAAGTACCGATCGCTGATTGCGATTTGTCGTCGGGAGATTTGCAGAGCAGATTGTTGAGGGTGGCTGTGGCTGCTGATTCAGCGCGAAGATACCGCCTGTGCGCTGAAACAGGATCTCGAATAAGGGTTTATGAGAATTTAAAGGCGTTACCACAGGCATATTTGACTCGCAACTGCGAGGTGCTTTCAGATGAAAAAGCAGTTCTTAGCGACTTGTTATCTCATACCGACTCGGCAGCCAGAGTACTCTTTGAAAGGAGCAATGGGCCAAAAACAATTCCAGGCTCAAACGAGCTCATCGTCAAACAAGGTGAAATGGATGCTGCTGAGAGTGCCAGTTTCAAGCGCATCGATTGCAACCATATCGAAGTGAGCACCAATACAAATAAGCCTGCGTTCCTCGTATTGAGCGAGAACTATTATCCTGGCTGGCACGCAGAAATAGAGCACGAGGGGATTCACTCTGAAGCACAAATTTCACGTGCAAATTATCTGTTTCAGGCGGTGGATGTTCCTCGAGGCAAATCGATTGTGCGCTTTACCTTTAGACCGGCCGGATTCACGTCTGGACTTATACTCCTGGGCTTAGCGCTTCCAAGCCTCCTAGCAATTTTGTTGGTTCAATTTCTGAAGAACAAGAAAGTTCAAAAATGATCTATCAATTTATTTGCAGATTGATCGGATCTGAACAGTAGCCGAGAGTCCTGCCTTTCTCATCTAGTGCGAAGCAACGAAGCTCATAATACGCCGGCATTGGGAACTCCGACCGCTGAAATTTGAACATGGCCGTGTTTCCATCGCCGTCATAGGTCTTTAGCGCGTGTGTCGACAGCTGCGTATCTCTAAAAGAACCACTGTAATGTTCAAACCACGAATTTGGCTTGGAAAGCTCCAGGCGAATTTTTTTACAGCCCGGAATGCGGCTGGCGTCGCAGTTTACTTCGAAATGGTCGGACGCCATTCTGAAGATAGAATCTTTTCCTTCGGCAAGCTCGTTCGGAGTAATTGTTGGAATTGAGTTCTCACCTGAAATGAGAGAAATGCAGTCTCCCGTCTCTGGGTTTTGCGGGTTACCTGCGCTGAGAGGTGTCCAGCCCTCTGGAATTTCTAATTTTAGCCTCTGAATTTCTCCACCAGCAATCCAGGACTTTCTTTCCGATACGGAGAATACATAACTGTGATGTTTTCCCAATTCGGTAACAGGCAGAGATATGCTCCGAGCAACCGAAAACTCTGGATAGTTTTTTGAGGACCAGAAGAGCCTGAGCTCTGGTACTCTCCAGGATTTCGTGTGGTGGGCTATTATAGGGAACAAATTCATTTTTACTACAATGAAATCACACGAAAGAGGATCAACGGAAATTGTTGGTGACCTGAGCGTTAAAGCAATATCAATTCGCCCTAGATTAGAATGGTTCTTCATCACATCCGCTGGAGGCATGACCGCAAAACTAAAGTGCAGCGGTTTCTTTTGCAAATCCAACGAAATAAGCTGCTTCGCTTTCATGTCCCAGTAATATGTTCTAGCGTGACTTTGTTTTGAAATCACGTCATGCAGCCTGCTCGCATTTATGAATTCGGCATCGCCATACGTGGGAGGTTCAAAACTAATCACCCTGTCAGCGACAGGTGGATTCGTAAGCGGGGATGACAACAATACATTGAGCATGGCGCCGTTGTAAATCATGTGAGCCCCTTCAAGATCCTGTGGAACATTCAGCAGCGCGATGTTCTCTCCATCTTTCAATCCACGACAGGCTGACTCTACAGCTTTTCGAAACTCACGCACTTGAGACCCAGCATGCGCCCAGGCATTGTTGTTTTTCACTGTTATATTCAAATAAATCAGCGACAGTGCTATTAGCAGCACGGCTGAGCCTCGAGTGAACCACGTTCCCGCGGCGCGTTGAAAGCCGGTGTATCCTTTCCAAAGGGGACCGAGCGAAAACGCTATGAAGAGGCAAAAGGGCGCGGTTGCAAAATATGCGAAGCGGCTGCACATCAAACTGTCCGTAATGTTGAAGACCTGATAGGTTGGTGCCAGAGCCAAGAGGAACCAGGCAATGCAATAAAACAGCAGCTTGATTTGCGCTGAAAAATCGCGCCATAGAATCAAGCGCAAAACTATAAATACCGTTGCGCACTTGTAAAAGAGGAGCAGTTGCTTAAACAAGCGATCCCCTGCTGGGATCAGCTCGGCATTAAACGGAAAAAGCAGCTTGTACAAGCTCAAGAGGCGTTGAGTAAGCGATCCTGAAAGGCCTTCTCCAATTGAGCCGCCATAGCCGCCTGTTGGTGTTCCCAGGGCAAGTATCCGTATACATATATACAAGGCCAGCATGATCCAATATGGAGTGCTGCTTTTAAACGCGGATACTATTCGTGTCTTCCGGTCTTGCTCACTGCTGAGCAGAACATTTGTTAATACCAGAAGTGGTGGCAATGTCACCGCCATCTCTTTGGAAAGCAGGCTCAGTGCAAAGCCTGCTAAACCCAGGATTGTTAATGCTTTGCTGCGAAATTGTAATGAGCATATGAAACAGTATAGAGCTGCAAGAAAAAATGCCAGGCAAACACCATCAACGCGTCCAATTATCCAGCTCACAACTTCGGTGTGAAGCGGGCAGAGCGCGAATAATGATGCCGCCGCCAAAGCAGTGCCCAGCCTTGCCTTCCACGGGTAGCTCGTGAGTAAACGTTCAGCAATTAGATACAAAAATATACTGCTGGCGATATGAAAAGCAATGTTGCTTATGTGGAAATAAATTGCAGCTCCATGCCCCAAAAGGAAGTCCCAGGCAAGGGTTAGGGAAATCAGAGGTCTATAGAATTGTGTTCCCCAGGCATGCATCCAGTTGCCGGTAAAGTTCTCCAGAAGTTTGAATGGGTGACCGTTAAAAACGTCCGCCAGGTAAGCAACATGAACAAAGTCGTCCGCCAGAAAATAGCCATTGAATGTGCGGCGGTAACAAATTAAGTTAAGTATAATCAGGATTAGAATGCCCGCCAGATGGCGAACTAGCAGTTTGATGCTGTCGACTGATCTCTCATGATTAGTGCCTGGTGCGGTCAAACAATGTCGTCCCACAAGAGTGTAGAGGAGGAACTAAGTCACTAATTGCTGAGTCATACTACATTGATAATTGGAAAATCAGTAGTAAGATGACAATAGGTACTTTCTGATTCTTAGTCCGGGTTCAGAAAAAGAGACTTTGAGTCTAAGTTGCCAAATCGGATTACGGTCTTTTCACTCTCATTCAAACAAACATCGCAATGTCCAACAACACAGATCCTTTGACAAAAGACGAATCCCAAAACAGCCAGCAGCTTGTTGTCGGCGCCGGGGAAGCAGGCCCCCATTCTCATCTCAGTGGCGAACTCGCAGAACCTGGGTCTGAAGATCCTGCCCAAACTTTTAATATCGATTCAAGCCGCAATTTTTTCCACTTTCCCGAGGGCTTTCTCTGGGGAGTCGCCACCTCGCATTTCCAGGTAGAAGGGCATCCCGAGGAAACAAGCAATCGGCTTTCGGACTGGGCTGTGTGGACAGCAGAAGAGGGCCGTATTTTAGACCGTTCCACTGCCGACAAAGCATGCGAATTCTTCCAGCGCTACCAACAGGACATCGAGCTTTGCGAGCAGCTCAATCTCAATAGCTTCCGCATGAGTATTAACTGGCCGGTTATGTGTCCGGCTCCAGGAACTGAGTATAAATCAGATGACGAGACGCTGGCGTATTACAGAGACATGCTCAAGCTGCTCAAAGAGAAAGGCTTCAAAACTTTCGTAACGCTGTTCCACTTCTGCCTACCTAACTGGCTGGCTGAAATTGGAGGATGGAACAACGACATCGTTGTCAGCGAGCTTGAACGCTTCGCTCGTTATATCGCCGAGGAACTTGGCGAGTACGTTGATTTCTGGATGACCATCAACGAGCCGCTTGCGTATGTATATCAAGGCTATATAGCCGGTGTCTGGCCGCCTGGATATAACCATAATTATGTTGGCGCTTTCAGCTGCGTGCGCAATATGTTGCGCGCTCACGCCGCTGCTTATCACGCCATCCATGATGTGATTCCTGATGCAAAAGTCAGCATAACTCACCACTGGATGAGCTTTTCCCCCAGAAACAAGTTCAATCCGCTTGATCAAATGGTTCGTAATCTGCGTGATCAGGTGTTCAATCACTGCTTCCTTGAAGCATTGCACAGCGGCAAACTTGAATTTCCCTTTCCGGCAAATCTCGAGCCGCGCTTGCGCGATCTAAGCGGCGAAATCCCCGGATTACGCGACACTATGGACTTCCTGGGAATCAATTATTACACCAGGCAATTCTGCCACTTTGAATACAAATTCCCAATCGACATTTTTGGAACTAAAACAGAAATGGTCGAAAACGAAATTTCAGGTCTTGGTTGGGAGTCTTATCCGCAAGGGCTGTACAACGTGCTTGTGCATGAGTTGAAGCCCTATCGCTACGATCAAAAAGGTCGCTTGCGCGAAATATACATTACTGAAAATGGACATGCGAATATTTACAGTGCCGATCTTGTTGATGGAGACTGGTCCCTTGAAGATACGGGGCGGGTTCGCTATCTGACATCACATTTGATGTCACTTTATCGTGCCATCACAGATGGTGCTAATGTGAAAGGTTATTTGCACTGGTCTCTGCTCGACAATTTTGAATGGGCAGAAGGTTTGCGTGCGCGATTTGGACTTGTGCGTGTCACCTATCCGACGCTGGAGCGCACTTTGCGCAAGAGCGCACACATCTACAAAAAGATAGCCAAGATGAACGCGCTGGCACCACATGTTGTCCGCAGTAAAACTTAATCAGATAAAGCAAAAGAAAGCACGACAGCACTATAAAAACCGCTGCTTGATATAAAATATTGGCAGGCACTTGCGGAGTTCTTATGAGTACAAGAAGCGATTCCTTTGCTTTGCGGCGCTGGCTGCTATCTCTGGCATTACTCGTTTTGTCATTTGGCTGCGCAACCGGCGTTGTTTCGCTGGCTCCTTCCATCGCTTTGCCGGCTCATGCGACTGGTGAGTCAGATCCGGTATATGTCCGCCCTTCTTTGATTGCCGATTGCAAAGCGATTGTGCCCGGTAAAAAGTTCAAGCTTGGTGTAGAGCTCAAGCAAGAGCCGGGTTGGCACACCTATTACAAGGAAAGCGGCGAAGCTGGAATGCCGACGAGAATTAATTGGCAATTGCCGGAAGGCTTCAAAGCCGGTGACTTGCTCTGGGAGATGCCTCATAAACTGGTTGATTCGGGAATTACCACCTATGGCTATAACGACCGCACCTTGATTGCAGCAGAAATTGATGTGCCCGCGAGCGCAAAGCCGGGCGACAAATTGACATTCAAGGCTAATGTCAAATGGCTTTCTTGCAAAGACGCTTGCATTCCAGGCTCAGGCGACGTCGAGTTGAGTCTACCTGTTGTCGCCGACCCCGCGGCTGCTGCGCCTGACAATGTGGATAAGTTCCAGAAAGCTAATTTCAACGGTCCGATCTCCGCAATCAAAGCTGACGGAGGTGTGCCAGGAGGCGCCGGAAAAAAGCCCGACGAAAGTGAAGTCCTCAAGGCAAGTTTTCAGGTAACAGGCAATGAACAACCCCAGGCAGGATTAATGACTTACCTGGGGTTTGCGTTCATAGGCGGTTTTATCCTGAATTTCATGCCCTGTGTCTTGCCTGTTATTTCGATCAAGGTCTTTAGTCTCGTTCAGCAAGCGGGTGAAGATCCCAAACGGGTATTTCAGCATGGCGTTACCTTCGCAGGCGGCATAATCGCTTCTTTTCTGGCCCTGGGCGGGCTTATCATCGCCATACAAAGCGCTGGACAAAAAATCGGCTGGGGCTTTCAATTTCAATACCCTGTCTTTGTCTTGGGCATGGCTTCGATTGTGACGGTCTTTGCTCTTTCAATGTTCGGAGTTTTTTACATCAATGTGACTGCAGGCCAGCAATCAATCGATAAGCTGGCAAGTGCGGAAGGGCTTACAGGTACTTTCTTCAAGGGTGTTCTTGCAACTGTTCTGTCGACTCCATGCACAGCCCCGTTTCTAGGCACGGCACTTGGATTTGCTTTCGTTCAGCCCTGGTGGCAAATATTGACTATCTTTGCCGTTATCGCGTTAGGAATGAGCTCACCGTATCTGGTGCTTGCTGTTCGACCCAACTGGATGAAGTTTCTTCCCCGCCCAGGCGCATGGATGGAGAAATTCAAAGAGTCGCTTGGCTTTCTTTTGCTGGCGACGACGGTCTGGTTGCTTTCTGTTTTGGTTGGTCTCGTGGACCCTGATGCGGTTGTTTCATCCGTTGGCTTTTTGCTCTGTCTAGGGCTTGCCTCCTGGGTTGTTGGAGGTTTCATTGATTTAACTTCAACGGGGCAACGCAAATTTGTAGTCTGGATCCTGGCTCTGGTAGTTGTGGCAGCTGGATATTGGGCCTTCTTGCGCCCATTTCCTGAATTGCTTGGTACAAAGGCTACCAAAGGACAGAAGCGACAGGTGGATGGTATCGATTGGCAGAACTTTACGCTTGCTGAGCTCGACAAAAATTTGAAAGCAAACAAAACCGTGTTTATTGATTTCACTGCACAGTGGTGCCTGACGTGCAAGGCTAACGAAGCCACGATCATTAATACGCCAGAGGTGATTGAACGCTTCAAAGCATTGAACGTTGTTCCGCTAAAGGCTGACTGGACTGCACAAGATCCTGAAATTAGCGATCTGCTGCGTAAGTTCGGGCGTTCCGGTGTTCCGGTTTATGTTGTGTTTCCGGCGGGGCATCCAAATGAACCGGTTGTTCTTCCTGAAGTAATTAGCAAGCAAATAGTAATTGACGCTTTAAACAAAGCCGGCGCCAGTAAGTAATCAGGTAACTATGACTTCACCAGAAGAGTCCCTTGTCGTTTTGAGAAAAGGAGATAGTGCGCCTGAGTTTGAGGCAGAGCTTTATCCTGCGGGAAAATTTCGCTTGCTCGATTACCGAGGCAAGAAAAATCTGATTCTTGCGTTCTACCCTAAGGATAGTACGCCGGGCTGCACGCGGGAGATGTGTGCATTCAGTGCTGACCTTTCGAAATTTTCTGATCGCAACACGGCAGTGTTTGGAATTTCTTGCGATAGCGTTGACAGTCACCAGCGTTTCACTGAAAAAAATGCACTCACGGTGCCTTTAATTTCTGATAGCGATGGAACGGTGGGGCGGCTGTATGGCGCGCTACGAGAGGGGCGCAGCAGCGCTGAACGTAAGTTGTTTGTCATAGACAAGAATGGCAAGGTCCAGGACGTTGTGGATGGTATGCCGGATAACGAAGAGTTGCTTTCGCTTCTGGCAACTATTTAGCAAAATAAGTAAGGTGCAAATGGACCCTTGCGAACGCAGAAAGGAAGCAAGTTCTTTTTGCACATTATCGCGGAGCTTCGTTCCAAATTAATTTCAAAAACGCGCACTATTCTTTGCCTAATTGAAACGACGGCGGACGAACAACTGCTCGTCCGTTTTAGCCATTCATACGCGAAAACGCCCACTGAGACAGGCATAGGAAAAACCCTATTGGAAACTTCCCCCGTTTGACGATACTTAATATCGTTTTGCTCTGTACTCCAATCAGGATGTGAAAAATTACTATGCTATCTCCGATTCGTTTGGGGCTTGTGGCCACCAACGCAGGCTTCCGCGTGCGTTCGATTTTGACTAAAATTATGTCTTGCTCGCTTGTTACTGTGTCAATTCTCTCCGCAGTTCAAGCAACGGCCGCGCCTCCCGGAAAACGTTCTGTGGCTCCTTCGGCAGCAGCTCGGGCTGCTGCGGCACGCCTGGTCAATAGCCCAACAGATAACTTTATTGCGAGCACCGAATACGCAAATAGTTGGCAAAGCAAGCGCATGCCATTGAAAGTGTATTTACACAATTGCAGTAATGTGCCAGGTTATGAACCTCGCTTCGCCGATTTCTTCCGCGAAGCATGCAGCAGTTGGGCTGAAGCAACAAACAACAAGATTCGTTTTATTTTCGTCGATAGCCCAGACGATTGCGACATGGAAGTTCGCTGGACTGCAGACAAAAGTACCTGGCCTGGTGACCGTGATCCCAAAGAGTTAGGCATCTGCCGGGCAAGTATAGATAATGACGGAATGGACCACTCTTCTGTGTACATTCTCACCTATGCAGAAAATTTGCACATCGGACCCCGCACAATGAAGGCCGCATGTTTGCATGAACTGGGTCATGCCTTTGGATTGGGACACAGCGGCAGGTCCTCCGACATCATGGCTCCTGTCATTAATAACATTCGCACTTCTATTGATGGTGTAGCAAGCATGGAGTCAGCGACGGAGCGGGATTTGAGCAATCGCGACATTACAACCATGGAAATCGTTTACTCGGCTAAACAGAATCTAGATAAGTTCTTCAGTAGAAATTTGAATAAGCCTGATCTTTGTGTCGCTCTGACCAATGAGGCAGCTCGCCTGATTCGAGCAGGAGACAGCGGGCAGGCGATAATATTTTTGAACGAAGTGTTGAAGCTCGATCCTAATTTTTCTGTTGCTTCTCAAAATCTGATGATTTCATATTTCAATGCCGGGGTTGAACTCTATAACAAGGAGCATTACTCAGAAGCACTGCCTGTTCTTGAGAAATCTATGCGGATCGCGCGGAAATATGGCAACGCCCGAGAGCTGGAGGCTATGGCTGCCGTTAGAAACAATTGCTTGCAAGCATCCGGGCAAGGGGCTAATTACAGTCAGTCAGGCCCCAGCTACGCATTCCGGCAGAAATAGCGCTTCCTCTTACACTATAATGTCAGCCGCAGTTCAAGCGAGTGTGGTCAAGAACTAGCAAATTCACAATTTTTCCGGACAAGCCTGAATTGACAGAGCATGTTCTGAGAAATACCAGGAGATAGTGCTGAATGAGGCTCATACGAACACTTTTGTGCATTCAAGCATGCTCGATCTTATTACTCGCAAACAATTGGAGCCCCTCTATTGCGAGTGGCGAGCAAGCGAGCCCGGCACTCGCGAAAGTGGAAAACCGATTTGTACTAAGCGAGCCCTGTTCGTTGCTTGATTTCGTGAGAACGGTAGCAAAGTTTCCGCATACGACAGAATGGCTCTGTAGCTGGTACTTTGCCAGGCGCAGCCATGACAAATCAATTCCTGGAAGTCTAGAACAAGATAATTTGCAAATAGATGCGTTTAAGAGCCTGTTCGATAAAACGAATAATAGAACATTTAAATTGCCCACAGGAAGAACGCTGGATCTATCAGGAAAGCTGATATACGACGGGGCCACTTGCGAAAAGCTGTCCGAACTTTATACAAAATGCTCAAGCTACCTTACTAAGGATGAGCTGCAAAAGCTCAAGGACGTGCTCGACTATTTCGAGCCCATCTATAAGATGGCTGTCTGGCAGCCGCGTGAAGATGGACTTAAAAAGCAGTTGCTGCAGTTTAAAGAGCAGGCTGAGCGAAATAATTTAAATGAAGACCTGCGTGCAGTTCAAAAGTTCTTGGATGCTCCCTGGATAGACGGAGTTCCGTTTCTTGTAGTTCTTAGTCCATTACCTGAGCAGACAAAGCGCGGGCATGGAGAGAACCTGGACAGTATACAAGTAGTGGAAGTCGGGCCTGCTGACAAATTTCAGGATAAGGCGCACGTAGTGTTTCATGAAGATGTGCATGCTTTATGGTTTTCGAAAAAGAATGAAGAGGAGTGTAGAAAACAGTTTCGCCTTGACGATAAACACAAGCTTCCTATAACTGAGTTATATGAGGGGCTGGCAACCGCATTGGGGCAAGGATGGTTTCAATCTGAGTGCAAAATACCGAAGTTAGATCGATGGTATGCAGACGAGACGATTAACAAATATGCGCACCTTATTTATCCACTTTGTAAGCAATACCTGGCCAGCGGTAAACCCATCGATGCTGATTTCGCGCATGAAGCAACGCGCATTTTCTTTGAGAAAATGCCAGACATTAGTTCGGAAATTGGGCAATGTGAATCTTTTTTCGTATTAGCTGAACGCGCCAATTCGCAGCAGCTGTCCGGGAAGCTGTATAAGCTTATGCCGAGGATGAGAGACTTCGGCATTTCCTCTCCGGTTAATGCAAAAGAGTCGCTCGATAGGTTAAATGAGAGTGATGCGAAGCATGTTGCTGTTTTGGTTCCACCGCATAAGATAACTGAATTAGCTTGTCTCGGATTGAATGATGAACAGTTGAAAACTCTTGAGCAAGCTGAAAAATTCCCTCTCACCCTTAAAGTCAAGGAAAGAGCATTCTTGTTTTGTATAGCAAACGATCCGGAAGAACAGCAATCGCTGTTGCTAAATGCTTTGTCGAAAAAGAAATGGACGGCAGCTAAATAAATCAGTCGCGCAATTACTTCTTCACCGCGATATAAATTTCCACTTCTTCTGCTGACTTGTAGTACTCGAAGTCTGATTTATAAGTGCGCTTGTATTCCGAACTTTCGCTATTGAAATACTTCCAAATGTCAGACCATGCTTTGAACACCGATTCTGGTTGCTTGCCTTTTTCGCTAAAAACCAGATAAGTCTGCGCTGGTATAATGCCGTATTTTGTGCCTGCCGGTACTTTATTAGATACTTTTGGCTGTACCTCACATGCTGCTGCTAAAGTGTATTTTCCAGTATGGTCACTTTCATATCGGCTATAAACTCCGAGCACTCTAGAAGGCGAGACCTGGTTTTTGATATGCGCGGGCAAACCATCCGAGTAAAATGATTGCCAGAGTTTAGGTATTCTTGCGGTCTTTTGATTTGCCTCCATCTTCCAGTCAGTGCGTGTTTCTCTGCCAACATAATAAATGTCGCCCAGACTTTTCAGCTCTGGATTCAATTGCAATTTTTTCTCGTCGGATGGTTTTTTTTCTGTGGAATCGTTTTCCCCTGAGGCTGAGATCAACTTATCAATTATCAAATAGCCATGCTTCGATTTGTCCCGCGTGCTGTCAATTTTGGCGAGTATTTCCACATGCTCGCCTTCCTTGCCACGCAGAACATTTGGATTGCTCAGAAAGAATATTTTTTTGCCCTTGTCCCGCACAAAAACCATACGCCCAGGGTGCCATTCCGGATGGCCTTTTTCTATACCACCCCTCATACACTTCTGGATACAATCGGCCCCGCCAGGCTTAGTGTGAGAAGCTCCGCACCATTCGTCTGAAACCCAGCCGGACATTCGGATGGATTCTTCTGTTGCATTTGCCGCAAGCACGGACAGAGTTATTACTGAAGCCAGAGTGTAAAACAGTTTGTTGATTCTTTTGCTCATATGTTCAACCCGAGCTTTAGCTTTGCAGTTAGGTGCTGTCGTCAAATAGCGATTATATAGTTATAAATGGCTGGCTCTCATTTCTCAAAGCTGGCTTAGTTAGAGTTCATTAATAGATAAACCTGAGCTGCTTTATGCTTAGAGTCCAGAAATAAGCTAGAGGACGAGAATCATGTTGCGCCAGGACCAGAATCAATTGCAGCTTTTGCATGATAACCATTTGAGCTTTCTTTCAAAGCATCGCGGAACGCTTACCGATCGATCAGAGTTTTTCACACTGCAAAGTGAGAAACCCGAATTTACTTTTGCGATTGTCAGAGAAGGAAAGCTTCCGGTAGCAGTGAAAGAACAATACCGAATCATCCAGGTTCTCCCTGGTGCCGCTGAGTATGGAAATGAACTCCTTGCGCAGGGATTGGTAAAGGTAGGAGGGCTCTCCTACATGGTTCTGAAAAGCAGCCTGAATGACTGGGAAATGCAGGAGCGACTGCAGATCAAGCAAGCTGCCGAAGAGCAAGATATCGTGGAGTTTAGTCGCGTTCAAGCAAGCGCCTTCACGAGCAATCTTGCTGAGTTTGATTCCTGGTATCCATTTTTGCATGCGGCAAATCTCAAGAACTATAAAAACAAGGATCAGGATTTCTACATAGCGTTGCTGGATAACGAGCCTGTCGGAGTATGTCTCGTTGTTAGAACTGCAGAAGTCGCGGGGTTATACGCAGTTGCCACTCTCGAAAAGCATCGCAAAAAAGGAATCAGCACCACGCTTATGAAACATGCAATAAGCGAAGCGAAAAAGCTGGGCTGCCAGACGATCACGCTTCAGGTTTCCTCAGGATCTTATGCGGAGCAGTTTTACAAAAAGCTTGGATTCCAGACCGAGTTTCAGGTTGATATACTCAAATCCTGAGTTTATTTCGATTGGAAAAACAAAAGGAGCAGCTTGCGCTGCTCCTTTTGAGTATCTCGAATACTGCCGTTTTAGCCTTTGACCGTGGTCTCGATTGCTTTAAGCAATCCATCGACTCTCTCTACACCGGAATTGTCGGCGAAGACGGCGAGGATGCCTACCGCAACTGTGCTGAGCACAGTCAATTTGTTGTCGCTGTTCAGGAATACCGACTGCTGCAATCTGCGGCCTTCGATTTTCTTGACGGCAACATCCATGTGGCTGTAAATCGCTGTACACATAGCGCCCATCATGTCTTTGTCGATGCCGCCTGTTAGTGTTGAAGCGATAACGAGTCCGTCATGTCCGACAATCAAGCTGCCGATGACGCCTTCATAGGTATCAATCTTGCTGAGCAAGGTCTTGATGCCTTCACCGCGAGCCGCGCTGATAACACGTGCTGTGGTCAAGCCAGAGCCAATCTTCTCGCGCTTCTCACCGGATTTGATAATGTTTTCTACAGCCTGCACGTCGATGAGCTGTTTTCCGATGGCTTTCATTGCGCCTTCGTTAGCAGTGTCATTGGTTTTTGCAGCCTGCACTGAAAGTTTGCCAAACTCTTTCATTTGCTTGGCTTCTTTCTTCTTTTCTTTTCTGCTTAGCTTGCGGTCGTCTGCCTTGTCGGCAGATGGCGCAGCGACCTCTGCAGCAGGTGCTGCAGTTTCGCCGGCAGGTTCCGCTTCGGCTTTCTTTTCGGGTTCAGCAAGCAGGTTGTCGAACAAATCGCCAACTTCCTTGTCAGATACATTCATGAGATTGCCGCTTGGAGCTGCTGCTACTGGCTCTGGAGCTGGGGCAGGAGCCGCGGCACCTTTATCTGCTGAACTATCAGCCATCAAATTATCGAATATGTCTGCGACTTCGTTGTCGGAAACATTGATCGGTCCACTGTGAGCTGGTTCCGGCTCTGGAGCAGATGGGGCTGCTTCTTCCGGCGGAGGTGAAAGATCTACTCCGCCCTCTTCTGTAGGCAGTTCTTCTCCTGCTTCCGGGGCACCGGTAATAGCGGCATTAATGTGTGCCATCAAGCGATCGAGTGTCGAGATGTTCCAGTCGCCGAATACTGCCAGAATTGCAGATCCGACGTCTGTCAGCACGTTGACTTTATCACCTGATTTGAGCACGCATTGCTGCAGCTCGCCCATTTGAAGTTTGGTGGTACCCAGGTTTGTGGTGCTGTGCATTGCAAGTGAGAGCGGTCCGAAGACGTACTTCATTGCCGACAGTGATTCGGTGTTGCTGAGAAGCAGACCGTCTTTACCGAAGAGGAGCGCGCTTTCGACACCTTGGAAGGTTGCAATTCTGTCCATAAGTGCTTGCAAGTTTGCGCCACGATCGACTGTGAGCACTTTCCAGTTGGATCCACCGGTCTGTTGCTCGGCAGATTTGATAATTCGTTCGACAGCGCCTGTATCAAGAAGCATCTGTCCGATTGTTTTCAAAGTGCCAGCTGGGGCATCGGTGCCTTTATTGCTTGCAGTGGCAGACAATTTGCCGAATTCTTTGACTGCAGCTTTGGCAGACTTGCCGGCATCGTCGATTTTCGGTCCAAAGTCGCCTGCGGGTGCCGATTCTTGAGCGGCTGGAGCTGGGGTTGGTTCTGGAGCCGGCGGCTCTGGAGCCAGTTCTGCAACCGGTGCTGCTGGTTCTGCTGGCGGCGTTTCCATCTTGCCAGGAGTGAAATCATCTTGTGAGGCCTCACCGGCGAGATTCGCGAAGATGTCTTCGATATCGCCACTTACATCACCAAGAAGCCCACCCTTTTGTTCGGCTGCTGGCGCAGTTTCTGCCGCTGGAGGAGCAACCGGTTCCGGAGCCGCAACGGGTTCTTGTGCTGCGACTGGTGCTTCTTCATGCTTGGCTGGTGAATCATCAGCGAGAAGATTATCGAATAGATCGGCGACTTCGCCATCAGATACGTTGAGTAATCCACCTGAAGGTGGAGCTGCTTCAGGCTCTGGTGCTGCCGGCTTGAGTTCTTCGGGCGTTTCGAAGCTTAGCACTGGAGCTGCAGGCTCTGGCTCTTTGACAGGCTCTGGCTCGGGCAACTTCTCTTCTTTGACTGGAGCGGGCTCATCTTTGACATGTTCGGGGGCGCGAGCAAAGCTGGCGGCCTCGTTTTCTTCAGCAAAGAGAGACTCGAGTGATACTTTTTCTGGTGCCGACGGTGTGATTGATTTTTCCAGCTTCTCGATGCGCTCGGCATCGAGATTGCTGATGACTTCTTGCGCCTGCTCTGCGGATTGCGCCGCTTCTTCCGGGCTGAAGTCGATTTTTGGTGCCGCTTCTTTTGTCGGCGCTTCTTTTACCGCACTCGGTTTACTTGCGTAAGTTG
This sequence comes from Obscuribacteraceae bacterium (SeqCode), assembly GCA_044358055.1. Taxonomy (GTDB): domain Bacteria; phylum Cyanobacteriota; class Vampirovibrionia; order Obscuribacterales; family Obscuribacteraceae; genus JAIEPM01. The sequence continues at coordinate 20,566 of JBIKOL010000152.1, forward strand.
TGTCCGTGACCGTGGCGAACAGCGCCATGACTCCGGCGATGCCGGTGACGTTGTAAGCAATCAACTGAACCCAGTTCAGTTGCAAGGTCAGGTCAGGCATCAACATCGTGTTTTGGCCAACGAGATTGCAGATGCCTCCATCAACAAACGCGATCAATAACATGTATCCTGCGATTTTGATTAGCTCTGCAGGTGTTGCATTCTCATAAATCAGCACGCTGAGAATGAGAGCAATTGCAATTTCACCTGGAAACAAAGCAAATGCTGGAATTTCGCCTTTAGTGCTTGCGAAGAAATTCGGCACATAAATGGATGCGGCGATTCCAATAGCTACGATGAGCAGGAATGGAATTAAGTTGCTGCGCATTTGAACTTTAAACATTGAATTTGCTACCCTTCTGCGGGAAAAAGAAGTGAACTACGAGCAATATACCCGGGCGCAAGGTTTAATCGCCCCGCGATATTAAATTTTTGGGGGAGGGGTCCGCTTGATAACGTCCCCCTCGAATCCAACAGGCGAGGCAAAATTGCCGGTGCGACCGTTAAATCGCTCCTTCCAATTCGCCCTTCTCCAATTAAAGCATCTTGAAAAAATCTTCGCATTCTTGTCAGCGTATAGCCGGCTTCTGATGCTGAAATCGTTGTTTTATCAGCAACTGTATTTGAAGCAACTTGAAACTTAGGACCGCGAAGACCCCGCTCTTGAAAGGGCGCCCGTGAGGCGCCCCTACCCAAACACTGCTTAGATCCGAAGGAAGCCAAATATGCTTAGAGGCGGAAGGAAGCTTTCAAGCGCTTGCTCAGTTCTTCTCTTACTGTTGCCATAGTATTGTCCATGTATTCTGCTGTCAGTGTTTGAGCAGGATCCTGGAAGCTCAAGCGATAGGAAAGGCTTTGCTGTGATTCGGAAAGTTTGAATATTGACACTAACTCAATCTTTCTCAATTTCACTATTCCGAGT
>JBIKOL010000209.1:0-12824 GCA_044358055.1 Obscuribacteraceae bacterium (SeqCode)
ATCGAATGGCCTCAACAACTTCTTGATTGCTCACAGAGTTATCGAGATCAGCAGTCATATCTCTTTGTGTTGATGGAGTATTTGGAATCTCGTCAAAGCTGGCAGCAAGCATGGCCTGGCTCAATGCTGCTACTGACACTTCCATCAGGGCAATGCGTCCTGTCAGTTTGTATTCATCTTGTACAGCCGGATGCAGCTCGCCGATAAAACCGAGCCAGAGTTCTTTTGGCTTACCCGATTTCTTTTTCAAAGCATTTAAGTCGACAAAGAATGACGCTGCTCGTCCCGGGTGGAGGAAGCCTGGAATTTCTTCGCTTCTCCTGAAAAGCAATGCCTCTGCTGGAATTCTCAAGGCTGTGCACAAGTTCTCAACTATTCCTTTTATATGGAAATAGGCAAGACCGTTTGGCTCCTTTTTATCGGAACCCATCCACTGACACAATTTTGAGTCGCCACAAATTATTGCTGAAACCATTTGCTCTTCGTGCGTGGAAGTCTGCTTGTGCTCAGGCATTTGTTTGTTGAAGCGGCGACTATCAATTTTGTAAATTTTGCCCAATTCAAACAAATGAGGATTGCTATTGCCGCGAACTTGATTATAGGAAGCTGTTTTGATTAGCCCCGGAATCAAGCTCTGGCGTAGCACCTGGTGCTCAGGCGAAAGCGGGTTTAAGACACCAATAGCAGTATCAGAACCGTTGCTGGATTTCCTGGCAGAGAGATCGTCATAGCTTGTAAGGCTGCTCAACCAAGCTTCGCTCAACCCTGCTGCCACCATGGCATTTCTAATCTTGCCTGGAATAGGATCTGGCGGAACTGCAGCAATTGTGCTCGCCGGCATGGAGACTGGAATTTTATCGTAACCGTATAAGCGGCAGACTTCTTCTACGAGATCGATTTCTCTGGAGACGTCTTTCTGTCTGAAGCTGGGCACTTTTACTCGCAACACTCCAGCGTTGTAGTCATCTGCAGATATTTGATTGACAAAGCCTAGTGGCTCGAGTAGCTCCGCCGCGCTGTCAACAGCCATTTCAATTTCGCAATGTCGTTTCAGTTCAGCCATGCGCAATTGCACGACCTTCTCTGGAGCTTTGCCTGATCCTGCCTCAGAAAATTGTCCCAACTTTGCATCGCAGTATTTGACGAGCAAGTAGCACGCACGATCGGAAGAGCTGGCTACTTGTGCGGTGTCCACACCTCTTTCAAAACGAAGCGAACTGTCGCTGGATAATCCGAGCAGGCGGCTTGAGCGTCTTACTCTGGAGCTTGTGAACGAAGCAGCTTCCAGTGCGATTTCACTCGTGTTGTCTGTAACTTCACTGGCTTTGCCGCCCATGACTCCGGCGACTCCCACAGGACCAGTTCCATCTGCAATTATCAAAGCTTCCGGATTGAGCTTGCGATCTTTTGCATCTATTGTTTGCAAAGTTTCGCCATCACGTGCTCGCCGGACCTCAAGCTTTCTGCCTGCGATCTGTTTTAAATCGTAAGCGTGCATCGGCTGGCCAAGCTCATGCAGAACATAATTGGTTATGTCCACTACATTGTTTATCGTTTTCACCCCGATTGCTTCAAGTCTTCTGCTGATGAGCTGCGGAGACGGAGCAATCCTAATGCCGCCCAGCGTTCTGATCGTGAAATATGGGCAATCGTTTTGATCTTCAATTGAAACTTGCACCTTGCTCTCGAACTGATCGGCTTTGAGTGCGGCGAGTTCTTCAAGCCAATCAGCCTTTTTAAGTGGGCGACCGAAAATCGCTGCGACTTCTCGGGCTAAGCCCAGTACTGACAGCGCGTCACCGCGATTTGATCTGGGTTCGACGTGCAATATAAAATCGGATCTGAGTCCCAGCAATTCTCTGGCGTCGAGCCCTACTTTCGTTGAGGGATCGAGGATAAGAATTCCTTCTCCACCTCCAGTCAATCCAAGCTCCGGCGGAGAGCAAAGCATGCCGTTGCTTGTGACACCTCTGATTTTGCTTTCCTTAATATGAAGTGCTGTGCCATCATGCCTGTTAATTACCTTGGCACCGGGCAGTGCAACGGGAATCTTATGTCCGACTTCGATATTCCAGGCGCCGCAAACGATTTCCTGGGTGCCACCATTTTCTTCGAGCTTGATTTTTGTCAGCCTGATTTTATCCGCATTTGGATGCGGGTTGATTTCCATGATTTCGCCCACAAGAAGCGGTCCCTCAATGGCAGAACCAAATACGCTGACCTCTTCAACTTCAAAGGCGTGCATCGTTAGCTTGTCTGCCACTTCCTGCGCAGACAAGCCGCTGAGATCAACAAAATCACCAAGCCAATCGAATGATAGTTTCAAGCTGCACCTCTAATTCAAATCAAAACTGTTGAAGAAAACGAAGGTCGTTAGCATAGAAATGCCGTATGTCATTGATGCCGTACTTCAGCATCGCGACTCGTTCGACGCCCATGCCAAAGGCAAATCCACTCCACTGAGATGGATCGATATTCACAGCCTCAAGTACCTTGGGATCTACCATTCCGCAACCGAGCATTTCGAGCCAGCCTCGTTGACCACAAGTGCGGCAGCCGGCGCCCATGCAAAACGGGCACTGGCAATCGAGTTCCGCGCTTGGTTCAGTGAAAGGAAAAAAGTCTGGACGAAAACGTGTTTTCAATTCGCGTCCGAAGAGCAATCTGTAAAACTCATTGAGTGTGCCGCGCAATTGTCCGAAGGTGACGTTGCGATCGATGAGCAAGCCTTCGACCTGATGGAACAAAGGATACTTGCGCGCGTTTACTTCTTCGTTGCGGTAAACGCGGCCCGGCGCAATGATGCGCAAAGGCGGTTTCATTTTTTCCATCGCGCGAATTTGAATTGTGGAAGTCTGGCTGCGCAACAGTACGTGATCGGCAACTTTGGTGTAGAACGTATCTTGTGAATCCCGAGCCGGGTGGTCGGCTGGGGTATTCAATGCATCGAAATTATAGTAGTCCGTTTCAATCTCTGGACCTTCGACTACGGTGAAGCCCATGCCCTGGAAAATCGTGATTACTTCTTCGGTGATTTGCGTAAGCGGATGAATGTGTCCGATCGGTGTTCCGCAGCCTGGAAGAGTCACGTCTATTTTTTCTTGCTGCAGGCGCGCTTCAAGCTCAGCTTTGTAAATGCTCTCTTGCTTGTTTTTGAGAGCAGCTTCCAGCTCTTGCCTGACAGTGTTAGAAGCCTGGCCGACAGCCTTTTTTTCGTCCCCACTGAGGCTGGATAAGCCGCCCATTATTGATTTGATATCCGACTTTTGCCCTAGAAATTTGACGCGCGCAGCTTCGAGTTCCTCACTCGACTGTGCACTATTTATGGCAAGCAAGCCGGCTTCTTTAATTGCTCCGAGCCGATCTTGAAGCTCGTGAAGAACGCTCACGGTCTATTCCCCTTGGATGCGACATTACATCTTAAGCATATGTGCTTGAAATCTTGTGGACATTAAGAGGGGCCAAGCTCCGTAACACTTGCGCATACATGTAAAAGCCGGAAGAGTGTATTGCTTATAGTAGAATTTGATTGTAATGCTATTGGTTGATCATGAAGGCATCATCATTGCGAAAGCACAAACCGAAAAAGCGAAGCGCCCGATCCATAGCTACCACGCGTGTTTCGGTCATCGTGTTCAATTCGGAAAAGCAAATTCTACTGGTCAAGCACAAAAAAGGGCAGAGGCAGTACTGGGTCTTGCCGGGCGGACGGCTTGAGTATGGCGAAACGTTCGATGAATGTGGCGTGCGTGAGGTCAAAGAAGAAACCGGGCTTGATGTAGAAATTGAGAGGATGATCTACATTTCGGAAGCAATAGCTCCTGACCGCAGCAGGCATATCGTCAATGTCTATTTGCTTGCGCGTCTGGTCGGCGGCACTATGCGCCTGGGTAATGAACCTGTACTGGCAGGCGTTGAATTCAGAGAACTGGAAGAACTCAGAGCAATCGCTCTTTATCCTCCTGTATCCTTGCATATTCTAGAGGACCAGTCAGGCAACTTCGCCGGCGGCGTGCGTTATCTTGGTAACCTCTGGGTTTGATTTGCTGATTAATATGCCTGATGTGATTTCGGGTATATCAATTGGGCATTAGTCAATTAGGGCAATCCATTTGATACCTGGCGTGAAAGGGTAAGGCATGCCAAGCAAACGCGAAAAGCAATTAAAGTATCTTTTGCTATTTTCTATTTCTGTCTTGCTTAGCTCATGTGCTCAAGGCTATGACAGGTATATGGAAGAAGGCCGCAAATTTCAGGAAAGCAAAGAATACGAGAAGGCCAAGAAGAGCTTTCATTACGCAGTTTTTGAAGGACGAAAAGATAAAAAGTCGCCGGATAAACTAATTAAGGCAATTAGTTCAGAAATCGAATGTTGCAATTCGCTGAACATCAGCGACGATGCGATTAGTTTGTCTGATGAAGCCGCTAACGTATATCTGAAAGCCGGTTTTGTAGAAAAGAGTGCGCTTATGCGTAAACAAGCGGGCGACCTGAGCCAAAAGGCAGGAAACAGCATAGCTGCAGATACTTATTACGATCAGGGCCTGGCTGATTTGAAGGCTGCCCGAAAAGGAAGATCGAACGTAGAAGCCTCAATTCTGATTTCAAAAGGCGAAATCTTGATGCAAAAGAAGCAGTACAAACAAGCCGCGAATCTCATGCAGAAGGCTTGCAACATGATGGATAAGCTACCCGACCCTGACAAACATGCCGAGTCCGTTGCTCTTAATAAATTGAGTTTCATCTATGATCAACTTAATATGGAAAACGAGGCAGTCGAGTGCTCTGAACGTGCCAAGAAGATTGAAGTTACAGGAATAGGAGCAAGAGTCGAGAATCTGGGTGAGATGGTCCCCAAATTCAAGTAGCTGACTCAGAAAGCTTATCAATTTATTGAAAGTCTATATCCATCGTGTATGATGAATCACTGTTTCTTTGGCCAGATCTCGGCTGCCAGGAAACAGCGAGCTGTTGAGCTTGCATTTTTTAGAGGAGCTATTCTAATGTCACAACAACGCGGAATGAAGCGCGCTCAAAAAGTAGCGAAGCGCAAACAGCGTCTGGCTATAGTTGCACGCAAAAACAATATTAAGCAAGCAATCCATGCCTTTAAGAAGGCTGCCAGCCAGCATGCTGGACACAGCCATGAAGGACATGAAGATCACGATCACGACTAGTTAGTCGTGCTTCAAATAGACTAAATGCGGCTGAATCAAACGGTTCAGCCGTTTTGTCGTAGCTCAGAACATCTCGTCGCCGTAGGTAAAGCTGCATTTGCCGATTACGACTTCATCTCCAACTTGAAGGTCATGCTGCAGCAATGCTTCGATGATTCCCATTGCTCGGAGCACATAGAAGAAGTGCCGCAAAGATTCGGGCTCGCGCATGTTGGTTACTGATAGCATGCGCTCGACTCTGTCTCCGACTACATAGAAAACGCCCTTCTTTTTGCTTACGACAAAGCCCTCGTCTGGGTGCTGGTAAGCACGATCGTCATCGAGCACCTGGAAAATTTGTTCTTGCTTTGGATTTTTCGAAAGCAATTCAAACATCGAATTCTTCAAATCGGTGATGCCTTCAAATGAGCCGCAACTGCCATGCAAGATAATTGAAATGGCTTCCGGATGAGGAAAAATTTCCTTCTGATTCTTTTTGATGCGCTCTGCAATTTCTTCGGCTTCTTCAGGAAGAATCAGATCTGCTTTGTTCAGGAATACAATCTGAGGCATTCTTGCCACATGCTCATCATATAAGTTCAGTTCCAAACAAATGGTTTTTAAATCCTGTTCCAGACTTTCTGAATTTATATCTGCAAGGTGCACGAGAATTCTTGTGCGTTCAATATGCCTCAAGAACTGATGTCCGAGCCCAATGCCCTGTGATGCGCCTTCGATCAATCCGGGAATGTCTGCCAGGACAAAACCGTCTCCCTCCGGGCCTTTCATGACGCCAAGATTTGGCGTCAAAGTAGAGAACGGATAATCGGCAATCTTTGGATGAGCAGCGGTCAAGACAGAAAGAAGTGTTGATTTACCTGCATTTGGTAAGCCGATTAAGCCGACATCTGCTATCAGCTTGAGAGTTAGCTGCAGCGTCCTTTCGATGCCCGCTTCACCTGGTTCGCAGTGATAGGGCGCTCGATGTGTTGGCGTTGCCAGTTCCGTATTGCCGCGACCTCCTCGCCCACCTTCGGCAACAAGCGCTCGTGCTCCGTTGGTATTTAGATCAGCAATGATACGATCGTCTTCCAAATCTTTTACAACCGTTCCCAGTGGAACTTTGATTACAAGATCTTCTCCGTCTTTGCCATGTCTATTTTTCGGCCCGCCTTTTTCGCCGGGCTTTGCTTTGAATTCTGTGCGGTAACGGAAATCAAGTAAGGTTGACATGTCGCTGCTTGCTTCAAGGACGACATGCCCTCCACGCCCGCCTGTGCCTCCGGCTGGGCCTCCAAGAGGTTCGTACTTCTCTCGGCGCCAGGCAACCATACCATTACCACCATCGCCGGAAATTACTTTTACTGTGACTTCATCTACAAATTGCATAAGCGAATATTATAAGCGCAGTCTGCGACTGATAATAGCGCCGGATATAAGCAGTGGAAAAAAGCATGGCAGTATGGTCAGGAAGAGACTCTAATGTTATGGTAGTAGCAGCTGAGCATGGCGCTCGCTTCTGTGATCCTCTGGAGGGTGTTTCGTTGGAAGAGAGAGTTACCATTCACGAGAAGTCTCGCGGCGAGACCATCAATGTATATATTGGTGAATATGCCGGCAAGAAATATCTTCACGTTCGCGAATGGTATCTGGACAAAGACCAGACGGAAAAGCCCACCAAGAAAGGCGTTGCGATTCCAGTAGAAAAGGTGGAACTATTGCTGGAAGCAATTAAAAAATTGATGGCTTCAGAATCAGAAGAATAGTTTTTGAAATTGCCGAGTTCTTGTTTTAATTAGGTATATGAAAAACCTATCTTTGATCTCCCTGCTTTTTTCTGCAGGGATTGTTTACATTCCAGAAGCATGCGCAGCTCTGCAAGTTGAGCTGAGCTCGCCTGTTGCCAAGCAGGGTGAAACCGTTAAGCTTAGCATCAAAGATTATTCTCCTGATGCAGTAGGTGGTGGCGCCAATGGTGCGGCTCCACCTGCGGTGCAATTCCACGGCAAGACTTACACGGCTTTCCCTCTCAAGGAATCAGCAAATGTAGCTCGCGTGCTGATTGCAGTGCCTGCAGACCTGGCGCCAGGAACTTATCCAATCAAAGTCGGTGCTGAAGAGAAGAGCTTGAAGGTGCTTGATGGACACTTTCCAGTGCAATCGATCCGGCTGCCTAAGGGAAAGGACAATTTTAAGAGTTCTCCCGGTGAAGAAGAAGCTGTTGATGCTGCTAAAGCACAGCTGAGTCCGCATCAATATTGGGACGGAAAATTCTTGCACCCGAGCAGCGCTCGGGTATCTTCGGCTTTTGGTTTAAGGCGCCGTGTCAATGGAGTTTTGTTGAAAGACTATTTCCATTCTGGCCTTGATTTTGCTGGTGCCACCGGCAGCCCCGTGCTTGCAACTCAGAGCGGAAAGGTGCTCTTAGCGCGTCATGGATGGAAGCTGCATGGAAATACTATATGCATCGATCACGGGCAAGGAGTGTTGTCATTTTATATACATTTGAGCAAAATTCTTGTGAATGAGGGAGACATGGTTAAAGCCGGACAGAAAATCGGCGCGGTAGGGTCAACTGGTAGGGCTAACGGCCCGCATTTGCACTTTAGTCTCTACGTTAATAAAGATGCTACGAATCCCTGGGATTGGTTCAATCACTTGTTTTAGATCATCGGATCGTTGCTTTCGATGCGGGCGGGACGCCCGCGATCCCGAAACTTAAAGGCGGACCTTGCGGACCGCCTCTAATGAATATCGCAGGGAGCTGAGTTAAGAGAGCTGGGTTTTGTTCCAGAATACGTCACGAATCGCTTTTGAAGAATTTGATTCGGCGCTAATCACCACGGTTGAGGGAGCAAAGAGGAAAACTCCGTCACCGATGCGCTGCTGATGTCCGTCAATTGCATGTGTTGCACCGGACAAGAAATCGACAATGCGCTGGGATGTTTCGTTGTCCAGCAAATGCAAATTAAGCAGGACTGACTTACGTCCGCGCAAGAAATCCACAATTTCCATAGCTTCATTGAATGTGCGTGGCTCAATAACCATCACTTCGCTGCTTGCTTGTGCATTGGGATGATCTATAACTTTGGTGCTGCTGGTCGGCAAAATTTTTGCTGTACGCACCGGCTCTACCGGTGCCTTATCTAGAGCCAACTGACCGCTGGTCTGATATATTTCGTCGCTCGTTTCGAAAAGATCTTCAAAGTCTTCTTGATCGTAATTGTCAGCAGGACCAAACCAAAAACTCTTGAACTTTTGAACTAGGCTCACTTCCGTCCTCCTTACCCGTCCCGGTCTTTCCCTTACCCTCGTCCATCACCGGCAAGCTCGACTCACCACTTTCGACTCGCCACCATACAAGATACCAGATAATTGACTACTTATAGCAACTAATTTTCAGATTTTTTGAAAATTGCTCTTCCGATTCGCACCATAGTGGCACCATATTTGACGGCTTCAAGATAGTCATCGGTCATGCCCATCGATAATTCCTCAAGCCGCACGCTGTGCTGTTTTTCAAGCTCCTCACTGAGCTTTTTTAGACCCAAAAAACACTCTCGCCAGATGTCTTGATCTTTCGTAAGTGGTGTCATAGTCATCAAACCTTTTATTTTCAGCCCAGGTAGTTTGATGATTCGAGCAAAACTCTCTTTGATCGTTTGAGGAGTGAAACCCGACTTGTCGGGATCGTCCACAACTTTGATTTGCAGGAGAATATCCTGGCTTATCTCCTTCTTTACAGCTTCTCGAGACAGTTCCTCTGCGAGGCTTTCAGAGTCTACGGAGTGAATCAGGACGAAACGTCCAATCGCTTTTTTCGCTTTGTTGCTTTGAAGATGTCCGATAAAGTGCCAGTGTATATGTTGCGCTACCTGTGGTGGCAGGTCTTCTTGCTTCTTTAACGCATCTTGAATTCGATTTTCACCAAATTCGGTGACACCACATGCGACGGCTTCTTCTATTTCCTCCACTCCCACATATTTGCTTACCGCGACTATTTTTACAGCGGAGCTTCCCAGTGACTCGCGAATTCTTGCCAGATTTGCAGCCACAGTCATCGGTGATTTGTCCCGGTTTTTTCCAGCAGAATTTTGCACGGCACCACACTAAGTACCATCCGCTGTTCTTTTCGACTATGCATTAGCGTATTTTTTTTGCAGTGTTTCTCTTATGACATTCACGCATCAGGGCGACGCATGGCATCGCCCTGATGCGCAAACAATCGTTACTATAAGACCTTTTAGCGAAAATTTTGTCAAGGCATTTTGAAAAGCTTAGTGGAATTTCCTTTTATTAGATATCCAGTATTGATGCGATTTGGCACATAGCAGCAATAGCCGCTGTCTCGCTGCGCAAAATTCTATTGCCTAGACTAACTGACTGCCAGCCTGAATCTAACGCGTCATGAAGCTCTTCATTGCTAAACCCACCTTCCGGACCAACAAGCAAAGTGATTGAATCGATCGATCTTATTGAAGATGTATCTGTCTTGTATATCCTTTCGCTCAGTGCCTTCACCAGTGGTGACACCTCTTGTCTTTCCGCGCAGATGAAAAAGAGATCCCTGGCATCGTCTTTTTGCCCCGAGGAACCTGTTGCAGAGGCAAGCTGTTTTGTCTTGTGGGCATGCACTTTTAGGAATTGATTGAAAGTGACTGGATTCACTATATCTGGTATCGTCGCTCTTTCGCACTGCTCAGAGGCTTCTCTTGCTATTGCTTCCCAGCGCTTCAGTTTTTGTACGGCACTATCGCTTTGCCATTTGATCACCGAGCGAGTGCAAATCACTGGCTGTACTCGCGTAACACCCAGTTCGCAAAGCTTTTCAATGCACCATTCAAATCTCTCAGGCTTAATAAGCGCCAGAGCTAGCTCCACCCGCGGTGCCTTGCTTGATTCTGCTTTTAGAACCGCGCTCACTTTGCAGATAGCCCGGCTTTTCTCCAGGCGCTCGAGTTCGAGATGGAATATGCTTCCCTGATTGTCCAGCATGACAATTTTGCTGCCGCTTCCAAGACGCAGGACGTTACGCATTTGTTTGAGCAGCTCGGGCTCGCAGAGCGCTATCTGGCTGTCTTCGCCGATGGAAGACTGAAGCAAGGTGAGTAACGCATTGCGATCTACACCGCGTGCAAAAAAGCGAGGAACTCGCATTCTACTGACAGCCTCATTTTAAGCCGGGTAACTGAATCATATTTAATCACGAGTGGCGGCACTTGGCTTGCCGTCAGCCTTGTAGCTTGCTTGTCAAAGACGACAAAAACGGGCAAGGCGTGGAGCTCGAAAGGCCGTGGCGAGTCAACTAGCTCGGTGCCGATTTCCCTTCGACGAATCAGCGCTGACTCCTGAAACCGCCCCTGCTTCAGCTGCTGCCTTTGTTTCGCATGTGAAGCTGAGTTTCCCTATAAAAATGGAAGAAAAAGCTTGGACTGCGGGCTTATTGCTATAATCTTCTCTTGCTCTGGTGCAAGCCGCTCTCCTTAAGGCGGCAGCCACGATAACTCTGATTAAATCAGAGTTGAGCATTAGTCAGTTGGTAAGCAGAGATATTGGCAGTTGAATATGGATCTTAAAGAATGGTTTGCCAACAGAAGAAAAAAGCAGGAGCAAGCTGAAGTAAGGCAACCCCTTAGCACCGAAGAATACTGTGCTCTCTGGACACAGTGCCATCTTTGCCGTGAGTTGCTTTATACAAGAGACCTTCGGGAAAACCTGCATGTTTGCCCCAAATGCCAGTATCACTTCCGCATTGGCGCCGAGCAAAGAATTGAGCAAATCGCAGATCGCAATTCATTTGTAGAGCTTGATGCAAACCTCAGCTCTGCTGATCCGCTGAAATTCAGCGATTCCGAACCATATCCCAAGCGCTTGAAAGATGCATCGCGCAAATCAGGTTTGCGCGAATCTGTTATCACTGGAAAATGCACCATCGACAAACAACCGGTTGCCGTTGGCGTCATGGACTTCGGACACTTTGGCGGCTCCATGGGTTCGGTTGTTGGTGAAAAAATCGCTCGTCTTATCGAATACGCGCAAAAGCATCGCTTGCCAGTCATCATTTTCTCCAGCTCAGGCGGAGCACGTATGCAGGAAGGCATCTTCAGCTTGATGCAACTTGCAAAAACGAGCGCTGCTTTGAAAATGCTTGCTGACGATCATCTTCTTTATATAAGTGTGCTGACTGAGCCAACTTATGGTGGTGTTACGGCAAGTTTTGCCATGCTTGGTGACTTTATCATTGCTGAACCTGGTGCAAGAGTGGGCTTTGCCGGTAGGCGTGTTATTGAGCAAACTATCAGGCAAAAGTTGCCGGCGGATTTTCAGACTGCCGAGTATTTGTTGGCTCATGGTCAGGTCGACATGGTTGTCGAACGCAGCAAACTGAGAGACATGATTTCAGGTTTGCTTGAGTTCCATCAAAAAGGACACGCCGGTGCCAAAGCGCCGAATGACAAAAATGGGGAAGTAGTTGCTTCACGCTAAGCAGATACGAATTTCGGAGCTGAGATGGACGATAAGAACGATAAGAAAACGCCCCCACGTGAGGACAAGAAAGTTACTCCGCTCGAATTTGAGCGTCCATTGATCCAGCTGGCTCAACAAATTGAAGAGCTGGAAAAGCAAATCGGCGAAGGCATGAATGTCGAGCTTGAGCGTTATTTGCAGCAGCTCAATCAGCAATATGATCAACTGAAGCGATCTCTATATTCAAATCTAAGAGGAATCGATCACCTGGCTCTTGCCCGCCACGGACAGCGCCCATACACAAGAGATTACCTGGAACGTTGGGATCCGCACTGGGTGGAGTTGCATGGCGACAGGCAGGGAAGCGATGACCATGCGATGGTGGCAGGTCTTGTTCGCATGGGCGATTTCAAAGTTCTTGTCTGTGGGACACAAAAGGGTCGCAATATCCGCGAGAAGCAAACCTGCAATTTCGGTATGCCGCAACCCGAGGGGTATCGCAAGGCTTTGCGACTTTTCCGGCATGCAGATAAGTTTGGTTTGCCCATCATCAACCTTATCGATACTCCTGGTGCATACCCAGGTTTAACCGCGGAAGAGCACAATCAAGCCGAAGCAATTGCCGTAAATATTCGAGAGTTATCAGGTTTGACTGTACCAGTAATTGCGTGTATCACGGGCGAGGGTGGCTCCGGCGGTGCTCTTGCTATCGGTGTAGCCAACCGCATCTTGATGATGGAACACTCCGTTTACTCCGTCATTTCGCCTGAAGGTTGTGCCTCAATTCTCTGGCGTTCGGCTGAAAAAGTGGCTGAGGCATGCCAGGCAATGAAGATGACAGCCAAGGAAATCAAAGAGCTTAAAGTTGCTGATGAAGTCGTCTCGGAACCGCTAGGTGGCGCGCACCATGACTATGACTTTGCCGCAAAGAAGCTGCAAGAAGCAATAATTCGCCATTTGAGCGAGCTGAGCAAGCTCTCCCCCCGAGAACTGCGCGAAGATCGCATGAATAAATTCCGCAGACTTGGAGCATTCGTAGAATCAAACGATCCAATCGAACTGATTGCGCGCTAGAGCTGTCAGGATGGCAAAACTATCGCTGGCCGTGTTTCGGCTTTGTTCAAAAATGACGGTCCGAAATTTTGCACAGGAGATCGGATTCCATTCTACTTCGCAAGCTTCTTGAATTTCTTGTACATC
>JBIKOL010000258.1:0-6434 GCA_044358055.1 Obscuribacteraceae bacterium (SeqCode)
TTCTTCGTCTTCTTTGCTCTCATCGGAAAGCTGGTCCAGCAAGGCAATGGCCTGCTTGTAGTGCTTGGCTTTTGCTTCCCGCTTGGATAACTTAATACAAACCCAATCAAAGTTTTCTTGCTCATCCTGTCCCAGCGGACCGATCTTCTTATGCTGATCAAGCAATGCTTTTGCTTCGTCGAACTTGTTTTGAGATATTAAAGTGTGAACCGTTTGTTTCTCGACCTGTGAATCAACACCCTTTTTGCCTGGCTGGTTCATTGCCGAATGGATCATGGCCTGGTTTGCAATTATCCAGAACAAGGCCGCTGTTACTGTAATGGTCAAAAATGGAGGCACTATTATTTGTGCTATCGATACTACGCGGTCTAACTGGCTAACTGCCTGTTTCTTTGCTTTACGCTTCGCCGACATTTCGGCCTGAGCTTGCTGAGCTCTTTCCTGCATCATGCCGGCAGCTTCCTGGATTTTTCTTCGCAATGCCTCTGGATCAATAGCTTCCTCTGGCTGCTCGATGGTTTCAATTGGACTGCTCGAAGCGCGGGCTACCGATTGATTTACTGAATTGAATTCTTGCGTATACTGTTTCCTGCCGCCACGTGCGGCCGTGGCTGCATTTTGCAATGCTTCCCAGAACTCTTGCGCACTCTGATACCGTGCTGAGGGATCTTTTGAAAGTGCTTTCGCGACCATTAACTCAAGCTCTGGAGCAAAGGTAATATCCGGGCGAACTTTTGCCATCCTCGGCGGGGGGTCCTTTATTTGCATGGAAAGAACCATGTATATATCCTTCGACTCGAACGGCACTTTGCCGGTCAAACACTCAAAGAGGACGATGCCCAGTGAGTAAAGATCGCTGCGACGATCGCATTTCCCGGCATCGCATTGTTCCGGGCTCATGTAGAAAGGGCTACCACATACGGTGCCTGTTTTTGTGATCTTGCCGATGGTATCCTCGCCTTCTTGTGCAAAGGTTGCAATGCCAAAGTCCACCACTTTGACCTGGATGCTGCGTCCATCAGGTAGCTCTTCAATTACTATGTTTTCCGGTTTTATATCCCTGTGAACGACACCTCGTTCATGCGCTTCTGAAAGAGCCTGGCAAACCTGGTTGAACACCATCATAGTTTGCCCCAGTGATAGCTGCCCGCGCTGTTGCAATATATCAGCCAGTGCTTTGCCCTGAAGCAAGTCCATGACTATATAAGGTTGGCCAGAGGCAAGAACACCAAAATCATAAACGGTAGTAATGTTGGGATGATTCAGTCGGCTGGCAGCTTTGGCTTCTTTTTGATAGCGTTTCATCGACTCTTCGTCGTTGACCAGATAGCCATGCATGACTTTCACTGCCACCGGACGACCGATAGCTTCTTGAGATGCTTTATAAATGACACCCATCGAGCCTTTTGCCACAAGACTTTCGATGCGATAGCGATCTTGAATCAGCATTCCTATAAGAGGATCTTTGCCAACAGGGACTAGCTTGG
Organism: Obscuribacteraceae bacterium (SeqCode); assembly: GCA_044358055.1. Taxonomy (GTDB): domain Bacteria; phylum Cyanobacteriota; class Vampirovibrionia; order Obscuribacterales; family Obscuribacteraceae; genus JAIEPM01. The sequence continues at coordinate 1,488 of JBIKOL010000258.1, forward strand.
ACAGATCTTTCGGGCAAAGATCCATCTCATCCCCAAATTGAAAGTTGCAGACCAGACAAAGCTTCATTGCAGATCTCTTTCCGCTAGAGCATGCTCCTTTACATAAGCTTACCCAATCATGCGCTCATTTATCGAGTGGAGATGCGTACAGGACCTTATCAGCTTCACATAACATTCTGTCGCAATATAAATCCATTAAGGAAGCGGCGCCCCCAGCTGCGTTAAGCTTACTTATAATCGTCTGGTCGAAATGCCGCCAGCGATAACAGTTATGGAGACCTGACCCTGTGAGCAACGAGAATAAGATTTCGGAGAATCCCGAGAAGAAAGCCTCTAAAGCAGCACTTATAGCGGTGTTCCTGACCGTTTTTATTGATCTCGTCGGTTTTGGGATCATAATCCCTGTCTTGCCGCAATGCGCATCCGACTACGGTGCCAGCCCCCAGATGGTTGGACTTCTTGTAATGTCTTATTCGTTGATGCAGTTTTTCCTCACGCCATTTTGGGGGCGGCTTTCAGATAAAGTTGGAAGACGACCGATCATGCTGCTCAGCCTGGCTGCTTCTGCTATTGGTTACATCATCTGGGGGCTGGCAGGGTCTCTTCCCATGCTATTCCTGTCCCGAATTGTTGCTGGCGCAGGCAACGCCAACATCGCTGTTGCACAGGCATATGTCAGTGACGTGACTAAGGCTGAAGACCGCGCCGCCGGAATGGGTTTGATTGGTGCGGCATTTGGTCTGGGATTCACCCTGGGACCAGCGATTGGCGGAGGGCTCAGCACCTTTGGCTTCCAGGCTATCGGCTTTGGCGCAGCCGCATGCAGCGCGCTGGCCTTTCTACTTGCTTGTTTCCGTTTACCCGAGCCAGAAAAGCGTACTCAAGCCGGCCACGAACGCTTTTCAATGGACCCCAACTTCTATTTGAAGACACTCTTTGATCCTAAGCTTTCAACCTCCTTGCTTATCTTTTTCCTGGCTACTTTTGCCTTTGCAAATATGGAAGCCACTCTGGCCTTGCTTGCAAAAGACTGGTACAAGTTCGGCAAAGCTGATATTAGTTGGCTTTTCACATATGTGGGCTTCGTGATGGTGTTTGTGCAAGGGGGCTTGATTCGCCGTCTTTCAAAAAAGATGCCCGAGAAGCCTCTGATAAGTGCAGGCGCCGTTTTTGTAATTGCCGGTCTGCTGTGCACTGCGCTTTTGCATAGCGTCACCGGGCTCTATATTGCGATGACCCTTTTGGCAATTGGAACCAGCATAATTAATCCATCCAATCAGAGCATGACTTCGAAGCTTGCAGATCCTGAGAAGGTCGGTGGTGTTCTTGGTGTGGGTCAGTCATTGTCCACACTTGGACGCGTTCTTGGCCCCTTAGTTGGTGGAACCGCATTCCAGGTATTGGGAGCCGAATATCCTTATTATGTAGGTGCCGGCGTGATGGTCGTTGTACTTCTACTTAGCTTCGGCTTGCCCAGATACATAGCAAGCAACGATGAGAAGACAGCCAGCGAACCTGCACGCGCTGGAACCTGAGATCCACTCAGCGGGCATGCTGCGCCTTCTCAAATGGGATCGCTTTGCTTCGTCCTTTTGATCAGAGGACAACACGATCAGGATCACAGTTGTCTGGCCCCACAAAAAGGTTAAATTAGCGAGGCCGCTGGCTGGCAGGCTCCCTTAGCAACTCTCTGCTGGTCTTGAAATCTAATCGCAGTCAATTGATGATTTTGAGCATTCATGAGCTTTTCGAGGATCGGCTTCTGCTTGAATTGCTCCAAAGATATCTTTGTCTATTGCCTTATCTGTAGCGAGCGGATATGATACCTGGCTGTTGCTTTAAGCTGAGAAACGGTTTATATTAATGTAGTATCAGGATATGTAAATTTGTTTGGGGTGGCTCTCAGTTTTTGGGGCTCTCTTGAGAGTTTGCATCAGTTAGATACCTAGAATAAATAAGTGAATGTGATGTGTATGGCAGAAAAAGAAAAGGAAGTGCAAAGACGCTATCAGCAAGAACTCACCAGATATAAACAACAGGTCGAGAAAATCAAAAAGATACAGAAGAAAAATGTAGCTTGATGAACTAAATAGTTGCTGAAGCGAGAACTGGCCCAAAGCCAGTTCTTATGCTTTTAAAGCGCTCAAGAATCGCGCAGGTGCAGATGTGCTAGGCTATCTGCCGGTAGCAGCAGGGCTTGGACATGGATAGCGACAAAAACTCCCAATCAAAAGATGATCCGGAAAGCAAGAATCCGATTCAATTTCGCCGCATCAGATTGGACACTGATATTGAACGCGAGCTGTTCAAGCGTGCGTTGCTGTCCTCTACGGCACATGTTCAGATGCTCAAGAAAACTGGCATCATTCCCAATTCATCTGCAATGCGAATTCTGGAAGCGCTCGACAAAATAAAAGCCGAACTCCAGGAGGCTAAGCCTATACTTTCATCGAGCGACGCCGACATTTATGATGCGCTTGATAAAAAACTGCGCGAACTTGTTGGTGATGAGTTCATTCTCTCACGGACGGCAAAGTCGCATAACGATCAGGCTGCGACTGATCTGCGCATGTGGTTGAGAGACGCCTGCATCGACATTGCTGAACGCATAATGGCTTTGCGGCAGGCCTTAATTCAGCTCGCAGAGCGTGACATTGAAACAGTCATGCCGGGGTATACACACATGCAACCTGCTGAAGCCATTCTGCTCTCACACTGGTGGTTGGCAAACGAAGCAAGATTTTGTAGAGACTCGTCACGCTTGAGTGATTTCTACAAACGTCTAAATATGTTGCCACTGGGCGCTAATGTTTTAGCCGGCACAAAAGAGCCGATCGACCGCCGTATGGTTGCTGATCTGCTCGGCTTCGATGATCTAATTGAAAATAGTCTCGATGCCGTATCAGATCGTGATTTCTTGATCGAGTTTGGAGCTTTTGCCTCCATCATTGGCCTGCATCTTTCACAGTTGGGTTCTGAGCTTTTACTCTGGGCTACGCAGGAGTTCGGCTTTATTCGCATACCGCAGCATCTAACTATTCGTTCGCATGCATTTCCATTGAAGCGCAACCCTGAAATTTTGGAAGTGTTACGCGCGCGACCGGCTCTCGTCTTCGGACGGCTGATGGAATTCATCGTGCAGCTCAAGGCTATTAGCACCGGTTTCAGCCAGGACCTGCAAGAATGCGTACTTGGCCTGGCAGACATTGTTGATACTCTAAATATTCTTCTGGATCTTGCTGCAGGAATGTTGCCTGGTATAGAGCTGGACCGCGAGCGCATGCGCGAGGTAGCCTGTGCCGATCTTGTCAACGTAAGCAATGCACTCGATTATCTGGTGGCACGTGGTGTCGCTCGTGAGATTGCCAACCGTGTAGTCGAACAACTGGGTGCATATTGCCGTGCACGAAATAAGTACCTGTCGGATCTTGGACTCAACGAATGGCAGCAATTTTCCCCTGCATTCGAAGAAGACATCTATGAACATGTAAGCATGGAAGAATCAGTCGGTGCATTTTGTTCATTTGGCGGCAGTTCAAAATCGCAAGTTGAGCTGGCCATGAGCCGGGCTCGTGATTGTTTCGAAACTGACAGTAAGAGACTATCTCAGCTACGTGTGCGTTCGACTGCTAATTCAATTTAACGGCAAGAGAGCAAAAATTTTTATTCCAATTGAACTGTTGGATTCAGTTGCTTCATGCTAAACCTGGGCCCTGCAACTCATCCTTTTGGAAAGCACAATTTGGCAGTGCCACTGAAGATGGTGCTCGCGGGAGTTCTGGCTAAAAAACTCAAGAGTCCATTTTTAACATCGACTCATTTATTCCTTTGGAACTAAATGAGAAATTCTTCTGTCGTCACGAGGGCAAAAGCCCGGAGAAATAATTAACCACTGACTTCTTTAAGTGTTTCGGCTGGATAATATAAGTCGAGAAGATGCGATTTACTAAGAGTATCTAATACGGGAGGGGCTTCAAAAAGCCTATTTGTCCAAATGAAAGCAATGGTATTGGCTGCGGGCGTGGGTTCCCGCCTTGATCCGTTAACATCACAGCTACCGAAGCCGCTGGCTCCCGTAGCGAATCGACCGGTGATGGAACACATCCTTCGTCTTCTTAAATCGCATGGCTTCGAAGATGTAGTGTCGAATTTGCACTATTTGCCTGATTTAATCAAAAATTATTTCGCTGATGGTTCTTCTCTGGGAATGAATATCGACTTCCGTTATGAGCCAGAATTGAGTGGGGATGCCGGTGGAGTTAGAGCCTGCAGAAACTTTTTTGGACAGGAAACTTTTATCGTACTGATGGGCGATCTGCTAACAGATGCCGATCTCTCACGTGTATTTGCTGAGCACAAGCGCAATGGTGCTCTTGCCACAATTGGCACTAAGCGAGTCGATGATGTGAGTCAGTTCGGTGTGGTTGTCACCGATGAGCGTGGGTTCATCACAGGATTTCAGGAAAAACCTGCAGCTGAAGAAGCGCTATCTGATTTCGCTTCTACCGGCATTTATATTCTCGAACCTGAAATCTTCGACTACATGCCGAAAACGGGCAGCTATGGCTTCGGGCGCCAGCTTTTCCCCTCTCTTGTAGAAAAAGGTTTGCCTGTGCTTTCTGTTGATTTACAGAGCTATTGGTCGGACATCGGCACAATTCATCAATATCGACAATCTAATTTTGATGCCCTAGAAGGTGCAGTTAAGGTGCAACATTTTGCTGAGCAGAATGAGCATGGATATATCTCACCTGATGCAAAAATTGAAGGAGCCGTCTCAATCGACGGACTGCTCATGTTGGGACGCAACAGTCGTATCGCCCCAGGCGTGCGCATTAAGGGACGTGTTGTTATCGGTGATAATTGCAGAATTGAACGCAATGCATATCTGGAAGATACAATCGTCTGGGCCAAAAGTGTTGTTCAGGAAAACGCTTCACTGAAGAA
>JBIKOL010000271.1:0-3689 GCA_044358055.1 Obscuribacteraceae bacterium (SeqCode)
ATTTCGCAAGACGAGGCAAAGAAACTGTGTTACTCGTTTGCATCAAATGCAATCAATGTGGATTTAAAAACCTGGCGCCTGGTGACTGAATCACAGAATAAACTCAAGTCGAGAACAGATCATTCACTCGTTTGGGAAGACACAAGCCAGGACTTTGCAAAAGGTCGCTTAAGGATAAGCAGTTCAGTTTGTGGAAACAGAATGTGAATTCAGTCGCTTCCTTCATGTACCAGATGATTTCACGCGAAAGTTTACTGCTTTACGTGCACAAAATCAAGCATTTGCCGATAGCGCTAAGTTTGTAATCTGCTGCTTTCTGGCATCAATTCCTTTTTTATTTTTGCGGAACTGGATCAAGCAGCAACTTAGAATCAAGCTAGTAGTAATGTCTGGTCTGGCAGCTTTTCTTCTAAGCTACATCGATCAATTGAATAATTTAGCATCGCTTTTGTTATCAGTGCAAAACATCTCAGCCGATAGCAGTTTGCTTGACTATGTATTATCTAAAGTTCTTGATTATGCAGTTTCCAGCCTGCTTGAAGGGCTGGCATTCTTACTCATAGTTGGAGCCAGCGAACCACTTTACCGAAAGTATTTTCAGGACAAAATTGCACTGGAGAATTTGTTTTCACTGAAATCATTTCGCTGCCCTGAATTCCTTCAGGGCAGCCTTTTAGGCATAGGACTCATGGGTATCTTGCTGGCGTATCAAGTGCTTTTTTATCTGCTCACACGTCCATACGGATTTTGGATGCCTCTGCAGGTGAACAATCCTATTGCGCTAGAAAACTTTTGCCCAGCCTGGGACGCCATCGCCCTGGGATTGCGCGCTTCCTTCCTGGAAGAATTAGGCTTTAGACTTTTCATTTTAGCCGTAGCGCAGAAGTTCCTTCGATCTTTCTGGCTAGCTAATTTATTCCAAGCCGTCGTATGGGGTTTCGCACATTGTGATTACGCAGTGGAACCTCCTTATGCAAGGGGCGTCGAACTTATGTTCGTTGGACTATTATCAGGCTGGATTATGAAAAGGTACGGAATACTGCCTTTGCTGACCTGGCATTATGGTTTTGATGCATTCTTGAGTGTCATCGCCTTATTCTACTCTCCGAGTCTATGGGATAAATTCATGGCTTCGGCAGCGATGCTACCTCTATTGCTTTTCCCACTCATATCATTGCTCGCGATACGCAAGGCAGGACCAGTTGCTATCAATGAAATTGCCAACAGCACAATTGAAAGCAGAGAAGCCGACGAGCCAGCAAGCAGCACTGACCTGCCGTTGCCAGTTCTTCCAGGCTTATGCAGCAAGACTGTCAAAACCTTGCTTCTTTTGTCATCCGTGCTATTTCCGATTGGACTTTTCCTACCGTTTAGAACTGTTGATCCCGCGCCTGTAGTGAGAATCAACCGCCAACAGGCGATTTCAATTGCGCAAGCCGATCTAAAGGCAAATGGTATAGATACATCAAACAGAGAATCAGTAGCATTACTGAAAGAGCGCGATGACTGTCTTGAAGAACTTCAATATTTATTTCAGAAGGTGGGATTCAATAGAACGAAACAGCTTGAGGCAAGCCTTGAGCCAAGGGTGTTTTGGCAGGTCCAGTTCTTCCAACAAGGAGATGCGCAAGTATTCAAATCTGAAATTGGTCCAGATGGAAAAGTCATTTCTTCTACATTCGAATTGCCGGACGACGCTGAAGGAAAGAAACTTGAACAAACTGAAGCAAGCAAGATGGCATTGGATATCTTAAAGTCGTCAATGCCCAAGCTCGGCAATACAATCGAAATCCGCCACGTAAAGAGAGAAGAGCGCTCGAACAGAGTAGATTATTTTTTTGAAGCCATAGTTCCGGCAATGAAAATAGCTGATGCACCATTCCAGATCACCGTAGAGCTTATTGGTGCTCATCCAAGCGGATTATCTAAGCACTGGGTACTACCTGAAAAATGGGAACCCCCTAAATCCTTGCACAAAGAGCGTGCAGTGCAGATAGCGACTATTCTTATATTCTTTGCTCTTCTAGTCGTGGGAATTTCTTTTTCGTTGCAATTGCTGAAAGAGAATCCGATCAATTGGAAATTCGTTCTGCTGCTTTCGGTATTCCTTGTCCTTGTGGAATGTGGAAACCAGTTCAACTTGATTGCATGCGGCAACATTGTAACCAGCCCAAATCATTCTCTAGACACTCAATTGACTGAGCGAATCATTTCTGTGGTATCAACACTCCTTCTTACATTACTGATAAATGGTGTCTTATTGATTTACGTTTCGGCTTGTCTATCAGCATGGTTTCCACCATCCAAAGAAGGTTTGCTGCACAGGATTCGCCAAATAGCATCTAGCAAATACATAAGTGATGCGCTGGTCCTGGGTTTGAGTCTTGCTGCAGGATTCCAATTATTGATGAGGCTAGGAAGAGTTCTGGTGAGTTATTTTTCTCCCGATGTCCCGATTTTTCCAGTCGGATTTCTGTGTTCTTCAGAGCAATTCAGCCCTCCTCTGGATTACCTGACTGATGCAGTCAGATGGTCCTTCATCACTTATGCTCTTGCGCTTACAATCTTGAAATGGAAGAGCATGGCTGAGATAGAGAGCAGCCATCTGTTCTACGTGGCTCTTGCACTGGTAGCTTGCTGCTACGTTGACCAAACTTCCTACACAACATTCTTGATCAACGTCGCCACCGTCCAGGCGTTCCTGGTGCTAGCGTATGCACTGGTAGTTAAGGTAGGGAAAGGAAATGTTCTGTCTGTGCTTTTCGCTGTCTATTTTTGGGTCTTTGTTCTTGGTAGCTTCTGGCTCATCAAAAGCGAGTTCCAGATTCATTCCCTGGATCTTATCTGGTGTGCTTTCTTTCTTCTTCTGCCTTTCGTTCCACTGGTCTTTTGCAAGAAAGCGCAGATTGGCAATCAGAATTGGTAGCTAAGACTAGCTGAGCAGAATTCCGACCAGCTATATCGCGAAAACAATCATCAGAATTGGAAATAGTAGAACAGCGTCCAATCAAAACTTTATGGCTTCTAGATTAACACTCTGGTAATTCCATGAAGTGCTTACATTTTCCATGCGCGCGCGGATAGCCTGCTGAGCCACATAACCATTGAACCTGGCTTCTTGTTCATGCAATGAATTACTGTAAGCTATATCCCACTCGCGCGAGAGCCGCTTGTTTTGAGCATATAGTTTCTCCAGCAGATTGGTGAAATTCTCCCGAACAAGTAATGTCTGATTAGGTGCCCATTTATTGCTTGCCGGTTGAGCAATATTGGCAATTAAATCTAAACTCTCGACCTCTGCAGTTTTAGCGGAATAAAGGCCTTTGCCAAGCTTCAGTCGCTCAGCAGGGTTTGCCAGGGACTCTATGAGTTCTTTAGCTTTGCTTTCATTTGCCGGATTTTCCAGGATGCGCTGATAGTATTCGATATTGCCAAGCCGGCGATCAATTTCAGTTCCCAAAACCGGGCGGCCGAAGAGAGCAGAGAATGAACTGATGTTAGCGTCAGCTCTCTCTGCAGCAGCCTGAGTTAATTGCCGCCCGTTTCTAAATCTGATGAAATTGTTGACGGCAATTTCGTTCATACCTATATTATGTCGGGTGCTCGCTTATGTCGGCTCTCTTGGCGAGTTGAATTCATTTGTAATGGAGGAGGGCGCGAAAGGACAGCCTCCCGGAAAATTGGAATAA
>JBIKOL010000100.1:0-32312 GCA_044358055.1 Obscuribacteraceae bacterium (SeqCode)
GCAGCTCATTTGATAATTCAAAGAATGCGGGAGGCGGCTCAACAAAGGATACAGAAACTAGAGGAAATTGCACATTCAAAAATATCTAACTCTCGCCTTGATCTGCAAAATGCTGCCACTATCGCCCCTTGCAAATCGAAACTAGCAAGCGATTCAGAGTTATTCATCGTTCTTAGAGATAGTTGCTATACAGCCGCGGTCAACGGACGAAACCCAGAATTCCAAGCCATACTTCCTCTTGAGCGCAATATCTTCGCTGAGACGGAAGCTGCAACCCAGAATCTCCAATTCATTAGCAACTGCCTTGGCAGAATAGATGAATTACACGAACTAACAATTAATGAACTACGCTTCCAGAAAATAATAATCATGCTTGATGAAGAAGACAATCCAATCTTGCGAAGTCTCACCAAGTTCTTCTTGAACAATCATCCATTATTAATACAAGAGGGACTGCTTTATCGCGCCATTCCACCACGATTTAAAATTAGCAAACTAAAGAAAACTGTTTACTGCTTTAAGGATCTGAGAAAAGAAAAATTTCTGGAAGAATTCGGCGGTGGAGCCACAGTTGATGAATTACGTTTGGGAACACTAGAAGCCAGAGAATTGTGGCAAACAACGATGAACCCAGATGCTCGAGTGCTCCGACAAATAACAAATCCGGACCTAGTTACCTAGCCTCACGTTTTTGACTGCTGATCTATCCAGCAATAACAAGTTCATGAACATCGTTGAAGAGACTCTCTTAGAATAACATACGCAATATGCGTACAGACGTACTTATTATGAATACATAGTCACGCATTTATGGTACAATAGTACGCATGATGCGTACACAACCAAAGCCTTCACACAGGCTACTAGATCCAATATTCTCTTCGCTGCGGCGCCAGGTTCTGGCTGCCACGCTACTTCAGCCGCACAAACAGTGGTATATGCTCGAATTAGCGAAGCACATCGGCGTCTCTCGCTCTAGCCTTCAACGTGAGCTAACAGCTCTTTTTGAGGCAGGGATTCTCATTTCTCATCGTGATGGCAATAGAATCTATTATCAGGCTAATCCAGATTGCCCTATACTTCCCGATCTTCAGGGCTTGCTCGTCAAGACCGTGGGCATTGTTGATGAACTTCAACGTGCTCTTGCTGTCCTGGCTAAGAAAATTGATCTTGCATTCATTTACGGCTCCTTTGCCCAGGCTGCCGAGCTAGTGGACAGCGACATTGATTTGATGATAGTTGGCAAAGTGGGACTGGCTGACCTGGCACCAATTTTACGCTCGCTTAGAAAGACTGTCGCCAGGGAAGTTAATCCTGTAGTATTCAGCATTAGCGAGTTCAAAGACAAACTGAATTCCGGCGAACACTTCCTTACAGCGGTTGCAGCTTCTCAAAAGATCTTTCTCATTGGTGCTCAAAGTGACCTGGCAAAAACTCTTAACCGAGAACAAAATAAAATCCGAGGCCGATGAGCTTTTGAAAATTGCCAGTGAGTTTTATATAGATGTTTTGAGTTGGATCAAGGCTAAACATCCCTCGCTCTTGCCATAATCAACAAACGGCTATTCCGGCGCTAAAATCTGCGAAAGTATTGCAATGAACATTGACCAACAGCAACTGCGTGCTCTGGCTATCGCGAACACATTGTTTGCGCCCACAACATTAGCAGGCGCGTTTCTTAAGCTGGGGTTCGTGCAAGCAGACCCCATTCGTTCGCCAGCGACGGCTCAAGATCTCATCTTAAGGCAGCGTGTCAAGAACTACCATGTGGGCGATTTGGAACGTTCTTATTCATCGCTCGACCTTGAAGAAGATTATTTGTATGCATATGGATTCATCACTAGCGATAACTGGCGCTTGTTGCATCCACGAACTGCGGGCGCATTAACGAAATTGGAGAAGCAGGTCTTAAAGGTTGTCCAGTCAAGTTGTGAGATTCATCCTCGTGAATTGGAGCAGCATTTTGGTGGTTCACGAGTGATTAATGCATGGGGAGGACATTCTAAGGCTACCACTGCCGTGCTAGACGCGCTTCAGTATCGTGGGCTATTACGTGTTGCAAGACGAGAGAAAGGGATTCGTGTTTATTCTGCCGTTCCTGATGCATTTGACAGTATCGACGCAGTAGAGCGTTGTCGAAAATTAATTTTGTTGCTTACTAAAATACTTGCGCCAGTGATGGAGAAAAATCTTCGAAAGCTTCGCTTTCCCAAACCGCCCGATTGCAACACTAGACAAATTCTGGACGAGCTAATTTCTTCTGGTGAGATTACTCGGTTCCTGGTGGATGGAGTTGCTTATTTGTCTCTTGCTTCAGAAAAGAAATCGGCGGAACCACCTGATCAGGTTCGCTTTCTTGCTCCCTTCGACCCACTAGTCTGGGACCGTGATCGCTTTTTTCAACTTTGGAATTGGCACTACCGATTCGAAGCTTATACGCCAGTCGCAAAACGCGTACGAGGTTACTACGCAATGCCAATGCTCTGGCGTGACGACGTAATTGGTTGGGTCAACGTACTAAAGACCGATGGAAACCTGACCTTTCAAGCAGGATACCGAGATAAAAAGCCTCGAGATAAAGAATTCAAAAACCAGCTTGAATGTGAAATTGAATCATTTAGGTCCTTTATGAATCTCTGAATTGCAACTTTTGTGCTAGTTCAACTTAGTTCAATCAAGTGCATAAACGCGTAACTAGGTTGAAATATTTAGTGCATTGATGCTTTCCAGCTAATGGCACCGCGCATAGTGCAAGCCAACAGAGCCGGCGTTCTTTTTAAGGAGCCGCCGACACTGCTGTTGGGAACGATGTGCTGGAAAAATTAGATTTCGTCGTCTTCGATTTCATCAACGCCAAGGAATTTCTTGACCAGACTCAAGCGAAGTTTTGATTTCTGCTCTGCCGTGAGAAGATCTGAGAAAGCAAGCATGTTTTCGGAGAGCAAATCGATGCATTCCGATTTCTTTGCTTTTAGCTGATTCGCAATTTCTTTTATTTTGTTTTTGTCGGCCTGTGGCTGAAGCAATTCTTTGAACGCTTCTTTTTTCAGTTCCATCAAATCCAGTTTGCTGCGCGCGATCTTGCTGAAAGTTTTTCCTTTCAATTCGGCGATGCGCAACAACTGTTCGTCCGTCAGATTGAGTTCGCTCAGCAAATGACCTGGGCCGCATTTGCCTCCGAACATTTTGCCGAACGGTCCCGGCGTGCCAAAAGGACCAAAACCTGCGCCTGGTCCGTGCATATGATGCCCCATGGGTCCGCATTGACCTTTTCCAAACATAGAACCTCCTTGCGGCAGGCTACAAAGCCCATCGCATGTATAATTTGACTTACAATATAAGAAAACTGACTAACGGTATAAAATTATACCATCAGTCTAAAAAGATCAAGTGAATCATACGATCGGTTGATCTCAAGTGCTAATGACGAGCTCTGGAGAGGCAATTGGGGCGCAGAGAAACAAAGAAAGAAGCGACCAGGCAGGAAATTTTGGCTGCTGCGGCCGAGCTCTTCAAGACCAAAGGATATGACGCAACGTCCGTTGACGACATCGCGCTTGCTGCCGATGTTGCAAAGGGTACGTTCTACTACCACTTCCAGGCGAAGGAAGATCTGGTGATGGCTTTGCAGGAGGCTGAGCTTAAAGCCGCTGCCGAGCAGGCCTCCAGTCGTCTCAGTGGTGACGAGCCTCGAATGAAGATCCTATTTGATTTCTTGGCGGTATCTGCTTATTGGACTGAGGCAAATTCTGACCTGGCACGTGCAATCTTCAAACAGAAGTTCGAAATGATGGCTCGTCACAAGAATCCTGATTGTCCAGTATCCAAAGGTCCACCTGCATTTGTCAAAGAATATCTCTTCGATACAATCATCCAATTGCTTGCTGCAGCCCAGCAAGCAAACGAAATTCGCACGGATGTGGAACCTGCTGAGCTGGCGCGAGTAATTATTCCCGTAGTGATGTCAGCGCGAATGCATTGGCTTATGGATCCTTCCCATGATTCACTAAGTGCGATCTTGGACAGATCGCTAAAGATACTGATGGAAGGGTTTAAGAGATAGCGCTTTTATCGATTTCTCCTAAAATTTACCAACTTACCGTTGAAAAATTCAGGGAATGTTTGGGAGTATGATTTCCGTGAGTAAGCACGCTAGGAATTTGCACGGCTATTCGAATTGGATTGAGGTGGCGGCGGAAGTTGATAATGATGCCGAGGCGCAATTTCAAATGGGATTATCATTCGATTCCGAAAGCGATCAAGAAAATCTGGAGCTTGCTGAAAAATGGTATCGCAGAGCTGCTGAGCAGGGGCATGTCGATGCTCAACAAATGTTGGGCTTGTTGCTCCAAGTTAAGGGCGCTAACGATGAGTCGATGCACTGGCTCTTAAAAGCAGCGGAAGCTGGGCATGCTGAATCTCAATGTCTCGTCGGACAAAGTTATGTTTATGGAGATGGTGTAGAGGCGAATACCGAACTGGGATTGCAATGGCTGAAAAAGTCTGCCGAACAGAATTATGATGACGCGATGTTCACGATTGGACTTTGTTACCAGGAAGAAATTGGTGTGGCAGAGGACAGAGTTGAGTCTGCTCGTTGGTTTAAATTGGCGGCTGATCTTGGTCATGTTGATGCTCAATGCAATCTTGGATACCAATACATGCATGGTCTCGGTCTGCCTAAAGATTATGATGAAGCGCTCAGATTATTTCGCCTGGCCTCCGAGAAGTCACATATTGAAGGGCAGACCAATCTCGCTCTGATGTACGAGAAAGGGCGAGGTGTTGAGCAAGATTATGCTGAAGCCGCTCGCCTTTATTTAATGCCGGCAGAAAAAGGGCAGGCTGATGCTCAATACAACCTGGCGAGCTTGTATGAGTCTGGTAACGGTGTGGAAATGGATGGGGAGCAAGCCGCTAAGTGGTATAAGTTGGCTGCAGCGCAGGGCTATGAGGGAGCCGCATATCGTTTGGGTTTGCTCTACTTCAACGGCAAAAAAGCAGCGAAAGATTATAAGGAAGCTCTGAAGTGGTTTCTTGAAGAAGCGCGGAAAGGGGATGAAAAAGCACAGTATTTTGCCGGGTACTGTTTCTTCTGGGGAAAAGGCGTTAAAGAGGACGAGAAGGAGGGCGTGTACTGGTACAAGTTGTCTGCTGATCAAGGTTACGACGCCGCATGCAGTGCAATGGGTTACGCCCTTATGCATGGATTGGGTATCAAGAAAAACTGCACGGAAGCAGCTATTTGGCTTCAAAAAGCGATTGATGCCGGCGATAACAAGTACGCCACGAACAATCTAGCCTTGCTTTACAAAAGGGGTGATGGAGTGCCGAAAGACGCCAAACAGGCGAACAGACTTTTTCGCATTTCAGCAGAAAACGACAACTCCGATGCTCAATACGAACTTGGGATAAGCTTGCAATACAAATTTTTCGCTGATCACAAAGAAGCCGTTTTCTGGTTTCAGAAATCTGCAGCGCAAGGTAATAAGAATGCACAATACAGTCTTGCATTGTGTTATGAACACGGTACAGGCGTCAAGAAAGATTTAAGCGAGGCGTTGTCCTGGTATCGTAAGGCGGCAGAGCAGAATCACAAACAGGCGCAAGCACGTGTGCAAGTATTGACGGTATAAATTTTGCACGGCTGCGATGCTGCAGGGCTGCGATGCTGCACACATCACTTGCTCGATCCTGAACCGTCACTATCCTGCGGTCACTACTTCCTGGCAAACATGGAAAGCTAAAGTGCCTGCAAATTCTTGATCCAGATCATTTGGATTTCATCCGGCAAGTTCTTATAAGCAAATCTGTTTACCGCTGCCAGCGTGCATCCCTGTTTCGCATAAAACCGGCATGCGGCCACATTATTGTTCTGTGTTTCAATTTTCAGTTGAACGCATCCGCGCGAAGATGCCCATTTTTCGACCGCACTAAAAAGCAATTTTCCAACTTTTGCAGATCTAAATTCTGGAGATACGCGGAGATCCCACAGTACTGCAAGATCTTTTCTCTCATCCAGCATGTTCATGTTAGGGCAATCGAAAGCTACCACCGCTCCACCAATTCGCTTGTCTTCAGAGCGCGCTACGATGAATCCCCACTTGCTCACATCAAAACGCTGTTCCCATGTTGATGGATGGTCGCCGCCTATTGCGTCGTAGTCTTTTGTACGTTTATGTTCCAGTATCTTTTCGCTGAACTTAAAACCGTTCAGTCCATTGTCCAGAAGCTCAAGTTCAAGAATCCGATCATATTCAAACTTAATTGGAACCTCAGCCTGCTGGGAAAGAGTTGTGATTGATTCCTCATTTATCGCAAGCGATATGCTTTGCATGCTGCTTAGTTCACTCATATTCTTCTTCCAGGTTTTCTGTGCTTATTTTACTTAAGAATTCCCACGCGCTTTATGCAGCTAAATCTTAGTGAGCGATAATTGACTCATAGGGTTTTCGAATTGCAGGATAGTATAATTGCTTGAATCCGACAAAAGGCATTTGCAAACTGTGAAACTTGACCCATCATCGGTTCTTATATTCTCTGATGGAGCCTGCTCTGGAAATCCGGGTCCTGGCGGATGGGGCAGTATCGTGGCCCTTCCCGATGGAACTGTGCATGAGCTTGGCGGAGGAAATAAAGAGACGACAAACAATCGCATGGAGATGACAGCAGCCATACGCGCTCTTGCTTCGCTCAGCGATGGCACATCCGGCAAAATTGTTTTGTATACGGACTCAACATATTTGATAAAAGGCATCACTCAATGGATCTGGGGCTGGCGCAGCCGGGGCTGGAAGAATGCGGAAGGACAAGATGTCGCCAATCGAGAACTCTGGGAAGAACTCCTTCGCCAGGTGACACGATTGAAACCTGCGCTAATTGACTGGAAGTATGTGCGAGGACATTCGGGCTTTCCGGGCAACGAACGCTGCGATGAAATCGCAGTTTCATTTTCAAAAAATTCTCCGGACAAACTATATAGCGGCCCACGAGACGGGTATTTTGTTGATCTCAATGAATTGCCTGACGAAGAGCCACTTCCGGAGAAAAGCAAATCGAGTTCAGGCGCAAGCAAAGGTTCGTCGTCAGGTCCGACTACTTATCTCAGCTACTTTGGTGGCATAGTTAAACGCCATGTAACATGGAGCGATTGCGAAAAGCATGTTAAAGGGCGCAATGCCAAATTCAAAAAAGCTAAATCAGCTCAGGAAGAACGAGAAATCTTGGTGGGCTGGGGGCTTGACCCCAACAAGATCAATATTACCTAAAACAACTCATTGGAGACTCTATGAAAAAAATCCTGTGGCTTGCGCTCTTGGTATCTTTTTCCATCGCCTTGCCTGCGTATGCTGAATACGTCCAGGGCAGTGTCAGCAAGAATGCAAAACACAATGGGCCGATAACGAAGGCAGCAAAAGTGTCTGTTGGTGCTACGGTTAAGGCTGGGAAAGTGGCTACTGGAGCGACAATTAAGACCGGCAAAGTAGCAACCGGAGCCACGGTCAAGGCGGGCAAGGTAGCAACGGGTGCCACGGTCAAGGCGGGCAAGGTAGCAACTGGTGCCACGGTCAAGACGGGCAAGGTAGCAACTGGTGCCACGGTTAAGGCGGGCAAGGTAGCAACTGGTGCCACGGTCAAGGCGGGCAAGGTAGCGACTGGTGCCACGGTCAAAGCGGGTAAAGTAGCAACTGGTGCCACGGTTAAGGCAGGCAAAGTAGCAACTGGCGCCACGATCAAGACAGGCAAAGTAGCCACTGGCGCCACCATCAAAACAGCTAAAGTATCAGTCGGTGTTACTGAAAAAGCAGTAAAAGTAACAGCCGGTGGTGTCAAAAAAGGTTTGAAGAGCACAGGCGATGCGATCAAGAAACTCTTCTAAATCGCAGTAAAATTTTCAGTCCTTATTCCTTGCTTGCTTTGATGGCCGTTTCCAAAAGATCTTCAACATGCAGTGAAGCTGCCATCTTGGACATGTAGGTGAAATCTAGTTGCTCTGATTGTGTTTTTAGAACTTCGAGAACGTCACGCCATTGCCTTTCCGAAACTCTACCGCCCATTTGATACCATTCCAACTTAGCGAGGATTATGTCCTCTGCCGAAAGTATGAAAGCATAATGCTCTGGATCTGTGCAAATTGTTTTTTTTACGCGGTGTGCCAGTTGTGCATGGTCGAATGCCCGCGGTTTGGGAATGAATATATCTACTTTGAACATTGTTGCTTGATGGATTAGCTTGAAACTACTGCGTCTACTGATGGCTTGCTTAATGGATTCTGGCTCTACATAAAATTCCTGTTCCAGCTCAGCAACAAATGGATCGATTTGTTCAGTTTTCAAATCAACAACAAAATCTGCATCCAAAGTTGTTCTGGGCATGCCATAAACAATGCTTGCGAGTGAGCCGCCGATCACGTAGGGTACAGAAAGCTGGTCGAGTACTTTCACTACTTTGAGAGTAACCAGCACCCATTCAGGTATTGCCATTTTTCAGTCCATTGTGAGGACCGTAAACTCGTAATGCGAGTTCCTCACCTAAAATTATGTCCGCTAACATTCGACGCAATTCTTCTGAAGATGCCTGGGGGTGGCGCTCCCTGAGTCCGGCTTCGGTGAGCATTATCATTCCCCTGGTTAATTCTGAAGCCATTTCCAGTTTTTGCCATGCTGGAGCTTGCCGGAAAAAGCGCAGGCGGATTTCTTCGGCCCATGGATCCGTGTCTGCATTCAGTGCCCGCCAGCCTGGTGGCATTTTATCCTCAGTGTCCATTAGCTATCCTGCAAAGAGCTAGATTATTTTACACTGAATTGTCAGCAGAAGCATCGACTGAATGGTTACACTGAACAGTTCTTCAACAAAAACGTTCTTTGCTGTGGCAAAATAGCGACAAGAAACGTTCCACAAGGTGCCGATGGTTTCAGCAGTCAAATCAATAGCAGCTAGAGCACAGCTGGTCATCCAGGTTGGACTCTTGCTTTTCTGCGCCACAATAGCATGTGCAGACGCGCCGCTTCTAGATTCGACCTTGAAGAAAGCAAGTTCAAACGACTTTATTTCCTATTTTGAATTTGTTGAAAACAACGTTGTCGAGAATCGAACGATCGGATTGACCGAGCATAGCTATTACAGTAAAAGCTGGACATGCACTTTGACCATTTCTGTGGATCGGGCTAAGCGTGTGGTGCATATGAAGTTGGGTGTTCCGCGACCGTTGATTGATGATCCTAACGTCAGCACGCGTGGGCGTGATATTGTCAAAAGTTTTGTGCTCGCGTCAGCTATCGATGAAGATGTGCCTGCGCTTAAGCGTCTTGCTGATGAGATATACGTGCGAGGTTTAGACTTGCAGCCGATCAATCTTGATACCAGCAAAGCAAAGGTTGGAACAAATCCAAATCAAACGTCGGCTCACATGCAGGCATATAAAGTAGGCAAGGGTCCGCTAACGAATGGTGATAATGCGATTTTTCTTGAGTCATGGCCGAAACTTGCAGCAAAACCTTCGGAGCAGTTTGAGGCATTCATCGGTAAGCGCCCGCGCTCGGAAGACGTGCTGCAAAACTGCCGCTTATCTTTTGCAAACGAAGTTATGCCTGGTGCCAGTTCCATGAAAGTTCTCTGGCTTCATTCGTGGGATGAGAACTTTTGGAAATCGGTATTTGGAGCGGCTCACAGGAACAAGAGGTAAATTTACCTGAGCCATTTTTCCAGTTTAAATTCTTTGGCTAGAGCTGCAGCCTCTTCTTTCTTGCCAAGTTTCGTGCAGCAATCAATTGCTTTCTGCGCGATTTTTTGTCCTTTGTGCTGATCTTCTTCCAATTTGCGCGCGGAATCCAGAGCTTCTTTGTAATACTTCAATGCTTGCTCCGGTCGTTTCGCCGCATCAAGCATTTCGCCGGCACGCTCAAGCATATTTGCGCGCCAGTCGTTCTTGTGCTCGTCCTTACCTTTGTCTTTTTCGATCATTTCTTTTATGTCTGCAACCCAATCATGAACCAGAGGCTCGAGTTTGTCTGCATTTTTCTCGTCCCTGTTATGGAACAAGAGACTTTGCAGCACATCGCTGCGAAGCGATTTTGATCCACCAGGGACCCCATTGGTTTTCATCTCCTTGTATGTGTCTTCCAGCTCCGCATACAATTTGTTGCTGATCTCGCTCTTCTCCATGTCTCTAGTGTCGGAAGCTAAGGCGATTTTCGCTCTGGCTGCCACTGTTTTATCGCCTTTTGCCGCTGTTTCTGCTTCTTTAATAGCAGCGAGGGTGTTGTTTATTAGCGTATCTGTTTCTTTCTTCTTGCCTGATTCGTTCAGTGTTCTGAGAACCGCCCGCGTAGTTTCGATAGACCTTTGATTCTCGACACCGTTTTCTTTGCGTACGGCATCGGCTGTGGATAGCAGAGTTTGAGTCGTGCGTTCGATTGCTTTCTCATCACCGGCAGCTTTAAACGCTTTCAGTGCATCGTCGACCGAATCTATGATTTCTCTCTGTTGCCAAAACCCGGTTTTCTTATCGCCAAGATCCTTCATTGTGCTTTTTACTTTTTGATCGAGCGCAATGCTGATTGCTTTCGTTTGTTCTTCCATGCCGTTTGCTTTGAACTCTTTAGCAAGCGAAGCGTATGTAGAAGAAGCGTCCTTCAGGCTCATGGCGGGAAGCATTTTAGTAAGCTGGTCAGCGATCTTGCCCAGCTGTTCTTTCGACTCGTCAGTGCGATCCCACGTTTTGAAACTTTCGTTCAACCTAATCTGATGATGCAATACTTTACTTGGGTCGGCATCAGTATCAGCTTCGAGTTCTTGTACAAACTTTTTGTACTCATCAATGTAAGCGTTAGCGTTTTTCTCACGATCGATTTTCTCTGGTGCAGGCTTGTCCTTCTTTTCTTTTTCAGGCTCCGCCTCGCCTTTGATTGCTTTGAAAACATCTTTCAAATCGACAGGGTCTTTGCTTCCTTTTTCTCCAGTGTGATCGACATTATCACCCCACTGATTTTCGATAATGGTCTTGTTTGTTTTTGAATCAAAATCAAAAAGTGCAACTGCATGATGACCGTGTATATCGGCTGGGTCTTTGCCTGTTTTTTCCTTGCTGTAGAAGGCATCTTTTAAGTCAGATTTGAACGGTTCAACATTTGTATGTACGCCCAGAACCATTGCAGGCAGGGTGCCGTTATTGTCCTTACGTGCTTTCTCGATGAATTCTTTTAATTCTTCTTCCGATTTCGGTTTGAACACCGGGTCGCTGCCACCACCGCTGATGACTTTGAGATTTCCCTTATTTCCGCGTAGCTGATTGTACATATCATTGATGTTTGCCATATCCAGAATGCGCGGTCCTGAAACTGGTCGAAATTCAGTTGAGCCACCAAGCTGGCTCTCATCCATCTTCGAAACTGGATCACCAACTGCGACTTCCTTCGTGATTGGCTGCGGCGCACCTTTCGAATAGTCCATAAGTCGAGTGCGATCATCGCCCATGTAATCCTGTGGATGACCCTCTTCGTATTTGATGCTGCCGACGAGTTTCTTATTGTCTCCTTCCAGTCCGGCTTGACGCTGCCAGAAAGTATTGAGCAAGCCAATCTGCGCTAGCTGGTCCACCGAATTGCGTGAATACGGAGTTTCATCCTTATGGTATTTATCAGGCTTGAGATTCTTTTCGCTTGGTTTAATTAGCGAACCATCAACAGTCTTGTATTCACCCGTCAAAGCCAAATCTCTAACCATGCCACCAATTGTTGCAGGCTCGGCTCTAAACAAAGCAGACTGCAATGCTGCTGCAGTACAGGTTCCGTAACCGCCCTGGTTGACGCTACCTGGTCTTGCTGCTTCTTTTATCATGTCGGAAGCGACGGTTTGCAAATACTTGCTGTCGAAATTTTTGTTGCCTGTTTTACTTGCCTCAAGAACATCTCGCACCTGGGCGTAGAACTTTTCCTTCTCGTCTTGAGGAAGCTTGTCTTTGTTTGCACGTGTTTCAAATGACTCTACGTTTTTGAGAAATGCAGAGCGCTGTGTGTCATCCTTTATTGTATTGTTGACGACTTCTTCGAGATCTTTTCTGCCGATGCGGTCGCTGCTTGATTCATTTTTCCCGCCTGCCTTGCCTTCTTTTGCTGCATCGGGAGTAGAGAAAAAGTCGATGACTCCAGAACTGAGATCTACAGCCGCCCTGGAAAAAGTTTTCGCCAGCTCGGAATTGTTCACAGTCTGCGTTAACTGGCTGAATATTTTGTTTTCGGTCTTAAAAATATCCGCGGCTGCAAATAAATCTGTAGCAGTCGAGGCTTTTGAGTTATTGTCGGTCTCTGGAAGCTTCCGTTCTTCTGATTCTTCAGCCAAGCGTTTTACTCCAAGTAGCTATTAAATCCCGGGCAAGAGTTCGACATCAAACCTAGGAGCTAAGCTAGTAAGCGACACTTATGATATTGGCCCGACCTGACATTTTAGTGAGATTTGCACGAACTTCTAATTCTCAGATCTCCGCAAGCCAGTTCAAAATACTGAGAATCAGTGACAGACCATGCCACAGTCTCTTAAGCCATATGCTTTATTATGCAAGCGGGTGAAAAGGAGAATCACATGGCTGAAGTAGAGCATTTTGACCGGGTAAGCAAGAATGAAGACCTGCTGAAAAAAGATGAACAATCACCAGCCCAAAAACTCTTGAATGAATCCATGGATTACCTCAAAGTGCACAAAGATGATCTTATGATTGATGCAGGAATGGCGCTTCTCGCGGTAGGAACAGTTGCGGGAATTGCTAAGGCTGCAGCCAAGCTGGAATCCAGCCTTTTTCGCAATGGTTTTCTCGTCAGCGCGAATGATATGAAACATGAATTGACTTTTGGCGGACTCTCGATGCCCGAAAATCCTCTCGGTGTCGGCTCGAAATTCGGCGCTGCTAAATCTTCAGAGCCAAAACTCATTTTTGACGATAAGGCAACATTAAGCCAACTCCTGGGAGAACAACGACTAAAGCCAATGCTGGGCCCCGAAGCAGCGGAACCGGAAAAATATTGGAAGCGATATTATAGGGATTAAGCCATCGCCAACAAGATTCGCTGTGTAGTGCGAGCATAAGTATAGAAAAAGGAAAATCCGGCGCTTCAGCAATTCGCTAAACGAAGCCAGCCGGATTTCTATATTTCATTTGCCCCTCATGAAAGATTCAAAACCTGGGCTACCTTAAATCTTTTGTTCGCCCAGATTAAATGCTATCCCGGGAGCGCCGGCAGCCTGCCGGCTTTTGCTCCGGCAAGATCGAACCTAGCCTTTAGAAGCCGCCAAGCTGGCGGCGCTCCCGGGTAGCTGCAGTCGAATCTGGCGTCCGGTTCTCAGGCCTTGCTTGCTTCTAGAACCGACCCTGGGGCGAGCGTATTGCCATTATTTGACGCTCGGCTATGCGCGGAACCCCGCAAAGCCGAGAATCCGCCATCAACTGAGATAATCTGCCCGGTGACCCAACTACTATCTTCATCAAGCAACCAGTCGATGACCACGGCAACTTCATCGGGTGAACCCAACCGCGGAATCGGATAGCTGCCGAGAACAGCATCCAGCATGGACTTATTCCTGGTTACAGGTGCTGATAATGGTGTATCCATAATGCCTGGGGACACCGAATTAACCCTGATTCCATGTTTCGCGTAAGAGGCGGCTGCTGACCTCACCAGCCCCTCGACCCCAGCCTTGGCGGCTGCGAGAGCGTCATGATTCGGAAGTCCAACTTGTGCGGCTACGGAAGATACAAGTACGATCGAACCTCCGTGTCCCATCATGGCTTTGCTTGAACTCCGGAGCACAGAGAACGCTGAGCTTAGATTGTTTGCGAGAACTGAGTTCCACTCCGACTCACTGGTGAGGTGAGAAGGTTTTATTAGCAGGGAACCAACAGCACTTACCACGCCATCAATTCTTCCGTAGGAGTCTTTGAATGCCTCTATGCATTCCTTCATTTCACTGAAGACATTGGCGTCAGCGACCATGTAACTGGCGTCATATTGATCTGCAACTGCCGCCACCTTGTCCTCGTCTCGACCGATGAGGCAGAGTCTCGCGTTCTTGCTGTGAAGCCGTCGCGCGACGGCCGCACCCAGCCCACCGTAAGCTCCTACAACAACTACTACAGGTCTATCAGAACTCTCTTTCATAAGATCACTCCACTTTTAAGTGAATCTTAGATCTATGTAGTGAATTCAAGGTGAACGGCTAAGTAAGTAATTACTTCCGGCGGGGTTTATTGATTCAGCAGCACTATTTTGAGCGGCCTGCGACTGCAAGTTGCTGATTCTCTTCCTCTTCAGTATCAGCAGAATTCTCTTCAATAAAAGATGAATACCAGGTGCTTAGAGTCTCTTCGCCGAGATTATCGTAAATGTAGGAGAGCAGCGGTTCAATTTCCAGTTCGAGTAATTCACGCGGCGGCGCATTGTCATCTGGGATGACTGGCTTGTGGTGAATGAATTCACCAAAGTAGTGATTGCAGAAATCTGCGTAATCCTGAGTGAACAAAATAAATTCGTGCCACATATCGTCAATCTCTTTCATTGGTTTCGGAAAGAAATTCTCGATGGGAACGACCATGCCATCAGTTCTGCAAAATCCGAATCCCACTCGGCAGTCTGTATTTTGTGTTTCAGATTGATGCTTTTTTGAAATCCACAAATACTTAAGGAGTTCTGTGAATGCCTGTTCTGCCGATAATGCATTCTCTGGGCAATTCCTTTTATACATCTTCAAAACGTCTGGATGTTTGTATTTGAGAAGGCGGTTTAAATCGGGCAGATTCATAGGTGCTCCTGTCGGTGCTTTTTCCGCAGAGCTTCAGCTCGCGTTTTAATCTGCTGATAATGTATCCCGTTATCCGCCCTGCGTCCAATGCATAGGTGGAATGCTTATTATGCGTTTGGTGCATAACGCTCTGCCAGCTAGCTTTTGGAGCTTTTAAAAGGGCTCAATTGCCATCAGGACCGTCGCCCATCCATTTGACGCTGGGTGGGTAGGGCTCTCCCCCGAATTGTATTTTATGTGGCAATTCTTGATCGATTGCCTGGGCACGTTTCACGTCGGCATCTACCATTAATGGCTTGTTCAGTTGATAAAACAACGATGCGCGCCCGATGAAATATTTGGTGACTTGCGGATTTATTTCGATTGCCTGCGTGTAATCCTTGTATGCGTCATTTGCTCGTTGCATTTTTTGGTAGGCTCTGGCTCGCAAATAATGATATTCAGGATTATCTTTGTCCTGCCTCAAGGCTTCTGTTGTTCTTTTGATCACGGTTTCTGGATCGCCCTTCAGTGGTTGAGAGCCGAGCACTGCTCCGAACTCCCCGAAATCGGGATCCTGATCGAAGATGTTGGTGACGGCGCGCCGATTCTTGCGTGGGTCAAGTGAATCACTGCTTCGGCCAATGTCGAGATTGCCCTCTACATTTGTAGCCATGGAGGCAGATGGATTAGCTGCCTCAGCCTGGTAGACGCCACGATCATCTTTCTTGCGTTTATGCTGTTTGCTGGCAGCTGGTGCGGAACTTCTGTTGACAACGCTGGTGGTGGCTCGCCGAACTCCTTTATCGCTTTCACTTGCACCAGCAGCCATCTCTTCCAGATAATTTGCATCATCGGCATCAGAGGCGTAGGTTTCTGTGTTGGCCCCTCCTTCTCTTTTTGGCGCAGTCGCTGAATACCCGTCAGGATAAACTCGCTTCATTGCAGCTTCATAATCTTGAATTGCAGGAGATTTCAAATCTTCTGCTATGACACCAGGCAGATGGAAGCGTTCGCGATTGAGCACAGCCTGACTGGGCCTTTCGCCGCGCGGAGATGGAGGATTGAAATACCTTTTCGCCAGGCGAGGATTTAGACGAATCGCTTGTTCATAGTCCATTATTGCGAGATCATCCTTACCTAATTTCGCATGGGCAGTTCCACGCCACATAAATGCCTGGAAATAATTCGGCGAATATTCCAGAACTTTGTTGAAATCATCGATTGCAAGTTGGTAATTGTTCAACTTGAAATTCGCTCGGGCACGCAGCATAAATGCTTTTGGATCTGTCCTGTTTAAGCCGATAACCTGGTTCAAGGAAAAAATTGCTTTGTCATAATCGCGTGCTTTGAAATTCGCCTCTGCGGCATCTAGTGCTTCGTTGCTGGGCGCATATTGCGCTGCCCAAGATGATTGAGGCAAAATAAAAATGCTACTAGCCAGGAATAATATCGCGCTAGTGCGGCGCAATGTCTTGCCTGTCCCGAAGAACCAGCTCGATCTTTTCATGTTTGACTCCCCCGGAAGCCAGGCGTTCCGCCAGCTTCTAACTAATCCGCACCCGTATCTTTTCTAACTTGTTTCAAATCGCCTTGCTGTTGCAAAATTCCATTTCGTTGTTTCTGGAATTTCTGCATGGTCTGCTTTTCGTAATTAAGCTGTTGTTGCTCAAGGGTTTGTTCCATCGCTTGCTTATACTGACGCTGTTCGCGCGCATTTTCCTGTTTCATTTTTTTCAAGAGGCCGCCCGAATTCTGCGCGCCGTCTTTGCCGGGCGACCAGGTAGGACCAAGAACCTTTCCGTTGTCGACAACTTTTGTCCCTGCGCCTTCATATGAGCGAATCATCTCATTGCTTTGATTCAATGAATTCTCCGCCTGTACAAGTTCTTCTTTCTTCAGCCCGCCACCATTTGCTTGTCTTTGAGCTGCAACTTTTGCTTCGAGATCGTCAAGACCACTTTTAAGTTGCATAGCTTTATCTTTTGGAATACTTCCCTGTTGCAACGCCCTTGTTATGCGATGTCGCTGCCGTTTAATTCTTGCTTCTACGGTATCCTTTTCGGACCCAACAGGACCCATTGTGTGGTCCGAACCTTGTCCGCCGCCCTGTCCGCGTTTGGCTCCTGGTCCAGCGCCTGAACTCCATGAACCTGCTGGTCCCCAACTTGGTCCCCCCTGGCTCTGGCTTTTCCCGTCTTGTGCAAATGAACCAGCACAAGCGCCCAGCGAAATGGCAAATGCAATAATCAAGCTGAGTTCAGGATTGCGAAACGATTTCATATAGCGCTCCCAAATTAGAGGATATTGTTTTTGACATACCACCTCTAATTTGAATCCTAAACGCTACAGATTTTCAAAATTAATTAGCTATGTAATTAACAAGTATTCGGTGTTAACTCTTAACCTGTTTAAAAATGTTATTTGCGTTTGCCGCGCGTTCTTCGCGTGATGAGCCTGAGCTTCGCTCGTAATACATGTCAAATGCACGTGCCGCCTGAGCCGGAGTGGACGATGACTGGATTGCTTGCCATGCTTGATTTTCTGGACCATGCAACTCACTCATCAAGTAGTCCACTTGTACCTGCCAATCGGTCACTGGTTTGTTGTGCTGATTTGCAAAATTCTCGAGGGCTGTTCGTCTGCCGCCCTCCCATTGTGCAAATCCGATGGCGCCTTCGCCCTCATTATATGCATTGGTGCGGAAGCTTGATTCAGTTTGAATGTTGCCGAGAATACCGGAAGCTTGTACTGGTGTAAGACCATAGTGTTGGGTCATGTAATCGTATAATTGTTTTGCTTGCACTTGCTCGCCGGGTCCGAGTGGTTTACCTGCTGCACTGCTTGCACCTGTGGGAATGCTTCCATCTCCGGAGCCTCCGTTCCCGCGGAAATTGCCCTGTCCGTCGAATCCGCCATTATTGGCGAATCCACCAAAACCGCCGTCGCCACTACGGCCGGTGGCACCATTGCTAACTCCGCGATTGACAAAACCGTTTTCCGGCGCGGCGCCGCCTGCACTTCCCTCGAAGGGAGCAAAATCTGAAATCGTGGGTTTCGCACTGGCAAGATCCTTCATCCACGCAGGCGCGGATTGTCCGGGATGGAGCTGTTCGAAAAATTGCATCAAGCCCTGTCCAAACTGTTTTTGCAGATCGGTTTCTTGTGAGATTGCATCCTGGAGACTTGCATTTGGATCTTTACTCTGTATCTCAATGTTGATGCTTCCGTCTGGGCTCGGCTTGGCATGTGGGTTTGCGATGAGCTTTCCCTCTGGAGAAAAGAAGAAGTCGGGTTGCCTGTTTGCTTTCGCATCTTCAGCTGCGGAGCTAAATCTGATTGGCGCCCCGTCTTTTACAGCTTCCTGGAGGCGATCGGGAAACATGGAGTTGAGATTTCCGTTTAGTCCAAATGGGGGAAGTGCCAGCCCTTCCAGGGCTGGCACAGGTCCGTCCGGCCGCAACGTGCCGGGGAAACCTGCTTCTTTCAATAGATTCAATGGAGCTTGCTGGGCAAATATATTTTCGATTGAGGGGTTGGGTGCAAAGGGATCATCAAAAGGTGGCATGGAAGTGTCCTGTAGGTGGTGGCAGAGTTGTTAGCGTCTAGTTACGCTATTTCGTGTGGAAACATTTGAGAACTGGTAATTACGTTTTTGTCCGGCAAGACGCAAGTGGGGATGACAGTAACGGAGAGTATTTGAATCTATCGTCGCCTCGCGGAAAAAATCCGTACTTGTTTGTGTACATTTTGTGTTCGGCTGGGGGCATGCGATAATTTAGGCTCCGGAAAGCAGAGGGCAACGATGACAGCTTCATCTCTTCTTCAAATGCTGGGTATCCAGCCAAAGCCAGCAAGTCTTGCAAATAGCGCGATTATTATTGTTGACGCCCAGCGAGAATATCTTGATGGAAGTGTTCACCTGAAAGGAATTGAGAATGCTCTCGTGGAAATCAAGCAGTTGCTGAAGAAGGGGCGTGCTCTCTCCGTTCCAATTTTTCATGTTGTGCATCACAGTCAGGCTGGGGCGCCTCTTTTTAATCCAGAAGGTCCCATGTCGCAGATTATCGATCAGGTTGCGCCGTTGGATAATGAGCGCGTCATAGTCAAGCAGCTGCCCAGCTCTTTTGTTAATACCGAACTCAAACAGTTTCTCGATGCTTCCGGGAAGAAGGAACTGGTGATAGCGGGTTTCATGACGCATATGTGTATAAATGCCACCACCAGAAGTGCTGTGGATTTGGGATTCACACCAACGGTGATTGCTGACGCGTGCGCCACTAGAGACTTGCCTGCTCCAGATGGAACCGTGGTGCCGGCAGAAATGGTTCATAAAAGCAATCTAGCATCCCTGGCAGATCTTCTTGCGTGTGTATGTGACTCGGTCAACGACTTGCAGTAAAAATGACTTGCAGTAAAAAGGAATTCTAGATTGACCGAGCAATCCCCAGCACAAAACGAGCATGATGCCGAACTTGGTAAGCTGGGTTATGCTCAGGAATTGTTCAGAACCATGGGCGGGTTTTCCAACTTCGCGATCGGCTTCTCTGTGGTTTCCGTTCTCACTGGTGCAGTCACACTTTACGATTACGGATTGAAAATGGGCGGACCCGCCGAGATGACAATCGGCTGGCCCATAGTTGCTTTTTTCACGATGTTTGTTGCGCTAAGCATGGCTGAACTTGCATCATCTTTGCCGACTTCTGGTGCGATGTATCACTGGTCGTGTGAACTTGGGGGAAAAGCCTGGGGATGGTTCACCGCCTGGTTTATTATTGTTGGCTATATTGCGGCTCTTGCTGGGATTGACTTCGGCTGTGCAAATTTCTTGATGCCGATGATTGGTTTACCGGCGACTCAAACCAACTTGCTCATCTTGTATGCACTGCTTCTGATTTCGCATGGGCTTATTAATCAATTCGGCATTAAGCTTGTGTCCAAGCTAAATGACCTCAGTGTAACTGTTCATATATTGGGATTGGTTATTATCATCGGTGCGCTTTTGTTGTTTGCGCCGAAACAACCAATTGAATTTCTGCTTTCAACGACAAATCAGCAGAAACCAAGCACGCCCTACTGGTGGGCGTTTATTCTGGGTCTTTTGCAAGCTCAATGGACATTGTCGGGATATGATTCATCTGCGAGTGTGTCTGAAGAAACGGTGGATGCTCATCTTACTGCGCCATGGGGAATGATTATCGCTGTTGTTGTCTCCACTGTGGTTGGATACATCATGCTGCTCGCGCTTACACTTGCAATTAAGGATGTGAATGGCGTGCTCACCGCAACAGATCCACACGGAAATCCGATACCGACTGTAGTAGCAATTCTATCGCAGGCGCTGGGTGCTAAAGTGGGTGCAGTTGTATCGGTTCTTGCAGCGATGGCAATGTGGTTTTGTGGTCTTGGTGCGGTGACAGGATGCTCACGCGTTATTTATGCTTTCGCCCGCGATGGCGGTTTGCCGTTTGCGGATGTGTTTAAGCGGGTCGAGTCACATAGCCATGTTCCAGTTGCGGCAATCTGGGGAACTGTTACTTGCGCCTTTTTAGCTGCTATTTACAGCGGAGCATATGAGGTTGTTACTTCCATAAGCACGATTTGTTTGTATTTCGCGTATACGACTCCTGTGTTTTTGTCATGGAGTGGGCGACACGTGACACCTATTGTTAAAGGACCGTGGCACCTCGGGAAGTTCAGCCATACGATAAACTTGCTGGCAATTTTATGGACGATATTTATAAGTACGGTAGTTAGTATTACTAATGACTTCCGAGCAGGTAAAGCTATGGTCGGTCTGCTGGTAGTACTCGGATGCTGGTACTATTTCCGTGAACGCAAACGCTTCGTTGGACCGGCGTGGATAGGTAAAGGATTGGCCGGCGACTAACAAACAGGCACCATAAATGGTGCCCCGGGAGCGCCGGCGGCTCGCCGGCTTATAAGTAATCGAATGAATTCGCCGGAGTATAAGCCGGCGCTCCCGGGATTATTAGCGAATTCGCTGGAGTAGAGCTAGTTCGTTAACCTGCGCAGCAGCTGCCTTTGCTAATAGGCTCGACATTCGTATCTTCAAGCTCCGCCGATACAAATTTTTCGAGTTGCTGTTTGCTCAAAGCACCAATAGATCTCCGGCTTTCTTGCCCATTCTTGAAGAAGACCAGCGTAGGTATCGATTGAATTGAATATGACTTAGCCAGGTCGCTATGTTGGTCGATATCCACTTTCAGCACTTCAATTTTGGACTCATAATTTGTCGCCAGTTCTTTAATGGTCTGGTCCATGCTTTTGCATGGCCCGCACCAGTGTGCGAAGAAATCAACCAGCACTGGCTTATCTGATTGGAGGATGAGGTTTTTGATGGTCTTGCTGTCTGATTCTGTGATGCTCATTGAATTCTCCTTTGCGCGAGCGCATGCTCTGCACTAATTCTTTTCTAAAATCACATACTGTCCTTGGGTTGGAGAAAGATGTTCTTGAATATTGTTATCTATACCATAACAATTTAACGTATATTGTGACATTAAAGATGACAATTCGGTTTAATTGTTATCATTAAAATAACAATTGACCTCGAAGCAAGACTTTTCAAGCTCACCTGCTCGGGCGTGTGCACGGGTTAGCGGTACTGGCGCGCTTTTTCGACCATATCCGAAAGCATCTTGTTCTCCAGGCTGCTTTCAAAGTCCAACTGTGTCTCTTTCAAGACATCCTTCAGGACTTCTTTGTGCGAGCAGCTGATCCTGCATTTCTTGGTCTTGGGATAATCATGAATCGAAAACACCGGAGGTGGATCAACAGCCTTGTATATTTCGAGCAAGCTTATCTTCTTCGCCGGTTTTGCAAGTGATGAAAAACCGTTCCTGCCTCGGGAGGTCTTGACGAGCCCAGCTTTCACCAGCCGCGATAGTACTTTTCGCACAAGCGCCTCGTGTGCTCCAACGCTTGTGGCTAAGTCGGCGGATGTGATTTCCTCGCCATAATGATCGCCGAGTACGGTCATTATGTGTACGCCTACGGAAAACTGGTTGCTTGTTCGGGACATAATTTCATTATAGAGCCAAGAATTTCGCGCATGCAAGCTCCGCAAGAGTCCGGACTGGTCTAGACCGACCGACCTTCGAGTTTTTGATTAGCATAATCTTATACAAAAACCAATTGAAAGCGGCATCAGCCGGGCATGTACTTAATGGTAGCCCGCAGAAAACCGAGGGTTGTCTCATGACGATTTTGCGCACAGACGATAATCGCATTACTTTTGCCGTCCATGATGTCGTTCCGGCCACCGAGCCAATTCAACTGTACAAAACCCGAGATGTTCTTGATGAATTGCTCAGGGTCACAACAGAGCGTTCGAAATCTGAACAGGAAAAGCTCATCTACTGCTCTGGCTACAATTCGGACAGCATCTCCGCCAAATATCATCCGCTTTTCTGGGCGGTGCATTGGGCATTTAGCCAGCATAGACCACTTGTTTTGTCACCGGACATGATCTGGATAACCATTGTCCAGGGGTTGTCGCAACACGTTCGAAACAACAGCGAAGCGCTGCGACATAAATTTGTTGAGCACTCAGGAAAAATGGAATTGCAAGTTACACGCGGTGAGATCCTCGAAGGCTCTCCGGAGAACGCCTGGGACGAAGTCGTCGCTGACTTCTCTGCACTTCTCGAAGGGAAGCTTGGAGAAAAGTATGAAACTTTGATGGCTAACTTTAGCACTACGGGCCCAGCAGAGCGTACTGTTTGCCAAATTGCGTTGATGGATGTGTTTCAGCCATACTTCACGTATTCGTTGAAGTGTATTTGTGGAATTCCCAGCATAACCCTCGAAGGGAGCCCCTCAGATTGGTTGGCTTTACGAAATAAAGTGGAGTCTCTGGTCGACTATGAACTCGAATGGTGGATGAAAGATCTGCGAATTATTCTTGATGAGTTTCATCAAGCTGCAAATGGTAATTACAATCGTTCGTTTTGGCAAAACATCTATAAGCAGACAAGTCGTTATGGTGCCTCAATCATCAACGGTTGGATAAGCAGGCTGATTCCTTATTTGAAACACTGGTCCAGCGGAAATTACAATGTGCTTAATCCAGAAATTGGGAAGCCTTTTCCTGTTCTTGACCTTACTGAATCCAAAGAAAACGATCGCGAGGGGGTTGTCACTACTGATCTTATACCTTCTGGGATTTCTCAAGTTCCTGTGAAAGTTTCTTTTGTGCAATCCGGGCGGAAACAGCTCATGCTGTTTATGGAAGGATTCATTGGTATTGAACAAGATAAACAAACTTTAGCTCTTCGCCCGAAATTAGGTTGGGCAATATTCGAAAGCGGAAAGCGCGATCAAATGCTTTGCGATCTTCCAAGTGATTGTACTCTTGTTCCTCCGGCAGAAATGACAGAGTTGGATGAGAAAATGCGAGCTCTAAGCGACCAGTCATTCGGCGTTTGCGTTCCGGATGATTTGATTCGCTTCTACAAAGAATGCAATGGTTTGCAATTCAAGGATGCTTCGGCTATCAAATTTGTCCCCGTTCAACAATTGAAAACGGAATTCTGTTTTGCAACTAGGGTCATGAGCGAGGTTGAATTCCTTTCCTCGCAGGAGCCATCGATTGCGGAGTCAAAGCAGGCAGGCGCGAAATCTTCAACGTCTGAGCAAGGAACTGTAATGCAGTGGGCGGACAAACTTAGCGAGTTCTTCGGAATGAAAAAGGAAGATATCACTGCTGAAGTTGAAGCGACTATGCTCCAGATGAGTGATTGGCTCAAGTTTGCTGAAATGCCTGATGGCATCTACTTCGCTTTGGAACTGCGGAATACTGGCTCGGAAGATCTTGATTTACAAAATATGGAGATGATGCAGCGATTCGAGGCGCTTTCAAACTGCCGCTCAAGATACAAAGTTTGGAAAGTGAATCCCCACGCCAATAAGGCAATCAAGGTTGCCGACTCGTTTGCTGAATTTGTCTTAAAGACTATTGATTGTCATGGAAAGCCTGTCTGATTCCAATCCGCAAACCTTTGGAGTATACTGAGTGCTCCAGAGGAACTGGCACAGGCATCTATGACAGAGCACTCAAGTAAAACGCTGTCTCCAGACCAGATTATCGAAGCCGTGATGAAAAAGGATTTCGCGGCGCAAGCTATGGGGATAAAGCTCGAAGGGGTCGCTGAAGGATACGCGAAACTTTCAATGCTGGTACGGCATGATATGTTGAACGGACTTGCGCTTTGTCATGGTGGAATTATTTTTGCGCTTGCTGATACGGCATTTGCTTATGCGTGTAATTCGCGAAATCGCAGAACAGTTGCACTGCAATGTACTATAAATTTCATCAATTCAGCTGCAGAAGGTGACACGTTGTTTGCTGAAGCAAGAGAGATATCGCTGAAGGGTCGAACTGGTGTTTATGACATTGCAATCAGCAATGGCAAAGGACAAGCTGTCGCCGAATTTCGAGGCACCTCCTATGGTACCAGTGGGGAAACAGTAGAGCTATGAAGATTACTCTGGCGATCATCCTCCAGGGAGCGATAGGCTCATCTTTGCCGCTCTATTCCGAACCTGATGTTCACACCTTAGAGGAGATCCCGTTTAAGTACGCTGCCGGACACATCATTACTGTTCCTGTAAAAGTTTGCGGAGAAGATTGCACATTTATCCTCGACACCGGATGTGGTGTTAATGTCGTTTCGGAACGACTCGTGCAAAAATACTCGTGCAAAGGATTAGGAAAACATTCTGGCAAGAGAATGTCCGGGCAGCAGCTTACGATGGACATGTTCAAGCTGCCCTCTCTCCAGGTGGGTAGTAATGAACAGCAAGATGTTCCTGTTGCTTCCTGGAAGATGGAAGAAATTCTTGGCGATGCTCCCGAACTTAAAGATGTGCAAGGCATGGTGTCACTTGATTTTTTCAAGAACACCGCATTTACAATGGATTACCAGAATCAGGCTATGTTTATCGAAAGCCCGGTTACTGTGAAGAAGCGTGCAGAAACGGGCACGAGTGTACCGATCCGAATAACACAGCGAAGTGGGGTAGAAACAAGTATCTCGCTGCCGATTTCTTTTACGAATGGAACGAAAGCGATAGCTGAAGTTGACACAGGGAGTGGCAATCTCATTCTGGACACAAAATATATGAAGCTCTTTGGGATTGATCCCAGTAGCAAGGACGTAAAAACCGTAAACGGCACCGATGAAACTAAACATTCCTACGTCCGTTATTTTACGCAGCTGCCAGTGTCAATCTTCCCCGGTGATGCAGATAAGCTAATTCAGAACCAACCGAATGTTCACTTTCAGAAGATCATTTACGATGGTCTTGTCGGGGACAGTTTTCTCAAACAATTCACGGTGACCTACGATCTTCCAGGCAAACGGATGATCCTTCAATCCCAGCAAGAATACCACGATGGAAGCGCTCCTCCTGGCATCGAACCAGCATCGATTCCTGGTTCTGGACATGATCCTGTAAACGAGACAAGGTCGCAGCCACCTGGACTGCTGCCTTCCAGGCGGCTTCGCCAGATGGTAAATTAGTGCCGCCCTGCTATTAATTGGACCCGCCATTCGTGACAATTTTGTGACAGGGCTTATGGCGATAAAAGCTTGTTCAGAAAGGGTTTGCAGCCGTATTTTGCCCATTCATCGGCCGATGCTCGACTGTTAGCATCGACCCAGGCATATGAAGGGTGAAGGCAATGGGCGAACAAGAAATTCGAAATGATGTTTCCGTGGAAACAAAATCAGTCTCTCAGAACACAAACGAGCTACTTTCAAGCGCAAGCAATTTAGCTGATCAGAGCAACTCGGCGTTGATTTCTCCGGGACACAAATATGATCACATCGTTGTCGTAATAGAAGAAAATCACGGATTCGGAGACAAGAATGGATCTGATACAGGCGTAATTGGCAACAAAGAAGCTCCATTCATCAACTCACTTGCAAACGACGGCCGTCTATTCGTTGACGCACACGCTGTTACGCACCCAAGCCAGCCGAATTATCTGGCGCTTTTCTCGGGCTCAACTCAAGGAGTTACCGACAACAAAAAACACAGCTTCAATAATGTGCCAAATCTGGCGACTCAACTAGAAAACGCTGGATTGTCTTTCACTGGATATGTCGAACAAGGCTCTCCGTTTAAGCATAATCCCTGGGAGAGTTTCAATGATGCGCAACACGTTGAAACAGATTTGAATAACTTTCCAACTGATTTCAATAAACTTCCAACAGTGTCCTTTGTTGTACCGAATCTCAATGATGATATGCACGATGGTACCATTGGAGAGGCAGATACCTGGCTGAAGGATAATCTTGGCTCGTATGCTCAATGGGCGAAATCACACAACAGTTTGCTCATCGTTATGACAGACGAAGATAATGGCCATGAAGCTAATCGCATTCCTGTGGTTGTCTACGGTGATGGTGTGGGTCCTTCCGAGAGCACGCAGAAGATAAACACAGTTGGTGTTTTGCACGGGATTGAAAAACAATATGGCTTACCGTTTCTTGGCGACAAAGCTGATGCAGCTGATCTAGATCCTATTTCTCCGACGGTTTTGCCCACTTTAGTTGCTTAATTGCTTCGAGAGCGGGTTGGTTATTCTTGTCGAAATCCTTGCTCGGACCTTCGAGCCAGAGGTTGTCGACCTGGTGGTTCTCATTATTTGGATTTGCAATAATCAGGTGGACGCTTTTCCCCTGATCGAATTTGAAGTTGGCGACCAATACACGCCTGCCATCAATGTCATCAGTTGAGAGAGAAAGATCTTTGTAGTTTCCATTCCCCCAGGGGCGGCCCGGTTTCATCAAAGGCAGCAAGTCGAGCGTTTCCTGTTCATCCAGTTTATGTGGCGGCTTTTTCAAGACATCAGCAATTCTCTCGCTGTCCTCTTCGTCGGCATGGAAATCGCTTCTCTTCCAGTAACAGACCTTAGTATTCTTGTCGCTTGAAGAATCGAACTCCACAAGATTATTCTTCTTGTCGCTGTGGCCCTTGGAGAAACCACCCGGCAACTTGAGCGATTCTATATTTCCTTCGTTTTCCACACTAGAGCCTGCTTTGCTGTTGATATTCGGTTTAGAGTCTGAGACTTTGCTGTTGGTATTCGGTTTCGAATCTGTCACCTTGGTCTGCTTCTCAGCAGATTCGAACCGTCTGCTTGCCAAAGCTTCATTTAGAAACCTTATTCCCGCATCTTCTTGTATCCGCGTAGGCAAAATTGCCTCTCTGAAATCTCGCTCTTGTCCCTGCTCTGGATTAGTCACGATATACCCCTTTACGCCTCATTGTTTTTGGGTTTGTTATGGTTGTTGCTCGCCAGGTCGTTCTCCTGCTTATATCTAGTTCTTGTGCGTTGAACTGTCCAGTTTTTGAGATCGGTCACAACTCCAATTACCTGGTCGCCACCTTTACCCCATTGGTTATCGGCAACGATCTGCCACTGTCCCCGGTTCTTGACCAACTTGACGGCAAACATGTGTCCCGGTCCGATCAAAAGTGCGCCACCATTCTCAAGCATTTGTTTCTGCAAGCGCTTGTCCGTCAATCTGCTTATGTCGCTGTCACTGATGTTGTTGGATGATACTCCGACCGGCTTGGCGGTTTTCTCTCCGGTAGCCATGTACATGAGCTCGTTGATACCGTAGTACCATCCGTTTCTTGTATGTCCTCCCGGTGAATTGAAGCTTTCCCAGGTACCGCCATCGAGTGCGTTGTGGCTGGTTCTTCCACCCATGTAACCCAAAACATTGTCGATGATATAGCCGACTGGAGTGCTCGGCATTGTGCCGATTCCGCCCTGCCAGTAGTTGTCATCCGGCTTGTCTAGAGTCCAACCAGAATTGACGCGATCTAGCTGAAGCATATTTTTCGGAATGGTGAATTTCTTTCCTCCATTCAAATCTCCACCTCGACGATCCAAAGAATCCTTGCTCTTGATTCCACCGTTCACCGAAGTATATGTGCCCGTGAGGCTTACTTCCTTCAGCAGACGAGCCATCTGGTCCGGGTTGTTTTGCATTCCGGTGAGGTTTCTGCCGCTCATTTCCCAGCAGTTTCCAACGTCCTGCGCACCTCTGGTGGTGTCACTGGCAATCCACATGAAATTCTCAATCAACTTTGCGCGGGTAGCCTGGTTGTAAGGCGCAGACGATGGATTCTGTTCCATCATTTGAGAGAGATGGTCGTAGGTTTGCGTAATCTTCTTTTCCCACTTCTCAGTGGTTTTGTCCTTATCGTGACCTGCTGCACTCTGCCGTTCAATAGCATCTCCTGCACGCTTTTCGAACTCCTTCATCAGCCCTTCGAGGCGGGCTTTGCGGCGTGCATCCAGTTGACCTTCAAGAACAGAAAGCAATCGCTCACGTGCCTCGGCTGCGCCACCGGAGACTCCTCCGTCTCCGCTAGTGCTGTCGGCGCCCATTCTTGCGACGCGGTCTTTGCCATCGGTCGATTTGAATCGGTAGTCACCATTGTAGAGAACTTCTACTTGTGCAATCGCTTTCTGCTTGCCGTCGGATCCTGTTGAGACGAACTGTGCTCCAAGGCTGCCATCGGCATTCTTGATTCGCGTCCAGACTTCGGAACTTTCGCCATTCTTGCTTGGCGTTGAGTTAGTTATTTTGACGAGCTCTTTGCGATTGTTGATGGTCTCGTAATCGAATGTGCGCGATTTTCCATCTTTGTTAGTGACTTTCAGGATGCTTCCATCCTTGTCTCTTTCTTCGGTGCTGAAATCGCTCCGTTTGATAATCTTGGAGCCGTCGGGTTTCTCAAGGCTGACTTCGCCTGCCATGCCGATCTTCGCAATCATTCCGTCGGTCTTCAGGCTTTGTGTGCCGCTTGCAGAAGTATCAACGATCTGCGAAAGTTTGCCATCAGAGTCGTAGCGAAACTCTCTCGAGTCCTTACCTTTGATTATTTTAGTCAGGCGCTCTTTCCCATCTGCAGTCTTGTCGAACTCTTGCTCAGAGCGATCGGCGAAAATTCTGCTGATGTGTTTGCCGTCCGGGCTGACTTTTTCCGTGTATTTCTCGAACGGAGCGCTTACCTGCCAGACTCCTGCAGCCTTGTCTTTTGCTTCTTGCTGTCTGAATTTGCCATCTGGCGAAAGCTCCATTTCGCCTTTCCATGTGCCGGCGCTGCTGCCATCCTTATTTAGGATCTTCCATTCGCCGTCGGCTGTTTTTACTCGGCTTTGTTGCAGCTTGCCTTCGCCGTCGAGAAAGTCGACTTTGTCGAGCTTGTCACTGGCGTCGTAGTGCAATTTGAATTTGCGATTTTCACTTGGGTCATAGCTGATTGAGTCTATGCGTCCCTTTTCGTCAAATGTGTAGTTCGCTCCCACCGGAAGCTTATCGCCGGCTGCCGTTGTGACATGGTGAAATCCGACGAGGTCAATGGCATTTGTATTTCCCTGTTCATCGATGAGAATGTTTCTGAATTCACGACCTTTTCCGTCGGAAATCCACTTGCCGTCCTTGTCTTTTGACTCTGTGTTGGACTCCCAGATCCCTCTGGCATTTCTTGTATAAACAGTCCTGTTGGCGCCATCTTTGCTTGTTTCTACAATTTGCTTTGCTTGTCCATTCTCATAAGTGGCATTGAGTGTGGAGCCGTCCTTTCTTGTCAGTTTAGAGATTGAATTATCGGCGTTCAAAAGAAATTTGGAACCGTTGGAATTTACTTTTTCATGCTTGGCATTTTCTATTTGTGGGGCAGTGCTCTGATCTGCGGCGCGCACCACTGATTCGGTATTCGGCTTATTGAGGCTGATGTAAATGTTGTCGGCCGTGGCGGGCTTTGTTTTTCCTTCGGTTGATTTCGCATCTGCCAAACGTGCTGCAGCTGGATCCGCTGCATGCTTTTCGGACGGCAGGGTCAAGAGATCCGGCAAAAGCAGCTTGCCGGTGTTCAAATTGGTATAGCGATTCAACAAATCGCGCTGATTGTCCGCCTCTGCTTTGTTGCATGGCCACAGCGATTTGTCGTTTGCACTTGCTGAACTAAACTCGTCTTTGAGTGAGCGACTTTCTTGTTTATCGCTTTCGTTCTTTTTGGGTATTTCTTGAACCATTGAAGTCTCACTAAGTAAAGATCTGCGCCACAACGCTCAAGCAAAGCCAACGACAGTGCCCCACGTCGTTGAAAATGTTTGATTTGATCTCTGATAGCAAGCCTTCTAAGAGGTTATGGCATGCTTGTGAAATTTTTATGACATGCTGGGTGAGGCGTGATTTCTTGTAAGTCAATCGTGGCAAGCGATTCGAGGTTTCGAGGACTCGTCCAGTGGGAGTCCTCCCTCGTGATATTGGATATTTTTTCCAATTGAGCCGGACTTCCTTAGCTAAGAGCCATCTTTGATGTCCTTATAGCTTTTAGCCTGTCTTCCACTACTTTCAATGTTTCAGGGAAATATTGCCTGAACAGTCGACCCATACCGCCGATACAGGGTCCTCCATGCAACAATGCGAACAAATCAGCAAATGCTTCTTTGCGTCCAGCATTTAAGTTCTCAGGTTGAGTGAAGTATTCAAGACGGCTTCTCCATTCCCAGGGAATTCTTGAGACGTCGGCCTTATGTGCTGCTTTAAATTCGCTGCTTTGTGACAATTGTCCCATGGCGTCATCAAGTCCGTGCCCAAGTTCATGCCGTGCGACACCTGGCCGACCGCTCTTCATATATGGAGCGAGCCAGAAGGGTCTGGCAGTTTCGGCGATTACAATATCTCCGCTGAAATAAAGTCCATTAGACATCTCCCAGGTGCCGAATCCCCATCCGCTTGGAGTACGATTTGTCAGGCTCGAATCATAGTCGATGATTTTCGATACAAGCCTTATTTTATATCCATTTGAACTGAGCTGCTCCAGGACGGAGTCATGCACTCTTTCCAACGATTGCATTGTTTTAGCAACGAATTCTTGCGAAACGTTTTCATCATGGTGAACCAGGCTTCGTAGACGAGCGCGTGTTGCGGCAAGTTCTGTTTCAGTTAGGACTGGTGCTTCGACTCCTGGTCTGAGTACTTCTGCAACAGATGCAACTGCCTCGCCTACGATGCCCATTCCCATGCCGAAAAGAGCGTTTTGCTGGAACGAGCTTTTCAGTTCAGCCGGTGTTGCGAACCTGCCGTTCTTCAAGATAGCGGTCGCTTGTGCATTCTCCATACCGCCTATTCCACAGCTGATTCCATCTTTAATTGCGGCATAATACATACGGGTTGTCAAAGTTTCGCCAATTCCATCCAAGAACGGAGCCAGGCATTTGCGGGCACCACCCATGGTGGCGAAAGTTAATGCGTCAATGGTTCCATTTTTTAGGCGGTCCATAAAAAAGGTCGTTCCTTCCATTTTCTCATCGCTTGAATGAAGCAGACTACCTTGTAGCGCTCCTGCAATTGATAGCGATGCTACACCGCCACGTGCAAAACCCGATGCCGCGCTAACAGCGCCGTCAGTGGCGACAAAGCTCAGGACTGTGCCGCCGAAATTCCCAACTTTGCCTGCCAGAGTGTTGTCGACTTCAGTTTGGTTTGAAAATTCCAGAGGGTGAAGATGAGTGCCAGCTGCTTTGTTGACGAGTTGCTCTAAGGCATTGATCGGCTTCAGAACTGCTCCTGATACTACGCCTTTGCCGAATAGTGCAGCCTGATGCCCCGCCTCAGCAATTTCATCGTAAATAGTTTGGGCCGCTCTTGCAGCGAAATTCTCAGCGCTGTGCATCAGTTTATTCGAGCTGTCTGTAATCTCCGTAATACCAGGCATGATTCCTCCGGTCTTGAGAGCGCTGAGCAAGTTCAACAGAAGAATCTTTAGTCTGACGTTGTGACACTGCTGTGACTAGAAAAATAGAGGATGCTCGGACTCGGCTTGCTAAGCACTTCAATGTTGATGTCCGTGTCTTTGAGATTGGGTTGTACTCGCCACTGCCTGAAAATCATCGGTCGCAAATTGATTATCTCAGAGTAAGTATCGAGCGAGAACACCGTCGCTAGCCATTTCGAGCAAAAACAATAAAATCTGTAACTACCTGGGTTCCGCCACATTGGCACCAAACAGCAATGACAGGATCCGTCCCCGAAAGCCTTGAATGCCAAACAAAGAGGACTACTCGACGCTAGGATGAGATTCTGCCGTCCGAATCGTTTTCAAATTCTTGCCGTGAATAACTTTCCCTGCAACATATAATTCTTCCTTCACAGGGTCGAGAAGTCGGGCTTGAACGCTGATTTGATCGCCAGGATAAACAAGAACCTCGTCACCTTTTCCTACGACCGTTTTTTGAATGCTCTTTGTTATTGCAGGTCGAGCCTTTCCGAGTGCCCCGA
This sequence comes from Obscuribacteraceae bacterium (SeqCode), assembly GCA_044358055.1. GTDB lineage: Bacteria > Cyanobacteriota > Vampirovibrionia > Obscuribacterales > Obscuribacteraceae > JAIEPM01. Next base: position 32,109 of record JBIKOL010000100.1, read on the forward strand.
TCAAAATGAGCGGGGCCGCGATTGCTGCCTGCGGTCCCATCATTGTCATTGCAGCAATCTGCACGAGACCGCTTGTTTGTGAACCTTCCGAGAAGTTCATCGGCAAATCTTTGCATATCTCACCTTCAGGAGAGACCGTCAGAGTCTTGAACACACCAGCATTTTTGAAAACCACTTCTTGTTCAGGCGTAGTGCCTAAGATGG
>JBIKOL010000251.1:0-7008 GCA_044358055.1 Obscuribacteraceae bacterium (SeqCode)
GGTGGCATTCTTCTGACCTTTGGCCTTCATTGCCTGTCCCCAGCGGCAGCTCTGGCGTATCGCAACCACATGCCCAAGTAGCGCAGATCCTTTCTTAGCTACAACTTTCGTGCCGATCGTCATATCTTCTTTAAGCACACCAAGAACTTGATCGTCAGCATGTGATGCTTGTGTAGAAAGTGGTGTCACAAATTCCACTTTGAAGTTCTTGGAGATGGTACCGTCAGCGGTGAGTCCCTGCTCGTTCATATAAGCTTGAGCTTTCGCTATTTCAAGTAAGCGTTTCTTTTCTTTCTCGGCAGGTGATTCGGTTTCCTTTTCGGAATCTTCCTTTGCTTTCTCCGCAGTATTTAGCTCTTTATCTTCATTTGAACTGGCGCTTTCTATCTTGGAATTTTCTTTTGAAGCGATTTTTTCTGCTGGGGCGATCTTCTCTTCAGAAGTTTTCCCAGCTGCTGCGTTCGATTTATCAGCGTCAGCTACCCAGGCGCTGTCTTTTGATTGCATGGACGGTTTGAGTTCAGTCACGTCATCTGATGAAGCTTCACCGCCAGCCGCAGGAGCTGGTGATGCCTCTGGCTTAACCCTTGTTGCGATGACCATATCCGGAACTTCTTCTGCCGTACTCGAACTCGAATCAAGCTTGTTTGGCGTGGCTGTTAAAGGGCTCATTTTTCCTGCACTCAAAGCTAGAGGCGGCGTTTCGCTCTTAGCTTTGAAATAGCTTCTTTCTCGGCTGATTTTTACGACCAGTTCATCACCCTTGCCGAGAAGTACAGGGCTATCGAAATCCGGGTTCCGTACGATACCACCTGCAGTGACTTCGATAGAGCGCAGCCTGCCGCCATCAGTAACCATGGAACACTGGTTAGTAGGCACGGCGTGCATCTTGAATGAATGATGATCGAGTGTGATTATTTCATCAAAAACAACCTTAAATGGGGTTGAGCGGCTCAATTTGGTTTTTGCATCAGCAGTTTTGATCAACACACCGTTGCTGCCTAGAACTTCAATGTGCCCCTTAACCAGCGAACCCGCAGAAGCTAAAGTACGTCCATCGACGGAAAGATCTGTTTTCAAATGTCCCATGAAACCGTTTCTTCCAGCCAGAGTCAATGCATTTACAAGCTGATCGAAAACGACTGTGAACTGTGTGTTTGCAGAATTTGCAGCTGGCGTATTTTCCTCAGCTGCTGCAAAAGAATATGGGCAATACGAGGCGCTTATTGCGAGCCCCAGAATTATTGCCTTGATTTTTTCTGCTGAACGTTTCATTTATCGAACCCGCGCTTGGCAACTACCCGTATTAGAAGCCATACATTATAAGCCGAGTTGTCATTCATTCAAATGCGTTGCTATTCATAATTCGTTTGGGTAGCTGTCAATAGCTCGATTAGCTTGTGCCCCAATAGATTTATCTGTTCACAATTGGTTTGAGATTTTACTTATTTCGCGGATAAAATTGTCTTGCCTACACTATATGGTGATTCCTAAATGACTTTTGACCTACAGCCGCATCTGAAAAGTGAATTACTCGAGCTTCGTCCGCTCAAGCCTGACGATTTCGAAAGCTTGTTTGCGGTCGCTGCAGATCCGTTGATCTGGCAACAGCATCCTGATCCAAATCGCTATAAAGAAGATGTATTTCGAGAATTCTTCGCCGAAGCATTACGCTCTGGAGGAGCGCTGATTGCGACCGATGCGAAGACGGGTGAAGTTATTGGTTCTTCCAGATACTATGGGTATGATCAGCAAAAAAGCGAAGTGGAGATCGGTTGGTCTTTTCTGGCGCGATCTCACTGGGGAGGAATGTACAACCGTGAGATGAAGCGCCTCATGCTCAATCACGCTTTCAAGTTTGTTAAAGCAGTTGTCTTTCTTGTTGGTCCAGAAAACATCCGTTCGCAAAAGGCTATGGAGAAGATTGGTGGCGTGCAAATAGAGTCGCGCAAAAATGCTTATGGACGCGAGAGTTATGTTTACCAGATTAGCGCAACAGATAACTGGACTTAATCGGCTTAGACGTGATCTACAACCTTGTATTCAACGTCACCCACTCCTTTCTTAAGCATTCCCAGCTGGCGAGCTGCACCGCGTGAAAGGTCAAGCTCTCTGCCTTTTACGAAAGGTCCGCGATCGTTTACGCGAACAACGACTGTGTTTCCATTGTCTGGATTTTTTACTTCGAGCAAGGTACCGAAGGGCAATGACTTGTGTGCCACTGTTAAACCATCCGGTTTGAAACGCTCCTGGTTGGCTGTCTGGGTTCCCTCGTCATACCAGGATGCTTTCACAGTTTTAGCACCCGTACTGTCAGTGGGCAGAACCTCGGCCGGCTTTACCGGCTTTTGCTCTTCTTTCTGCCTGGCTGGTTTATGTTCTGTTTCCGCTGGCTTATGTTCGTTGTCCGCTGGTTTAAGATCCCTTTCAGCTGGCTTATGTTCCTTTTCCGCTGGTTTATGATTCTTTTCAGCTGGCTTATTTTCCTTTTCCGCTGATTTTGTCGAAGGAGGTCTGTCCGCATGCTCTTTGTTCGACTCATGCTTTGCCGAATTCTTGCGTTCGTGGTTTGCTTTTTCGTGAGCTAGATGCCCGTGGCCTTTTACATGCGGCTTCGAATCGGAAGTTTTGTATCCGTCGTGCGATTTATTGTGAGTGCTGCCGTTATGCTTCCTGCCGTTATCGCCTGTGACATGTGCATATCTGTCATCACCGTGGATGATCAATTGAGGCAAGTGCCCATGAGCATTGCTGTAGTCGCGTCCATTGTACCTTGTTGCGCCCCGGTCCATCATAAGTTCTCCACCAAGCGAGGCGAGCCTCATTTGATGATTCTCTGAGTGTCTGTCCGGACTTCTAAAGGATTCCGCCCTGAAGTGAGAATTACTCTGACCCATCTCACAACCCCCGATGATTGTGTAATTGCCCAGCGAGCGAAGCTCGAAAATGTCAATGCCATTAGAATCCAACGAAAATAGAATAGTGAAAATATGGCAGATTAAGACTGTGCAAAGATGCAAGTTAGCGGCTTCTTCACTGCAGCTCTGCGCAGGACAAGGCTTTTGGGGCTGGTGATATATGATGCAAAAATTCGAATAAGGTAGGGGCGCCTCACGGGCGCCCGTAGAAGGCGAATCTTGACGGGCGCCCGTGAGGCGCCGGTTACCCTATCGCTAACGATATTGGAACAATCGCTAGCAAAAAAGAGGAAAGCCTGAACTTTCCTCTTTCGTGATAAATGTCAATTACCTTCAGTGGGTGCCTGTGAGATGTGCCCCTGCTCGAAGGATCCGGCGCGTTTTAACCGGGAGCGTTTTAGCCCAATGGCGTCGGCCAGTTATTCGGTTGACGCTGCAATAATGTTTGATTGCCACCATAAAGTGCATCGCCAGTTGCCCACAGTCCAGTTGGGAATTCCTGCGGATTAGCATCGCCAGTTGCTCTGATGCCGGTTTGATCATTGCCAATGTATGGCTGTCCTTCGTAAGCAGCTTTGAAGAATGCTGCTCCGACTTTTTCTTCTGCTGGGCTTTGTTTTATTTGTGCTAGATCTTCAAGTTGCATGTTTTTGTTCTCCAGGGTGAATGTGGTGGTGTTATCTAAAACATGCAGTGATTATGCTTTTTGGCTTGTGTACAAATCCGCACTTATTTGTAAATAATTCGTGTTAAAGTGCCGTGCCTGCGTAGTTCCCGCAGGCATTTAAGAATAGGGTTCACGGCAGTGTATTGATTGAATAGCGCCGCGTCCTCATTTAATGACTCGCCGCGATAATGTGCGACAATTACTAATTCTGACTTGCATATTGTGACTTGCATAATAGTTATAAAGGGCCTCAAGAAATGACCGAGAAAATTTTGCACCTGGAAATTGACATTAGTGCCCCAGTGCAAGAACTCTGGCGACGCTGGACTACAAAGGAAGGAATTCAGAGCTTCTTTGCACCAGGATGCAATATTGAAATGAAGCCAGATGGCCCATTCGAAATATTCTTTTATCCGGAGAATCCACCAGGGCAACGAGGAGCCGATGGGCAGCGCGTTATGGCGGTGGAAGAAGGAAAAATGTTGAGCTTCACCTGGAACTTCCCTCCACAGCTTGCACCGATTCGAGATCAGCGAACAATTGTGGTTTTGCGTTTTGAAGAAACAAAAAACGGTTCTAAATTGAGTTTGGCTCAGATGGGATGGGGCGAAGGTGAACTGTGGAATCAAGGATTCGAATACTTCAAGCGTGCATGGGAAAACATCGTTTTGCCTCGCTTGAAATATTCGATTGAACGAGCTGCTATCGACTGGTCGAATCCACCAGATCCCGAGACAATTTGTGCGGCACTAAAAAATTGATTGAACTGAAAACAGGTAATGGCATGATTTATTTTGAAATACAAGCAGATGATCTTTCTCGAGCACGCGAATTCTACACTAATGTTTTTGCCTGGAAGTTTCAAAAGGCCGAAGGCTTGCCTGTTGAATACTGGCACATCCAAACTGGTGATAATCCTGGTGGTTTGCTGAAACGTCCGGCGCAAACGCCACCTTCTAAATGCGGAACCAATGCATTCGTTTGTTCGTTTCGCGTTAAGGATTTTGATAAATCCGCTGATTTAATTACGGAACTTGGTGGACAAATCGCTATGCCCAAGTTTCTCATTCCAGGCAAATGCTGGCAAGGATATTTTCTGGATACAGAAGGAAATACATTTGGCGCTTACCAGGTCGTTGAAGGTGCCTAGCTAGCCGACACTATCAGTATTGCCATTAAGTATGCCAGTCGGGATAGCTGAAATGCGAATCCAAAAACACGCCCAGTTTAGTTGCCGCGGCTCTATCTTTTGCAGCTTGCTCGAACATCTGTAATTTCTCGTAAGCGGCAGCTCTACCAAGTAAGGCTCGCCCATGAAATTTTACGTAAGACAATGTAGTGGCACCTTTGTCTTTTTCAAGCTTTTCTAAATACTTGCTGTAATGATTAATTGCGGTCCTAAAAAACGCATTTGCTGCTACTTCATTGGATTCTCTGAGCAGTTGTTTCCCTCTCAAAAGTGCCGCTGAACCATGTGTATAGTCAGTGTAGGACCAGCCTTTCTGGCTCTCCAGAGTATTTTTCTCCATTCCTTCGCAATCGCTTATTGATCGCAGGCACGACTTTGTTGCGCGAGCACTGTTTCCAATTGCATCATTCACGATCGCGTCGTTTAAGAATGATTCCGGACGCTCATGCACCCACTTACCATTGTTGTCTTCATCCATCCATCTAACAGAGGACGCTGCGGAGTTCTTCGCCAGGTTCCAATGCAGCGAAGAGGCAGCTGGGTCGTGAAGTTGATCGTAAACAGATGCACGCAAAATGCTATCGACATCGTTCTCCGACAGATCATTAAATATCGCAGCAGCTTCCGAGTATTTCTTTTCTCCGAGCAGAATTTCGATTATGTCCTGACGCAGAGCCGGCCGGTCACGATCTTTGCATTGTTCGATGCCGGTTTTACAAACATCAATAGCCTTGTTGAAATCACCCATTTGATAATAGATGGCCGCTAGCGTGTCATAAGCACGAAATTGAGCAGGATTCTTTTTGAGCACAAAGTCGAGATCCTTTATGGCTTCCTTAAATTTTCCGCTGGTCACGTTGTGATTTGCCCTTAGTTCGTATGCAGGCAGCATGTCATGATTTAGAGCAATAGCCAAATCGTATTTTTGCAAGTCGCAAGCGAGCCAAGGTGCTGATGGAACCGCAGCAATAAGTGCCAACAACGAGACTGCTATAGCGGTAATTAACGGTTCTTTTCTGCGCTTTGCTCTTGTCACAACGCACTCGCTAAGTTTATCGTGTATTGGCCGCCGAACTTGTGCGAGCAGCTGAGATTTTGCACCTTTGCGAAGGACACCGTTGAAAAAGCGCACTACACCCGGTAAAAGCAAGCTGGTTATAGCTTTTGCAAAATGTCGTCTGCTAGTCTGCATAAAAGTTAGTTTGCTTGAAATCGTAGAGCGTACTTTGAGTCCAAGCAGTATTTTTCCTGGTGTACCTCTTAAACGGCTGCATTCAAATCCGGCACTGTAAAGCCAATGTACAATCAAAACTGTAAGTGGACTCCAGGCAATGGAATTATTCCAGAGCCAATGTATTCCGTTGAATATATCGCGCAGTCCAGAATCCCATGACAAAAAACGATCCGGCACAATTGAAGTCACGATAGAAACCCAAGGAAAAATTGAATCAATCAGCCCAAGGCCAAAGGTTGCCTGAGTTCTATGCACGACCATAGGGATTGTCATATCCCAGGTAGCAAAAAGTTTTGTTGAAGCAAGACATAAAATTATGAACGCTGAAATTGTAGCGATCATGAGAGCATCAATTCCAGCTGCAAATGTTCTTCGCCAGACCAGTTGCCCCAGAGATTCTGATTCCCAGAATTTGCTTGCAGCTACAGCGGCTGGGAGCTTACCTTGCGTGAGTTCATCAAGCGGAAGCGCGGCGAGTTCCTTACTCAATTCAGAAACCGAGCTGTAGCGTTCCTCTGGATTTTTGTCGAGAGTTTTTGCAAGAATCTTCTGCATTTCCGGTAGAACATCATCCATGTTCGGCAAGCCGGTTACATGCTTGTACATCACTTCAAAAGCAGTTGTTCCATCGAACGCTCTTTTCCCTGTAAGCAGCTCGAACAACAAACAACCGATTTGATAGATGTCAGAACGCAGATCCATCATCTGACCGAAGCATTGTTCAGGGCTCATATACCATGGCGTGCCAAGCATTTCGCCGGTTTCAGTTAATGGCATGTGCGCGCTCGAAATCTGGTCGAACACGCGTGCGATTCCGAAATCAAGAATCTTCGCTGTCTCGTTTCCATTCTTATCTCGACTTATGATTACATTAGAAGGTTTGAGATCGCGGTGGATTACGCCATTATCGTGAGCTTGCTTCATCGCATCGCAAAGTTGGAGGATTATATTGATAGCTCGTGCCGGATTAATCGCACCTTCTTGCTGAAGCATTTCGTGC
>JBIKOL010000092.1:0-35588 GCA_044358055.1 Obscuribacteraceae bacterium (SeqCode)
GTTATTCCATCGATGTAATCCATAACAAGAAATGGCGAACCATCTTGCGTCGTGCCGAATTCCTTTACTGCGGCTATGTTTTCATGGCTCAGAAATGTAAAAACATCCGCCTCCTGTCGAAAGCGCTCAACATTTTTTGCTTCTTTGAGTCTCTCTTCTGTGATTAATTTGAGCGCGATTGTTTCGTTGTTTTTTGTATCGATTGCTTTATATACTTTGCTGCTTCCGCCGGTTCCGAGCAACGAGATGAGCTCAAATCGTCCATCGATTATTTGTTTTTCGGCAGCCTCGATCGGTGCTGAGACTGCACTTGCGCTGGAATTGAGTGACGTGTGCACTTCTGGCAGCACGCTTTCAGTCTCTGATTCTTCGAACGTGCTCGATTCGTGAGACTTGTTTGCTTCGTCAAATTGGCTTGATTCAGCTGGATTTGCATGGTCGGTTGCCCCGGCGACTGCAATCTCTGGCTGCGTTGTCGCTGTGGCTGTCCCAGCATTCTCTGCCGAGACAATACGAATCTGCTCCTGCTCTTCTTTGAGCTCTTTCCAAAGCATAGCTATGCCTCACCAGCCTATATTCGACTTACCCCGCGAAGCTACGTGCTATGCTCAGATGAACAGAGTTTAACCAAGATAATGCCTTTAATTGCGCTTTCCTTTCTGATCCGCAAAGAACAGTGGAGCCCGGGGAGCGCCGCCTGCCAGCTCGTTAATTTCGTCTATCCAGGGACGCATTGGTGGTTCTGTTTTTTCTGGCCGTCGGGGCAAACGATGGGGCCGTCCGAGGAACTTCCGCTGTCGAAACCACCCGGTGGCCATGTACCGCCGTTATCTACCGGTGGGCGAGGACTGCCACCGCGGGGTGGCCAATTATGATCGTGATAGGGTGGATACGGGCGCCATCTGACTGCAAATGCTTCATGAAAAAGTGCTTGTCCGACCTGCTCGGAAGACGCATCTTTGGAGGTTGTCTCTTCTGCTTTTTCGAGTGATAGCATACGGGCACCTACATTCAGAACTGAAATCTAAAGAGAGAATATTCTCGGTTCAAGAAAATAATCCGGACAATATTGTGTAAATTTGAGTCGCAAATGGCGGAATTACGAAAGAAGTTCTTTAACAGCACGATGTGCATGATCGATTGATTGGTCGAAATAAGCAGCTGCCGCAGAGTCGGCATTTGCAATCGCTATGCGTCCGAATGGTTTTCGAGCAATTTCGCAGGGGCTCTCTCCGGGTTTCCAATCTGGGTCGAAGAGTGAATTATATTCATAAGTGAACCCGTGCGGCCAGCGATTAACTGTTATTGCTTCGATGTCTCGCGCTGCATCAAACCCGCCGTCTTTCAGTATTCTTTGCAGTTGATCGCGAATCCTTTCCTCGAATGTTTCAAAGGAAGTAGAAAGCAATTCTGCTCTGCCAATTCTGTGTTGCTCACGTTCCGGCAATCCTGGGCAGCAAGGGGTTCTTTCCATATGAACCAGCATCGGCTCGTCTTCTGATTTTGAACTCTTGTATTTGCCAATGTTCACCGCTTCGTTCAGTCGAATATAAGGGTGATACATTCCAGGGCAATTTACTCGAGATATTCCCAGCTTTTTGAAAGCTTTCCAGTTTCTCAATGCGACTGTTGTGTACACGATCGGTACTTTAGCACCATAGCGAAGAGCCTCTTTCTGAGCCGCCGGTAGTTCTGGGCAGATATAGGGAATCGAACTGTGCCAGCATGCGATGACTACATGTTTTGCTTTGACTTTATAGATCTTTTTCTCGCGTGCATATTTGATTTCTACCTCTTTAGACTTCTCTGCATCTCCGATGTGTTGCACCTGCACAACAGTACTGCTCAAGCGAATTTTTATCGCTGAATTAGCTTTATCCAGCTGGCTATAGTCCGTTGTTGCCGTTACTATCTTTTCGGCATTCGTTTCTGCAATCGCGCCTGGTATCAGTCGTGAAAGAAGCAAACGAGCAATCGTTGCATTTCCATCTGGAAAGTGAAAGGTGTACTCTTCTTGTGGAGTGACAAATCCTCGAGCTGTGTAACCCATGCGCGGATGTGGGCCACTCTTCAGCTTAAGTGCCTCGAATCCAGGCAAGCCGAGCGCCCAGCAATCCAGCGCTGAGACTGCATCGATACCCACGCCATACAAACCATGTGTTTGACTTTGGAAAAATGGAATTGCTGCTTCATCCACTTTGGCCGTGTTTAAAAGAAAATCTTTGTAGCTGATTCTCGATAATTTGTCTTTCTTTTCGTCGGAGTTCAAACCCTGGAAATAATCGCTTGTATTTTTGTTGTGCAGCGCAACAATATCGCTTTTCGCCTTTTCGCTCAAAGGACTGCCAGAAAGAAATTGGCTCCATTCTTCTGAACTTGCTTCTGAGCCTGGCTCTCCTTTTAGAAGGACGTCTTTGCCGAATGTCTCTTTATCGAAAAAACAAGCTGATGACAGTCCTTTGTAAATTGAATCATCGTCACATTTTTTTGAGAGCGCCGGCGGATCTACTCCAAGCTCATTCATTAGATCAAGGGAGATCTTGCTAAAAGGAAATGGTGAGGCAATTGAGAGCGAACCACCATTCGTGATAAGTAGCTTTCCGGAACTGTCAAATTCATTTCTGCGGGCATGTCCGCCAAAATCATCATGATTGTCTAGTAAAAGTATCTTTGCCGCTGGGATCTGCATGCGGTAGTAATAAGCAGCCGCTAGGCCGCTAATGCCGCAGCCAACTACAAGTAAGTCGAACTGTTCGCCTGTATCAATGTTGTCGTCTGACTTGAGAGAGAGACTGCCATCTCTAATTGCATGTGCGATTTCGAAAGACCCTTTATTGCTCCCCCGCATTCCAGTTAACGCTGGTGGGTTGTAACCCGGAGTATCTTGAGGAAAAGACGTAACTGTTTCTGCACTCGCTTCGCTGTTCAGCAAGTACGCACCCGTGTATGACCCCGCAATAGCAAGAGCCATTCCATTCAAGAAGTCACGACGCGTAATTGCTCGATTCATTCCGAGTCTTTCTTTTTCGTTTTTGCTTAGACTCATTCTCATTGAACTGCGCTTGCGAGTGCCAAATCGCGTGCAAGTTTACCCGTTTTCGCCACAGGACGCTAGTCTTAGCCCTGTGGGTTTGCACATTTATTAAAAGTGTCATCCGGCTAGACTGATATTGGGAAGAAGCTGGACACACACCACTATGGCAGACAATATTCCGCCGAAAGACCAAAGCGACAGGTCTAAATCCACTGAACATTTAACAGACCAGACGGCTCGCGCTGCGCTTTCGGATGAATTCTCCAAGCCTGTTGGCAGTATTGCCGCAGGAACGGAGCAATCCAATACCGAAGCCAAAAGCACAGCGCCCGTAAAGCAGGATGTACCGGCCCCATCAGTTCCTCCTGAGGCAAAGCAGGATGTTCCGGCCTCATCAGTTCCTCCTGAGGCAAAGCCGCCTGCGCAGCCAAAATTGCCAAAAATAGATATTGATAACAATCCGAGCGGAGCATCCGCACCAAAAACTCCGGCTGAACGTCGTGCCGCAGAGCAAGTCTATTTTCAATACTTGTTTGAAAAGAAGAATATGCTTTTGGATCCATTTCAAAAAGGCGAAGGTCCTGAGCAAGTTTTGCTTCGCATGAATGAAACAGGAAAGCTGGGCAAGAATCCTTGGTCCGTCGAGCAGATACACGAAGAAGCTTTGCGAATATCAAGACGAGATCTGACTAAAGGGAAAGACTCATATCATGTTGATGAGCAGACAGCATTTTGGTCGGCAAAAGAAATTCCTGATCTGGTTAAGCAAGCGGTTGACCGCGTTAAAGGAATTGACGTTTCTCACTTTGATCTCGACATAAATTGGAAAGAAGTAAAGGCAAGCGGCGTTGATTTTGCATTCCTGAAAGCTACCGGCTCTAAGAGAGATGGAAGCACCGTTGTCGACGAGAAGTTTGAGCAAAATAGACAGGGTGCCAGAGATGCTGGTGTTGCTACTGGTTATTATCACTTCTTTCGTCCTGACGTACCGATGGATCAGCAAATTGATCTGTTTGCCAAAACAGTTGGGAAAGTCGGGCGCAACAGCTTGCCTTTGGTTATGGATGTAGAGGAAGACGAGAAGAAGCCGATGTGGGAAAAGGCGCCTGACGGACATACCTACAGCGTGCAAGAGCGTCTGAAAATTATTGACGAGTTTTGCAATGGTGTAAAAAAGATGCTGGGTAAAGACACTCCAATTGCTATTTATACCAGTCCGAAGTTCGTGCGCGAAAATCTTGGAAATGATCCCTCACTTGCAAAATACGAGCTCTGGGATGCAAGCTGGAAATTACCCAAACCAGTGCTGCCGGCACCATGGAAGAAAGCAAGTTTCTGGCAGTATGCCGGGGACAACGGAAAAGTTGCCGGCATTCATAAACCTGATGGTGAGGGAGTGGATCTCGACATGATTATGGATCCGAAAATTGCACGTATGGTCAAGAAGGGTTCGCAATAAGTTCTTTTCTAATGAAGACATAGTTCTTGCCGGAGTAGAAGCCGGCAGGCTGCCGGCGCTCCCGGGATAGCTGCAGTTGTTCAGGCTGTTCGCAGCATCTTGCCGTAAGGTACGGATCCGCAAAATAAGCGTAGCCCCTGGAGCGCCGGCGGCTCGCCGGCTTTTGCTCCGATAGTATCGATCTGTTCCTTATATATCTAAGGGACGAACTTCACACAAACTGGCGACGGCACGGTGACAGGTTCCTCGATTTGCAGCAAATGCCCGCTCGATTGATCAATTTTAAACACAAGCACATTGTTGCTTGCCTGGTTGCAAACAATGAGATAATTTCCGCTGGGATCAATCGTGAAATTCCGTGGAGTTTGTCCCTTCGTTTTTTGATATGCGGCCGGTCTGAGTGTTCCAGAGTTGGGATCAATCGAGTAAACAGCGATGCTGTCCTCACCTCGGTTTGAACAGAACAAGTATTTGCCTGAGGGATCAATTTGAATTTCTGCAACTGTATTTGGAGCATCTGGATTTGGAACTGTACTGATCAACTGAACTTCTTCAATGAATTTGCCTTTCTCTTGATCGAAGGTGTAGACAGCGATGTTGTTGCTCAGCTCATTGGCCACATAGAGAATCTTTCCATTAGCACTGAACTTAAAATGGCGAGGTCCTGCTCCTGGTCGAACCTGAAATGTCTCGGCAAGCGAAATTTTCGCTTTCTCAGCATTAAGCTTGTAAATCAACAAATTATCTGCGCCTAAATCGCAAGCAATAGCAAAGCGATTGTTGGGTGATACGCTGATGGAGTGTGCGTGCGGTCCTGCTTGTCGTTTGGGATCGCGGCCGGAACCGCTATGCTTTATCACCGAAACTGCTGCACCAAGTGAGCCGTCAGCCAGTATTGGAAAAGAAGCGACGCTCCCGCTGTTGTAGTTCGCTGCAAGCGCTACTTTACCTGTATTATCAATGGAAACGTAACAAGGTCCATCACCGCCGCTTGCTTGCTTATTTAGAAACTTGAGTTCGCCGGAATCAGAAATTTTGAAGGACCATATTGAGCCGTTCTCTGTTTCACTTACTGCATATAAGTATTTTCCGTTGGGGTGAACGGTTAGGAAGGAAGGATTTTTTAGAGCGTCTTGAATACTTGCTTGCGGCATACTCAATTCACCTGATGCAGAATCAAAGGTGCAGTAATAGATTCCCTTGCTGCTGCCGTCAGTGTAAGTGCCAAAGTAAGCCAGACACTTTTTTGTTTTCGCTTGTTCGGCTTGGCTTTGGCTGGAGAATGAAAATGACAAAAGCGCGACAACCAATAAGATGGGGATAAGTAAATAACGCGGCACGGGAGCTCCTTGCAAGTCTACCCACAGCTGAATATTATACTAAACAAATTGGATCGGCTGGTCTGCAGAAAGAACAGAGAATGTTGAATGTATCGTAAGCAATCTGCGCGACGAAAGTCAGAGCGTGGCTCTCTAGAGTTGGAACAGAATGGATGAAAGCTTGTCCCAATAACTCGAACTAATTCTTCGTTGTTGGGTAATTCTCATGGCTGAAAATGAATTTGACAGTCTGAAACTTGTCGAAGATATTGCCGCAGAACGAGCTTATCGCGCTCGGAAGAGCCAGGTCCAGATAAACGGCTTTGCCGAACCTCATCTGCCTCGAGTATGGATAGGTAACTCTGAGCTGATTCGCCTTGTTTTGGGCAGTCTGGTCGACAATATTCTCAATGAAATTGAAACTGGGGCAGTGATAATTGAAGCCCTTGATTCACAGCCGGTGACAAAAAGTAATAACATACGATTTGCGGTTACGGACTCAAGGACCAATCTGACTGCAAGGCAACTGAAGGAAAACTGCCGCAAATATGAGGAGAGTAAATGCAATGGGCACGCTATTGGCGAGCTGCTTAATTCACTCAATACAACTCTGACGATCGACGAACGGCTTTTGGGCCGTGCAAGCAGGTTTCTCTTCTCTCCGGAAATTCATATTGCCGATACGAGCTGGCTTGATTTTCCACTTGTGCAAAATCTACTGGAAGCTAAATTCTTTCTTGTGTCGAATGATCCTTATCCCAATCGGGCTATTCAGCGATATTGCCGTCATTATGGACTCCATATGGAAGGCGCGCCTACTGCGAGTGAATCACTTACTGTATTGGGAAATGCAGCTATTTGCGAGCCATTTGACATTATTGGAATTGCTCCACCAATTGAAGATATGTCTTCAATTGATCTTGCCAAAACGATTAGAAGTTCCGATCATCTCTCAGGTGTAAAGATGTTCTATGTGGCAGAGCAAAATTGTTCTGATGAGATTGATAGGGCAATGGCAGCGGGATTTGACGCCACGATAGAAAGACCATTCAGGAAGGATGATTTGTTTATGACCCTGGCTGGTCTTGTTGGAATGAAAACATTCAAGCAAGCTTGTCCTGTCGTGCTTATTGTAGAGGACAATGCTGTAAATCAGAAAGTGGAAACATTCATTATGCGATTGCTTGGTTTCGAATCTCTCACAGTTTCTAACGGGAAAGAGGCTTTAGAAGCCCTTGAGCAGCGTGAGTTTGTTGCGGTGTTGATGGATCTCCAAATGCCCGTAATGGATGGTATAGAAGCGACCAGGATTATTCGTCAGAGAGAACGCAAAAAACACATTCCTATAATTGCATTGACAGCAAATTCTGATTGGAAGGAAGACGCTATGAACGCCGGTTGCGACGAATTTCTTGTGAAGCCTGCTTCTAAGGAGTTGATCAAACTCGCTCTTGGAAAACATTTGCCTTCAATTATCCCCGGTACGGAGTACCAGGAAAGGAAAGTCTCATGAGTGAAGCTGCAGATTTATTTGAAGGTAAACGTTTGTTTTCTTTGTTCATGGTCTCTTGATTTTAAAGCTGAAGGCTCGTTATAATCTTTCCACTTATTTTGGAAGACAGCACGAATGTACGCAGCGCCCAAAATCAGCAAAGTAGCAGCCAGCCCGAAGCGGCTGCCTTTTGCCATGTGCGCGCCGATGAATTTTGTGTGCTGCTGCTGCTGTATGAACTGTCCCTGCGGGGACATTCAATAATTCAGGTCGCATGCGACCGCAGTTTTGTATTTTTCAATAGGAATTCTGGCTGAGTGTTGATTCAGTCTGTTTTTCAATCGCATCAACATCGGGCTCCGAAGTATAAGCCCGGGAGCGCCGGCGGCTCGCCGGCTTCTAAAAGATCTGATCGTTCTCGCCGGAGTAGAAGCCGGCAGGCTGCCGGCGCTCCCGGGATCTGGATCCAATATCGTAACGCGCTTTTTGAGGCGCATCACTTCCTTTAAAATCATGGAGAAAACACAATGGCTAACGTATTTTTGACCGATTCAAACAATAATCTCAGTATTTCTCTTCTCAAGAAATTGCTTTCAAATGGACATCACGTAACCGTTTTAGCGAATACATCAGATGCGGCAGAGGAAGCTGAGCGTCGCGGTGCGACAGTAATTTGGGGAGACCTGGATAAAATAGAGTCTTACGCTGAAACTCTGCGGCACAATGATGTCGTAATTCATAACTCTCAAATTCTTGATCTTCAGCATACTCATACAGAAACTAATGTAATTGAAACCATCATCAAGACACTGCGTGGTACCAATAAGACGTTCATCTATACGAGCAATCTCTGGGTGCTGGGTGACACTCGCAATCCAGCTGACGAGCGCAGCCCGCTGGCGCCAATTACCCTGGTGGCTCCGATCGCTCACAACGAAACTCTTGTAAGAGAATCCGCTCGCGATGGCATTCGCAGTATTGTAGTTCGTCCAGGTTTAATTTACGGCAGCGAAAATGCTTTTGTCGAAGAGCTGATTCGTCGCGGCCGAAAGGAGCGTACTCTTTCGATCACCGGCAGCGAAAGTAATCATCTCTCGCTTGTTCATATTGATGATGTGACCGAATTGTTCTTGCTGGTAATCAACTCAGGAAAGGCTGGCTCCGTATACCATGCTGTGGATGGACGCCCGGTTCCAACAAGAGAATTGCTGGAAAATATCGGCAAATTATTCAATATTCAAAATCGTGAAATATTGAATAGCGACGAAGCCAAGAAAAAGTACGGCGCGCTTGCAGAGGCATATTCACTAAATCAGCAAATCGACAATCGCCTTACCCGCGAAGAGTTGAAATGGCAGCCAAAGAACACAGATTTGAAAAAGTATCTTTCTGAACTGGAAAGATCGTTGACTGTAGAGATCCGCTAAAGTTCTCTATTTAACCACTGGCAGACCAGCGAGCCCACACTCGCTGGTTTGTCGTTGCTGCCGATTAATCAAGCATTCCATCCCTTTTAAGCGTATAGTTAGCGCCCTGTGCATTGTTGGGATCTAAGTTCAAATCACATTGAATAGTTCCCAAAATCTGAAGCTTTTGGTCGCCCACAGTTTTAACTGTGACTGGATTGCCGTCTTTGTCGTTGACGACGGCGGTACCGTCATGGTCTGGCGGCCAGTACAGTGGATTACCGTCCTTGTCGGTTCGGATGATGGTGGCGGTAACGCTTGCGGAATCGGTTCCGGTTATTTTTCCCACCACAACAACTTCTGCCGCCAAATCATTACCTTTATCGTCGGTGGCATGGAATACCGATTCTTTGAATCGTCCGTCGGCAGGCAATGGATCTTGTGGAACCAATGATACGCCTTTGATGAAACCGTTGAGCAGTTGTCCATCCTTTCCACTTATGGTCTGCTGGCATGTATCAAAGTAGCCAGTGACTACTTTGGACTTGAATACATTTCCAGAATCCAATTCATCAATTGAAAATAATTGTTTGCCGTCTTTGTCGCTAACAATGTCGCGGTCTTCGTAGTATGCAATCATACTTGAACCGTCGGATCTACTTCCTCTTCGTTCTGATGTGACGAATTCGCTGCCTGTCGGCACATTTGTAATCTCAACTTTGCCAGGTTGATCGGCACTAATTCTTATTTGCCCACTCATTTGGTCTTTCATTGATTTGTCAACTAGCGCTTGCTGAACGAGGGCAACTGCTGCCTGTGTGACACGATCTCCATCGGTGAGCCCGATTGGGTCCATTATTGTCTTGTTCAGTTCTTCATGAAAGGCTGATGTAATCGGATTTCCATCCGCTGATGCTGCCATTTTATTGTTGCTATTTTCATTGAACTCAATTGACATTGTGGGACCTCTTCAATTTTTTGCGATTCTTCTGGATCTAATTTACTTATGTGAGTTTTGAAGATCCGGACAAATTTGTATAAAAGCGGTGAATTCCCATTCTAAAGTCCACTCACAGTGGTGCAATTACGAAGACGCTCATAAGGAGCTGACTTTAACTGTTCCGTCATTGTTCAAGAGCTAAAAAAACATAATGCTGAATAAACGGAAAATACACGAAAGCTTCCCAACTAATTCAGGGCTGCGTTGATAGCGTTGCTTTACTGGCATTTGAGAGAACTATTCGACGCGGCTTGATTCTCGCGTCGGTGTTCGCTTCGCAGAGAGGCCCTGCGCGGCACGCCAGCATGAAGGTGAGGAGCAAAAATGTCGGACGCTAGTTTATCAAAGCAAAACAACAATCTCGAACAGAGCACCGAGCGGCAGGCTCGGAACGAGTCAGAGCAAAATGCATCCGCAAAATTGATTGAGGATTGTCACGCAAATTCGATATGCAAACCTGCTGTTTTTGATAAAGCACCGATTTTACCTACCCTTGCTTTGCCGGAAATTCGGATTACTCAGACAGATTCGCCGCTGGCTGCTCGTGCTCAAAGTACTGAACGAGTTCCGCCGCCCGTGCCAAGTTTTTCCACTGAATTCATGGATAAGTCTGTTTCCCCGCGTGATGACTTCTTTCATTATGCAGATGGGCGCTGGGTAAAAGAGAATCCAATACCCAATGACAAAACCAGTTACAGCGGAAGCTCACAGCTAGTCGAGCGTAATCAATATCAGATCAGGCAACTTCTAGAGGATGCTCAGAATAACAGCTTTGCGGCAGACGGTTCCAGCGAACGCCGCGTCGGAGATCTTTATAAGTCCGCGATGGATACTGAGAGGCTGGAGAAACTGCGTCTTGACCCTGTGAAACCCACGTTTGAGAAAATTGATGGCATAAAGAACACCGATGACCTGTTCAAAGTAATCGCCGATTTGCATAAAAGCGGCGATGGGGTCTTATTTGGTGTCGATGTGCAAGCTGATGCCAAGGACAGCACCAAATATGCATTGCAACTGGGACAGGGTGGCTTGAGCTTGCCGGAACGCGACTACTATTTGAGTGATAAGTTTGCCAAGCAGCGTGATGAATATAAAGAGCACGTGAGAAAAATGTTCGAACTCGAGGGCAAGTCTCCGGAGCAGGCTGCAAAACAAGCCGCGACTGTGCTTGAGGTAGAGACTGCATTAGCGAAGGGGAGCCGCTCTATCACCGAATTGAGGGATCCGGAAAAAAACTATAACAAAATGTCGATTGATGCTCTGGCGGCCGAGAACCCAACAATACCTTGGAAAAATTATTTGAACGAATTGGTATTGTCTGATGCTAAATTTGCGATTGTCGGCCAACCAGAATTTTTCCAAACGATAGAAAAGCTGCTTAACGAGCATCCCATCGACGATATAAAGACATATCTGCATTGGAAGGAACTGAGCGGCTCGGCTGCATTTCTTAGCAAGGATTTCCGCGACGAGAATTTCAATTTTTATGGAAAGGAATTAAAAGGGCAAAAGGAACAAGCTCCCCGCTGGAAGACCGCACAGGGCATCATTGATGGTGCTATCGGGGAAGACCTTGGCAAATTGTTTGTTGAGAAATACTTTCCCCCTGAATCGAAGGAAAAGATAACAGGACTTGTCGATAATCTGCTGGCTGTTTATAAAGACCGCTTGAAGCAAGAAGATTGGATGAGCGACGAGACCAGGCAGAAATCCATAGAAAAGCTTGAGACGTACACCACCAAAGTCGGCTATCCGGATAAGTTCCGTGATTATTCGTCGCTGGAGATTAAGCCGGATGATCTCTACGGCAACATTCAGCGCGCTTCTGAGTTCGAAATGCAACGGCGTTTGGCTAGAATTGGGCAGCCGGTAGAACGAGCAGAGTGGGCTATGACGCCGCAAACTGTAAATGCATACTACAATCCGCTGGCCAATGAAATTGTTTTTCCTGCTGGCATTCTGCAACCACCATTTTTTGATCCAAAAATGGACGATGCAGTTAACTACGGTTCGATTGGCGCAGTCATCGGTCATGAAATCACACACGGATTTGATGACGAAGGGCGCCACTTTGATGGGAAGGGCAATCTCAACGACTGGTGGACAAGCGATGACGCGAAGAAGTTTTCGGAACGTGCACAGAAGCTCGTTGATGAATACAACAATATTGAAGTGTTGCCTGGAGTGCACGTGAATGGAAAATTGACACTCGGCGAGAACATGGCTGACCTTGGTGGTTTGAAGATCGCTTACGATGCCCTGGAACGCGAATTAGATAAAGACCCCTCAAAGAGGAAGCTAATTGATGGGTTCACTCCAGAACAGCGCTTTTTCATTGCATTTGCGCAAACCTGGCGCGCTAATCAGCGAGACGAAACGGTGCGCAATCAGGTGACTTCGGATCCTCATTCCCCCGATCAAGTGCGTGCATATGCACCACTGGTGAATATGCCGGAATTCTATGCTGCATTTGGCGTGGAGCCCGGCGATAAAATGTGGCGCGACCCATCACAACGCGCCGTAATCTGGTAGAGATAAATCGATCTCGATTCGTATATGTGGGGCGACACCTTGCGTCGGCCGCTCCTCGATCGATCCTTAAATTGGAAGCGGGCGGGACGCCCGCGTTACCAGGGCATCCGCTATTCACGCGCCGCCAATCCTAGATTGGTCTTATGTGTAGGGGCCCCGATGCCGTTGACTCGCCTTCGCTCGCCAACGGGTCCTCATCGGCCACGCGTCGCCGCTCCTCGATCTGATCCTTAAATTAGAAGCGGGCGGGACGCCCGCGGTCCCGGGAGGTGAACCGCCTGTGAGACTAGACCAGCGAACTCCAGGTATCCTGATCGATAATCTCGTCAGCTTCGAATAAAGTGAGTATATATAGCTGCTGCGATCGCTCAAAATTGAAGCGCAGCTGAAACTCTGAGCTGTTTTTTTGAAGCTCAGTATTTATCATTTGTATAAAGCTTTCAGTGCCCAAACCCGCATCCAAACGTTCTTGCAGGATTTTTCTAAGTTGACCTACGGCCTGGCTGCATTCAATAGCTCTTGCGATGCCAGCTGTTAAGAGCGAATCGCCCAGATCTTTTGGCGGATTAAGTATCAAAGGAACTCGTTTGCACAAAGCCTCGAGATCGATTGACGGTTCATTGATCGTCGGCGGCTCGATTCTATTCTGCAGATTCACGCGCTGCTCTGTGCCCATCTTCCCAATCCCCGAACTGTATCTGTGACACTTCTAAATGTATTTGATACGACAGGAACATTTCCGGAACGGATTGTGCAATTCCTGTAAAAAAGAAATGCAAATATCGCCCGAAACTGATAGCTTCCCTTCGCAGCCCAAATAAGATATGAACCGCTAATTCAGAAATCCAGAATTTCGGCTGAGCTTTGATTACAAGCCGCGAACTCGCCCTACAATCGGTAATTCAACATCCCGCCCGTTGTAGTTGAAGTAAAGCGCATACACCTTACCCCCACGAAAGCGATCCACATACATACCAGCGCAGGTCTCGTGGTTGATCTTATCAGCCAGACATTCCATGCCGGGAAAACCGTTTTGCAGTTGCTCTTCGGCAAATGTTCTCACCAGCCGATCATAGAGCAAAGCCTGGTCTCTAGGTGGGTTCTTCCAGACTCTAATCAACTCATTGGCACGATCATCTGTCGTGCGGGTTGGCACCTCTGGAAAAGGATTACTGGGATCTACATTTTTTGGAAATGAAAACGTATCTTGCCGCAAGGCGTCACTTGCGCACGTAGGCTCAGGTTTGTTGCAAATTGACTTATGGCATTCATCGAAGGATTGCATTTCTATTTACCATCCTTCTTATCAGACTACATCTTTGATGATTGGATCCCGCTTCTTTCCGGTTGGATCAATAATCTGAAAATCGTCTTTCTTGATTCCGATGATACCGCCAATTTTCTCTTCTGACTGAAATGGCTTACCATCACCGATAGGACTCAGAGGACCTGGTTTGTGACAGTCTTCAACGCCAAAAATGTCTTTGTGGTTCGGGAATGTCGCTGTACACAAAGAGTACCTGTCTTCCGGTCGCCCAGCCGCCTCTCCTGTCCTCGCCGAACACGAATAAGCCGGAACGGGTTTATCATTGATGATAGAGACGCAATTAAAATGACCTGAAGCATGCTCAGGCAATCCTTTATCTGTTCCTGGTACATTCTCTTTCTTGGCCATCAGCTGAAGAGCCTCTTCAATTACTTTTGGGCTCAAGTCATCAGATCTTGTCTCTTTGGAATAATTCTCTATGGCTCTTGCGTCTGTCATCTCAGTGACTCCTAAGTTAGTTCCAGTTGTATCTGTAAATTAACTAATAAATCGAGAGAAAAAATCCGGACAATATTGTGAACTTTTTGAGTACAGCGCCTTAGCCTTTCTATTGGCGCTGCAAAGCTTAGATTTGCCCTAAAAGTGGCAAGATCCCAGGGATGCCAAAGATTAGAATACTCCAGAAAGGGCTGCTGCTTGTTTTTGTTCCGATGTTCGTCGGAATCACGTTCATTCTTTGTCTTTACCAGGGCTTGCTAAGTACAGATAAAATGATTCGGCGCGAAATGCGGCTCAAGGATGCTGCGACTAATTTTGTTCGCTCCAACAGTTGCATGACCTTGAGTGAAACGTTTGCCCAATTCTATATCGCTACTCGCGGTGAAATTTACAGGATGGAGTACAACCGGCTGAGGGAAGAGTCTGTTCAGGCTTATTCCGCCGTAAAACGCGATCTAAAAGGTGAGGCAGACCTCCATGTTCCACCATTTGATGTCCAGGTGAATTATTTGATGGTTGGAACAGCCGGCTCGACATCGCCATTTCTGACTCAACTGCAAAAAATGGTGAATGATCAAACTGGAGCCGCACTTGCTTCAGTTGATTCGCTTTACTTGACGCTTTATTTAGGGCTTTCTGTTTGCGTTTTTTCTTCTCTTATATTGGCAGTCTTTTTCTGTTTGAACATTACCAATCGATTGCTGCTAATCGTCAATAACACGAGGAATCTTTCCATTGGAAAGGCTTTGAATGCTCCATTAAAAGGAAGTGATGAGATCGCTGAATTGGACCAGTTCCTCTTTGATGCTGCGGCGAAAATTCAAGATCTCGAAAAATTCAAAAAAGAAATGATTGGTGTCGTCAGTCATGAACTTAAGAGCCCTCTCTCTTCGGTGGGCGCATTTCTAACCTCTCTTGAATCTGGTGTCTTTGGCGAAATCAGTGAGAAGGGAAAAATGAGAGCCCAACGCACGTTCAGCAATATAAAGCGACTTATGGGATTGCTGGCGGATTTACTATATCTTGATCGTCTTGAGCTCGAAATCAAGCCGGAAGATCTAAGAGTAAGCGAGCTTGTTTCCCTGGCAGTCGATTCAGTAAAAGAATTGTCGGAGAAGTCTGGGATAGAGATAGTCGTGAATTCGCAAGATACGACCATATTTGCTGACCGTGATCGACTCGTGCAGGTTCTCGTCAATCTTTTGTCCAATGCTTTGAAGTTTTCGCCAGCAGGCGGGCATGTGCTTCTGGAAACTACAAGCACGAATGGTTATTTCGAGTGCCGCGTTGTGGATAAAGGCAAAGGAATTCCGGAGGAGCACAGGAAAAAGATTTTTGAGCCGTTCCAGCAAGTAGATGCGAAGGACAAGACGAGCAAAAAGGGAACGGGATTAGGTCTTACAATCTCTCGTTCCATTGTGGAGCAGCACGGTGGGGAAATCGGCGTTGATTCAGAACTGGGCAGGGGGACCAGCTTTTGGTTCAAGATTCCGCTGTCCGCGGCAAAGACACTGCCTCAAGCAAGCGAAGCAAGCTCTGCTCTTGCGCTAAGTTCAATAAAGGAATCGAGAAATTCCAGGACTGGAAAATTCAGCGTTTTGCAACAGGGCTTTTTGATTATCTCTGTGCCCCTCGTATTTCAGCTTGCGGTTGCAGGAGTCTTTGGTCTTTCACTCCAGCGAGTCCAAAAGCAAGTCCAAAAAGAGGAGAAATCAAAAGAAGTTATTCAAATCTCAAATGACCTTACTGAGTTCATTACCAATGCTGCAAAATATGGTTTTTGCTATATTTACTTCAAAGATGATGAGCTCTTCAAGCAGCGCTGGAAAGAGTATGTGAACAAGTCGTATGAGTTGATGGATCGTATTGCAGTCTTGAAGAAGGATGATCGCAAAGACGTTGAATATTTGCGCCAGGCTCGAAAATTGTTGGCTCAAATCTCTGATGAGATGGAAAAAGAAGCTGCCACCAAAGTAGGCCAGGGAGTATTGAAAAATCTTGGCGGACATAAGCCGTTTCTGGGCTTAATGCCTCAGTGGGCTCAGCATATTCTGGCAGAAAGCAAAGAACCGGATATAAAAAAGGATGAGCCTCCCCCTCAGTTTAACCCAATTCAGGCTTTAACTTATGCATTTGGCACGTTCACCAATGCTTCAAACAACAATTTCATGTTTACCTGCATTGAGCTTCAAAAAATGCAAGACAAGGTGATGACCAGAGAGAAGGCTTCCGGTGAAGTACTCTCTCGTGAGCGAAAAAGTATGATCATCTCTATTCAATCCATTTTGCTTGCGGGAGTTCTTGTCAGCATAGTTCTTTCGACCTGTCTTGCTGTTTTCATAATGCGAAGCTTCACCACCCGCTTGAGCCACGTTATGGACAACACTGCGCGCTTGCTGAAGAGGGAGATGCTTGATGCTCCTAAAAGAGGTGGCGATGAAATTGCCTACCTTGATGCAATGCTTTATGATGCCGGCAATCGATTGTTGCAATTGGAAGCTTTTAAGAAAGAACTTGTATCAATAGTCAGTCACGAACTGCGAACTCCGCTTCTTTCCATTTCCTCCGCGCTGGAATTGTTTGATCAGGGGCTGCTTGGCGAACTCTCTGAAAAAGGAAAAAATCGCCTGAAGTTTGCTCAGTCTGAAACTACTCGTTTGATCAGGCTTATTAACGATCTTCTCGACATCGAAAAAATGGAAGCAGGGAAATTTATTCTCGATATCTCAGAAATAAGTGTTGAGGAGCTGGTTGAGCAGGCTATATCATCGGTGGCAGAACTAGCGGAATTAAAAGGCATCAAATTGCAAACGAAATATTCTCAAGCCGGAATGTCTATTGAGGCGGATAGCGACAGAATCTGCCAGGTCCTTATCAACTTTCTGTCGAACGCAATTAAGTATTCTCCAGAAGACAGCACCGTAATTAATTCTGTCGAGCACAACATTTCGCAGTTGATGTTTAGTGTTGAGGATCGCGGACGGGGTATTCCAGAAGCTCTAAAGGAAAAAATATTCGAACGATTTGTTCAAGTAGAGAAAACTGACGCTACAGAAAAGGGAGGAACCGGTTTGGGGTTGGCTATATCCAGAGCCATCGTAGAACAGCATGGTGGTACTATTGGTGTTGAATCAGCCACGGGAGTCGGAAGCAAATTCTGGTTTACGCTGCCGGCAAAAGGCGTCAAGCTCATCTAAAACATCCGTCGGCAACGTTTGCGGCACGGATCTTCTCTTCACCATGAAGTCTGGGATTTCCTGTTCGGAATGCTGAAGCAAAAAGTGTTCCATGCCGTCCTAGAACAAGAAACGGCTTCATTTCTGAAGCCGTGACTTGATCTTATGTGGGCATTTGGGTGGTCTTACTTAAAATCTTCAGGCTACTGGGCGCCATTTTACCTGGAAGCGGCATACCCAGCGGGGAGTTCCATTTTTTGTTTCGTCCAGCTCGAGCTCTGACATTTTCCATCCGTTGATGGCGATTCTGTCGTCGCCAAGGTCCTTCAATGCATAAGTTGAATTAGCTTGTCTGAGCTGATCGTTAACCATTCCAACCAGTGAGCCAGGGAAGCAATCTCCACTGATCATCGCTTCTTCGCAAAGCTTTCTCACTGAGAGATAATTGCCGGACAAAATAGCGTTTGTAATCGGTTGTACTGTGTTGTCCAGTTGCCTCGGTTTTAGCAACTCTTCATTGCGCAGGGCAAAGCGCTCTCTTTTAGGAGCCATGCAATTGGTGAGCATATTGTCTGGATTTGTAAGCATGAATTGATCCACCATGATTGTTTCTGCCAGTGTATCTTCCAAACCCATGATGCTACCCCGTTTGCATACCTTACCGAAATTGCTGATGCCGGTCGTAATTCTTAGAGCATTTTGCCGATAACGATTGAGAAACTTTCGTCGAGTGCTTCTGCGTCTTCGCATGCGCTGATTGGCAAAGTTGCAAGATGGCTGATATCAAATGAGATGTCGTGATAAACAACGGAATTCAAAGATGATTGTGCAACTGATTGAGCTTCGTAGTTGTTTTCGATGTTGTAGTTCATTGCCCTAACCCCTTTATTTGCGAGACCAAGCTGTATAAGATGCTCTTAATGTACTTCTGGGAATGAGTATAAGTCCGTACAGTTCTGTGAATTTTTTGTGTATGGCTCATGAGGGGGCAAATTGATGTGTAGGTAAGGGTTTTGGGTCGGAACCCCGGCTTCTATACCTGACGGCTTCCCCTTTTATTTCCCTTCTATTGTGATCCTAAGAACTCTTTCTCTATCTCGGCTACATCATTTGCCAGCGATACAACTGAAAAAATTGGACCAATTACAGGCAATGATCCGATTAGCATGCCAGCAGCCCAATCGAAAATTCTGTCGCAGGTTCTGTCAAAAATGGATATCTTCTTGCGGCTTTTCATGTTACACCTCCAAAATTTTCCGCTAAGAACAACAGAATCCCGACCTCAACGTTGAAGTTGATGCCGGTGGAAAGGTAACCGGGCAAGCTATTTTGAGCTCTCGACCAGGCATTGCTTATTCAATTGCGCTATAAGTCTGTGGTCCTTCGAATCCTGGGGACTAGGTAAGAGCAGGGCAATTCCAATTGGAATCCACGATATATCAGTGCATTCACTAATGCATTGTTTACAGATAACTTGCGCAAAAGAATCCCGGGCGAGTGCTTAATAGCATGCCCGGACTTTACTTGAAGGGCGTCCCAGCAATTTTGCAAGGAGATATCCATTTGTTCTTTTCTTGGCTTTGCACATAATGGGTAACCTCTATCTCTGCCAATGCTTTGGAGAAGAGCTTCATCTGGAGCTATTTTGATAATACTTGGGTTTGACCTAGCATGCCCATAAATAGTACATAAAGATTGCATATAGAATAGAAGCACGCAGTTTACTAAATTCTGTTCCTGTCGAGTCATCACTGCCGAGGTGAAGAGAAGCTGATGCAAATCACTTACTGCGAACTCTAGAGGCGGTGGTTGAATTTAATTTGCAGAGATCTCAAAATAAAAACGTCCGTACTTTTTTGTGCATTTTTTGTGTAAGTACTGCAGCATAGATTCGATTCTTCCTTATACATTGAGTTTTCATGCGCTTTTCCGCGTGTTCTATTAATTTGATTTTGTGCAATAAAAATTTTTGAATTGCAAGACGTGGACATAATTTTTGAATTGAGTGTAGATACAGCTCTCTCAGGCAATCGCGTTTGTTTTAGACACTAATAGATAGCGACGAACCTTAGATACACGCTTTTACATCCTCAGTTCAAGGACTTATTTGCATGACAATGGAAGCAGATGACTTTATTCGGAACAATGACATTCAGAACAATCAAGCGAATAAACTGCAAAGCGAAGCTGCTGAGGAGCTGGGGCCACGCGTGAAAGCAGTCGGTGATCGCGCCGTTGTAGTTGATCCTATTCCAAAAGACACAGATGGTGTTCGTGTCGCCGTCACTGACAAAAACTCTGACATGAGCGCGACAATTTTCGTTCGCTCTAAAGCCTCGGACAAAGAAATAAACGACACGCTTGCAAAAATTCAGTCGCACGAAATTAAGCCGCTAACGAACGAAGAGTTCAATGAAAAATTCGGCGCGGATCCGGAATCAATGGCAAGAGTAAAAAAGTTCGCCATTGATAATGGGCTGACGGTGTCCGAGGCTGATATTGATTCAGGAAAGGTTCTTCTGCAAGGTAAGGTCGGGGACTTTTCCAAAGCCTTCAATGTGCAGTTCAATGATTACAAATGCGATGATGGTGACATTGTGCGCGAACGCATTGGTCCAATATCGGTGCCCAAAGAAATTGGCGCAGATGTTCAGGGAGTTGTTGGTCTCGATACTACATCTCCTGCAAAGCCGTTGTCCAAGTTTCCAGATCAAGCCGATCCTCCCTTTGCACCCAGAGTGGCAAGCGGATTTATGCCAAATGAAGTCGCCGATGCTTACGATTTCCCAAAAGATTCAATGGGTGCCGGACAATCTGTTGCCATTATTGAACTTGGCGGCGGGCTTAATCTGGCAGACAACGCGAAGTACTACACCGAGCACGGGCTTAAAGTTCCGAACATTCAGCTTATAAGTGTGGATGGTGCGAAAAGCAATCCTGACGGTAATCCGCGAGGACCAGACAGGGAAGTCGCACTCGATTCGCAAGTTATTGGTGCGGTGGCACCAGACGCAAAGCAGCAGATCATTTTCGGCACCAACGATTCACAAGAGCAGGGATTTGTTGACGCTATAACAAGAGCGATATTTCCAAAGGAGGGGGAGCAGCAAAACAGCGCAATCAGTATTAGCTGGGGCCGCCGCGAGTCCAAGTGGGACCCTCAGGTGATCAAGACAATGCATATGAACTTCAAGAAAGCAGCCTTAAAAGGAATCACTGTTTTCGCGGCGGCCGGGGACACCGGAGCAAGTGACAGAGGCGATAGAGAGCCTGACGACGGAAAATTCGTCACGGATTATCCGGCTTCGGATCCCTGGGTTACTTCAACTGGAGGAACTAAGCTTAGTTTTGACGAATCGGGAAAAGCTCATGAAGTCGTTTGGAATGATGGTGATGGAACCTGGGCTGGCGGTGGCGGTGTAAGCCAGATATTTAGCAGACCGGATTTCCAAAATGGACTTGATCTACCGACAAATCCTCATCCGGCTAATGCGGATGGGTTCAAGGATGGTCGCGGAGTACCCGACATTGCAGGTAATGCGGCTTCCGCCACGCCCTATTGGATTCGAGCTGATGGGCAAACCTTTACCATTGGTGGCACAAGTGCGGTAGCCCCATTGTACGCGGCTCTGATGATGCGTATTAACGGATCTCTCGGCCGACCTGTCGGCTATCTAAACCCATTCCTTTATAAGCATGGAAACGACGGAATCTTCAACGACATAACCGAAGGCAATAACAATGGCTTCGAGGCTAAAGCCGGTTGGGATGCCACCACCGGTTGGGGCTCCATTCGAGGGACAGCGTTTCTAAATCAGCTACGAAAAGATTTGGGAATAAACGCCTGAGTTTCTGCGAATTGCAAGCGACAGTGATACGGCAACTTGTATTTTCGTGCATTCACAAAAACGTCACGATATTGTCCAGACTTATTCCCAAAGCGAATATTAAACTCGGCTAATGGAAGGGTATGAGGTGCTTCGGATGGAAGGACTCACTAGACTAAATACAAAGCAGCAAGCAAATGCTAAGCAGTATCTGATGCAAAATGCTGCGGAGGCACTTTCGAATTTGATTGCATCAAATGGATCATTCAATCAGAGCGATCCACTCATCGGTGCTGTTATCGATCGCTACGAAATTTTAGAGCTCATCGATACCGGCGCCTGGGGAAATGTCTATAAGGCCAGGAATTTGATGCTGGGCATCGATGTTGCAATAAAAATCGTGCACAAGCACGTGCTAAAAGACGAGAGCACAATAAAGCGTTTCAGACGAGAAGCGCGTTTACTAAACAAACTTGACAGTCCTAACGTTATTAAAGTGCTTGATGCGGATGTTACACCCTTTCCGTACATCGTAATGGAATACTTTGACGGTGTGCCTTTGAATAAGTGGCTCAAAATGCATGGTCCCATGAACGCGCAAATGGCGCTGGATCTTTTTTGCCAACTTTGCAAAGGACTTTCGCATGCAGAGGCACTGAATATAGTGCATCGCGATCTTAAACCCGCAAACATCCTGATCAAAACATACGGCAACAGCGTAGAAGCAAAAATTTTGGACTTTGGCATGGCAAAATGCTTCAGTCCGGAAAACACTACCATTACCAAGATTACGTCTACCGGTGATATTCTCGGAAGCCCTGCTTACATGGCTCCAGAGCAATTCAAAGGACAGTGCGACAGCAGGTCCGATCTCTACTCAGTTGCCTGCATTATGTACGAGATGTTGGCTGGAGTTCCTGCATTCACTGCCTGTAACAGCATCGAGTATTTGAAGAAGCATCTATTCAGTGTTCCTCTTCGAATCAGCAAGCATAATCCCTCCGAAAAAATACCCGCCGGTCTGGAGAATGTTATTTTCCGATGTCTGGAGAAATCACCGAAGAAGCGATTTCAATCAGCAAATGCATGTCGAGAACATCTGAAATCAATTCGTAGCAAGTTCAAGCCGCATTATCTGCACGCCGGCGAAAACCGCTGGTTGAATTCGCTTTTGCATGCATTTGGTCTTGCATAGAAATAGTCGACATTGATTCACACCTAAAGATTGTAGCCGCGCCTCATATCAGGGGCGCCCGTTAAAACAGCGATTTTCTATGGGCGCCCGCGTCGCCTCTCTAACCCGCACTCGCTGCGCTCGCGCGGGTCCCCATTACGAGGCTAGCTGCGGCTCGCCCGCTTCTAAAGATAGGATCGATCTAGCGGGCGAGGCGAAGGCCGCGAGACGGCCCGATAGCTCCGCTTGGAGCGGACGGCTCTGCGATAAACCAAGATGATGCCAAGCAGTGGGGTTCCTTCTGGCTCTGGGTATTCCTTATATGGCTTGGCTTACACAGAAAAGTAACAAACCCGTCCGGATTTATTCCTTTTAATAATGCGAGCATGGTGTTCTTACGCAGAAACGTTTTTATGGGCTGGGCCGTTCATGAAACTATGTCTGATCAAAAATTATTTTGCAAGCTTGCCTGTGGCATGTCTTTTGCTGTTCGGATTCATTCCTGGGGCAGAGGCACAATACGGGCAAACAAGCACGTCCAGTAATTCTGAAAATACGCAGGGTACTCAGCAAAAACAAACACAGCAACAAAATCAAAGTTCGAACAATTCCAGTTCAAACAGCGGGCGCACAAATGCTCAACGTAATGGTGCAAGCTCAGGCCAGAACGGTCTGCGTTTTCCGATGAACAGCATCATGCCGGCGGCAAGCACCGGCGCTACACTCGCTACTGTCGCGGCGACAACAGCCATGCGTTCGCTAAGCATGGGTATGTCACCTCAAAAGAATTTCGAGGCGCATGCTAACAACAAATGCCCGAACGAATGGAAAGATTACCAGACAGACAAACGGCAGCAGGCTTCACCACAAGCAACAGATCCCATCGGCTTGCCGACTGTTCCACCTGAAGGCAAAAACGGCATGATGTTTGACGGTGGCGTTGGAACCATAACCAACCCTGTCGGTAACATGATCAGAACAAAAACGATGCAAGACGAAGGCGGCGTGGCACCACAAACTGCCACTTCTGCTCCAGCCGGTGGACCCAGACCTGTTACCTCAACTGTTGCAGGAGAGACTGTGACAAGCGTGACTCAGCCTTTTCTTAGACCAGGCTTGATGACCAACTCTAATGCGGCGCGCACAACACTCAATGACCGGGCTAAGCGTATAGCAGATCCTCTTGGATCATCCCTGGCAGCAGCAGCACCAGCTGCAAATACTGAGCAAAGTCCCAACCAACTTTGGGCTAACCTGCCGTGTACTTCTAACGGCGCAAGCGCCATTATGATGAATGCTTTCGGCGATCAATTCTTGTCAGCTTCGACAAACCCTGCAGCAAATGCACTCAAGGCAAAAGCTGATCAGCAGATTAAGAACATGCAGAATTCCGATAATCAGGCCAACTGCGCTCGCCAGAATTGTGATTCAGCATTCAAATCTATGGTCAAGCCGCTGATCAACATTGCCAATGAAGACGCAGCTCAGCCGTGCAAATCGGATGCTGCTCATAAAGATGATTCGAACGTTATCTGGATGGTGCAGCAAATGTACAAGGGCTGCATGATACCCATGGCGATTCTCTTGCTTATGCCAGGAGCAGCGCTTACTCAAGTGAAAGCGATTGCAGTATCCAATTGGACGCAAAGTTCAACACCTGACGAAGACTCAGTAAGCCCTTTTGTTGGATTGATACGCTCGATGATAGCTGTCTTCTTGATTCCCGCTACCCAGCTCACCATTAGTTATTGCATCGATATTGGCAATTCACTTACAGAACCGATAGCACAGCAAATCCAGTCTGAAATGGATCAGCTGCAAAACTGGGTGAAAGAGCAGGCTTATGCAAGTGAGCCATCAAATCAGGATAATTGCTTTAAGAACGTCAGCGGTACACAATGCCAGGGCAAGTTGTCCGGCACACCTTCTTCATCTGTTGTACAAGAGCGTCAGTCCGATCTGTCTGTTACAGTGCAGAACACCTTGAACACGGTTAATGCGATGCTATCACAAGGACTGAATATATTGAACGCATTTCAGTTCGTCACCATGTGTTACTTGTTCTTGCTAGGACCGATTGCAGCAGCGTTGTATGCCTGGCCCGCATCCATCGGAAACAGCGGACAGGGACTGTTTAAGAATGCATTTTCAAATTGGCTAGACGGCGTAGTTATATTGTGCCTCTGGAAATTCTGGTGGTGCATCATACTTCTGTGTATGGTCGTTCGACTCGAACAAGGTGTTGATCCTAACAGCCAGTATGAGATGTACTATTACTCCGCATTTATGGCGATTCTGGTAATGGTCCCATTCGCTCCATTCGACAGCAAACCAGGCGACGTTGTTTCCTCACTTCTGGACAAAGCCCAGGGTGGAAGTGGTGGCAGCAGTGGTGGCGGTGGAAGCTCAGGCTCTGGTGGAAAAGGTGGCTCGACACAAGGTGGCAGTTCGTCCAATCGTGGTGGAAGCACCAGACCAAGTGGACAACAGACCGGCCCTACTGCACCAAAGACCAGCAATGGATCAAACAATCAAGGTAATCCGAGTCCTAGCAGTGGTGTTGTTGGTACCAATCTGAACGAAGCTGGAAATGATCCCGGAGGAGCAGGGCGAAGTGTTTCGATGGCGTCGAATCAGAACCTCCCCTCATCTAACAGCGACTTCTCTGTAAATTTGACAACAAATGATGTTCCGCCACCTCCTCAGAATGTTTAAGGACATGATGCAAATGAAGAAAGCTCTGATAATTGCAATAACTCTGGCGGCTAGCATTAGCTCTGTCTTTGCACAAGATAAAGTTACGAGCGTGAAAATTTCGCAACCGACGACACAAGACCTTGGTGGTAAAGAATGTTCGCCAGCCGGAGCTGGAAGCAACAATAATTCCTCCTCGGGTGGTGGCATGGGCGGAGTTAGCCCGCATACAACTCACACATTTCAGACCGGCGGGCACGGTGGCAGCGGCTCTGGCAATATTCCAGGCGGGATTGGTTCAGGTAATGGAGGCCATTCCGGCAACGGAAACAATTTTGGAAATGGTAATAACAGCAACGAGGGGTCCTGGAAAATACCTTTCGGTGGTGGTAGCGCAGGGGGGTCGTCTACCGGTAGTGGTAGTGGAACTAATTCGCACAATGATGACAAAAACAAGAACGGTCAGAATCAGCACCATGGATCCAACAATTCATCAGGCGGAGCTGGGAGCACAACAACTGGTGGCACCGCCCTTGCCTGCCCTGCAACAACAGTGCAAGCGTTCATTGATGCTTTCCCTGAAACAAAGTGCATTGCGGACAGTTCGTTTGGTGGGATGATGATTCACCAGGCTGCATCTGGCGGACAGTCTGGTCGGCTTATGAATCCTACGAGTACTTTCAACCTGGCAACAGTTTCCTGGCCAAATGTTGTCCCCGGCGGTGCGGCGATGCTGCCGACAACCAGCGTCGGTGCGGCACAAAACATACCGGCGGCAATTAGCGCTGACGGTACAGGTCCTGTAACCCCGACACAACTTTCAGCTATTGCATCAGCTGCAGCATCTTTTGCAGCTACAGCTCCGATGATGCCAGATGCGCGCTTACAATCCACAAAAGAAGAGCAGAATGCGATCACTCAACAGCAGGCTGATAATGCCGGAGACATGGAAAAGCAACAAGCTGGTTGCGCAATCGACTACATTCGCACTGCGCTCGAGAACTTTACTGTAGATCCTGGTAATAAGTGGAACAAGCTTCGGAATGAGCTTTTCATGCCAATAGCAATTTTATTGCTCCTTCCGGGAGCAGTTGCCGCTCAGGTTAAATCAATTGTGGCTGCAGGCGTTCCGCTATGGGATGCCTATGGTGTTACTCCGCTCGATGGCATTTTTAGATCGTTGATTGCGATCTTTTTAATTCCTGGAACTTATCTCATTGTCAATTACGGCATCGACGTGTCTAATTCGATTGCTTATACAATGCAATCTGAATACGACCGAATCTTTAATACAGATATGTATCGTGAAGCGCACTGTGCTCACATCAGAGCTTTTGGCACGCGCCTTCCCAATGAAAACCTGGGCTATATTCCAAATCAAACGGCTCAAATGAATGTAGGTTCGACTTCTGTTCGTGGATCGTTCGAACAAGGAAATCTTGATGTCAAACTTGAAGACCCATGCGCCGGAGTCTATAACGCGCCGGCAGACAAAGCTAATGAGGCTGTGCCTTATGCAGTGAATGCGCAACGTGCAGCATACAATGGTGCCGGCGCTGCAATGGCAACGACCTGGAACATCCTGTGTGCATTCCAAATGTGCTATCTCTACTACCTCTGGTTTGTCGGACCAATTATGGCAGCCTTGTGGGTTTATCCTGTAGCTCAATTGCGTTCAGCATTTCCAAACTGGTGCGAGGGTGTCTTGACGCTCTGCTTCTGGAGCCTTTTCTGGAACACAGTCATTCTGTTGATGGCCTGCTTCCGTGGAATTGATGATACTGGTACCGTGATTATGAGTGCCTTGAATTTCCTTGCCACAGCTTGTGTGAAGTATGCGTTTGACTTTGCCGGACTCGTGAAGGCCGTTGGGTCTCAGGCTGCACAAATGGCTCAGCAAGGTGGATCTGGAGGCTCATCCGGTGGCAGTGCTGGTGGCAAGGGTGGATCTTCCGGTGGAAGCGCTGGTGGCAGATCAGGATCCGGTGCTTCGAGCAACAGCGGAGGCAAGGTTCAACCAGGTACGCCGCAACAGCAACCAGGCAATGTGCCTAAAACTTCTCCATCACCTTCGATGGCAGCAAGCGCGGCATTTAGTCCGGTTACAAACAACAATAATAACCGGCAAATAGGGCAAGGTCAGCAGGCTCATCAAGGCAGACCGCAGGGTGTCATGCCTACAGCACTACCTGGAAATTTTCCGGCTGGACAACCAGGTTTGCCCGGCGGCGCAAGTCCGTTCATTTCAATGGCACCACCACCGTCGAATCCCGGCTCATTGGGAAGTATCGCATCGCCAGTTAATCCGAGCACAGGATTGCCACCAGGAGCAGGTATGCCAAATATTGCGGCACCGCCGGTAACGGCACCAGATCCATCGAATCCGCTTGCAAATATTATGCTTCCTCCGCTAGGGCTGGGTGGTGATATCACAAATGTCAACCAGCAGCAGTTTCAGCAGCAACAACAGCAGCAGCAAGGCGCCCAATCAGCGGCTGAACAACAACAACTTCAAGCACAGCAGCAGGCGCAACAACAAGCACAGACTCAAGCCCAGCAGCAGCAACAAGATCAACTTGCGGCGTTCATTATGGGTCAAGGTCAAGGTTTAGGACAGGGTCCAGGAGCTGGCATGTCTCCTGCCAGTCTCTTGAATCCAGTAGATCCCAATTCGGCACCCGGCGGACTGAATAATCCGTTACTAGGTCCTGCAATTGATCTGAACGCACCTCTTGCGACTCCATTGCCGCCTTTTGGTACAGATCCGAATAATATTCCAGCGGCACCGATGGTCGACCCAAATCAGTACTTCCGATCGGCAAATGATTATTCCTTTGGTTCGACTGATCTCTCTATGTACAATTCAACAGCAGCAGTAGATGTAGATTTGCGACGCACGTTCTCCTCATCTGATGTATCAGCACTTTCGACGCCTTTGCCAGTACCTACGGGAAATACTGATGCTATCAGCTACTTTGCCGGAACCATGGCTCGCGAAGGCGTTCCTACGCCAGATCAGAGCGTAGTCATGCCTGTTGCCATGCCGGGAAATGTTGATCCCTCTCGTGTAATAGATTTGCCTGGGCAAACCAATACCGTCACTGTTGATGGTGGTGTAGTTGAAACCAATGATAGTAATCTGGCTCGTGGTAGTTTTGCCACAAGTCCGGATCCTTCTGTGGTCAATTCCAGTACCACTGTGGACGGTGGCATCAGCTTATCCAGCAGCTCAACAGCTAACAGCTATACACAGCATCTGTCTGCAAACACGGGCAGTCCGGATATGTCTGTCATCAGTACTGCTGAATCAGCCGCCGCTGGATACCTGGCTGTCTACACACAACGGCAGAATACGACGGTGAATCAGCAAACCCGTACCGTTGCGAATCAAAAACCGTCGCAAGATCTGCGTCAACCGCTTGCAGATATTGAACAACGGTATCGCACGGGGCAGATGAATAAGATGTCGGCTAGCCCGCCTTCCGTGGGTAAATTAACCGGAGAGCAAGGCAAGCAACAGCAAGCTAAAACTCCGACTGAAAATGAGAAAACTGCAAAGTCCTCGCTTGCAGATCAAATCAAGTATCAGAACATTCGCAACAAGCAGCGTAAGCACGAAGAAATGTCTGAGGAAGAAATTGAACTCATGCGCAAACTCGGCGAAAATCCGGACGAACCCACTGGCAAGTAATTGATTGCAAGATTCGTTAAAGCCACCAGTATGCCGACTTTTAAAGGTTCGGATCGATCCCCGGGAGCGCCGGCAGCCTGCCGGCTTCTGCTCCGGCAAGATCGATCCGATTCTTTTAAAGCCGTCAGGCTGCCGGCGCTCCCAGGGCTTCGCCGTTTTATGATGGCGGTTGGCGCCCACAAATCCAACGAGTAAAATTCCGGGATGGCACATAAAAGAGCAGGACCTCCTTTCGGAAATCCTGCCCTTTGTGGCACACTGATCGCTGAGACACTAGAATCATCTCGCGCTAGATTCAGCATCTCAGCGTTCAGTCTAAAAAAGACAATTCGGTTATTTTGGTACTGCCTGTGTGTTTCCTGTTAAGAACCCTGCGAGCACGCAGTCAGGCAGAGCGGCGCAAGCGCCGCCAAATTCCAGAATAACTAGCTTGCCTTCTTAAGCTCTTGCTCTGCTGCAAGTTGCTGGGGAGGCGTCAGTGTGTCGACTGCAGTTGCAGACGGCTTAACACCAACCAATTCCCATGCCTTTTGCAGTTTCTCTACTTCGTCACCATGACCCAGCGCTTTTGCTGCTTCGATTGTTTGATATGCAAATTGAGCGAAGCTCGGGTTGCTGCCTGCAGCCTTACGTGCTGCGTACCAGATGTGACCTGGATCTTCCCATGCATATCCGCCCACTGCTTGAGCGAAGGTTGCGAAAGCGCGGTTTGGAATGCCGGAGTTGTAGTGAACGCCACCATTATCTCCACTCATTTTCTTGTAGTGAGCCATGTCGGCTGGCTGTGGATCTTTGCCGACTGACGGGTCATCATATGCGGTGCCCGGGTGCAGCATGTCGCGCAGTGCGCGTCCATGGATATTGTCTTTCCAGATGCCGTCGCCTACGAGCCAATCAGCCTGGTCTGCTGTCTGGTGCTTGGAGTATTGTTGAATCAACTCGCCGAAGATGTCGGAGTTGCTTTCATTCAATGCGCCCGACTGACCATAATATCTTTCCCCCGATTCCTTTTCAGTTACACCGTGGGTGATTTCGTGTCCAGCTACATCAAGCAAAACAAATGTCTTGAAGGGGCTGTTGTCTCCCGGGTTGCCGTAGGTCATCTGGCTTCCGTTCCAGAAGGCATTTTCATAACCGTTTCCGTAGTTTACGGTGGAGATAAGCTTCATGCCCTTACCGTCGATTGAATCGCGTCCGTATTCTTTTTGATAGAAGTCACGAACGAAACCTGTGAAGTCATAGGCTTCATCAACTGCCTTATTGCCGGTTGGATCTTCACCTTCGAATCTGGCTTTTTCGCCAGGCTGCGTATATTCACCTTTTGCATCATACACTTCGCGGGAACCATGCTGACCGCCTGTTGCACGCGGATCCAAGCCATTGCTGCTGCCCTGAGTTTCCAGTTCCTTGGTTTTTGCGCGAGTACTGAGAATATCCCCATTGTTCGGATTGCGCTTGGCCAACTCATCCAGAAGGTAGGGCGGCAATGTGCTGTAAACTTTTGGATTGCTCTCGGTAGGAGCAGCTGCGCTCTTCATAATCGCAAGGGAATCACTGCGATTTGAATCCACCTGCGCAAATAATTGGTTTCCTGTTTCTTTAGCATCGCGGGCTGTTTCCTTGTTCAGATCCGCTTGATTGCCGTTCAAATTGTCCATTGAGAGCCTCCTGTAATTCGCCTTCGCAATTCATCATGGACAGAATCGTTCCCGCAGCGTAAAAATTGACGGAATGATTTGTGTGCATTTTGTGTAAGCAAGTATAGAGAAAGTTCAGCTGCTGAAAACTGCGTTATTACTGGCTTTGCGAAGGATCTTAAGTGCGTTTCAATTGTAAAGAGATTGAATCAAATGATTCCAATTGTATGCAACCATGACTCTGCTAATTGGGGCCAATTTGTGATCGGCAGTTTTGATTTGCGCATGCCAAAGCCATGGCCACCCTCTGCGTAGAGGTGCATTTCAACTGGCACGCCGCATTTTTTCAACGCAGTGTAATACGCTAGAGAATTCTGTGAATCTATCACTTTATCGTCTTGTGCGTGAACAATAAATGTGGATGGAGTTTCTTTTGAAACTGGAATGTTTGAATCGAGTTCGAGGCCTTTTGCATCATCTGGCTGCAGATAAGCTGGATAAATAGCCAGCGCAAAATCAGGACGACAGCTAAGTTTGTCTGCCTCATCCCCGCCAGGGTACAAACGTTTTTCAAAATGTGTGCTCAGTGCAATAGCCAGATTTCCACCTGCTGAAAATCCCAACACTCCGATTTTATGAGGATCAACTTTCCAATCTTTTGCATGCAGACGGATCAAGCCCAGAGAACGCTGCGCATCTTCGAGTGCCATTTTTGATTGTGGATAAGGACCTGATCTTGGTTCGAAACCCTCGCCGGGTACGCGGTATTTCAGCAAGATTGCAGTTATGCCTTTCGCGTTCAGCCATTCGCAAACCTCAGTTCCTTCGTGTGACATAGCTAGAACTGAGTATCCGCCGCCAGGAAAAACAAGGACCGCGGCGCCTGTATTTTCTCCGCGCGCAGGAAATACGGTCATTGTTGGTGTCGCAACCTTGCCCAAAATGATGATAGGTTTACTTGTGTTTGAATCGCCTGTCGTGCTGTATGACTCTTTTCCTTGAAGCACTGCTGCATCAGGAATAGTTCCGTTCCAGATTTTTGTTTGTTCCAATCCTTTAGGCGCTTCCCAGCTAGTTTGCGTTTCCGCAGATATGCAATTCTGCAACGACGGCACGGAGAAAATCATCGAAATGAAAAAAGCATTCCATATATATTGAAGAGCTCGGGTCAATCGTTTCTGTATTGTGGATACCATTTTTCTCCCGTCTCTCTTAGCAAATAAAAATAGCTTGAAATAGGTGGAAGAAAAAAATGATACGCGCCTCTGCCTGCTTTTACAAGGAGGAGTGGTTGCCAAACATGTTTTTCAATCAGCTTCCGCGTCTCATCTCCGAAATGCCATGGGACGGTGCACGGCAGCAACAGAGCAATGCACTCGCGATTTGTGTTGCCTTCACCGAGCACACAGGTTCTATCTGCTCATGTTCGGTTTCATCGATAACTATAATGTCGAGAACAAATTTTTGAAGTTGCTTGTGCCAAATGATAGAGCTCGAATATTCATGCCGTTCGACTTTTTGTGTGGCATAAACCGAGTCTTTGCTAAAAAATTCAATGTCCCAGCCAGAAGTCTGTAAACATGAGCGAACTGTCTCGTCATCCAGAGAATCAACAACCAGCTTGGATACTTGAGTCCTCATAGTAAGCACCTGAAGGGGGTCTTATATGATTAATCCAAAGCTGTGGTTAACAAGTCCATTGGAAAATTATTTTGGCAGGGATGATTTCTCGGAATCTTCGTATAGTTCCTCGGCTTTCGAATAGCTTTCCTGCAGGGATTTTTGAAAATCTGCACCTGTCGGGTTGGGCAACTGAGAAATGCTTTTCAACAACTGCATTCCTTCGGATTGGCGACCGCTGCTCATATAAGCTGAACCGAGCATTCCCAGCGCCATGCGCTTTTGCATACTTCCAAATGCGCCTCCAATCTTATCGGCAAGCTGAAGCATTCGTTTGGAAACTTGTTCAACTTTTGCGTTGTTTTTGCTCATCATGTCTGCCGACAACATATTCTGGAGCGTCATTCCTAGAAGAAGATCAGGTGCATTCACTTGATCTTCGACTTCCAATGCTCTCGAATAAAGCCTTTCGGACTCACTGCTATTAGCCTGTATTTGCTGGGCGGCTATTCTCTTCAGATTTCGGGACATACCCAGGGTTTTTGTGGATCCAGACTTTTCTCGAAGCTCCAGCCCTCGTTTGTATAATGCAAGTGCTTCGTCTTTGTTCTTCTGAGCTAAGTAATGATCTCCCAGATGAACCAGGGCGTAAGGCAAGCGCGCATCATTACTCTTTTCCGCTTCCTGCACGACTAAGCGCCATGCTGCAATGGACTTTTCCTGGTCTCCGGATTTATCTGCTTCAGTGGCAGCTTGCAATAACTTGGCAAAAGCTGAGTTTCCGGCGGGGGTAGAACCTCCCTTTGCAGAATCCGCACCTGGAAGAACTCTAGCCAGGGTGATGCGATCTTGCACTTTTCTCGCCTCTTCATCCTGACCAAGCTTCTTGAGCAGATTTGCATACCTGCTAAGTGTATTTATCAAAAGAGGATCGTTGGCACTTAACTTCTGGCTGCGAAGCTCCACCGCTTTTTTCATGGGTTCTTCGGCTAATCCAAAGGTACTTGCTGCAATTTGCCTGCTGGCGAGCGATTGATAATATGCTGCCATCTCGAGAGGATGCTGCTCGTCGGATTGTCCCAAAACTTGCATGGCTAGATCTGTATTCTCTCGAGCTTGCTCAATTTCGCCTTTGCGTGCGTAAACATCAGCCAGGTCAGCAACACGCTCTGCGCACCGGCTTGATTTTGCCCCATATAATTTTTCGCTGAGTTCTTTTGCTCTGATTCGAATCGGCAACTCGTCTGCCAACTTGTTATCCTCTGCTGACATACAGTTTGCAAGTGAAACCAGGCATGCAACTATTGCATTGTTGTCTCCGGTCTTTTCTGCCGCGGCGAGTGCTTCTTGATATTTGCTTTCGGCGTCAGTGTAATTGGCATTTACGCTAAGTGCGTCCGCTGCCTTTCGTAAGTTTTGCCATTCGGATTGCATTGCAGGTTTTTGCGAATCCTGCGGAGCCGTTTTGTTTGCTGTAGGTTTTGGTGCCGGTTTTGCCGCGGGTGAAGCGGCCTCCACTGTCGGTACCAGTATAAGGGAGCAGCAAAACAACAACAGTTTAGATGGGAAGATTCTGTTATTAGAAAGCACCTTGACGCCCCGCACTCACTGATTCAGTAAATGTTAGCACGCTATTGTTGTGAGTTATTGTCTTTGTCGTAAGTTTTTGCCGGGGTGTAAGGCATGAAAGCGTCTTCGCTCGTTTGGATAGTCGCCCGCAATTAGAGTTTTAACCAATAGAAACCGTATGCCGGCAGACTCAGTTTATATGGATCCTTTCCAATTGCAGAAAGCTTGGCTTTGCCAAAAAGGTCTTCTGGCGTTTTGCCATCGAAGCGGCTCAGTTTAAGTTCCGTAGACTGTTCTGAAGCCGACAGATTTGCGACAACCAAAATGGTTTCATCATTGTATTTGCGCAAGTATGTGAGCACTTTTGTATTATCGGAATCGACAAATTCGAGAGTGCCTTTGCCAAAGATGTCTGGATGCTGCTGACGAACGTGAATGGCATGACTGTACCAGTTCAAAAGTGAGTCTGGCTTTTTCAATTCAGATGCTACGTTCAGCTTTTCAAATCCTGCCACGGCATCTGTAATAGGAGCACTGTAGAGTTGAGATGCCGCAGCCTGTGAAAACCCTCCATTTTTTTCGCTGGACCATTGCATGGGTGTGCGCACGCCGTCCCGATCTTTCAACCAGATATTGTCGCCCATTCCAATCTCGTCGCCATAATAAATAATGGGTGTTC
This sequence comes from Obscuribacteraceae bacterium (SeqCode), assembly GCA_044358055.1. Taxonomy (GTDB): domain Bacteria; phylum Cyanobacteriota; class Vampirovibrionia; order Obscuribacterales; family Obscuribacteraceae; genus JAIEPM01. The sequence continues at coordinate 34,075 of JBIKOL010000092.1, forward strand.
CTGTAAGGCTGAGTAGCAAGCTGTCCATAAGTCTTATTTTGGATTGGTTGAAATCCATTAAAGGCGCAAGGCGCCGCCTGATTCCTACATTGCACTTCATTCGCGGATCTGGAGCATACGCTTTGTACATGAAGGCTCGATCCTCATCGTTGACCATTTCGAGAGTCAACTCATCATGATTGCGGAGGAAAATACCCCACTGGCATGATTCGGGAATTGCAGGCGTGTCTTTCATCGATTGAATTATCGGGGTTCGATCTTCTTTGGCAACCGCCATAAAAATTCGCGGCATTACAGGGAAGTGGAACGCCATTTGACACTCGTCTTCGTTGCCGAAATATTTGACCGTGTCTTTCGGCCACTGGTTTGCTTCAGCAAGAAATATTCTTCCCTTGTAACTGTCGAGCTCTTTTCTCAATTCTTTGAGAACTTCATGTGTCTCGGGCAGGTTTTCGCAGTTGGTTCCATCTCTCTCTACGAGATAGGGAATTGCATCAAGGCGCAAACCGTCAACCCCCATATCAAGCCAATATTTCATAACCTCGACCACAGCCTTAATAACTTCTGGATTGTCGTAATTCAGATCAGGCTGGTGCGAGAAAAATCTGTGCCAGTAATATTGTTTTGCAACTGGATCGAATGTCCAATTTGATTTTTCCGTATCCACAAAAATGATGCGCGCATCTTTGTATTTTTTGTCGTCATCACTCCAGACGTAGAAATTTCTTTCTGCTGATCCAGCAGCCGCATGCCGAGCGCGCTGGAACCAGGGATGCTGATCGGAAGTATGGTTGATTACGAGCTCTGTTATGACTTTGATATTGCGCTTATGTGCTTCATCGAGAAAATGTTTGAAGTCATCCATATTGCCGTACAACTGGTTGATGCCTTTATAATCGGCAATGTCATAACCGTCATCCTTAAGTGGTGATGGATAGAATGGCAGAAGCCATATTGTCGTTACGCCGAGCTTTTGCAAATAGTCCAGCTTTGACGTCAAACCTTTGAAATCGCCATATCCGTTGCCGTCTGTATCGCAGAATGCTTTGATATGAACTTCGTAGAATATGCCTCGTTTGAACCAATCTTCAGAATTAGATTTTGCAGCTTCCGTTGAGGTTGGGCTTGTGGTGGCAGATGAGACATGAATTCTGGAAGCTTTCGTTTTGCTTGCGGCATCTGCCGCTATGCCTGAGTTTGTGTTTGAAAGAGTGCAGAGCCCTGCAATAGCCAGGCTAATTAGTCGTTTACTATCCATCTTTTCTCCGTGCCGCCACAAGAAAGTCACTGACATGCTAATAGTCGCTTGGCATGCTGAAATAAGTCCGTACCAATTCGTGTACGTTTAGTTACGTTGGTTTGGACTGCAGCCGCACCATATCTGGTGATGAGCTGGATTCAAGCAGCCGTGGATTCCTGAACCGATGCCAACATTGTACTACAGGCTGAGCGCGCACATTCCATCGCCCCTGGCAGAACCTTGCTGAGAGCAATAACTTTTTCGGGTTGCCAAG
>JBIKOL010000105.1:0-32000 GCA_044358055.1 Obscuribacteraceae bacterium (SeqCode)
AGTGACATCCTGCCAACACGGGCATTACAAGCCCCTCATCGTTCTATATATATAGTTGTCGATCAGCCCGAAAATTCCTTTGTGTTTGCACATAAATTACACAAATCTGTACGGTCTTGTTTATGTGCTGAGCGCGATTATATAAACACGATTCAGTCAACGCTTTAGAGAGCACTGCGATACGTCCGTCACCCACCCAAACTCCCGAAGATCCCACGGAAGTATCGATAGTGCGAGTGCAAATTAAGTCGTCCGCTACCCACCCAAACTCCCGAAGATCCCAACGGGCGACTTAATTTGTCACTGAATCGAGAATTTATAACCGCAGGTTCGGCATCATTCCCCAGAGTGATGTCGTTAACCTTTTAAAGGCTATGTGATGCAAACAAAAAACGACATTCACAAAATTGTCACGACTCTGTCCAGACTTATTAATGTCGCCCCGAATATTGTAGTAGACAGGAAAAGGCACTATGAAATTTGAGGCAATGGCTATGAATAACGAAGCTTTCGATTTTCCCTCACACGAAGTGTTCGTAGAAGTTTCCAGCTCACATGTTTATTCCGGATTTAAGGCGGCTGCCTTCACCACTGGTCAATTTTCAGTGTATGGATTGAAAGACGAAGGTATTGAGAAATGCAGCGTGCATATTTCTCTTTCGGCGAAGATTAAACCTGACCTTAGTTCAAACGTTCATATTGCAATTTCATCTGCGGTCTAATGAATCGTTCTTGAACGGGTTCAGAGCTTCTCCATGTGCTTTTGTGATGCTGCGGCAAGTGCCTCAAGCCTTTGGCGAGATCCTGGCTAGGCGTCCAAAAAGTGTGGATATAAGTCAGCGCTGCTATCGCTTCTCGAAAAGATAATGCGAAACTATCCACTCATTTCCGTTAGAGTAAGCCCAGAGTTCACTGCACGCCAGAAAAAATAGCCGCCAGTACATCCACCATCTTGTCTGTTGGTCCCGTCCGTAAGTTTGTGCGATTATTTCTTGAACTGCAGTTCGATTGCGCGACATATTCTCGAGCCATGAATCTGCAGTTTTGTGGTAGTTAAGACCGTTAACTCTCCAGTGATTTGTTACAACTAAATCTTCATTGAACAGCGTGAATAGCATGTCTGAGGGCATCGTCCCTCCGCTGAAAAAGTATCGACCAAGCCAATCGTTTTCGTCGACATCAAAATGGTACTGATGTATCAAGTGCGTAAAGACATGCACAAAAACCTTCCCATCCGTTTTCAGCCAGCGGTTCAATTTGCCAAACAAGAGCCCATAATTTTTCACATGCTCGAACATTTCGATAGAGACAATGCGGTCAAATATTTGAGAATCCAATTCAAGCTCTTTTATGTCGGCAGTGATGACTTCAATATTCTTGAGACCTTTAGCGCTTGCCGCCTGCTCAATGTAAAGCTTCTGGCTTCGTGAGTTGGAGACCGCAGTAATATAACTATTTGGAAAAAGCTCGGCTGCAAAAAGAGTGAAAGAGCCCCAGCCGCATCCCAAATCTAGTATATGATGTCCATCATTTATTTCGGCTCTTTGAGCACTTTTCCAGAGCATCGCTTCTTCTGCCTGGTCCAGATTTTGGGCGTCATCCCACAGACAACAACTGTATTTCATTCTGCGGCCCAAAACATTCTTGAAAAATTCTGTCGGAACTTCATAATGCTGATTATTTGCTAGATCTGTATCGATAGCAATCGGAAGTTTCTCAAGCGCATTCTTAAACTGATAGGTTCTTTGCAACAAGACTTCTGTATCATCAGTGTTTAACTCTTGAAGTTTCGTTGCCAGCATTGTTTTGATCCCGGCGCGTATAGCCAGCTCTGGGACAAGTCCAGTCGCCAGAATGTCGTAAAGCAGGAGACTGCTTTTTTCATCGGCTCTAAAACGTGATTGCGATGTCTGCTGTGTAGTCATGATTTAGTTTTCCTCCACCATGGAAAAAAAGGACTTGTGGATTTCATGTAATCGGAGTAATCGGCCCTGGTTTTGAGCGAATGTTCTTCTGAGGGTTTGATGCCTGTTACATTGAAGAGCAAATGCATTAAGACAAGCGGACAAGCTAGCGTCCAAATTCCGTAAGGAAGCTGAATTACATACAGAGAGAATGAAACTGAACCCAGCCATTCAAAGAAGTAATTCGGATGACGCGAGATGCTCCACAAGCCGACTCTGCATGTTTTTCCTTTGTTAGCGGTATTTTTTGTGAATTGAGCAAGCTGAGCGTCAGCGATGGTTTCACCAATCAGTCCAAGAGCCCAGACAAAAAGCGCAATAAATTGCAGCAGGAGAAATCTATTGCCTGGACTTGATGCTGCCACTGCAAGCGGTGTGCACAGAAGAAACAATATAGCTCCCTGCCAGAGAAAAACTATATACATAAACCATCCAGCTCGATCTCCGAGCTTTTCCTTTAACTCAGAGTAACGAGCGTCTTCTGCTGGATACCAACGCAGGAAACGGGTGAGTAAGTGCCAGCTGAGGCGGAGGCTCCAGACGATGTACATAGCTGCAAGTGTGAGCAACGGCGTGTTGTTGAAATGTCCGCAGTAGAATAAGTAGAAAAACGCCTGTAAAGTGAATCCTGACGCCCATGCAACATCTACAATGCCGGCATTCTTTATCGTCTTTGAAAGCAACCATGTCAAAGACATGTAGATTTCGCTTGCAAGCAACGCAATCGCCATCATCAAAATTATCTCAGGCATTGCTGCGTGAACCTTCAGCCAGACGTAAGTTGTTAGGTCTGGAATAAGTCGCCTGCACAACAGACACATTTCTCATCGCAAAAGCTGCCTGACAGTATTCAAAGTAGTATCTCCACTTGCGAATAAACCGCTCGTCAAATCCCTGGGCACGTACTTGGTCCAGCTTAGCTTCGAAATTGTTTTGCCATAATCTCAATGTACGAACATAGGATGGTGTCATATCAAAAAGATCGACAAGGAAAAGATCTCCGCAAGACATCATCGCCTGGCTAATTCGGTTAAGCGACGGCAAAAGAGAGCCAGGAAAGATATGTTTTTGTATGAAGTCAACATTTGATTTTAGTATCTGATAGCGCGAGTCCGCGCTTGTGATCATTTGCATTGTCAGGATCCCATCTTTAGCAAGCAGAGAGTCCAATTTCGAAATGAAGACGTCCATGTATTCGTCACCCACAGCTTCGATCATTTCGATGGAGGCAATTTTGTCGTAGGTACCTTTGTGCTCGCGATAATCTTCCAGGCGTATTTCAATGAGCTTCTCCAGCCCATTTTTCTCAACAAGTTTCTTTGAGAATTGATACTGTTGTTCAGAAATTGTTAGACCCGTAACCCGGCACGAATATGTTCTTGCCACATAGCAGGCGAAGGCGCCCCAGCCGCTGCCAACCTCAAGGATACGTTCGCCGGGACTTATCTTTAGTTGTCTTGCTATGCGCTCGAACTTTGCCTCTTGTGCTTGCTTTAAACTCAATTGCGGTTCGGAAAATAATGCCGAGGAATAAGTCATGGTGTCATCGAGGAATAGCTCGAAGAAATCGTTGCCCAAATCGTAATGCTCTCGGATGTTTTTTTTACTGCAGGACTTTGAATTTTGCCTCATTGCATGAGCTAGCTTGTTAGCGAGTCCTAAAATATTTATGAGGCGACTCGCGTTAGGCGATTCGTTTAGCACAGGTGAGGCGCTCTGGTTGAGCAAAAAGAATGAGATTACTGCCTTTATGTCTGGAATTTCGACCAGGCCATCCATATAGGATTCAGCAAGACCCAGATCAGCGAAAAGCAAGCAACGTTGAAAGAAATCTTCGCTAAGAACTTGCAAGACAGCCGCGGAGCCCTCGCCATTTCCGAAGCTATATCGATGCCCCTCGGGAGTTACAACAATCAGGTGCCCGGCCTTGAGTTTGCCAAGCAAAGTGAAGATCGCTCGCCTTGACCAGGATTGGGATTGGGATTGGGATTGGGATTGCGATTGGGATTGGGATTGCGAGATGCCAGTTTGTTTCGACCTGTCGGACTTGCTGCTTGTTACCATAAGTGATCACCCGAGGAATTAAGAGCTGTTTGGCGCCGTTTTAGCACGGCAATCTGTTGTTCAGGGAGTTCCTCCTTCTTTCGATGAGGGACACCTTTTAGCCATAGTAAGGCTGCATGCAGATGAATCAACGCAATCACACGCAAAGTGGCAAATGGATTTCGCAGTGTGAGTCCGAAGATATTGCTGTCGTTTAACTCAAGGCGCCTGCCAGACATCCCCGCTGAAATTACAGTTCTCTCGGCATTAACCGTATCAATGCCGATGTTGATCTGCTCGTCCGGCAGTGATATTTTGAAGAGAAACTCATCGTTCAACTCGGTAAATGGAGATACATAGAAGAATTTCTTTTGTCTATCTCGAAGAATGCCATTCTCATCGGGTCTTACAAGATAGACTTTCTTTTCGCGGAAGGTATTGCCCACTTCGACAACGCAGCCCAATAGCTTTTTGTCTTCGCCGAAGCAGAAAAAGAAACTAACCGGGTTGAAAACATAATTAGCCATACGCACATTTGTGAGCAAACGCAGACTCGTAATTCTTTCTTTCAGTCCAAGCTGTGTTGCAGCAGTTTGGACGCGCTGCAGTAGATCCGCAGGTGAGGAAGCTGCGCTTGACACAGGTAAGTGATCTTCCTGCTTGAATGCATAAAGTTTGCCTTTTCTCGTGCCGAAAAATTTCATGCTTTCATCTATTTGAGAAAGTTCTTCCAGAGCAAGAAAAAACATAAAGTGCTTATATCTAAATTTGTGTTTTCTCGGGGACGTCCGGCTGTGCGAGATGTCACATTCGTAGATGCAAGAATCTAGCGGCATACGGGTGTACCCGCTAGCAAGGCGGCCAGGTTAACTGAAGAGCGCAGCGCATCTTCATGGAAGCCAAAACCAAAGTAGCTGCCGCAGAAGAAATACTGCTGTCGGTAAGAGTTTCTATTCAAGCCCGGCAATTTCTCTTGAGCTCTTAACGCCTCCACATTGAACAAAGGATGGTGATACTCAAGATGTTGAATAATCTTATTGCTATCAATTAGATGAGAGCCATTAAGAGTGACAAAGTAATTTTGTTTCTTGGATACGCCTTGAAGACTATTCATCCAATAGTGGGTACTGGAACCTGCTTGGTCGATACGATAGTTCCAGGAAGCCCAGCAACGTTTTTCCCGAGGCATAATGCAAGAGTCTGTGTGCAGCAGCGTATCATTCTTCTGGTAAGCAAACGCGCCCAATATTTCGCGTTCTTCATCGCGCAAATCTCCGATTAAACGGAGAGCTTCGTCAGCATGGCATGCGAACGCAACGTGATCATATTCGTGAGTCTGCCCATCACTATCGGTTAGTAGAGCCGAGTTCTTATTTCTAATAACGCTAATTGCTGCGCATCCTGTCTGCACATCATTAGCCAAAACTGCACGAAGTTTATCCACATAAATTTTGCTGCCGCCATCAATGGTCCACCATTGAAACTGAGTATCTTGCCCTAATAATCCGTGGTTTTTGAAAAACTTCAGCAGTGTAATTGCGGGAAAATCCAAAACCTTCTCAGGTGGTGCGGACCAAAGTGCTCCAGTCATTGGAATCAAATAATGATTTACGAAATCGCTGCTGTATTTTCGCTCGATTGCATATTGCTTCAGGCTGAGTTCCTGCAATATTTTCTCATCGTATACTTCACTGGCTTCCTTGTTGAATCTATCTATCTCTAACAGAAATTTCCAGTGACGTGGCCTGAATAAGTTGCGTCTGTCACCAAAGAGGCGGTTGAAGCTGGCTCCTGCGTATTCTATTTTTTGCTCTGTTTGTTGAACAGAAAATGACATGTCTGTCATTTTTATCGGTATGTTCAGTTCGTTGAAGAGTTTTAGCAGGTTGGGATAGGTGATCTGATTAAAGACCATAAATCCGGTATCGATTGGAATTTGCTTGTCTTGCTCAGCCACGCTTACAGTATTAGCATGACCTCCTGCTCGCCTTTCTTTCTCATAAATATCGATCTGGAAATCTTTCCGCAAATAGTAGGCCAGCCCTAAACCCGCTATTCCACTTCCGACTATTGCCAGGCGAGCCATCAATTGTCGCTCCCGCACTTGCATTCAATTTTCAATGCCGGCCGCACCACGTCTAGTGCTCCTTCGGGTACCGGCTTGAGATCGCTAATCAACCTGAGCGCCTGTAAAAAGAGTAAACCATAGTAGGTGATATCTATCTCCCACCAGGCAAACCCCTGTCGAGCGCAGTGGCTATATTTGTGATGATTGTTGTGCCAGCCTTCTCCCAGCGTAACCAACGCCAGTAAGGGGTTGTTGCGACTGTTGTCTGAAGTATCGTATCTGCGGTATCCGAAAAGATGGGCGATCGAATTTATGGATGCAGTCATATGAAAAAGGATCACAGTGCTTATGAAGAAGCCCCATGTCACCAACTGCATTCCATTTGTATGCAAGTCTGGGGCATGCACTTTTAGATATTCTCCTAAGCACGCGAGAAAGCAAAATAAGATAGAGGGCATGAGCCAATCAAATCTGTTGATGAATCTTAGTTCGGGAAATTTGGCAAAGTCGTTGACCGCTTTGTAATCTGTCGCCATATTTTTCGTGGATGTTATCCAGGCCATATGAGACCAAAGGAAACTTCTAACTATGGGAGAGTGTACGTCTGCCTCCGTGTCTGACGCACGGTGATGTTGCCTGTGGTGAGCCGCCCACCATAACGGTCCTCTTTGAACTGATGTGCAGCCCCAACATGCGAAAATGAATTGCATCAGCCGAGATGTTCTAAACGTCCTGTGAGAAAAGTAGCGGTGATAAAAGCCGGTAATCGCAAACATCCTTGCAAGGTAGAGGAATAAGCACAGCGATACCGCGAACGCTGAGCTCCCGCTCAAAAACACTAGCAAGCATCCGGCATGCAAAAAGAAAAATGGAATCCAACGATCATTTTCACTTTCGGGACGCCCGTGTTTTTCAATGCGAGCATCTTGCGAAACATTATCCGCATCAAGCCAGGAAAATAGACCTGCTAACTTAGCACTGATGTTCGACAAGACTGGATCACTCTTATTAGCCTCACTTACCTTACCGTCACTGCATGAACCAGACGTGAACAGCTGGGCAAGCCATTTTCAGCGGTTTAGCTTTGGTCACTAATAGTAGGCAAGTATTCTTGTTCAAGAGAACAAGTTTTGGAACTGCTCCACGGTGCGGTCCACTCCTGCTTCCTCCCTTAAAGCCTGGCCCAAATGAGCGGCCCTCTCTTTCATTCTTTCATTTGTTAGAGCTTCTTTCATTGAGGCAAGCAGATTGTCAACAGAAAGCTGTGGCCGAGGTATCGGCATTGGGCCGGCTCCCAGAGTGTGCACGCGCGCGCCCCAAAATGGCTGGTCGACTCCGAAGGGAACTACAATTTGGGGCTTTCCTGCGGTGAATGCCGCTCCGGTTGTGCCGGCTCCGCCGTGGTGTACTATCGCTCGCACCCTGTCGAAGAGCCAACTGTGTGGAACCTCATTACATAGGAAAACTTGCTCATCTTGATCTAGAGAGACAGCGCCGTGCCAACCTGTGAGAATTACTGCTCTGGCACCAGCTCGTTTTATAGCGGCGATGATTTTTCGGTAAAACGATTCAGGATTCTTTGTCACCATACTGCCAAATCCAATGCAAATTACATCATCTGCTTTTTCGAGAAACTGATTCAACTCAAGCGGAGGACTCCAATTATCGAAGTTTTTTAACGTCCAATAGCCATTTGCAAATCGTGTAGTAGTGCCGCTCGATTTGACAGGTACAATTTTCTGGCTCAGCCCGTAAAATATGGGATGCTCCGACGTTTTCGGAGCTTTTCCCATGAGCATCATTTTTACTATGGAATCAGAAATGAGATGACCTAAATGGTTGGCAGGTCCACCAAATGGCGCCAATATTTTTGGCGCCAGGACACCTTGGTACTCTGCTGAAGGCGCGAATATCGGCTGCAGATGCATCTGTACAAAAGGTACGTTCAGGCGTGCTGCCGCGGGGATGCCGGTAACCATTCCGCCGATCCCGCCTATGATAATTTGTGCTCCGTCACAAGCGCGAATGGTTTGCTCTTGCCAGCGCTTGAGTTTTGGAGCTGCTTCGAAAACTTGCAAACGGATTGCCTCAATCAATCCACCTTCTGCAGCTCTACGGCTTGCATCGACGAATTCCTCCGCCGTTCCCAGTTCCTCGACAACAGGAATATCATTTTGTGAAAACATGGAACTCGAATGTGCGGGGCAAACAGCGCGCACGTTGAAGCCGGCGCGTTTGAGACCTATGGACAGCGCCACGTATGGTTGAACGCCACCTCTTGTATCATTACATACAATTGCTAAGTTCATTGATTGCTTTCGCTTCATCAAGATTTTCGATAATGGTCAATCCTTCAATTTGTACCACTAATCGTTTTCCTTTGTCTCAGTCAATTCTGTTTGATTATCCGAGCTGTTCTACGCAGCGTTCGGAAGGAAATGATTCGCCGGGTCTCCTGCGCTTACCCCAGTGGCAGAGCTGCCTCGTTATCTCCCAGAGTTCCCTTCCTTCGCTCGTCAGTTCATATGAATATCTTATCGGGGAGCTTTGGTACTGAGTTCGCGAGACTATGCCGTCTTTCTCCAATTCGCGCAAGCGTTCTGCTAGCGATTGTTTTGGTACTCCCTCCAGCAAGGAATGCAATTCGTTGAAACGCCGCGGACCAAAACTAAGAATCCACATAATCGCAGACTTCCATTTTCTAGATAAGACATCTAGGGTTAGCTCGGTTGGGCAGAAATAGCTTTTGCTTTTCGTCATGCATTTATCCTGCAGCAAAATTGTTGTTCAAGAAATTGAAGGTCTAGAGTTGCTGACTTACCAGTAGCCCTGATACTCTGGCTGCTTCAATGATACACCGATAGGAGAACTGTGAACGTGAACGACCCCATCCTGGTCACTGGCGCAACTGGAAAACAAGGCGGTTCTGTTGTTAGAAGCCTTCTCAAGCGCGGCGAGAAAGTACATGCCCTGGTAAGAGACGAAAACAAACCTTCGGCGAGAGAACTTGAAAAACTAGGTGCCAAACTTGTACTCGGCTCCTTTGATGACAAGTTGTCTTTGGAAAAGGCAATGCACGGTGCGAGGGGTGTTTTCAGCGTGCAGAACTTCTTTGAGGTTGGTTTTGACAAGGAAGTCGAGCAGGGAAAGACGATTGCTGATATCGCCAGAAAGACCGGCGTGGAGCATCTGGTATTCGGCTCTGTCATCGGTGCCGACAGGAATTCGGGCATACCGCATTTCGAAAGCAAGTGGCAAATTGAACAACACATCAAATCTATCGGTATCAAAGCTACCATTATGCGTCTGGTCGCGTACATGGACAACATGTTCACGTACCAATGGTATGCGAATGGCAGAATTTACCTACCCTTGCGAGCAGACGCCCAATGGCAGCTTATTTCAACTATTGACATTGGTGAATTTGCTGCCATTGCCTTTGCTAACCCAAAAGCTTTGCCAGAAACGATAGAATTGGCTGGGGACCAAATGACGCCAGTTCAACTTGCCCAAACATTTTCGCGCGTGCTTGGGCAAGAAGTTAAGTTTGAGCAGCAACCGATGAGTGAGCTGCGAGCCTACAGCCACGAACTTGCTCTGATGTTTGAGTGGTTTAATGATAAAGCGAATTTTGCAGATCTGGCGGCTTTGCGCGCAATACATCCTGAATTGCATAGCGTGGAATCCTGGTTGAAGGCGGAGCTTGCGATTAAGCAAGCGGCTGCTATCTAAATCTATGATAGCCCTGTCATTGCAGAGCTGACTGTGAATCGGACAATACATAAAAGCGATTCCCATCGGTAGCTCCTGTTGGCCCGCTGGGAATCGTTTAGTTATCAAAATGATGGCTCGCCATTTTTACACTGTATGGCGCGAGAATCCTCGAGAAATTAGCCAAACTATAAACACGAGTAATGCCGATCCAAGGATGCATGGAATCAAGGAGACACCAGCAAGATCTGGGCCGATAGGACCCATCATACTGCCACCAATCCACGCGCCGATAACGCCGAAAATGGCAGAAGTAAGAAAGCCACCAGGAATCACGCCGGGAACCAATTTTTCCCCAATATAGGCGCAAGCCGCGGCGACGATCAGAAAAAGAATAAAGCTAAGTATTCCCATGTAACACCTCTCTTTGGCTATCAGGATAGCCGTTGGCTGAAGACGGGCATTAGCAGAGCTCTGTTCCCAGGCAGATTGGTGCTGTGTTCCAGGTTATTATTTTTCGCACAAGAAAAAAGGCTGCCGTGGCAGCCCTTCTCTTGTTTAAACTCATTGTTTTGTAATTAAGCACACTGCTTTAAATAGCCTTGCAACTTTTCCTGTATTTTTAGACGAGCACGCGCGATCCTCGACTTTACGGTGCCGAGCTCTGAATTTGTCACTTTGCATATCTCTTCGTAGGAAAGCCCTTCCACGTCTCTAAGATATTCGGCAGTTCTAAACTGAATTGGGATTTCCATCATTGCTTCGCTCATCACTTGTGAGAGCTCTTTTGCAAGAAGGAGATCATCGGGCTGTTGCGAGAGGTCTTTTATGTCGCGCGTTGTTTCTTCAGTGGAATCATTTGTGATCGGTTCATCCAGCGAAATTAACTGAAAGTCTCGCGGACGTTTCCGTAATTCGTCATAAAATACGTTCTTGACCAGCTGCGAAAGCCACGATTTGAATGAGCTTGGATTTCTCAATTGTCCAATAAACCGCCATACTCTTATATGTACTTCCTGGATTAAGTCTGCCTGTTCCGTGAAATCAGGAGCAATCTTGTACAGCCGGTTCACAATATAGCTGTTGTATCGCTTGAGTAATTCATTCAGAGCAAGTTCGTTGTGCTGCTGGCAAAGATGGATCAGCTCAGCATCTGAAAGTTGGCGGTACGATCTTTTCAACAACTGTAATGCCATCTTCGTTATTCCTTCTACGTGATTATGGAGATTCGGTCAGATTAGGAGATTCGGCCAGATTAGAATGTCAGATCTGAAACGCTCAGTTCGCTTGCTGTTGTGTCACGTGCTCACTTTCTCAGTATATAACTGGCAAAACATGAGCAATGTTAGAGACTTGGCATAAGGAAATCCTGTACATACTAAAGGTTTGGCTTTACTAATTGAGCACCATAGGCGATACTAAAATCCTTGTCTTACGCTCTTAGGCTACGTAATTTATTCTTCCAAATGAATCTTCCGCAGCCATATAGGCGTGGCAAATAAATATTTTCTTTAGCTTTTAACGACGACAGACATCGAGCGCAGACTGAAAGATGAATCCGGGAGTAAACTGCCCATAAAATGGACTAATAGATTTCCCTAGCTACTCGCTAGGGGAACCCCGTAATCCTCTTTTTCAAATATTGATAAGACTCCGACCACCGTAGACGCATGAGATTCTCTGTACGTCTTGCCGGTTGATCTAGGAACGTTCCTTGCCCAAAAAAATGCTATTCCCTTCCCGGGAAAACAGTAAAACTAGAATGTATGCCTGAATTGTTGATTGCAACAACATGTAGATTTTATCCGGTAAGGGCGAATGCATCATCATGCTTACGCAGTTAATAAGACCGAAGCCAAATTGCACAGTAAATACGATTCGTGCCCAGTTGCGACCTTGCGATATCTTGAAGATGATGAAGGCACCGAATGCAGTACCGACGAGGCGCAACAAAATGCTTGAAATTAGAGTGGACTGGCTGGAAGTATGCAAATAAATCAATGCTGCGCCTCCAATAAAGCCCAGAACCAAGCTTATCCAAAGTAATTTTATTGCCAGGTCAAGTTTAGGACACATAAATCACCTCTTGTTTCGCAGCAAAGGTGCCGCTTGCAGCAAAAACCTTACTAATGGCAATTCTTCTCCCGAGCATTTTAAGCCAGGAAAAAGACCTGCGGAAAATTCACTCATGGAGGGCAAGGGATTCCGCTGCATACCGTAGCTCATTACCTACTTCAAATAAGTTATTCGTAGAATTTCAACAGTGTAGCCTTATCTCGATTTGTGAGCGAATTAGCTCCATTAGGAGTATCCTGAAAGTACATGATGTCGTGGCTATTGGGCGAGTGTCCGAGGCCAAGTGCGTGTCCTACTTCGTGCAAGCAAGTGCATTTTAAGCTTTTCTCGTCAACCATTTTTCCATCTTTACCTATAGTCAATAATTTCATGTTTGCTTTGCGCAGTTCCCACTTACCATCTTTTTTGCCTTCGGTTGTTGTTGTGCTTCCGGTTTGGCGGTCTGTCCCTTTGCTTGTAACTTCAGTCGGGTTGCTTGTCCAGTAGCAAGTTATGTCTGCAAGCTCTGGACTTGATAAAAATTTGAAGCTGATTCTGCCTTGCGATGCCACCATCCATTCGACGAAAGCTTCAGCAATAATGCGCAAATTTAAATCTCTCATGGATGGCACATTGACGCCAGGATCTATGTAGACCTTTATGGGAATACTTGTTGCCGGCCATCTCCTTGCGGATTCACCAGCCATTGCGCTCAAGTAATAATCAGGTCCTTGAGGATCTTCTGTAATTGGCTGGTTTTGTATTTCTCTAAGTAAGTCGGCGATGAGATCGCTGGTTCTTTTGAAGTCGGGCGCTTTAGGATTCGCCTTTAGGTAAGCTTGATACCAAATTACTGCTTCTCTCTTCAGTCCCTGGTCCGAATAGCACATTGCAATATTTTTCATGACTTCAACGTCATTTGGTTTCAAACGCAATGCCTGCTGATATTCTTCAACTGCTTTTTTGGACTCGCCATTTTGTCTATAGGCATATGCCAGAGTATAGTGAGCGTTTGGATAGTTTGGTTGCGCCTTTGTAGCACGTTGCGCCCAATCAATTGCAGAATTGATTTGAGCTAAATCCAGGTATGCATCGCTCATGGCTAGCATTGCATTCATATATGTTGGTTTTATCTCCAACGCGCGCTTATACTGCTCGAGAGCCTTTTGGTTGTTTCCGACTTTGTGGTATTTGATGCCGAGGTTGTATTGTATCTTTTCTGATTTTTGGTCTATGTTGGCGGCCTGTTCCTGGAACTTGACGGCATCTGTCAAGTTACCCAGCTTTGAATAAATTGCTGCCAGCGAGTCGAGTGTATCGCTCAAGTTTTTTCTATCGTCTTGAGGGCATGCTGCCAGAGCGGCTTTGTATTCTGCAAGAGCTTTCTCTGCCTGGTTCAAATTCTCAAATGTCCAGCCCAACTCATAATGAATTTCAAACGATTTTGGATCAAGTTGATTGGCTTGCTGCAAGACAGGCAAAGCCTCTGCATATTTGCACTGCTTTGTGAGCAAACGTCCTTTCGAATAGTATTGCTCGGCCTTAGGTGAAACGCTTCCGTGCGCCGACATAGAGGCGAAGGCGGCAAAAAATAAAATCAGGAAGCCGGCAGTGGCAAGTCTATCCATGGATACCGATGAGCTCAGTGAGCTCCCTCTGATATCGTTTTAGCGATGTCGGGTCATCCTTCGTGATTCTTATGAGGCTTTCTAAACACTTTATGCGAGCGAACCTCGCATCAGATCCTGGCTCCATTGATTCTGCAATCCTGAGTGCCGTAAGAAATTGAGACCTGGCGAGCTCGTTTTCTCCGAATCTCAAATTAGTTTCGCCGAGCAATATTCTCATTTCACATTCGTCGGCGGGATATTCACTGTACGCATAACTGTTGTTTGCAAGTTCGAGCTTTATCAACGCAGCAAATTTTCGGGGGCTATACTTCTGGCAGGCCTCTTGCACGCTATGGAATAGGCTACGGCGCCCGGGCGGGTTACAGCATTTATCACTGATGAACTGTTTAAGCAATTCGTCTCTTTCAATTGCTGCTTGCTTTATGTTTCCGTTAATTTCGAGCGCTGTAGCATAAGCTAGTCGCGCTTCATAGTAGGGGAAATTCTCAGATGACCCTTTATGCTTTTTGAAATAAGCTCTGGCTAATTGCTCGGTTTCTTCAGTAAGTCCCTGGATGTTTAAGCAATTAAATTTGACGCTGGCGTACCAGTTTTGATGAGCCTCAGGAGTTTCATCTCTTGCCCTCATATTGTCCAGATACTTGATTGCTTGTGCTCCCTGCTTTAAAAAAGCATAGTCGTAAATTACGTTGCGAGACGCGTCTAGATAATCGCCGTCTTTCTTGAGAGTTCCAAAAATCTGCGCTGCTTCAAGATCGCATTTTAATCTCTTCTTTCGCATTGCATCACTGATTATGCGCGGGTCTCCAATAATTGAAGCGGCCATCATGTATGCTTCAGCCAGCGTGGAGGGAGAGCTGCGTTGCGTTTTCAACAACTCAATGGCTTGCTCGCACGGTCGCAAAAGCGATGCCAGGTCCTTGCCCGTTGCGAACTGCTTCTTGACTCGATTATAGAGGGCTATACCAGTTGGCTTTGCTGATGTTTCGATAATCTCTCTGGACCTGTTATGTTTATCGCTATTCTTCACCTGCAAGAATGGCGCTATGAGCAAGGGCAAGAGCACTACTAGCGTTCCTAGAGCAATCAGGCGGTTTCTTGTGGAATTCAAAGCCGTCATCTTCTTTTTCATCACCCTTTGCGGAGATCGATCAAGGGTGACCTCATTCAGAGCAGAAGACAATTTGCTTGCAAACTTTGCGGCTGTTTCAGGGCGTTTGCTTACGTCCTTGTTCAGCCCAAATAAAATCGCCTTTGCGAGTACTTCCGGAATTTCCATTTGAGCGCTGAGTTCTTTGGTTCTTATCCTTGGCTCGTGCAAGTGTTTATACATAAGATCCAATGCCGAGTCAGCGGTGAATGGAGGGCTCCCATTCAGTGTTTCAAACATCACGCAGGCAAGGGAGTAAATATCGGAACGCCCGTCAAGCTCTTGTCCCTGACATTGCTCGGGACTCATGTATGTAGGACTTCCAAAAGTGAGACCCGTTTTTGTCAAACCTATTGGAACTGTTGAGTCAGGATTCTCGATGAGCGCTTTTGCAATGCCAAAATCTACAAGCTTAGCTATCTCAGCGCCTTCTTCGCTTTTGCTGATGATGATGTTGGACGGTTTTATGTCGCGATGGATAATTCCTTTACTGTGTGCCTGTGTTAGCGCAGATAATAGCGGCAAGAAGATGTTTTGGAAACGTCGGAAACTAATAGGAGCGTCTTCCGCAATAACGTCCGAGAGAGACTGCCCTTCCAAATATTCCATCACCAGATATGCTTGCCCATCCTGGGAAATTCCGTAGTTCAGTACCTGTACTATGTTTGGATGAGTCAAGCTGCTTGTGAGTTTCGCTTCCACCTGAAAGCGCTTCAACGCGGTGTCGCTGCTCAGGGCTTGTCTGGATAGGACCTTTACTGCGACAACCCTGTCCAGCAAGGTCTGTCTGGCTTTGTAAACCCGGGACATTCCGCCGACACCAAGCAGGCTTATGAATTCAAACTGTTCTAATTTCGGCGCCCCCGAGAGATCTGTATTCGCCATGAAATACGTCCAAAAATACGATGGGTTTTATCAGGGGGTTCCATTTTTATACCCGGCACTTGACTAAGCAAAACCACTACCCGGATTCAAATTTCCCGTTTTTGGGACCTCGATCACACTTAAAGTAGACATTCAAGCTGAGCCTTGGAGCTCAGTAAAAAGGAACCGATTAGCTCTTTTGAGTCCAGGGATGGTGTTAGATCCTGGATTTGATCGTGAAGCAGCGGTCTGCCAGCTTACCGTAGTGGTGCTTTTCGTAAAGACCTAATTCCAGCTTGCTAGTGCGTTCTTCCCAGCGCAAACATTCTTTTGATTCAAGCCTGTGCATAATTTGCTGGATACCTGTTTCATAGACTCGATATTCATCCCAGGCACCGGGAAATTCTTTTAACGCCGCACATTCAACAAGTGGAACAGATGGCAATTTACTGTCATAGGAAACGTGGTTGGAATGAGTATGTCCGCAGAAGTAGCCAACGATCTTCTTATTCTCTCTCATTATGGCGATCAACTTTTCGGAGTCATCAGGATTAATGCCGAAAAATTTTGCATCGCGTTTTTTGTCTGAAGTCCAGAGGTGATGATGACCAAATATCATGACCGGTCGATCAGCTTTTTTTGCGATTTTTTCGATCCAGCTTAGTTGCTCTGGTCTGATCTGACCGGTTGCTTGTTGATCAATGGAAGTGTCCAGTATTGCAAGAGTAACTCCCGGTAAGTCTACCTGTTGCATCAGAGGAGCTCCCTCAGGACGCTTTGTATGAACATCGTGGTTTCCCAGCACCCAGTGTGTTTTGTTGCCGAACACCTCCCAGATTTTTGTGAATGCCTTGAGGTCCTCTGGCAAACCTGCATCAGTCAGATCTCCTTTGATAATCACTGCATCGGGATTCAACTCAGATATTTCCTTAACGGCATTTCTGCTCATCATTTCTGCATAGGGAATTTTCCCAGCTTCGTTTTTCAGGATTGGACCGCGATCAGGATGATGCGAATCGTAACCGCAGATTATCTCGCCTATGTGAGTATCGTTGACTGTGACGAAGGTAGAAAGCAATTTGCCTTGTGGCCGTTCGAGCGTACGAAAGTGCTTGCCGTAGTAAGTATATTTATGGTCAGGTTTCAGACCAGTAATGCGGATTGGTTCGACAATCTCGCCTTTGCCGCGGCGAAACAATACGGCATAATCATCACCCACAGTGGCAACGTCAACATGTGGATGAGCAAAAAAGCTGGCTATCCAAGCCATAGTGCCAATGAAAAATTCTCGCATTTGTTTACCGGATTTTTGACTTGCCCAGGTCAGTGCAACGCAAGCATTGCAGCGCCATGATATTACGTGGCTTTTAGAATATGATTTGGTTTGTTGCAAAATCCGGAATACGATGATGAAGCTTTTCTCTAAATGCACAATGTCACCGTTTTATCACAAAATTGTCCGGACTCGAATTTTAATTGCCGATAAAATATGCTCGAACGAAGAGTGTGTGAGGTCCTATATTATGTTAAGCAGAATGACTGCGGTTTCCCTTTTAGTTTCCAGTTTCTTGACCCTTGCTCCTGCAACTATAGCTGCAGGAGAACAGGTAAAGGGAGCTCTTGATCCTGTGAGCCTTGTGGATCCATTCATCGGCACTGATGCTCACGGACACACATATCCTGGAGCATCTGTTCCCTTCGGAATGGTGCAGCTCAGTCCGGATACTAGAAATGGAACATGGGACGGATGCTCTGCATACCACTACTCAGACAAGACAATTCTTGGTTTCAGCCATACTCACCTCTCCGGCACAGGCTGCGGTGACCTGGGGGACATTCTCTTCATTCCGACTACCAAAGCCATCGATACACAAACTGAATTTAATTATCAGAACTATAAAGCGAGTTTCGAACATAAAGACGAAACTGCGCGTCCTGGATATTACAGCGTCAAGCTAGGTGACATTAAGGCCGAGCTCGGCGCAACTAAGCGGGTTGGTTTCCACAAGTACAGCTTCCCAAAAACAAAGGATGCAAAAATCATCATCGACCTGACTCACGGTGTCTCCGATGAGCCGCTTGAATTGAGCATCAATGTTGTTGACGATCACACCGTTACCGGTCTTCGCAGATCCAAAGGATGGGCAAAGAACCAGTACGTTTATTTCGCGGCTAAGTTTTCGAAGCCGTTCAGCAGTTTCGGTGTGGCGAAAGATCACGATAAACCACAAGCAGGTGTTCGTAGCGCAGAAGGGAAACGCCTGAGCGCCTGGCTCGACTTTGACCAGAGCAATTCTGAACAGCCGATACTTGCCAAAGTAGCGTTGTCCAGCGCCAGTGTCGAAAGCGCATTGAAGAATTTAGAGACCGAAACTCCTGATTGGGATTTTGACAAAGTCTGTCGTGATGCCAAAGCTAACTGGCAGTCAGAACTGAGCAAGATTGAGATAAATACAAAAGATCAAAATAAGGCTAAGTCCTTTTACAGCGCGCTTTATCACTGCATGCTTGCACCGACTATTGTTTCAGATGTAGATGGCAGCTATCGTGGTGCTGATGCTGCGGTCCACAAAGCGGAAGGTTTCGAAAACTACTCTACTTTTTCTCTCTGGGACACATTTAGAGCTGAGCACTCATTGCTAACACTTCTTGAGCCTAAGCGGGTCAACGACTTCGTCAAGTCGTTTGTTGCACAAGCCAGGTATCAAGAGAAGCATCTCTTGCCAATCTGGACACTTGCTTCAAACGAAACTTTTTGCATGATTGGCTATCATTCTTTCCCTGTTATTGCTGAAGCTTATGCCAAAGGCTTGCGTGGATGGGACAGCGATGAGGTGTTTAAGCTCATGGTGGCAAACACTTCACGGAACGATTGGTGGGCAAGCAAAGGATATATTCCTGCAGACAAAGAACGTGAGTCAGCATCCAAAACGCTTGAATTTGCATACGACGATTATTGTCTTTCTCAATTTGCAAAGGCTCTCGGCCACAAGGCAGAAGCAGATAAGTTTGCAGAACGCGCAGGCTTCTTCAAGAACGTCATGGATAAGCAAAGTGGATTCGTTCGCGGCAAGCTGGGTGATGGAACATGGCGCACACCGTTCGACCCAACCGAAGTTGTAAATGGTGGCAAGCCGAATGGTGATTTCACCGAAGCAAACGCATGGCAATATACTTTCTTTGTTCCACATGATGTGCCCGCGATGATCGACTTCTACGGCGGGAAGACTAAGTTCATCGAAAAGCTTGATCAGATGTTTACGCTTCCAATCACCAAGAAAATTGATGATGAAGATGTCTCTGGCTTGATCGGGCAATACGCACACGGAAACGAACCAAGTCATCATATCGCGTATCTCTATTCTTATGCAGGCAATCCTGGGAAAACAGCATCACGCATAAAGCAAATCTGCGACTCGATGTATTCAGCAACTCCTGAAGGACTTTGCGGAAATGAGGATTGTGGGCAGATGTCCGCCTGGTATGTTTTCAGTGCGCTCGGCTTCTACCCTGTGAACCCGGTTGAATGCAATTATGTAATCGGAACTCCGTCCTTTTCGAAGGCTTCATTGAAGCTAGCCGCGGGCAAGACATTTACAGTCAGCGCACCTGGGTTGTCTGAGAAAAACATCTACATCCAGAAAGCTACACTGAACGGAAAACCGTTGAACAAGGTTTACGTCCAACATAGTGATCTTGTAAATGGTGGCACACTTGAATTGACTATGACTGATAAGCCGAGCGCATGGGGAACCAGTGCTGATGCGGCTCCACCAAAGCCATAATTGATCCAGACATAATCAAAACGGTAGGGCGCCTCTCATCACGGGCGCCCTTTCTGTTAATACAAAAGATCGAATTAGCCTTAAAAGATCAAATTAGCTTTATTTGAAGGGCATCCGTGAGGCGTCCTTTTGCCCTTCCTGGGAGAGCTCGCTTTGCCTCTCCAACCCGCACTTGCTGCGCTCGCACGGGGCCTGCGTTTTATTCTCCTGGAGGTCATCCTAGCAAATATCGCTATAAGACGCAGAAACGGAGTCAGATGTATGAATCACAGCCAGCTTCGGAATTTGAAAAACAGGCACTATAGCGCGCAATCTATACTACTGTCTGCGCTCGCACGGGTCCTGCGTTTTATTCTCCTGGAGGCCATCCTAGTAAATACCGCTATAAGACGCAGAAACGGAGTTAGATGTATGAATCACACCCAGCTTCGGAATTTGAAAAACAGGCGCTATAGCGCGCAAGCTATACTACCGCCCCTAATATAGCGTAAACGCTATAGAAAATTCCAAAACCTATAGCGTAGATGCTATACGAGTGGAGCTAGTATAGCGTCTACGCTATAAAGGTGATTTACAGGCGCATATTTTTGGCAAGGGAGAACACTCCTTGCTCGCAAAAGCCGCCCCAATACGAGGAAAGCTGCGGCTCGCCGGCTTTTGAAAGAAAGGATCGATCTCGTCATTACTACGGTGTTGGTATACCGTTATTACTTCGAGCTATATTGCTTCTTTATCGCCGAATCAGCCGGAAATTGCAGGTCAAGCACCTTCGTGCCGTCTTGAGGATCGGCGACAACACGCTTTGCGTGGTACTTGTTATCGTCGAATCCTTTGTAAATCTGGCTGCAAGTGATTACGCCATATTCAGTGACCGTGATATCCGGTCCATTTCCACCAGGAGCGGTGAACCCTTTGGCAAGAACTTCGCGAACCGATTCGCGATATTTTGCATTAGCATCAAAGTTTTGTCCATACTTCTGCGCTGATTGAGGTGCGAGCAGCTCAGCATCTCTGTGTAATGCATCCAGTGCGCCCTCTCGCTCCGGATATGCCAGCGCTTGCGTCATATTCGTCGATATGTCATTTGCAAGTGTTATTGGATCCGGTCTGTGGTCAAAACTCATGAGTGTTCTCCTTATCTTTCAAAAAGAATTTGTGGCTTTGCTTTAGCTATACAGGATGCGTGCGTGCCAGTTCGAGCACTTGAATGGCTGATGACTGGTCAAGCAGCGTATGTCTTCCTTCAACCGTCACTAACCCATCTGCGTTAACGGTGGATTTTACTTTATTTGCATAATCATCCAGCGCTTTGCGGTAACTAGCATCGGGAGAGATGGAATCGAGCAGCATCAAGTTCTTAAAGAAAACGGCATTGAAGAAAAGAGGTTGCTTGCTAAATGGATTTGGGTTCTCCCCAGGAATTTTGCTTCCATTGTCATCGAAAGCAGCAAGAGACGTTTTTGCGATGTCCTGTGCCATTTTCAGATAGAGAGGATCTTTAGTTGCCTTGTAAAGCATCGCTGCGTCACCAAGCATTAATCCCTGATTGTATGTGTATGCTTCCGGATGAAGCTTTCCGTCCTTGTCCATCCCATCCTTATATAAGCCAGCTGGAGTGCGCAGATATTGATTAACCCAATCGAATTGTTGCCGTGCGAATTCGAGGTGTCTTTTATTTTGAGTGACTTCGTAAAGTTGAAGTGCCAGTTGAGCAGAGCCTGCCGTGCTGACAGTTGCACGATAAAGATTATCGGGCTGCTGTGTCCAGAACACACCACCTGGTTTCGCCAGTTTATCCGTACCTCTGGCACCGAATTCATCAAACTCAAAAATGCGCTTTGCTTTGTCTAGCCAGTATGGATCTTTCTTGTACTTATATGCATCCATGCAGGCGATTCCGACCCAGGCATTGTCGTCATAATACTTGTCGCCCTGTGGTCCGAAACCTGAATCATAACCTGGCGGCCGGCTGTTTTTATCGAAGTACTTATTCATTGCATTGAGAGCCTGCCGCAGTTTGCCACTATCAAGGGCATCACCGAAAACCTGGGCAGACGAAGTGAGTGACTCCATAACCTGTCCCATGTCCCAGCACGACGCAATATCTCTTTTATTTTCAGTACTGACATAAAAATGCGGGTTAGTGAATCCTCCGTCAAAGAGGTTCTTGTACATTTGTTCAGTCAGCTGGCTTCCATTTATATCCGCGGTGTTTTTTGTTCTGCTGTCGAACACCTCGAAAGACGGCAGGGAATCGATATGGCATTCCTTTTCCAGTCTGGAATGCATAGTCGTAATTTGCTTGCTTTGCTCCGGAGCAATAATCAAGCTCTCCACCGAAAGAGGCGCCGAATTTTCCTGTTGCAGGTGATCTGATTTCATGTCGTTGGAAACCCTGTCGATAGTCACTTAATTATTCTCCGGAAATACACGAGTTAGAATGGATACGGTCTGTTCGGGTGGCTCTTATCGTTGTGTTGAGAACCGTCGTATGGATCGCGACCATGTTGATTAGCAGGCAAATCCGGATCTGGCGATGGTGCCCAGTGAGGGTTGCCCCCATGCGGATTTCCACCGTGAATAGGTCCTGGAGCTTGACGTGGAGAATAAGGATCTGCCTGTGCTGCAAGATTGCAGTATGCAAACACGACCATTACGACAATGGCAGCAGCAACAGCGAATATGAGTGTTATGCGTAGTGATTTGTCGGATTGCCTTGATGCTTCATACTCTTTCAAGGCTTGTGAAATATTCATTGTCCCCTAGCTCCTGCTGAATGATTGTGGTGGTTGCGAAAACATACCCGAAGCATTGCCCCGGCTTGAGTTTGAGAGTAAATCCGTACGTGCGCGATCAAGAATCTGGCGCATGATCACATCGTTATGAGTTGACTTGTTGCTGGAAACAGCTGAGCATAAATCAGAAAACGAGTTTATGTCATGGCGCGCTTTCAAATAATTGAGATGCTCTGCCGCACGTGCAGCGCTCTCAATCATGCCTCTGTATGCCGAGCCGAAATCGCCTCTGGTCTGGTTGGCGACATCTCTGCACACATCGAAATAATGCGGAGTATTTGCTGAACCGAAATCTGAAAGTCCTGATACCTGATACATCGCCATCGCATCATTTATATCGCCAGCGGGAAGATTGCGAGCAAGATCAGCATGTCCCATAGAGAATTGTTCAGGGCTCGAATCTCTATAGATTGCCTGCGCTTGTGGCTGCGTATAAGCAGCAATGGCTCTCACTGCTATGCGCCGGCGAATCGGGTGCATCGTTTGCAGTGCTGTATTCTGCAATGCTGCAACGGTAACCACATCTTTATCAAGTCCACTTGGAACGATGGTCGGATTATTTGGTGGAACACAATTCTCCATTTGAACTTCGTTGCCCTGAGGATTGCAGATGAGCTCAACAGCGTCGTTCCCCTGCCTGCTGCCCCAATGTCCGTAGTTCGATTTGAGGTATCCTGTATACGCATTTCCGGAGTGACCTGCTAGATAGGCTTGCGAGCCACTCACTGCTTCCTGGAATACATCTTTTTGAAATTGTGTTGTTGGGCCCTTTGCCCAAATTTCATCATGTGATCTGTTTTGTGGATGCAGCATTTGAGGCGGCTGATTTTGCTGGACGCGCTTGCTCATGACAGCATCGCGAGCTGCATCATAAGCGCTGCCACTCTTTGAAATCTGATCGGCAAGAGCTGCAGAATAAAGCACATGTGCTGCCCTGGGGGCGTCCAGCCCTTCGGCAAGATTTACGCGTTGTACACCCTGGCGTGAACTGCCTACGATAGATGTTTTCGATGCGTTCGCGCGAAGCCCGTTTGTTTTTGACGAACTCAAGCGCGTAAGCAATCGGGCTGTGCATTGATGAACTACTTGAGTATCATTTGCTTCGTTTACTACTTGCTGTGACCATCCGTTGTGATCGTGCATGAATGCTTCTTGAACCTCGACTTCATTTCTTTCGACCAAACCATGTGAATTCTTAGCCAGGGCTGCAGCCGTAGAGAAGGCTGCTTCAGGCATGCTTAGTGCCTTTGGCATCTGATCAGCGGACTTGAGCGTTTTGCTGTCGAATGGTTTGTGGGCGATTTTTTTGCTTTGCTCGGAATTTTGTGAAACTCGATGTGCTTGCGTATGCGGACGAAAGTCCAGGTTCTTATCCTGAAGTCGTTGTGGTGGCTTTATGCTGTGGACCTTATGTTGAGCGAGGTCCGGCTTTGCTAATGGTTTGCTTGCGAACATAGCCTGAGCTGCAAGATTTGCAGCGGGCACACCGCCAGTAGTCAATTTCATCGGATTCATCAAATCTTTGCTTAATGCCATCTGTATAGGCTTCGGTGTGGGACCAGGAGTTAATGGGCTTCCAGAGGTTTTACCATGCCCATTTTGGAGAGCTGTTGCCATAGGAGTGCCGCTGGTAACTCCTTGCATGAATGGTGGCGTGGGGTCCATCGTCGCCGGAAGGGCGACACCGCCACTTGCGTTTGGTTTGTTTCCTTGAATCCATGAGATGCCATTGTTGGCAGCACCAACTATGCCGGTGCCCATTGTTTTCATTGCTTTGAGTGAGTCTTTTATGTTGCCGTATACCATGCCGCCAGAAATGAAATCTGATGCAGGCGATATTTGCGCATACCCTATAAATGTAGGCACCATGATCATCATCTGGCATATGCCTAGCGTGATCAGCATTTTGCCCCAGGGTTTGTATGACGAGAATAGAATCTCCGCCAGAAGCCGCAGTAATGCTACCCAGACAAAGGTCCAGAGGCTTGTTTCTATAAATGCTTTTACATAGCCGGTTGCGTAGCTTTCGGTATCTGGTGTGGCAAAGAACACAAGAAATATTGGGGCGAACATATACTGGGCAACCAGCAGCGCTGTCTGAATTGCTTTCAGAATGAGAATATAAATGAGTTCGGAAACGACGAGACCGCCCATGATTGTGTAAATGAGTACACAGGCGAAATGAAATACCGAGCCGACAAATTGATCTGGGGAAGCCATGTTGCCGAGCACGGGAGAAAACGCTCTGGTATCGCCTTCAATGGCGATGATGCCGCCTCGGATAGCCTGAGCCAATGCGTAATCGAGCTTCATGACACTATCGGCGTCATTGAAACCTATGGCGTGAATCATCTCGTTTGATATTTGTATGATGAAGGCATAGATGGTCGGCCACGCAAGCAAGATGCCGGCGGTAAAGATCAATCTTCCTACTGGTGCCATTAGATTGCCGGCTCCTTCCCATGATGCACCGGCCCAGAATTTCCAGATGCACAGAATGAAGAGGAGCAAGAGCAAATCTACCGCGATACCATACATGATGTCTGCTAGCGCGCGAACCTGTTTTGAAATTCCATCATCGGGATTTCCATAGAGTCCGTTTGTCGCAATGTTTGGGTTATACACAAAGACGCGGAGGTACTTACCAAGGAATTGGGCAGCATCTGCAATCCACCCATCCAGGAATTCCGTGAGCCATTTTGCGTTGAGCTGCCCGACATGTGAAAACAAGTTTCCGACCATGTCATCTTTCCAAAACTGGTGGAGCCCCTCGTATACGTCGTTCATCTGACCATGGGAGCCATTCCTGATCAGATTTTGCCCGCTGCTGAGCAAAGGCGCTTCCATACCCTGTTCTCCAGCCTGGAAAACAAGAGGCTGGTCGTCGTAGCCTGAAATAATTTGCGATACGTGGTCGTTAATATGGACCTGATTCATTTGCGAAGCCGCGTGTATTCTCGCAAGAGTTTCTTGCACACTTCGCTCGTAAGGCGCAGGTGTTGTCGGGCGAGTATTTTTTACAGCTGTCGGAGCAATTGAAGAATTATTGCCGCCCGCACTAGAACCGCCAAGATCTCCTACTAGCCCTTGCACAGGGTCTCCAGTTACGGGACCAGATTGTGACATTGCAGGAATTTGCGAAATGACTTGTGAGAGCGTTATCAAGGCCAGACATGCAAGCGAATGGGATGCACGAGTTTTCTTGCTTTCACTCAAGAAGAAGAGTTTGCTGAACCAGTCTGCGAAGATCTTCATGGACACCGGATTCTGTATATACCGCACTTGCTGTACGCCAGCTGAGCAAGGCTATTGGTAATAACAGTTTTAAAAAATATCGCTGAAATAAATCCGTACTGTTTCGTGAATTTTTCGTTTAGAACTGGTGGCAATTGGTACTAAATACGGTGACAAAAAATTAACCGGAACCCGCTTGAGCTCCGGAAACTTTGATTACTGCTGTTTGACAGGTATAAAACGACGAAAGGCCGCTTTTAAATTATGTTCACTTACTTTTCTCAATGAACACAGGATGCAAGAGATCGGAAAACTTGTATTCCGATTTGCTTGAGCCGAGCCTGACTGCGCCTGGAGCGAACTCGCTCGTCTCCACAGTCAGGAAAGGAGCGTTGTCGTTTTTCGTGGCTTCTGCATGTGCAGATCTCAATAACTTCCCATCTGCATCGTACTTAGAAGAATCAATCATCAATACAGGATTCAAATCCCACCTGGAGATTTCCGAATGGACGCTAAGACCTTTTCCGTTGGCATCGGTAGCCTGTGTATCAGCAGTCAAGAATGGATTGCTGTTTCTGCTATGAAATTCTGTCTTTGCTGACGAGGCTGCTGCTTTACCGTCCTCGAGCAATAGCTCGTGGATTTGGTTCGCTGTGATTTCTTCGCCTGCTTTCGAGTAGTCTATGTCGCTCATCGCTGATTCTCCTCTAGGGTGTATATACAGATTGTTTGGAATTTGGACAGACAAGCAAATAGAAAAAAGTCCGGAAAGACCCGTGATTTATTCGTGGCTTGCAAAATGGCAACAATTGATGAAAAGCTGCTTGTGCTGCGGAGAAGACTTGAAAAGTACTATGTAATTGACGCAATTAAACATTTAAAAATTGCTTTCCGCCTGGAAAATACGCAAACTGATTAGCATCACAACTTTAAGGCAATTTGGGAGAACGCTGAGTCAATGCCATTCTCAGGCTAAGAATGACTCCGCGCTGTGTGGGTGCTGCCGTACAAATTCCGGCTTCGGGCCAGGAAAGGCATCCCATGATCGAAAAGTACGAACAAAACCTCAACGAGGAAAAGCATGGTAAAGGGCGGAGCAATCGACTTCAGGACGAAGCTGCAGATGAACTGAATTCCAGGTTGAAAATTTCCGGCGATCGCGCCGAGATGCTTGATAGTATGACATGGCGTACAGTAGGAACAAGAATTGGTGACACCGCTCCTGATGCCGACATGAGCGTGACTGTTATGGTCAGATCGAAAGCAAGTATGCGAGAGCTAGATGAAACTCTCGAGAAAGTCCTGTCGCATGAAATTGATCCGCTCACTAATGATGAGTTCAATAAGCGATTTGGCGCAGACCCCGATTCCATGCAAAGAGTGTTGAAATTCGCCCATGATTATGGCTTAACTGTGGATGAGTCCGATATGAATTCTGGACGGATATTGCTGAAAGGCACCGCGCAAAAATTCTCTGATGCTTTTAAAGTAAGACTCTCTGATTATCAGTGTGATGACGGTTCCATTGCACACGAACGTACTGGAACTATCTCTGTTCCCAGGGAAGTCGGCACCGATATTCAGGGTGTGCTTGGGCTCGATAACAGACCTGTGGTCAAGCCTTTGTCGCGTCAGCAGGAAATGGCAGGACCAGGTCCTGTTACGCAAAAGGGTGCGTTTTACCCAGACCAGGTAGCAAAGGCATATGAGTTTCCGACGGAATCTATGGGTGCGGGCCAGTCGGTCGGAATAATCGAACTTGGTGGCACGCTTGATCTCGACGATAATGCGCAGTACTACAAGGACCATGGTTGGAAATTGCCGAACATCCAAATTGTTACTGTGGATGATGTTAAGCCCCACCACGAATCAGATTTTGATGAAGAGACTGCAGTTGATAGTCAAATAATCGGCGTCGTGGCTCCTGATGCAAAGCAGCAGCTCATATTCACGAAAAAGTCCTTCCAGGGTTTCATTGATGGCATCACTCGCGCCACGAATCCGCAGGAAGGCGAATTGCAAAATTCCGCCATCAGCATCAGTTATGGTGCACGTGAGTCAGATTGGGATGCTCAGTCATTGACTAATATGGATCTTGCATTGAAAAAAGCAGCGCTAAAAGGCATTTCTATTCTTGTGGCTGCTGGTGATGCGGGCGCAGAAGACCTGAATAGTGGTGATCGAGCAGATGGGACTTTTCAAGCTGACTACCCGGCCTCGGACCCCTGGGTTACTGCCTGTGGTGGCACACATCTTGAATTAGATGCTGACGGAAAGCCAAAAGAAGAAGTCTGGAATGAAAAGACATTCAAAGCGACTGGCGGTGGGGTTAGCCATGAGTTTGAGAAACCTGATTACCAGAAAGATATTCAGGTACCTGAGAATCCTAATCCGCATACTTCGGATCCAAAATTGCATGGCGTGGTTGATCCTGCGACAGAATGGCGAGGTGTACCTGATGTGGCTGGAAATGCGGCGTCGAGCAGCGGCTATTGGCTGAGGCTCGATCACAAAGAGAATGTTCATTACGGCACAAGTGCAGTGGCACCGCTTTATGCTGCGCTCGTTATGCGCATTAATGGTGCTCTCGGTAAACCTGTGGGTTTCTTAAACCCTGTTTTGTATAAGCATGCAAAAGATGGCGTCTTCAACGATGTAACGGTTGGGAATAACAATGGATTTAACGCGGGGCCAGGTTGGGATGCAACTACAGGTTTAGGTTCCATTCGTGGAAATGCATTGCTTGCTGCGCTGAAACAAGACATGCAAAAACCATCGGATATTGTTTAAAACCAGGGAGCACGCGTCGCCTCTTCAACCCGCACTCGCTTCGCTCGCACGGGTCCCCATTCAGAGGCTAGCTGGCGGCTCGCCGGCTCATACTCCGGCCTGATCGATATTGCCTTTTAAAAGCCGGCGAGCCGCCGGCGCTCCCTGGGCGTTCGCTTTTGAAGGACATTACGAGTAAAAAGGCACAAAAAGGTGATTATGGAGAAGAGACCACCATTGCTGGTGTGCTATTCTCCATAATCGGGCTTTTTTTCGCGTGGGTAAACTTGAATTGTTTTCTCCGCTATTTAGTGCGCGAGAAAGAGAAACAGGCTGGTGGAAATGGCAAACATAGTGAAAATGCCAGTCCATTGAATAAGACGTGTGGAAATGCCAACTTTCTTTTCTTCCACTTGGGTTTCTTCGAACATAATTTTCATTCGAGAAACCTGGTCACTGCTCAAGCAAACATTGTTTGTCTTCGGTAAACGCAAATTTGAGCGTAGCATATTCTCGTCTATTCGTTTAAAGCTCTTCGAGAGCTTGGCGTTTTGAATAGTGCTCAAAGAATTGACATTCATTTTCTCACTCCTTCCCTTGGCGTTTGCCACACTAAAAGATTGTCATTTTAGGGTTGAACAAATCCGGACGGTTTTGTGAATATCTTGTGAATTGGAGATTCTTCTGTGAAAAAGGCGCCCGTGAGGCGCCCTTACCATAATTTTTATTCCTGGCTGGCCCGGACGAAGTTAGAATCTGGACCATCCAGCGTGTCTCATTCTGTCTCGCTCGATTGCTTGTAATGAATGCGGGTCTGTAATTGGAATTGCTGTCTGCCATTCAATTCCCTCTTCATGTCCAGCCCGGACATGGTCGTGATGGTTTAATACTTGCGGGCGATAAGAATCGATTGCGTGCCGGGCAGCCTGCTCGAGATCGGCCCGATTGGCAGAAGGTCCCAGTTGTGAAATTGTGGATCCTGCTGTGCCAAACAGATTTGGGGCAACAAAAAGGTAGCCGCGAGAAATGCTTGCTCCACGAATCTGTTTCAAGTCATAGCTTGAACCTGAGGCATAGACGAGCTTGCCCATTAGTGCGTCAGACCAGGCAACTGGAGCGAGCGTGCTTGCTAGTCGTTGTTGATCTTCCGAGTTGTTTCCCAGCACGACCACAAGTGGCCGGTGGTCGCAGGCGGCCACATCCACCGCCAGCCGCACACTGTCAATCAGCGGCAACGTCTCTGGTGTGTTCTTGTTACTTTGATAATTGCGGGCTACTTCGTCCATGGTTTTTGCCAGATCGGCCGAATCCCTGAACATCATTGAAGGACTTCGTCCTCCTCTAAGTATTGGTCTGGCAGTCGGATCTAGAATTGCGAATACCGTATTTTCCAGCGGTGCACCAGGTCTCCACAATGCCTGCAACACCTCGGCTTCGCTCGCGCTTTCGTAAGTCATCATTCGGACACATATGAAGCTTCGAGAAGCAGCGATAACATCAGGCTTGGACAGGAACCTCCCGTCCATATCTTGTTTGCCTGGTCACCAGATTCCTGGTATGCCGGAGCACTGTGGTGCTGCCGCAATCAGAAAGATTGGTTTATGTGTTTTTGCAGCTTCTGTCCATGCTTGTTTCCATGTAGGTATCCAGGCGATCCCTTCATTGTTGTCTGCAGTTGCAGGGGGCAAGGAAATGGTCAGTATGCAAATGAGAACTGAAAAGAGAACACGAAAGAACACTTTAGTACCTCATTGTTAGTGACGGGGCAAGGCAGCCTCTGGCAGCCTAACCAGTACGATATCACTGCGTTATGTATCCAGAATGGAGACTGTGGAGAAATTATGAAGGCAGCGGCAAAGGCTTTTTGTTCTGGAATTTCAACATGATGAATTCGGCGAATAATGCATTCGGCCAACCAAAGTCAGGTCTTGTGTATTTCTTTTGATCGTCCGGGTCGAAAGACTCGTGCAGAAGATGATCGCCAGGGTCGCAAGCAAGGAGTTCTTTTACCTGTTGCTTCACTTTGGCAGGGTCCTTTTCGGTTATCCCTTGCATTATCATTGCCAACGGCCAGATATACCCAGCTGGAGTGTGTTCACTGCCGATGCCACTTGCAACTTTTCCGGAGGCATAATTCTTGTTTGCTTTTGAAAGAAGCATCTTTCTTGTGTTTTGATAAATTGGATCATCCCCCGAAACATATCCAAGGTAAGGAGCGGAAAGCAAGCTGGGGATATTTGCATCGTCGAGGAGAATATGATTGCCCAGACCGTCCACTTCAAATGCAAATACTTTTCCGTAATCTTTGTTAGTGACTACTCCATACTTGTGTATGCCGGCGTCAATTTCCTGGCGCATTGTAGCAACTTGAGCCGCAAATTTCTCGTCCTTGTAGACGGTCTTCTCGATTTGCTCCAGACCTTTGAGTGCAGAAACAGCCATCATCTCGGAAGGAATCAGGTAGTGATAACGGCAGGCATCATCGGAGGGGCGGAAGCCTGACCAGACCATTCCTGTAATTCCGACCGGTCGGTCTTTTTCTTTTTCCGTCAATTCTTTGTGCGTGTATTTTGAATTCTTCTCGTGATCTTGCTCTAGCTTCATTGTTTCAAAAGCCTTATGCATAGCCTTTTGAAATTCAGGTGTAAATATTGAACTGTCATTCGAAACTCGCCAATAGGTCCATGCAAGCAGAATGGGATAGCAGAGAGAGTCAAGCTCATACTTCTGCTCCCAGATTCCTTTGTTCTCTTTGAATGCGTTTGCATATGGATCTATAGTGATGTATTCTGCCTGGCGCGCGATTACCTTTTTCATGTAATCGCGAACCTCTTTGTCATCTACAAAATAAAGATAGGGACGAACTTGTGCGCTGCTGTCTCTAAGCCATTCAGCAGGAATGTCACCTGTTTGGACATAGATGCTGCCATCTGGCTCGAGGAATGACTGCTTCGTTACAGCGTTGAGAAGACCAGAGCGGTACATATGCTCGAGGTCTTTATTCGGATCATTGAAGCTTGCTGCTGCCTTTTCGACTGCTGGTAGATGTGGGCGCCTGAGTGTTGATTCGGTTTCAGAAAGAACCCTGTTGCCGGAGTTGAGTGCTGTTAAACCCAGCATTACACTCAATATCATCAAATTCTTTTTCTTGAACATCCTTCACGCCTCATCAAATGCATTGAGCTCCAGAAAAGAGAAAAAACTCGACACATGTTGTGCGAGTTTCAGTCTCTGATTCGAGTTTGTTCATATTCTATACCCTGGCGGTTAAGAAGTCCGGGCAATTTCGTGAATTTTTCATGACTCTTCCTCTCCACTTATCAGAGTCGATTTCTTTGCCGTTTTCAACGAGCTTAAGATTGAATGTGCGAAAGATGTCCATGCAACCTTCTGCACCCAATTCTAATTCTAAGTGCAGTTTTGACTTGTCATGGGTAAGGTCATAGTTTGCCATGTCTACAACCACTTGTACCTGATGTTCATTCATTTTTTTAAGTGTCTCATCGACTGATTGCAAATCAGGTTTCTTCTCCAGCCCTTTAGCCAGCTTCTGTGCTTGAATGTAATCGTACGCTTCGGCAAATCCATTTACATGATTGGAATCTTCGCTTGTGTTTTTCTCTGGTTTTGCCCAGTTCTGTTCGAGCGTCATTATTGTGTCCTCGCAGTCAATTCGCTTGAATACAATGTATTCACTGAAGGCGGAAATTCTCCGTACTGTTTTGTTTACTTATTGTGTAGAGCAGCAAATGTGCCATCTTGGCGGCTTCTAAGGAGCGGATCATTCTGCGGATCGGATCGATCTCGCCGGAGTAGAAGCCGGCTGGCAGCCCAATACCGTTAAGTTAAGGTTGTCAGCGTCAAGTCGACAATCCTGGAAATCCTTACTAGATGAGGGATTTACTATTTTGGTTTAAAAGAGGAAGAGCAA
>JBIKOL010000212.1:0-12470 GCA_044358055.1 Obscuribacteraceae bacterium (SeqCode)
CACCTGGTCCATCACAGGCCGTAAGTCCCCAGCAATCTTTGCCATAATCTTTCCATTTCATGGGATTAGCTATTGCATAGTTATGATGTGCAAGAAGCGTCCTTCTTGCGTTCTCGAAATAATCAAATCCAAGTTTCTCTACTTCTTTATCTTTGATTGAGCGAAAGTCAATCCAGCACTGAGGATATTGATATCCATAGGTAGGAGAAAAATTCAACCTTTCCTTGCCATAGCTTTTCTGCAATTTGTAATTCTTGCAATAATTCGACCAAGCTTCTGCCGGTACAGGATGGGTCGGAGAGCCTGCTGCCATCAGAATTAGAATTGGTCCCTCGCAATACATAGACCATTCTGATTTCAGAAATCCTTTGCCTGCTTCCGGGTTCCATCCCATTGTGATAAACCCGCTGGGGCGGTAAGCCCAATCCCACTCAACTCTGTTGAACAGCTTTGCCGCGAGACCACGGATTTCTTTTTCTTCTTCATGGTTTTGATCAAAATAATTTTCGCAGCTTAGAACTCCGGCCATCAGCAACGCCGTATCAATCGTCGATAACTCACAATTCCATGTGCGCAAGCCAGTTTTTGGATCGAGAAAGTGATAGAAGAAACCCTTGTATCCAGCAACGCCAGTGCTTCCATCACCCTGGGGCAAATTCCACAGGGTGCGCAAAGTCTTCAGAACATATTTCCTTGCAGTCTCTCTTGTGATGTACTGGCGCTCTGCTGCGATAATGTGGCAGCTCAGTGAGAAACCAACTGCTGCAATGCTAACCGCAGCATCTGAGCGGGAGTTGTCTCTCGTCAATCCGCTTGTTTCTTCGCTATGTTTTTGGAAATAGTTGAAGTGGGCTTTCTCAAGTTCATTCAAAAATTGATCTGTCTGTGCTGGGATGGATGCATAAACAAACAAAGGATTCACGCAAAGCAAAATACAGGAGCAAATGAGAGCGAATAAGTTTCGAGAAAATTTGTACATTAGCAGGCCTCAAGTCCAGAGCAAACGCGGGCTTCTTGCCCGCCAGAAAGACTAATATGATAGCCGATTTGCTAATGCAAAGTGCGTGTCACGGCTGACTCTGCGATTATCTTCCCATAACGCATTGAAAACCGAGCCGCTTCTTATCGGTCGCTTTAAATTTGCCGGCGGAGCGGAAAGATGCCCGCCATTCTTGGAGCGCCAGTTTTGCCTGGACCTCCCCCTATTCCCGAATTAATGGTAGGGTAGTAAGGGAACGAACTGTGTACCTGCAACAGGCGTTGCACATTCTAAATCAACTGGCATTGACTGGGCGAAGAGGAAATCATCTTGAGCAATTCAGACGAAAATTGGAACGAACCTCCAACCATTGGCACAGGACCAGGCCAAATTCCTGCAGATGGACTTCCACCTTCAGGGAGATCCACACTAAAAATTGTGCGCGACAATATCTTCAAGACTGCCCAGAAAACTCTTTCATTTATTGATAACGCTGAAAAAGACAAGACGGTAAAAGTTCGCGTCGATGATCGCCGTTCCACAATATTGATGTGGACGGGTCTTGGAATGGTTCTTGTGCTTCTTGTGCTGTTTACGGTAAGTGCCGAACTTAGACCTATTTGTGCAATTCTCGGCATCGGGGCAGATGTGGTTTTAGGAATGGCCATTGTCTGGTATGTGATAATTCGCTTTGGTATTCTGCGAAGTCTTGATCCACGCTACGCCATTCTGTGTTTTCAACTATTGCTTGGCACTGGAATCATGTTTGCCTATTTTTCGATCAACATCGCGATGATCCTGTTGTCGGTTGTATTTAAATGGGGACCAATAGGTGGTTCTTGATTGAGCAAATGCTGATTGCGAAGCGAGCGAAAAAAAGATCTATAGTCAAAAAATCTAGTGTTGATACAAAAGAAAGGGCGACGCCATGCGTCGCCCTTTCTTTTAGATCGTATTCCTTCAGATCATATTCCTCTAGAATGCAGTCTGTAGATCTTAGTCTCTAGATCTTAGTCTCTAGATCTTAGTCCTCTAGATCGTAGTCTCTAGATCTTAGTCTCTAGATCTTAGTCCTCTAGATCGTAGTCCTCTAGATTATTTCTCGAACCAGCCGACCGGATCTGGAGCAAGGTTCAGATTGATTTGCTTCACTTCGGTGTAAGCGTCAAGTCCGAAGGTGCCTAGTTCCCGTCCCCAGCCGCTTTGCTTGTATCCGCCCCATGGACATTCGTTGTAGGTATTGTGATAACCATTGATCCATGTGATACCAGCTCTGATACCTTTGATTACGCGGTAAGCTCTGGTGACATCGTTGGTGAATACGGCGCCGGCAAGTCCATATGGTGAATTGTTCGCCAATTCAACGGCTTCTTCCTCAGTTATGAATTTCTGAACGACTGCAACGGGTCCAAAAATCTCTTCTTGAACAACGCGCATATCTGGTTTTACGTTGCTGAAGATTGTCGGGTTGACGTAGAAGCCTTTCTCGTACTTCCCACCACTTGGGCAGTCGCCGCCGGTTTCGAGTTTGGCACCTTCTTTCTTGCCAATTTCGATGTATTCTTTGACGCGGTTCCACTGTGTTTCGTTAACCAGCGGACCCATCTCTGTTTGCTCATCAAGTCCTGGACCCACGCGAATCTTCTTGCTGCGTTCCACAAATCGCTGGACGAACTTGTCGTAGATTTTGTCTTGAACAACAAAGCGCGAGCCTGCCGAGCAGACCTGACCGGAATTTGCGAAAATCGCGAAGAGTGCATAATCAACCGCTGTTTCGATATCTACATCATCGAATACGAGCATCGGTGATTTGCCGCCAAGTTCCAGGGTAACTTTCTTCAAGTTCCCCAGCGCGGCTTGTGCGACCATTTTGCCTGTTTTTACGCTGCCTGTGAAGGCAACTTTGTCGACGAGATGGCTTTCTGCAATTGGGTGTCCAACTTTTGGTCCATCGCCCAGAACGATGTTAACCACGCCATCAGGAATGCCAACTTCTTTAATAAGTTCAGCAAGACGGATAGCAGTCAGTGGTGTAAATTCGCTTGGCTTGAGAATTGTGGTATTACCAGCAGCCAGACATGGAGCCAATTTCCATGCACCCATAAGAAGTGGATAATTCCAGGGAATTATTTGTCCGCAGACACCGATCGGTTCTCGCACGATTTGAGTGATTGAAGGTGCCGGAACGTCAACGCTCTGTCCGGTTGGTTTTGTGATGAGACCGGCATAATAACGGAAGCAATTTGCCGCGTCAGTCATATCATATTTAGATTCACGAAGAGGCTTGCCGCCATTGAGTGTTTCTAGCTCTGCCAGTTCGTCGGCATGTTCATCAATTTTGTCAGCCAGTTTGTTGAGAACTTGAGCGCGCTCAAGAGCAGTCATTTTTGGCCATGGTCCGTGGTCGAAGGCCTTTCTTGCAGCCTGGATAGCCTTTTCGACCTGCTTTGTGGAGGCTTCGGATACCTTGCAAAGTACTGCGCCATTAGCTGGATTTATCAAGGTGCGTTCTGATTCGCCGTCCTCAAACTTTCCATCAATAAATAGCTGCCACTTGCGATCTACTTTGACCTTTGGAGCGGCCATCGTCTGTGTCATAAGAAATAAACCTCCGATACGCGAGATATTCACACCTGCCGCCAACTGCCGCTTTTCAGCAAGCAATGCGATCAGGCTACCAATCATGCGGCTTTCCGCCGGACACCAGTGCTGACTAATTCAGTTATTTGCGGAAATCATAGCACAAAGACCCTTGTAAATTGAGCTTCCAGACTTGTGAATAAATTGCAAAAGTGAAAAAATAAAGGCGGCTTTGTGGTCGTTTTCATGGGGTAACCTTGATGCTTAATGTCCAATCGCGGTCAATTACGATTTTCCTTGCCGCAGTATGCATTTCGTCCTTCAGTTCTCAGTTTGGCTTCGCGGCGGAATCAGAAACCGATAAGAAGTTGAAGGAAGTCTACAACAAGAAGAATTACACCCAAACCATAAAGGATAGTGAAGCTATAATTGCGAAAGATGCTTCCGATGTGAATGCGCATTACTATCTTGCACTCTCTCTCATGAACACCAAGCAAACTGCAAAGGCAAAGAAAGAGTTTGAATGGGTTGTTAAAAACGGAAAGGAAGCATCGCTCGTCAGCTATGCGCAGAAGGCGTTAGATAGCATGAATGCTGGCGCGAGCGCCGCAAGCTCCGCTGCTACCACTGGTCCGAAAGTTTTAGATTTTGGAGCAGTATGGTGCATTCCCTGCAAGAAACTGACACCAATATTTGATAAAGTCGCTGAATCATACAAAGGTCGAGTTGCTTTTGTTCATTATGATTGCGATGTGGGCGAAGGAAAGCACCTTGCCGACGATGTTTACCACATCAAAATTCTGCCGACCGTTGTTTTTGTCGGCAAAGATGGCAAGCCGAAATCCATCAGCAATGGTGCCACTATTACTGAGCAAGATTTGATCAAGGGCACTGAAGCTCTGTTGAACTAACACCTATTTGGGCAACAAATTAAAGATGGCATCAAAAAGAAAAGGCATATTCATTACGCTTGAAGGTCCAGAAGGCGCAGGAAAGACAACTCAGTTAAAGTTGCTCGCGAAATATCTTCAAGATGAAAACATTGAGCACGTGATGACGCGGGATCCTGGTGGCACCTCGCTAGGTAAACCAATCCGACGCATATTGCTCGATGCTAAATCTGTGGTCAGCCCGGTGGCCGAGCTGCTCTTGTACGAAGCAGATCGTGCACAGAATGTTTCTGAAATTATTTTGCCTGCGCTAGAAGAAGGCAAGGTTGTATTTTGCGATCGCTACATCGACTCAACGCTTGCTTACCAGGGATACGGACGAGGGATTGATCTTGACCTGATTCGCAAAATCAACGATGTTGCGACTCAAGGATTGATACCGGTTCGCACAATACTGTTCGACATTGAAAGCAGCGCCGGACTGGCTCGTCTTCACCCAAGCGGGCATGATCGTTTAGAGCGTGAAGCGTTGGAATTTCATCAGAAAGTGCGCAACGGGTATCTTGCGCTATCCGAGCAGGATCCCAATCGCTGGCGCAAGTTGGATGCTGCAATGGCGATGCATTCTGTTCAAGAAGAACTGCGCCGTTTTGTCATGGAAGTCGTTCGACCTTCTGCGGGCCCCTCCGCAGTTGCTTAGAAATGGACAGGTTGAATCCAGTCCGGGAGCGCCAGCGTCGCCTCTCCAACCCGCACTCGATTCGCTCGCACAGTTCCCCATTACGAGGCTAGCTGCGGCTCGCCGGCTTCTAAAATAAGTAATCGATCGATCCATTCAAAAGCCGGCGAGCCGCCGGCGCTCCCGGGATGCGGAATTAGGGAATAATTCTGCGGACTATGTCGCCGGAAAGCATGGCGAGATCTTTGCGCACTTGGTCTTCGTCTGTGGGATCGAGTTTCCCGCCATTGCGTGCACGCATCGATGATTCCACATTTTGAATATCACGCAAACGCCGAGCAAGGTGCTGGTAATCGTCTGATTTGAACTTGTTATTCTTGTTTTGTTCTTCTAGATAAGTGTTCATATCTTTCATCATGTCTGTTACGGGCGGCTGCACCGGCTGTGATTCGCCTTGCTGCATCGTGATTACAGGCGGCGGGGCGGAGTAAACCCCACCAACACCCCATGGATAGTAATAACCGGAAGGCGATTTCCAGTAAGAACCGGAAAATCCGCCGACATTAAAGCGGAAATAGTTACCGTTTACCGGCACTGGAGTACCATACGCAGGATAACCAGTAGCATAAGGATTCGGTGCATAATAGCCGTATCCACCCTGGTTCGCGTAGGGATACTGCTGACCGGCATAAATGTGCTGGCCGTTGCCTGCATTGTAGTAATTCGAGTTTGGCACCGGTGTGGACTGATATAAGTTAGTGTACGGATTGTAATAGTGCTGGTTGTAGGGATTTTGGCTGATGCCCGCACCGGGGCTGCCAACGTATTGTCCGTTGTTTCCGTTTCTATAATTCTGCGCCGACGCAGCTTGAACGCTCAAGACAAGCCCGAGAAGAATTAGAATTCCACGATTTTTCATTAGAACCTCTACTGTCTTAGGCTTAAGCTACCTTCAATCAATTTTATCGCTTTTCGGTTGGACGGCGCTAGTTCCATGTGAATGTGCTTATAGACTCTGGTTCCAGATTGAGCTCTGCAGACTGTTTGCCGAATTGCAGCGTGACTTTCTTGCTGGTATTTTCGGCATTTGTTGCAACAAGCACTTTCTGCCCACCCGGATTCTCGGCAGCCAGGAAATGGACATTGGCTTCATCTGATTTCGAGGCAAGAACTTTTGCTCCGCGCTTGATGAATTTGGAGAAGTGAGCAAGTGCCCAATATTGTCCGCTATGCGAAATCTCTTTCGATTTTGAATTGATGGTTACCAGACCGCCGCAGGGAAATGGACCAATGTTTGGTTTGCCCACTTCATCAAGAGAAAGGTTCCATCCAATAATGCATCTGCACCAGTTGTTCATGATACCGCTGAATGCAGTTCCCCATTTAACCCAATCTGTGGCGTAATCTGGCTGAGTGTAATCTGGTCCACCTTCAGTCCAGAACATATCCACTTCTGGAAAGCGATCGTGCACACGTGTCATCAATGCAGGGGAACCAACGTATCCATGCCAGGCAACTCCACCGACATACTTGCGCATAAGGTCGCCTTCCAGCTCATCAACGGCTCTTCCCCAGAGATTGTAATTGTGGTCAATGATCCAGATTTTTGTTTTGATTCCTTCCTTTTCCAGTGCTGGTCCAAGATTATATCGAACGAAATCCATTTCGATTTCTTGCGGCCAGGCACAGGCAGGCATTCTTCCATCCTGGTCAGTATCCACTTCGTTTTGCACGGAAACCGCTTGCACCGGCACTCCGGCGCTGTCATACGCCTTCAAGAATTTGACGAAATATTTTGCATACGCATCTAAATGCTTACGGTTCATGTTTCCACCAAGCATTGTGTTGCTTGGTTTCATCCAGCCGGGTGGACTCCACGGTGATGCAAGCAAGAAAAGGTCCGGGTTTACTTTGCGTGCCTGTTTTAAAATCGGCAGAATGTATTCGTTGTCGTGTTCGATCGAGAAGCGCTTCATCTCAGGGTCTGGCTCTCCTTCATCGTAGCTGTAGACCTTAGCGGCATAATCGCTTGAGCCGATGCAGATGCGTCCAACGCTGAGATCTAAACCTTCGGATGAGAAAAGCTCATGGAAGAGATTCGCGCGTGCTGAATCGGAAAGCTGATGGAAGTTGTAGCAAGCGGCATCTGTAAAAGCGGCGCCGAAGCCAAGGACTTCTTGCTTTTTATCCAGGCTGACTTCGACAGCATTTTTTATGCTGCCACCAGTTGTAGTGCTCCAATTCAATGCCGTGCCTTCGGCGATTTTCTTCGATTTACTTGTCACCCATGAGCGAATTCCCTGGGTGGGATTGCTAACTGCTGAGTATGCGCTTTGAGTCAATGTGCCGGATGCAAGTGCAGCAAAGCCTGCACCTGCAATTCTGAGGAAATCGCGTCGAGTTTGCATCATCCATGCCTTTCAAAAAGTGCCATTGATGGCAGTTTCGCATGCCTTAGCGCTTAGTTCTTTTAATTAAATTTATAAACTTCTGCTCCTGATGCATCCGTGTTTCCTAAGCCAATTCCTTTTTTTCAAGACTTTATTGGCGTTGATGACATATGCATGACGAGAAAACAGGCAAAAAAACAGGCAAAAAAAATACAGCTACCGCCTGGACTCAGTATTCCGAAACTTAGTAAGACCGAATAGAGTGGGGGAGCTCTTCGGAAGGGATTACTAGTCCGGACGGCGGTAGCTGTCTTTCTTTTTTGGGGAGGCGAACCTTTGGGGGAGAGGTTGCCTTCTTCTTTTGTCATCGATGGGAGCCAGGGGGGAAGGCTCTCTTTCGATTTTGTTGCTCACTTCAGTGCCGCAACACTATTAATATAGCGGCCGGTATTCCAACAATTCGATTGGAAAAAGTACCCCAAAAATGATCTACTTAGGAGGACTGAAAAAGGCAACAGTTCAATCTATGTGGGAAAAAAACTAGTTCTGGCGTCCCGTCTGGTTTGATGGAAAAAGCTGAAAATTCATTTCTTCCATGCATAAATGAAGCGTTACCAGCGTCCAGAAGCCGATCAAACCAATGGAAGAAAGTTGCAGAGAGTTCACTGGAGGCAGTTTGCCGCTGCTTATCAAAGAAATCAGACCAGGAATCACAAGAATCGAGCAGAAGATAGCCATTTTTCTGAATACGGCGATAAGCGGCTTGCCGTAACGGTGCTGTCTGGCGCTGAAGTAGATTCCGAAAACGAGCACTATAGAAGCGACACATAAGCCGTGAACCGCAGCGTCGAAGCCGATGCGGCATACGACTGAACTGATTGCATTCCAGACGGCATGGCTGGTTGCAGCGAGATCGAAGTGTTCGGAGCCTTCCATTCTTTAGTGACCTCTTGTGATCCTTGCTTTCCGGTGCTGGCTTGAGATCATATCGCAAAGAAAGGTTCGATTTACTTAGCCGCTCTCATGTATGTCTTCTTGATTCGGAGGTTGACCCTGCATCAATTCTCGACCCAGATTTATGTGAGCCTGCCCGAGATCAGGATCTATTTGGAGCGCTTTTCGCCATTCGTCAAGTGCTGCCTTGTGCTCACCGAGCTTAGCCAGCGCCAGACCCCGGTTGTTATGCGCTCTGGCATCTTGCGCATTGTATTTCAAACTCTCAGAGTAGGCTTCTGCAGATTGTTTGTATAATCCAGCACGGAATAATGCTGCGCCCATGTTGTAATGAACTTCGGCGTAATCAGGCTTGATTGCGAGTGCCTGCCGCCATACGGCGACAGCTTCTTCATAACGATGCAAAAGATACAAAATGATTCCTAGATTATTGCGCGCCTGTGGATAATGAGGGTCAAGATCTAGTGCTCGTTCAAAAAATGCTTGCGCATCTTTTAAGTGATTCTCTCTCCAGCAGACAAGCCCGAGCAAATTCAAGACTTCTGTATTCTTGGGCTCTTTCTCTAGCGCGCGTTCAAGTGTTTGCCTCGCTTGAGATAGCTCCTGCGCATCCTTTTCTGCTCGTGCAATTTTTACGAGCAAATGAATTGAATTGTCACCAAGCCTTTCTGCCGCTTTGTATTCGATGATTGCCTGTTTCGTTTGTCCAGCCGATTTGAGTGCATCGCCAAAATCACGATGCATGATAGCTGATTTGGGCTCAAGCCTGATTGCTTCCTGGTATTGTTCTATTGCGCCATCATAGTTTCCCGTTAAATACATCAAGTGTGCCAGGTTATATCTTGCACTGGCGTAGTCAGGCTTCAAATGAATTGCCTGGTAGAACGATTGCATCGCTTGCGTGAAATTACCCTGAGCCATGTAAGTGCAGGCTAGATTGTTGTACAACTCAGCACGATTGGGGTTTCCTTCGATTGCTTTTTTGTATTCCTGCAATGCTTCATCGAGTTGTCCCTGCTTCTTAAGTGCGACGGCAAGGTTATTTCGAGCAACAAGGTTTTGTGGATCTCGCCTCAGAACTTCGCGAAAATCTTGAGCTGCTTCTGCAAACAATTGTCTGTTCATTTCGTCTAGACCGCGGCGAAGCAATTCCGCGGAGCTGGCAAGTGTTGATTCGCTGCCGCTTGTTCCAGGTTTCTGTTGCAGGTCGACAAACTCCCCGCCTTGTGCCGGCGCCGCCTGTGCATGCGCTTGAGGTGAATACAGAAGAGCCGTTGTTGCTGTTGATGTCAGGAAGATGCTTGCAATAAGAGGCAAGCGCAACACTAAAGTCTTCGCGGGGAGATTATTCAAACGATACCTTTGTAAACCTAACTGGTATTTCGCCACCGCATAATCTTACAATCTTGGGAGGAGAAAAATCGAGGTCAGGGCTAATGAAGAAAATTCTTTGCGTGAGTGCTGCAATTATTTGCTCGCATTTCGCCACTGCGGTTGAAGCGGGAGATCTTAAAGCGCCTCCAAGTGGAAGACAATTCTCGCGCGAAGAATTTATGGTCTTGCATTTGAACAGTGGCAATGATTCCACCGGTGCTCATGTAGCCGAGGCGCAGAAACAGGTGCACAACATTGTTCGGGATCTCGACAAGAGTTTGCGACAGTTGCAGCAAGTAGATCGTGAATTTGCCAAGTCGAAAGGAAAGCCTGATGATCGCTTCTTGAACAATGCGGCTGATGCTCTGCAGAAAGCGCTGAGCACTTCACAGCAATTGGAAAAAGAGCTTGGAGAATGCAAAGTTGAATTGAAGGATTCGATTCACAGCGCATTGATCATGGCTCAGTAAGAATCGCAATCGATCTGCCTCATCATTGAACATGCGCGGGCGATGCATGGCCTCGCCCCTACATATACGCAGGAAGAACTGGAGCAGTTCCAACGCTGTCAAAGCATTTAAAACAAAGAAAGCGCCTGGTGAGTGACAGGCACTTCTTTGTTTTCGCACCAGGGGGCTGGCGCTATTTCTCTAGTTCTAGTTATTTGTTTTT
Organism: Obscuribacteraceae bacterium (SeqCode); assembly: GCA_044358055.1. Lineage (GTDB taxonomy): Bacteria > Cyanobacteriota > Vampirovibrionia > Obscuribacterales > Obscuribacteraceae > JAIEPM01. The sequence goes on from JBIKOL010000212.1 coordinate 10,519, forward strand.
ATCCATTAACTCTTTCATCTTCGTGTTGTTTTTCCAATCTTCTATGCCACCACCTGGATTGCCTGGCAGCTCATGACCTGGGTTACCCCATGGTTTGATAGGAAATGGATCCTTGGGCCCCATTCCACCGTGACCAATCCGTCCGAAAGCAATGCCTTGATTGCCGCGGTCGATGCTCAAGAAACCTTCCTTGTCGAACTGTACCCTTGCGCCATCACCGAACGTGACTGTTGTTGATCCATCTTCGTTGGTCTTAACTTCGCTAACATCACCTTTAACAGTGTTCGTTCCATCTGGATTGATCGAGATGCGATCACCGTTGGGTGTGAACAAGGTTTGTTTTCCGTCTTCTCTGACGATGTGATCACCTGTTGGAAGTGATTCAACGCCATCTTTTTGCTTGAAGAGATCCTTAAACTGTTTATTGAGATCTTCCGGATTGAACTTTCCGTCTTTGATCATGTCTGAGATCTTGTCTGCGATTTTGTCGTTGTCTTTGTTCATGTCTTGAACTGCACTGCCAGCCTTAGCAGCATCACCGGCTCCCTGTCCGACTTTCTTCGCCATTTCTTCGAGATTGTTTCCAGACTTGTGCGAATCGGCACTGGAGTTACCCTGATTATTTTCGGCGTTCTTTGAGTCATGTCCGACTTTGCCGGCAGCTTCCTGGCCAGCTTGCACAGCTTGCTTGCCTACTGATTTTGAATCTTCGAGTGTTACGCTCGGAAGAGTGCTCTGTTTTTCGTTGCTGCCGGAATTGGATGCGCGATCTGATATGGCATGTCCAGCGCCTTGTGCGGCGCGAATGGCTTCATCTATCGCTTGATGCGAAAATGATTCACGGCTTTGCTCCGAAGCAGCGTTCTTCGGGGACTCTTGTACTGCTTCCTTTTCGGAATTCTTATTGCCTTCTGACATGAGACAGCTCCTCTCCCTCATGATCTAACCCACCACAGCACTCCCATGCTGCATCCAGTTTGTAGATCAATAAGGACCAACCAAAAACCTGATAAAATTCCCTGGCTCTCTTGCACACCCCGCAGGTGTTCGTTGCATTCGATGTTTAGATTATGCTTTTTGCGGATTTCAAAAACAACTTGGGTATGCGCAGAGCTTTTGCGGGAATACGCAAATGATTATTGGGCTGATTAGGTGTCATTCTATTTTGTTGGATGCAAACAAGGCGAGGCATGGCCTCGCCCCTACACATAAGATTCGTGCAAATCGCCATTTGAAAGGGAGCGCCATATGAAACGAATCCTTACAAGCTGCGAAGCTTAGAGTTTTGCTGAAAAAAAGAGTGTTTGATTTCTCAAACACTCTAGTATCCCATCAGTTGAACAGTAAACTTCGTTATGCTTTCTTGCCCCAGTCCCAGGTGACACCTTTTTTGTCAGCTGGTATTGGTTTGAATTTGGAATTTTCAAACGGATTTGTCGTTTCTGGACGTGGGAACGGACGAGGATTCGGATTCGGATGATCGGGTCCTGGTTCCGGACGTGGAACCGGACGCGGAATCGGATTCGGGTGCGGCTCAGGACTTGGTTCCGGACGTGGGAACGGACGAGGATTCGGATTTGGCTCAGGACTTGGTTCCGGATGTGGGAACGGATGCGGATTCGGGCGCGGCTCGGGATTCGGCAATGGTTCCGGATGTGGGAACGGATGCGGATTCGGGCGCGGCTCGGGATTCGGCAATGGTTCCGGATGTGGGAACGGGTGCGGATTCGGACTCGGCAATGGTTCCGGTCTAGGCGTCGGCTCCGGACGAGGACCAGGATACGGCTCTGGACGAGGAGCAGGATATGGCTCTGGTAGGGGTTTGTATTTATCTCCGTTGCCATGATCGATGCCACCGCTATTGGTGCCATCTTTTACAGGAGCTGAACCGCTATCTTTGCTGCCATCTTTTACAGGAGCTGAACCGCTATCTTTGCTGCCATCTTTTACAG
>JBIKOL010000076.1:0-39903 GCA_044358055.1 Obscuribacteraceae bacterium (SeqCode)
CTGCCTTTTCCTGATATTCAGAATGAAAAATGATCCGCTCTTTCTTTCTAGCCATGGTGCTCCTCCTGATTTTACTTTTCGGAGCGATCCTCGTCTAGCCCGTGTCTACTAGATTGGGTACAGCCCACTTATTTCAAAAAGCGAGTTTTACTACTTGATATAATATCTAAAGAATCAAATGAAAACAGAGAAAAAAGCAGCATCCCGGCGCTAGTATGCGATGTAATACCGCATTGCTAGCACCGGGGATGCGTTCAGATAATAAAGTAATGGCTTATTTGTTGCCGTTCATTTTGGAACGCCACTCGAAATCAGCCAGGTAAACCGCACGACGAGCTCGACCCACCCAGCTCAATGGCTGGTGGACTTCCAGAGAACGCCAGGGGTTGAACGAAAGCGCCTCGCCATCCGATTCGAGCAGAGGGCGATCACTGCGCAGGACGGTGATTTCCGCAAGCGGAATGATGCGACCGCGCCAGCGCCTGGACGAGTCGGCAATCGACTCTCCTTCGCGCTGGAACTGCACGCCGAAGGTGAATTTCGCCTCGCGACGCTGCAGTGTCTTCTCGACTGCATGCCGCAGGAAATCCCGGTCAAAGCCGTTGGGCAATGAGAAGAACGACGAATGCCGCTCAGGAATCAGTGCGTACTTGCAAGCGAAGTCGCCGTAGCGATAAGGCACCTGCGAGAAGTAATCGATTTCCAGCGGATTCTTCACCAGCTTGGCCATAGCGCCGAGGATATTGAGAACGACCTGCGGATGCGAGCCAAGCAGCTCCTTCATACGTCCCTGAGTGAGCAATACCATTTGCTCGATCTTCGGGACGAAGAAGGTGTGATCGTTGGCCATGAGGAAGTCGTGCTCGGTCGAATTCTGGCTGCCCGGAAGCATCTTCTCGCCGGGAACGCCGTAGACCTTGATGCCGAGTCCGCGGATGTTGGGGAGAATGTCGAAACCAGCGGCACCAAGAGCGCCGTTGGAAAAGCGCAAGTCAGCGTCATAAACGGCCTCTTTGGCGAAGAGACCCAGCTTCACCGATTCCGGCAAATTGCCCAGAACGCGGAATTTGGCCTTCACGGTTCCGTGAGATTTCGAGTGCACGTCGCGGCGAGCCAGAGTACCGGGCTTGTGCTCGCGACGCTGCTTCTCGATGGTGGCATCCACCATGGTCTGGATTGCTTCCTGCTCGCCGGCTTGAGGAAGGTCAAGATATCGCACCATTTTTGTTCCTTTCACATGTGGTCTGCGGCTTCGTGCTCAGGTGAACACGAAGCCGCGCATGAAACTACGGTCTCAGAATTTCTCCTGTCCGTAGGCTTCCTTCAGACGAGCGACAAGTTCTTCTCGAACCCGCTCATCCACCGGGGCAAACTTCAGTCCGTTCAAATTGCAGCGCAGGAAGTCCTGCGGGCCCCAGCCGAAGGTCTGATTCAAGAGCACGTACTCATGGGAGGCGGTGGTGCCGGTCAGGAGAGTACCGTCGAGGTCGACGCTGACATTGCGCCCTTCCCGGTACATCCGATCGATGGGATGCTTTTCCGGGCTCTCCGCTATGTGCGTAACCAGATTGCTCGTCATGCAAACCGTGCAGAGCTTATTGCGAGGATCGCCCTGGACACCGTGCCCAAGTTCCTCACAACCGATCTCGTCCAAGGCCGCATGATCAGCGTCGGTAATCGGCATGGCTTCGCCGATGTGACAGCTGATTTGCTTGCCGGCCGCGCGGACACGACGTGCTTGCCGAGCCCACCAGGGCAGAACCCCGGGAAACTTGGACTCGTCGCCGGCCAGGTCGAAAGTGCTGACAAGCGGGTTGCGAATCACCGAGTTGGCCAGATGCCAGCCCAGACGACCATTCTCATGGCGCAGAGCGCAGACAACCAGGCGCACCGGAATTGGGGATTCGCTCACGGCTTGCTGCAGAGGATCAATCACCTGCTGCAGAGTCAGCCCTTCACGCCGGTGAAGCTGCGGCGCAAAACGAAGCTTGAGAAAAATCATGCCGTCGGCGACTGCATCTTCGATGCGTTCCCTGGCGGTCTTGTAGAGGTCATCCTGCGTCTGCAGAGTCGGGAGAACCTGCTCCCAGAGAATCTGCAAATAGTTCGTCAGGGACATGCGAGCATGCTCGTTGAGCCAGCGCTGATACGCGGCAGCAGCGAGATTCTGCGCATTCCGATCCGTGCCGGCGGCGAGCCAGGCTGCCTTGTGTTCGGCCGGGACATTGAAACCGCGGGCGGTACCAGTCGCCAGAACGTGCTCGGGACGAATCGAACAATCGTAGTGCTCATGCAAGATAATCTTTGGCAGGCGGCGAGCCTGTTCCAGAGACAGTGTTGCTTTTGTCATAATGTTCTCCTTGATCTTGAGCTGTGCAAAACAGCTTGTTCAAATGGAAACTCAAAAACCTGGCATCTCGTTAACGAGATTGACAACCAGAGAGAAAAAAGAAAGACGGGGAGCAGTTTTACCTGCTCTCCCGTCTTCCTTCCGACCGAAAGCCAGCAAGCGCGATGGTATCAATTGCGATACCACCGCGCCGCCGTAACGATCTTAACGGCAGAACGTCTCGCCGCTAGCCGCCATGCGCCGGAGCAGATTGGCGGGCTTGTAGTTCTCGTCGCCGGTAGCGGCGTAGAGTGTGTCCAGCTTCTGCAGCAGCGTGCGGCTGCCGAGCGAGTCGGCATAGCGCAGCGGACCGCCGCGGAACGGCGCCCAGCCCGTGCCAAGAATCATGGCCAGATTGAGGTCATCCGCGTCGCTTGCGATGCCCTCTTCCATGCAACGAATCGCTTCGTTGACCATGGCGAGCACCAGGCGATCCTGGATTTCCTCGATCTTCTTCGTCACGGACTTCTTGGGCAGCTGCGCGACGAGCTCAGGATTGAGACCCTTCGCCTTGCCCTTTTCGTCGTAGAGGAAGAAGCCCTTGCCACCCTTCTTGCCCGTGAGCTTGTTCGCCTTGAAGAAAGCGAAGAGGGACGACTGCGAGACGCGCGCACCGAAAGCGGCGTTGGCTTCACGCAGAACGTTGGCGCAGATGTCGAGCCCGACTTCATCCATCAGAGTCAGCGGACCCATCGGCATGCCGAACTTAGTCATCGCCTTCTCGATGTCTTCGGCCGGGACACCGCTCTCGAGCAGCTGCATCACCTCATTCATGACCGGAGCCAGAATGCGGTTCACAACGAAGAGCGGGCGGTCCTTGAACGCGCGGGTGACCTTGTTCAGCTTGGTAGCGAACACCTGGAGGGTATCCGCCGTCTCATCCGAAGTCTGGTCGCCGCGGATCACCTCGACGAACTTCATGGCGTGCACCGGGTTGAAGAAGTGCAGCCCACCGAAGCGCGACTGGTCAGCCAGGCAGGAGCCCAGCGTCGTCACGCGCAGCGAGGACGTGTTGGTTGCGATGACGCACTTGCGCCCGGCCAGCACCTTCTCCAGCTCGCGATAGACCGTCTGCTTGGCCGCGACTTCCTCGATCACCGCTTCGATGATCAGGTCGCAGTCAGCCAGGGGAGCCGTCTCGTCCTTGACGAAGGTGATGTTGCCGAAGAGCTTCGCGGCTTCATCAGCCGAAAGCACCTTCTTCTCGACCAGCTTGTCGAAGAGTCCCTTGACGGTAGCCTGACCGCGCTCGATCGCACCCGGATAGGGGTCACGAGCGACGACCTTGAAACCGGACAGTGCCGTGAGTTGCACGATGCCGGCGCCCATGGTGCCGCAACCGAGCACGCCGACCTTCTTGGGCAGCAGCTCGGCGGGCAGCTTCTTGGCGCCCTGCGTCAGGTGGAAGAGGCGCACCATGTTCTGCGAGACAGCGCCCGTGCAGAGATTGCCGAAGGCGACCGACTCCATCTTGTAGGCGCGCTCGGGCGAACCCTCGATCGCCGCCATGGCGACCTTGATCGCCTGAAGCGGAGCCGGGTAGTTGCCCTTGGTCTCCTTCATCACCATCGCGGTCGCGCCCTTGCGGAGCTGATTGCGACCGAACGGATAGACGGAGCCCGCGACAGCGCCGAGCAGAGCCAGCGCAGCGGAGGTCCAGCAGGAAGCCGTAGCCGCGGCACTGAGGAAGTGCGAGAAGATGAGCCCGTAAAGGCCACCAACGACACCGCCCACAATACCACCAGCCAGAGCACCGACCAGAGTCAGAGCCACAGCGGCGACCCAGTTCTTCTCGAGGGCCGTGCGCATGGCACGTGCCTTCAAGGGCTGCTTGGCCGTCTTCGGGCGCGCACCCGACGCGACAGCGATGGCACGTTCCATCAGCTTGTCGGCAGGCACCACTTCCGATGCCATGCCAGTGCGCCAGGCCTTCTGCGCATCCCAGGTCTTCAACGGCTGCAGAATCAGCTCGAGAGCCGACTGCACACCGATGAGGCGCGGCAAGCGTACGCTGCCACCCCAGCCGGGGATGAAGCCCAGACCGACTTCGGGCAGGCCGAACTTGGTCTTCGGATTGTCGCTGGCAAGCCGGTAGGTGCAAGCCAGGGTCAGCTCCGTACCACCGCCGAGGCAGGTGCCATCGACAGCAGCCACGGTCGGGAAGGGAAGCGCTTCCAGCTTCGCGAACACAGCCTTGCCGTGCTCGGTAGCCTGGAAAGACACGGTCGGCGACATCTTCTGGATCTTCGACACCTCGTCGAGATCCGCGCCGGCGACGAACATGTCGCGCTTGCCGGAGTTGATGACCAGACCACGCACGCCGGACTGCTTGGCGAGCAGTTCGAACGCCGCGTCGAGTTCGGCCATCACCGGTGTGGAAAGCTTGTTGACCTTGCTGTCCTCGAGATCGAGAGTGAGAACAGCAATGCCATTGTTGAGAATGCTCAGTTTAACGGCCTTGCCGCTGCTGAGCGTTTTGAGATTCTTATCGCTCATGATTGTTATTCCTTTGGCAGCGCAAGCAGGCGACCCACCCGTGAGGATGAGCCGCCGACCTGCCTTTGGTGAAATACCGTACTAGACCGACTCGATCAGAGTCGCCACGCCCATGCCACCGCCGACGCAGAGCGTCGCGATGCCACGCTTCAGGCCACGCGCCTTCAGCTCATGAGCAAGGGTGAGGATGACGCGCGCGCCGGACATGGCAATCGGGTGACCGAGAGCCACGGCGCCACCGTTGACGTTGACCTTCTCGCGATCCAGACCGAGCAGCTTCTCGCAGGCCAGATACTGGGCAGCGAAGGCTTCGTTGAGCTCGATGAGGTCGATGTCCGCAAGAGTGAGACCGTTGCGCTCCAGAAGGCGGCGCACCGCGAAGACCGGACCCAGCCCCATCTGCTCGGGATCGAGCGCGACGGTGGCGTGGTCGACCAGGCGAGCCAGAGGCGCGATGCCCAGTCCGTCAGCCTTCGCTTCCGAGCCGACGGCCAGGAAGCAGGCGCCATCGTTGATGCCAGAGGCATTGCCGGCGGTGATGTCGCGGGTGCCGAGCGAGGGCTTCAGCTTGGCGAGCGCTTCGGCAGAGGTCGCGCGCGGATGCTCGTCACGGGCGAAGATGCCGCGCGGCGTAAGCACAGGCGAAATCTCGCGATCGAAACGACCGGAGGCGATGGCGCGTGCAGCCAGCTCCTGCGAGCGCAGTGCAAACGCGTCCATCTCCTTGCGGCTGATGCCGTACTGATCGGCAAGACGCTGCGCGGTCTGCGCCATGGCGACCGTGCGAGTGTCCTTGATCAGAGGCAGGGGCGCCAGACCGTCATCGACCATGCCGACGTGAATACGCGGCCCCATCTTCGGCAGCCAGCGAGACAGAGCCTGATTCAGCTTGCTCTTCGTGCGCAGATTGGCAGGCGCGATGTACGGAATCGTGGACATGCTCTCAGCGCCACCGGAGACGATGAGGTGCGCGTCACCCAGCGCGATGGAATCCATCGCGTTGTTGACAGCCTTCATGCCCGAACCGCACTGAATCTGGATCGTGTAGGCGTAGCTCGAGGCGGGCAGCCCGGCGTTCAGCCAGGTGAAGCGCGCCGTGTTCGGCGTCAGACCGCTCTGGAAGGCGTGCCCCATGATAAAGCCGTCGAACATGGACGGAGCCAGGTTCGAGCGATTGAAGAGTTCCCGCAGCGTGTGCTCGGCGAGCTTGTCGACGGTGACATCGGCAAGACCGCGCAAATAGGAACCGACTGGCGTGCGAACGCCGTCAAACAGAAGAGCATTCTTTTTGCTCATAACAGTGACTCCATTGCTAGGCAGCGCAAGAAAATGCGCTGCCAGTGATAGTGGTTAGAGAATACGAAACTGCTGTGCAAGTATTCACTTTGCACTTCCAGGCTGAACTCAGCTTTGATAGCCTTTCATCAGCCTGGACCTGATCTCGTTTTTGCACTCAGCCGAGAATGTGGAAGCATCCAGCGCAGTCAGGTTGACCGCGAGAAACTCCTGCTTTCCCCATCCGAACTGTTTGTGCAGCAGTGAGTATTCACCACTGAGATCAGAGCGAGTAAACAACGTGCCGTCGGTGTTGACGGTGACTTTCTTGTTCTGGCGGAAGAGCCGGTCAATCGGATGTTCCGCTAGACGTTTGACTTGCCCGGTAACAAGATTTGAGCTTGGGCAGACTTCCAGAATCCGGTTCTCTTGCCTGTCTCCACGCATTCCGTGTCCGAGACGGCTGAGTTCGAATTCTGCAAGTCTGGCCAGGTCCTCCTCTGACGGTTCGTCAGTTTCCCAGAGGTGTATGTCGAGTTCAAGTCCGCCGGCTCTGGCTCGAACTGCTTCCTGAGCCCACCAGAGCAAAACGCCAGGATTGGCATGTTCATCGCCAGCCAGGTCGAAGAGCCCAACGTGCTCCCTGTAAGCCAGAGCGAGATCAACAAGCCGCTTCGCCATCGCCTGAGTCTCATGCCTGAGAGCACAAACGATAAGCCGAACCGGAACCGTAGATCCTCTGGTTCCCGCAACAATAGCATCCATGACTTTCTCAAGACTGAGCCCGCTAGCTGTATGCAACTGCGGAGCAAAGCGGAGCTCCAGTGCAATCACACCATCAGCATGCGCATCCTCTAGCCTCTCACGGGTGATCCTCGTCAGATGCTCTTCCGTCTGCATCAGGGGGAGAACGTGATGAACGATAGCCTCGACGTAATTTTTCAGCGAAAGACTGGCCTGAGTAATCAGGAATTCCTGATACAAGTCCGCAGCCTTTGTTCGTTCACCGGACTCGTATTCCTGCTTCAGCTTAGCGGGGAAATTGACTGGAACAGCCCAGGCAAGCTCTTGCCAGAGCTCTAACATCGTCAACGGTCGCAAGGAACAATCGAGATGCTCGTGCAAGAGAACTTTCGGCAAAGCCATGATTTCTGCTCTGCTCAACTCGGTTCCCTTGCTATCAGTCACTCGCCACCTCGCCCCTTAGCCTAAGCGAATATTAGCATGAGGTAATCGCCGAGTCGCTTACTATCAACCCTTCCCGCAAAATATGCGAGAGATTATCCGAAAGGCTCGATTGCTGGCTGAGGGAAAAACCGCTTGGTATCAAACTCTTGACAAGGACAAAGAAAAGGCCGTATGCACTCTACCCATCGTATCTTGACAAAAGCAATAGAAATAGACACCCTCTACTGTTTCTGAATTTTATTTTCTTGTATGCAAAAACCAAGAAATGTGTGAAAAGCGCAAAGACTCTGGGAATGAAATTAGCGCGGCTTTCTCAGGTAGTGGAAGCTCATTTTTGCCAGACTCCTTGGGTTATCCCTGTGGTGACAAATCCGGAAAACAGTTAAGATGGGGCTTATGAATTGGGCAACCAGTTCATTGCAACTTACCAGGCGCTAATACAAGCAATTGTCTCCAACATTTGCGCAGCTAGTAACCAGGAGGACATTTCATATGGCAATGGGCGGCAGAACCGGTGAGACTTTCACCGATATCAATGTCACACCGCTTACCGACGTATTTCTCGTCTTGTTGGTTATCATGATCCTGGTTGCGCCATTGGTCAACCAGACCGTACTCAAAGTCGATCCTCCGCAAGCTCCTAGCAATTCGCAGCAAAAGCCCCAGGAGGACAAAGGACCAAAAATCAGAGTCGACGTTTCCGCTCAAGGCATCGTTACACTCAATGGGTCTGCAGTTCAGCCTGCCGATTCATACACAATTCAGCAGCGCATTGCCGCGGAACAGCAGAAAGCCGGCACTCCCGATATTCCGCTTGAGCTGCAATCAGATGCAGACGCACAACAAAGATATGTTGTCGCTGTTATGGATGCGGCGGCAGGAGCCGGAATCAAGAGAATGCGCGTACTACCACTAAAAGGTGGCACAGGCAAATAGAGCCTTTCTAAGTATTTCGAAGAGCCAGGCACTTCTCCGCCTGGCTCTTTTTTGTCGGCGACTGTTTGCCACCGCATATGGTGCAAGAAATCCAGGGATAAAAGAAGGTGCCATACAGTGTTTGCCCGGTGCTGATCATCTCAGAAGCGCTATAAGATACAAGCTGTCGCGGTTTCTCAAGATCGGCAGGTAGAGCAGAATGTCATTATATAATTCGAAAAATCAGGCATTTAATCAGATCAACATCACACCATTGACTGACGTGATGTTAGTACTCCTTGTAATTATGATTCTCGTTGCTCCACTAACAAGCAATACGGTACTGAAGATAGCAGTACCACAGAAAGGCACAAGTACAGCTAATAACCAGAAGGATGATTCTCTGAAAATCTCCGTGCGAAGTGATGGCACGGTGAAATTTCAAGGACAGACTTTAAGCTCAAACGACAGCAAGTCTATACAGACACAGCTAGAAGCAGAACAGAAGCGACTTGGCAGCAAAGATCTCTCTATAGAGTTGCAGGCGGACCCACTCTCGCAGCAAAAGCATGTCGTCGCTGTCATGGATGCCGCAGCGGGTGCCGGAGTTACACGACTTACATTCTTGCCTGCCGAGCAAAGTAAGTGATACTAAATCTAGTGCTCACCAAAAAGAAAGCGCCTAAAAAAGACCCTTATAAATGGATGCATTTTTGAGCAAAAGGTACTGAGGGACGCGCAATTCTAAATTCATCCTAAATGACCACCCACGTGAGGCTTTCAAGTCTGTTAGAACATCTTTAGTGGACTGCTGGATTGTTTGAAAGGTGGAGGCATTGACAGCCCACATGCGTTGCCATATTGTTAAGCGCCAACACTGAAACAACACATAGACAAATGTACACCAATTGTATGTGCGATTTCTGTGCACCGTAAATACGGAAGACAAACGTGGGAGATTTCGGAAAATGCTCGATCTATTCAAAGACCTGGATTCTTATGGACACGAACAAATTGTGTTTTTCCAGGACAAAGCATCAGGCCTTCGTGCCATCGTAGGTATTCACAGCACCGCTCTGGGCCCTGCTCTTGGTGGATGTCGAATGTGGCCTTATAAGGATGAGTCCGAAGCGTTCAGAGACGTATTGCGTTTGTCACGTGGAATGTCTTACAAAGCCGCAATCGCCGGATTGAATCTCGGCGGCGGAAAAGCAGTGATACTGGGCGATGCTCGCAGCCAAAAATCCGAAGCCTTGCTCAAAGCGTTCGGCAAATATGTTGAAGCTCTGGGCGGACGCTACATAACAGCCGAAGACGTCGGAATGAAGGTTCAGGACATCGATACAATTCGCACCCAAACTCGTTTTGCCGTAGGCGGCAGCAACGAAGGCGGCAGCGGAGACCCAAGCGGAATGACGGCACTGGGTACTTTCCAGGGCATGAAGGCAGCCATCAAAGCCGCTGGACTCGGCGAAGATCTCAGTGGAATGACAGTAGCGATTCAAGGACTGGGAAATGTCGGCAGCCATTTGTGCAGCTACCTTTCAGCTGCTGGCGCCAGGCTCGTGGTTAGTGATATTTATCCGAGCCAATCAGAAAGAATCAAAGAAGAGTTTGGCGCTACAGTAGTAGCAGCCGACGAAATCTACACTGTCGACTGTGATGTTTTTGCACCGTGCGCACTTGGTGCAATTCTGAACCAGCGCACAATTCCGCTTTTGAAGTGCAAAGTAGTTGCTGGCGCAGCCAATAACCAGCTCGAAACAGAAAATGATGGCTTTGCTCTGATGAAGAGAGGCATCACCTATGCCCCGGATTATGCAATTAACGGCGGCGGATTGATCAACGTTGCAGCAGAGCTTGACGGTTATAACAAAGAGACCGTTCTGGGCAAAGTAAGCAATATCTACAACACCATCACAAACATTCTGACACTGGCAAAGAGCGACGGCATACCACCTCATGTGGCTGCAGATCAAATTGCTGAGCGTCGTTTGAATGAAAAAAAGGCCCTTGGCTCTCGTCAGCTAGTTAAAGCCTAAGAGGCGAGAGCAGTTTATTAAGCGGGATCGTTCTTGAACGATCCCGCTTTTTTTTGTGGAATGCCTTTACGAAGCAACATTCCAAGTGCAACGATGGCATTCTTTAAGGGAAAATAGTAAGGACCTGATGAGTGCACACATGACAGAAGTGTCCGGTTCGAACCACTTGCAAAGCAACTTCAAATGTCCCAAATGTGGGGCTGAAATAACCTGTGGAATTGGTTTTAGAGCAGGCACAGTACGTAATCTCAATTACAAACTCGGCGACAAGATTCATTGGGATAAGCTGCCTACCTGGCCAGAAGAGCGACCAAATAACGGCGACTTCAAGACCATCGGCTATTTTGAATGCGAAAACCTCAGATGCGAAACCTGGAATGATTGCTTTCCAGAAGTTCAAGAAGTGCTTATTACGATAAAAGACGATCAAATAAGCGAAGCAACACCTATATTCTATCGACCAGACAAAATTGAGTTCTCCGTTTTCTCCCTCGACCAGGAAATTTGAACATGGACGCAAAAGAATTCTTGATGATCCCCGGACCGACTCCAGTCCCTGATGATGTTCTTGCAACACTGGCAAAACATCCGCTAGGACATAGAACAAAAGAGTTCTCCAAGATTTTCATGAATGTGACAAATTCCCTGAAAAAGCTTGCAGAAGCAGAAGACGCAGATGCCTACGTTTTGACCTCTTCTGGAACTGGCGCGCTGGAAGCAGCAATCTCCAATACTCTCAGCCCTGGGGACGAGGTTCTTTGCCTCATCTGCGGTGTCTTTGGCGAGCGCTGGGCCAAAATTTGCGAAGCCTTTGGCATGAAAGTGGAACGTGTCAAATTTGAAGCCGGTCAACCGATAGCTCTTGAAGAGGTTCGTAGGCGCCTCTTGAATGACAAAGGTAGACAGATAAAGGCTGTTACTCTCACCCACAATGAAACATCCACAGGTGTACTAAATGAGCTGCAGCAACTTGTCCTGGCTGTCAGAGAGCACGGGGCGCTTTGTATTGTGGATGCAGTCACAAGTTTTGGTGCAGTGCCAATTTCCTTTTCTGCCTGGGGCATCGACGTACTTGTAAGCGGAAGCCAGAAAGCCTTAATGCTTCCACCAGGTTTGGGCGTAATTTTCATGGGACCGCGCGCCTGGACCGCGTATGAAAGTTCGAAACTGCCTAAGTTCTATTTTGATTTAGGCAAGTGCAGAAAGTCCCTGGAGAGCGAAACAACTCCCTTCACGCCTAATGTTTCAATGATTGCCGCGTTGAAAACCTCGCTTGATACAATCCATCAAGAAGGTCTTGCCTCCATCGCCAACAGACATGAACGGATGAAGCGCGCACTCAGAGCCGGTGTTGTTGGAATGGGACTTAAGCCTCTTGTGGCAGAATCACATGCAAGCCCAACCATCACCGCAATCTTGCCGCCGCCGAGTATTTCTGTTGATCAAATTCGCCGCTTGATGAATGAACGTTATCAGGTGCGGCTGGCCGACGGCCAGGAAGAACTAAAGAACAAAATTTTCCGCGTAGGGCACATGGGTTATGTTTTCGAACGGGATATTCTTATGACTCTGGCCACTCTGGAGGTTTGCCTTACCACGCTAGGACACCGTTGTCCTGCGGGGATTGGAGTGGGTTCTGCCATCACCGAGCTAGTTAGCGCTGGAATGCTGAGCAAATAAGAAGGCAGCTGCATCAAGAATTTTCAAGAGGCCACTAGACTGGCTTAATTTTGATGCTAGGCTATAAGCTGGTAATAGCGATTTTCTGAGAGCTCGAGGTCATATCCTTTGAGAGAAGGCAAACATCTGCAGATTGGAATTGCGCTAGCACTAGCATTAGTGGCTGGTTTATCCAGCAATACAGCTGCCTTTTGTCAATATTCTCCCTGGGGTTACTCACCAGTCACTGGCAGCAGCAGCTGGCTCTGGCTAAGCCGCTCACTATTTAGCCCGAGCAGTATGTTATTCCGGGGTGGTTACGGATACAGTGCACCTTATTACGTAGCAAACACACTTGCCTGGAATGCTGCTTATGCTGCAGGACAAGGTATAAACGCGAAAACTCGCCAGGCCTATGCAAGACAATGGAACAACCCGAATAACGGCATTAACGCTCCTGTGGTTGATCAAGTATCAGCGGCTCCCTGGTATTACCCTCCCAGGGGAAATCTCGGCGCACCAGTCGTCGGAGCGGCTCCTGCTGCAAGCGATCCCTTTGCAGATCCAAAAGCTGGAGAATTTATGCCGGTTCCAAGCAACTTCGCTGATCCGGGCCAGAACAATAATGCTCTGGCTGCAACTTCAAATCAAACACCTCCGGCTGCTCCCGATTTTAAGAAAGGCATTCCTCTTCCAGCGACGGAGCCCGCCAGAGCCCCTGAAGCAAGCTCTAGTTCGTCAGCGACTCAGAACCCTTTCGCTCAAGCATTCGTCGACCACGTCAATGCAAAATATTCCGGCGACATCGGCAAAGCCCTCTCTGATAAGCAAACGCGACATTACGCCGAGGCGCTTGGCTTGTTAGACAAGTCATTTAAAGACACAGAATTTCCAGCAGATCGAATTGAATTGATAAAGAAGATTCTGCAAGATCCGGAAGAAGATTCATTGACGAAAGTAAATACCGTTCGGCTGCTGCTAAAACATTGAGCCGCCGCTAGCGTACAGCCATAAGCAGAGACACTTTAGAACCACTCAAATCAGCAAAGCTTATAATTTTGATAGCGATTTGAGATATGATTGTCTGGCAATGAGCGATTTACTACCCCTTTGCCTACTTCGAATCTGGTGCCGGATGAACGACTCTTGGTTGTCGTTCAAGACTGTCACGAAAGATCGTTTTCTCGTTAATCCTAGCGGCTATTACATCGAACTGGCAGACGGTGCTTTGACTCAAATCAGCCCAAGAGTTACGTTTCCGGTCTGGGAACGATTCCCTTGTGTTCCCCTTGAAACACTCAGCGTACGTAAGCAGTATGGAGACGACGCCAAATTCATTGCCGTACCCATGGTGGTACCCCGTGAGGCAGAACCGACAAAAGTTGAAATTGACGTTCTGAAAGAAGATCCATTCACTCGCATGCAGTTTCCCGAGGAACTGAGCGAAATGGAACGATATGTTCTATTGCGCGCTCTGGAAACTGGACTTGTTTCCAAAACTGGGTTCAGCAAGATGGTCGAAATGCGGGCGCGATTCAAGACCATCGGATCAGCACTTATTTACGGCGGAATTTGCCAGTGGGAATCTTTACTTGGCTACTGCCTTGACACTCGCCCACCCTCGAGGCTGGATCCTCCATCCTTGCGAACCCTGATCGAGCGCCGCGAATGGGAGCTGACTGGCGAGATTTTGGTCGCGCTGGGCAAGATCAACAGAACGCAGCTTGAATATTCGCTCAAAATCAAACGAGAAGGAAGCCAGGCTCTTGGACAGATTCTCACAATCATGGGTGCCTGTAACCAGGACGATGTCGACCGCTGTCTGAAAATCCAGGAAGAAGTAAAAGACCATACAGGTTCGGAAGTTGCTTTGATCGGCAAACTGCTTGTAAGGCAGGGAATCATCAGTGAAATGGATCTCGATGATGCGCTGAGAAACCAGAGAATCGCCAGGCAACCACTGGCAAGAATTCTCATTTCTATGGGAGCTTGCACACAACGAGACATAGACAGCTTTGCCCGCGTTTCCGGCGTATCATTTCAATCTGAAATTGATGATGTCAGCCTTGGAAACTACTTGTTGAAGACTGAAACAATTTCGAAAATCCACCTTGAAGAGGCTCTGCGCATTCAACAGCGTGGGCGACAAGTACTCGGCGAACTCCTTGTTTCCATGGGTCTCGTATCAGCTACGGACATAGAGAACGTAATAGAGTTTCAGCGTGAAGTTCGCGAGACACATAGATCTGGCGTGGAAAAATTGGGTTCGATTCTCATCCACGCAGGCAAAGTTCCACCGACCAAAGTTGAGGAAGCAGTCAAGCTTCAGTCAATAGGTCGCCAGCCTTTTGGAGCCATTCTTGTAGCCCTGGGCGCATGTACAGCAGAAGACGTTATGCAGGCACTCGACCTTCAGCAAAAATGGCGTGGACGTGAGCGTCCACCAGGCGATCGACTCGGAGAAGTTCTTGTCAGACAGGGAATCATCAGCGAAACAGAACTGGAAGAACCGTTGCTCGAGCACATGCGTGAAGAGAAGCCTCTCGGGCGCATCTTGATCGATCGAAACATCTGCAGTCCCGAGCAAATAATTGAAGCTTTAATTGAACGTGACCACAAACGACAATATGAGTTCCTCGAGTTCATTCAGCAATGCGTGAACCCTCAAGGCGCTGCCGGCGCAGAAAAAGACAGCACGGACCAGGGAGAATCTAAAGGCGATAAGAAGCCTTCTCTGGTCGATCGATTATCAACCTGGTTCTCTCGTCCGAAAGGAAAGCCGAACTAGAATATGACTGGCACTCCAAGAAAACGGCTACGGCAGCTGGGTGTGCAAATAGGATATTTGCCTACGGGCAGGCAAAATAGCATTTGCGACGTGCCTGGGATCAAAGTAGGTCATTGCACCATCGTTGAAGGTTCCGGCAAGCTCATTGTCGGTAAAGGCCCAGTAAGAACCGGCGTGACAGTTATACTTCCTCATTCGGGCGATCTCTGGAACGATCGCTGCAGTGCTGGATTCTTTTCCTTAAATGGTTGCGGTGTTGTTACAGGATCAGATTGGATCAACGAATGCGGTGCGCTGGAAGGCCCGATAGCCCTGACAAACAGCCATTCAGTAGGTGATGTCGGCAGAGCAATGAGCAAGCTGATGCAAGAACTCTACCCACAGATTGGCACCACTGATGATGCCTATTTACCTGTAGTTGGAGAATGCGACGACAGTCCCCTGAACGATTTGAACGGCTTTCATGTGCAAGATAAACACGTAAGGGAGGCAATAGATAAGGCCAGCTCCGACTGCCCGGCCGAAGGCGCCGTCGGGGCGGGAACCGGCATGACTTGCTATGGCTTCAAGGGCGGCATAGGAACAGCTTCGCGGCAAGTACTGATCCAGGAAAGCACCTACACAGTTGCTGCTCTGGTTAACACAAATCATGGACAAACCCATCAGTTGCTGATTGACGGAGTGGCAGTCGGGCGGACGCTTAAGGCTGAAATGCAAACAGAAAAAAACAAAGAGGGATCGATAGTCTTGATTCTTGCAACTGACGCTCCCCTAAACCAGAGACAACTGGAACGTCTTTCCCGTCGAGCTTGTATGGGTTTGGCAAGGACTGGTTCTGTTGCGGGTAACGGCAGCGGAGACTTTGCTTTATCATTTTCGACAGGGCGGCGAGTCGCCAGGCAAACGCCATCGCACCTGATCAATTTGCCAGAGTTGCACAACGACCATATAAACATTCTATTTGAAGCCGCTGCAGAGTCCGCAGAGGAAGCCATACTCAATAGCATTTTTGTAGCAGACACGGTAATTGGCAGAGACGACAATTCATCAAAAGGATTGCCTGTTGAGCGTGCAATTGAGATTTTGCAGGAACACGGTCGGCTTAAAAGCTAGGAAAAAATACAGCCCGCTTTCACGGGCTGTATCGAGACAGTCTCTGCAGGCTGCTACTAGACTTTGGCAGCAACAGGGATAAGGTCTAGCGTATCCTTATTTTCTACCGATGAAAGATCGCCTGGATCTTCGCCAAGATATTTGCGACGAATGGTGCCTCGCAAGATCTTCCCTGAACGTGTCTTCGGAAGCGCAGCAACCATATGGACGGCCTCCGGTTTCAGCGGATGCCCCAGCTTATGCCCGATCAGCTCACGCAGCTCTGCCGCAAGCTCCTGAGTCCACTCTTTGCCTGGCACCAGAACCACGAAGCAAACCAGTCCTTCGCCTTTGACGGCATGTGGAACGCCAATTGCAGCAGCTTCTGCCACAGCAGCGTGTTCAACCAGAACAGATTCTACTTCTCCAGGTCCGAGTCTCTTTCCAGCAATCTTAATGGTATCGTCGGAACGTCCGAAGAGGAACCAGAAACCATCCTCATCCACTTTCGCCCAGTCACCGTGATACCAGATATCCGGCCACTTGCTGAAATAGGTATCGATATAACGCTGTGAATCCCCGAGGAATCCTTTTGTCATCGAAGGCGAAGGCTTGCGGCAAACAAGATGGCCGATGCCATTGCGAATGCTATTCCCTTCTTCATCGACTACATCCACATCCATACCAAGACCAGGTCCGCCCAGTGTACAGGGCTTGAGAGGCATGTTCGGCAATGGTTGAATCAGGCATCCGATCAGCTCAGTTCCGCCAGAGATATTGATGATCGGGCTGCGTGATTTGCCTACTTTATTGAATGTCCACATGTAGCTGTCAATATCCCAGGGCTCACCAGTAGAGCCCATCAGGCGCAGTGTGGGCATTTTGTATTTATCCACCCACTCATCGCCTGCGGCTCTCAAAACGCGAATAGCAGTCGGGCTGATACCGAGGGTGGTGACACCGTGGCGCTCCACCATCTTCCAAACGCGATCAGGCTCAGGAAAGTTGGGTGCACCTTCAGCTATAACCATGGTGCCGCCCCAGAAAGCAACACCAATCATTTCCCAGGGTCCCATCATCCAGCCAATATCGGTAAACCAGAAGAAAACGTCATCGGTGCGCACATCAAAGGCAAAGCCGAGTTCTCTGGAAACAGAAGCCAGGGCGCCGGCATGAGTGTGAACCGTTCCTTTTGGTTTTCCTGTTGTTCCGGAAGTATAAAGATACATTGAAGGATGCTCTGCAGGCAGAGCTTCTGTGGCAACGTTTGCATCTGCCTTATCAACTACTTCGCTCCACTTCAGATCGCGTCCTTCCTTCCATTCTTTTGCCATGCCATAGCGATCCAGTACAATGACGTGCTTCAGATCAGGCAGATTAGCAGCTGCTTCATCAGCATCAGGCTTGACTCCAATTTTCTTGCCGCGGCGCATGCCACCATCAGCTGTGAAAAGAACTTTTGCTTTTGCATCTGCCATGCGTGCCTGCAACGCTTGCCCACCAAAGCCACTGAACACCGGTACAGCAACTGCACCGATTTTCAAGCAGCCGAACAATACCGCAACTACTTCCGGCACCATCGGCATATAAATGCCAACCGAATCGCCGGCTTTAACACCCAGTTTCTTCAGTGCTCCCGCGACTTTGCATGTTTGTTCGTTGAGCTTACCGTAGGTCCAGGTAACAGGCTCGCCCTCTTCCGTTTCCCAGATAATTGCCTTGTGATCGGGACCAACACGAGGACGCTGTGGATAAGCCTTTGCTTTTGTATCCAGATGATAGTCCAGGCAGTTTTGAATGATGTTCATTTCCCCGCCAATGAACCATTTGGTCCAGGGGAATCCTTCAGATTGATCCATCAGCTTGTCATAGGGCTTGTACCAATCAATACCTATGTAATTGAGAGCAGTTGTCCAGAACCAATCAATATCGTCGGCGGAACGTTTGACAAGTTCCTTAACATCCTTGATATTGTTTGCGCTCATAAAATCGTTAACGCGGCATTTCAGATAATCGCCGGTAGGACGCCAGATAACATCGCTGATAGTTGTGCTCATTTTTCAAATCCGAATAAATAGGGCGTATACACTGGCTATGCATTGTAACTCTCTGTGAGCATCAACATTTGATCCTGATGCTCATCTAATCACGATCCCAACAAAAGTTTGTTCTCCGTCAGCCGGAAACTTACCGTAAGAGAAAGTATGCTTTTGGGCATAGAATTGAACACTCTCTGTTATGGCTTATAGTTAATTACAGATGAGCCCACGGAAAAGCAATCGTTAACGAGGCTAACGCAGGCTTTGCCACTGCACAAATCCACATTTCCCGGCTGCTATAAACAACCAGGAGTGGGCACCGTATATGGTGCCCAAAACCGCAAGCGTAGTTAGCAAAGATAGCGAACCTTCGTCAACAGTCCCTTCTCAGGCAATCCACTGCTACAGCTTTATTCAGCATTTAGACCGGAAGATTCGCAGTCTCGACTGTCAATCTTCGCACTCGAGCACTGCTGACACTACCGGTGGTATCGCTGCGCCAGCTCTATTTGTCTGTACAGCATGCGGTTTATGCGTATACGCCTGGCCCGTGCCGCAGACAGCCTTGCTCCCCAAGTCCTTACGGAGCGGGCGTCCTCAGGCAAAGCCTCCTTTTATGCGGGGCACTGCCGCATCTCATATTTCTTTGATTTAGATTCAGATCTTTATTCATGATTAGTTGTCAACAGTTCTCTTCTGATTTAGCGAGTTTCGTCTCCAGCCACTATCCGCCAAAGCCAAACCGAACGTTTAATGCTGCAAAAGGCAGGCAGGGATAGGTCACGCTCGCAAGTCGAAGACTTTCACGCAGGCGAAAGCTTGCTCTTCTTCAAAAGAAGGAATGCTCGAATGACCAACAAACCGACTTCTCCCTCCGACGACCTCCTCACCGACGCCCTCAAGCGTGCCGGCAAGGACAAATCGGAAATCGATGCGATCAAAACGGTGGACAACGCTCAGGCGGCCGCCAACGACCATCGCAAACTTCCGGGAGCCATCCAGGAAGCGCTTCTTTCTCGCGACCTCGACCTGGGTCTTTTCGCCCGCAGCCAGAAGAGCGCCACAATGCAGCCTCGCGTTGCCGAGGTGCTGGAGCGCTGCGTCGCGCTGGTCGAAGACTACCTTGGCAAGAACAAGGTCTTCACCGAGACGGGTGCGTTCAACCCCGAGCTCGAGGCGGACCTCACAAAAGCCGGGTTCTACGGTCTGACCATCCCGGTCGAATACGGTGGCACCGGTGCAACGATGCACGAGCTGGCGCAAATCATGCTGCGGCTCGGACGCATCGGCGACCCGGTCATCCCCGGCACGCTCTCCGTGAAGGTGCTCATCGGGCCGGTCGGCGCGACCAAGCACTTCGGCACCGAAGAGCAGAAGCAGCTCTTCCTCTCGCACATGGCGTCGGCGCTCTTCCAGGGAGCCTTCGCCGGCACCGAGCCGTCGGCTGGCTGCAACATCACCAAGATTCGCACCTACGGTGAAATCGAAGGTGATGAGCTGCGCATCTACGGCGAAAAGCTCTTCATCTCGCGGGCGACCTACGGCGCCGAAGTCGCGGTCTTCTTGAAGATCAACGGCGAGTACAAGGTCGTGAAGGTCGACCTGCCGACCGAAGACACGCCCGAGTTCCGCCTCAATCGCTACAACCTGCATGTTCTGCAGCCGGCGCTCGAGAACAACGGACTCATCTTCAACGGTCTGCGTGTGCCGGTGAAGAACATCCTGCCGGGCAACGGGCTCGAGGCCATCTTCAAGGACCTCGACGACGGTCGCTGGGCGGTCGGCACGAGCGCTTCGATCATGATGTCGATAATCCTGGCCAGCTGCCCGCAGTGGGTCAAGAAGCGCATGACCTTCGGCGTGACGCTCGACAAGCGCCAGGGCATCCAGTACCGCATGTCCATGATCGCCGCCGACATCGCCGGAGCCGAGCTGCTCTCGCGCTGGACTGCGGATCAGATCGACCTCGGACGCGCGGGCGACCTCTCGGCGATGATCGCCAAAACCTGGAGCACCAACGAAGCCCGTGACGTGATCACGAAGCTGGGCATCGAGGTGCACGGCGGTCGCAGCTTCTTCAAGGGTCACCCGGTCGGCGACTACGTGCTCAACGCACTGGTTGCCACCGTTTACGAGGGTCCGAATCCGATGCTTGCTCAAGCCGGCGTGAACGCGCTGGTGAAGGCTCTGCGCGGTTCCGGTCTCGAGGATCTCGGTCGCGGCTTCAAGGCTGCGGGCGTGAACATGTTCGACCTCATGCCCAACACGAAGAAGTTCCTGCTGGGCATCCCGGGCATCGTCGGCACCTTGCTGAAGAACGCGCCTGGCCTCTTCGCCAACCGCAAGCAGATACTGAATGGTGCGCGCGGCTTCGTGCCCGTGCTCATCAACAGCTATCGCGGCGAGAAGAAGGGCAAGGTCGTCGGTGGGAAGAACCTGCCTGACGAGCGCTTCGAGCGGCACCTCAAGTTCGCCGCCAAGAAGTGGTTCGCCTGGCGCAAGCATCTGCTCAGCCTCACCTTCAAGTACGGTGAGAAGCTGGCCGACGAGCAGCTCATCACCGAGTTCGAGGTCTATCAGCCGCTGGCTGATATCGTCACTATGTTCGTCGCCATCCAGGGCGCCAAAGCGGCTGCCGCCGAAGGCGACACTGGTAGCGTTGCCGCGCTGAACATGCTCTGCGAAGCGCTTACCTGCCGTCTCTCCGGCAAGGCGCCGACGAGCAAGGGCATCCGCGAGGCCTCGAAGGAGACCATGGAGCAAATCATGAATGGCAAGATTCGTGCGCTCCACGGCGTGCCTGTGAAGGCGATCTTCCAGGACTACAATCTGAAGGACTGATTCCCTTCAGTAAATATCCGCCGGGATTTTTCCGCAATCCCGGCGGAAACACAGCCGCTAATCACGGCAGAAGAAAGGTTCTACAAATATGTGGATGTGGATCATTGGCCTGTCTTTGCTGGTCATCGTGATCGCAGCCGCCACGGGCAGGGTCGGATGAAAATCCTCCAGCTCATCGTTCTCATCGCGCTGATCGTCGGCATGGCGAAGCGCTAACTAAAGAAAGGTGTCTGCAATGAAGACCTTCAAACGCGCCATCTCTCGCCTCTGGGATGCTATCGGCGAGAAGCTCTACGGCAGTCTGGGCTGAAAATCCTCCTGCCATCGTTCTCATCGCGCTCATCGCCGGACTGGCGAAGCGCCAACTGAAAGAAAGGTGTCTGCAATGAAGACAGTCAAACGCACCATTTCTCGCCTCTGGAATAAACTGGGCGAGAAGATCTTCGGTAACCTGAACTACCTCACCTGAGGTCTGCAACAGCGGCCCGCAGCACTTGCGTCGCTGACAATAAGCGCAACCGGTCGGCACAAACCCCCGTTTGCGCACTTTCACTCGCGCTTAGTTGCGCATTCATCCAGAGCCGTCACTGCACGGCCCAAGTGGAAGGGACTTAAAACATGACGTGGCTTATCGCATCCGGCGCTGCTTTGCTCAGCGTTGTTGTCTGGTATTTCTTCTGGAACTCGCACGCCAAGCAGTTCCAGAACAGCGGCTACGTGCCGCCTGCATCGAGCTGGTTCGGCGAATTCGGCATGATCGCCTTCGCTTACCTGCTCACGTTCCTGACTGTCGGCAAGGTGAAGGTGATCGGCAAAAAGAACGCGCCCAAGAAGGGACGCGTCATCTTCGCCGCCAACCATCAACTGCCCTGCGACTTCGCCATGGTTCGCCGTGGTTCCGGTCGCCACTTCCGCATGCTGACCGCCGCGGATCAGCTCGGCGGCTTCTTCGGCTTGCTCTCTGCGGCAGGCGGTGTCATCTCGGTCGCCTTCAAGAACAAGGCTACTGACGGTGCGCTAGCTCAGGAAGGCTGTGTCAAGGCACTTTCGCACAAGGGTTTCCGCATTCCGTTCAAGCTCGCCCTTGCCCTCTGGGCAGCGGCGCTTGGCGGATTCGTGTTCTCCGTGCACAGCGGCTCGGACATTGGCGAAATCCTGGCGATTATCGGCGCACTCGTCGTACTGGGCTGCCCTGGCAGCAAGCCTGCTCTGGGCATCTTCCCGCAGGGCTCGCTTCTGCCGGATGACCCGAACCTGACGGAAATCTTCCGCCCGGGTGCCATCAAGATGGCTCGTGATGCGGCGCTTGCCACCGGCGAGTCCGTCAAGATCGTGCCGCTGGCGATTCACTATCGCAAGGACCCGGCGAAGGCGGACTGGACGCACAAGTACTTGAAAGGTATGCGTTCCATGTTCATCGGCGTCCGCAATCCGAAGGCGTGGAATCCGCTGTTCAAGCTCAATCTCGACGAGCTGCCCGAGTCCGAGCGCGAGCGCGTCAAAGCAGAGCGCAAGGAAATTCTGCGCGCGTATGCCCGCGCGAAGACCACCAACTACGGTGGCGTGGTTGTCGTTGGTGAACCCATCGACGCCGCGACGCTTCCGGAAGATCCGATCGCCGCGATCACCATCATCAAGGAGAAGATCGCCGCGCTCCTGGACGAAGCCCGGAAGCACTGAGCTGCTCGAAGCTCTTTATGAGATATTCCAATCGTGCGCGATTGGAACTGAACAGAGAACCTCAAGCGCGCTGGAAAAACCATCCCGCGCTGGGGTTCTCGCTCATTTGAGCAAGCGCTAAGCGAATCTTAGCGTACAACACACCGGTCCCAGATAATCTCAGGTACCGGAGCAGGAGTGGACAATCTCCTGCTGGGAGAAAGGCTTACGAATATGTCTCAGTTTTGCGCTACCTCGACTTACGCGGAAGATGCGGAGTTCGAGCTTGCGGTCAGCAGCGGCGGCGCTACGGCGGTCCTTGCTGGTGCTGGAGCGTACGCTGCTTGTTCCCTGGCCGGCGTGACCAAGTTTCGCCGCATTCTCGGAGCCAGCGGTGGAGCCATCTTCGGCTCAGTTATCTCTTGTGGTCTCAGCGCGAAGGAAGCCTTGCACCTTACCGTGGAAACGCGGTTTAGCGATCACGTCACTTTTGCAGACGGGATCTGGCTTTCTCTGAAGCGTCAGCTCGGCTTCCTGCGCCGGCTGCCCGCGGGCTATCCTGGCGCGGCCTTCGAGACCGAGCACGTCGAGTGGCCGAGCACCGGCTTGATGGGCACGCGTAAACTCACCAATTACCTGAACAGGGTGAAGGATGAGTACAACGTGACAGGCTGGCCCGCTCCTTACGTGACGATGGCAACGACCAAGGACGGCTCGCAGGTCATCTTTTGCCGGGAAGGGGTCTTCCTCAATCCGGTGAAGGGCGACATGGAGCAGATCTCGGACGAGCCTGCTCCGCTCGATGTTGCCGTGCGAGCGAGTGCCACCATTCCGATGGTGCTCGCTGCCATCGAGTACAAGGGCATGATGCTCTTCGACGGCAGCCTGAGCCGCGATGGACTCTGCCCGGTCGGCGCTCTCATCCGTGAGTTCGGTGCCGATCCGCGAAAAATCATCGCGTGTCGCGTCGGTGAGGACAACTTGAAGCCCATTTCCGGAAGGCTGAGCCGCTTCGCCCGGAGAGCGTGGCAGGTGCACCCCGAATACCACTGGGGTCCGGAAACGGCGGGAGTCATCGAGTTCCGCCCGGACATCGAGCATGTGCACTCGCTCAAGTTCCACCTCACCAGGGACGAAAAGTGGCTCGCGATTCTGGTCAGCTTCGAGGCTGCCTGCGGCCGCCTGGCTCTGGAAGGCATTCTTCACGGTGCGGCGCTGGACAAAGCCAGGTCGATATTCAAAGAGATCGGTTACTGGCGCGACTACGTTCCTGCCGAGAAGGACAAGCCTCAGCCGCTTGCGGATCGGGCCGAGAAAGTGTTCATCGAACACGGCCTCTACTGATCCAACAACACAGACGAGCGCCCGCCGCGGCTGGCGCTCGCCGGTTCTTGTTTTTCCTCTAAACACGGAGACACGGATGTCATTCATGACACCATTCATGGTGCCCTTGCTTTTGCTTGGGCTCTGGCTCGTTTCTTTTGCTATATGGTGGATTCGCACGGGGCGACCTGTTACCGAGAGTGCCCGCGCCTATGGTCGCCTCGTTGCCCAGTGCGGGTATCTCGCTCCTCCGCCCACGGACGAGGCTCATGCGCAGATGCTGAAAGTCTCGCGCTTCTTCGTCAAGGGATTTGTCGGCAAGCTCGATGTGCGCGGCGCGGAGAAACTGAAGACGCTTCCTCCGCCCTTCATCCTCGCCTTCAATCACGGCAACCTCCTGGACGTCGCCATCGCGCCTGTGGTGCTGAACCGCAAAGCGCGTTATCCGGCGGCTCAAGGCGTGATGAAAGCGGCCGGCGGCCTGGTGGGCTGGCTCTTCAGCCGTTGGGGTGTGTTCTCGGTCGATCTCGAGAACGGCGCCGCAGCGATGAAGGCTTCGGTCAAAGTGCTCACCTCTGGTGATGGCGCCGACATCGAAGTCATCTTCCCGGAAGCCTGGACGAATATGGACGGCATTGTGCGCAAGTTCAAGACCGGCACGGTGCGCATGGCGAAGGAAGCCAGCGAAAAACTCGGCAAGCCTGTCTTCATCGTCCCGGGCTACATGCACTACGGGCGGTATCTGCCGAGCTGGATGACGAAGCTTCCGATTCCGGTGCAGTGGCTGATGCCGCTGCTCGGCGCAGTCTGGTTCCGGCGTGGCTGCACCGTCGTCATCGGCGAGCCAATTTCGTCGCACGAGCTCCCGGCGGACCACCACGAGGCGACCGAGTTCCTGCGCAATCGGGTGCTTGCACTCAAGCCGCAGAGCTGAGCTCGACAACAAGACGAATCACGGCATTCGAAGAAATATCGAATGCCGGTTCGTGCTTCTGAACGATTCCTTCCCTCAAATAAGGATGAACACATGAATAACGACCATCGTCTACTCAGCTCCGGCAAGCACGTCGAACTGGCAGTGCTCGGCAACGGCGTCGCCATCGTCACTTTCAACAGTGTCGGCAGCCGCGTCAATCTGCTTTCTTCGGAAGTGATGAAGGAGCTGGACGCCGTGGTGGCTCAGCTCAGCACCGGAGTCTACGTGCACAGCGCCAGCAGTATCAACACTTCCGACGACGGCGTTTTCGGCGACGACCTTCGGACGATCAAGCGCTTCAAGGGAGTCGTCTTCCGCTCCGCCAAGGACGGCTGCTTCATTGCCGGCGCCGACATCAAGGAAATCCAGAACCTGCGCACGCGTCCTGCCGGCGAAGCCTTCGAAGGCTGCCAGCGGGGTAAGGCGCTTCTGGAACGCATCGCCGCGCTGCCCCTCACGACGGTGGCTGCCATCAACGGTCGCAGCCTCGGCGGCGGCACCGAACTGGCTCTGGCGTGCAAGAAGCGCCTTGCTGCCGACAACAAACAGACCGTTCTCGGCCTTCCCGAAGTCGGTCTCGGTGTTCTCCCCGGCTGGGGCGGCACCGTGCGCGTGCCCCGGATGATCGGCTTCTTCGCGGCGCTGCAGCTCATCTGCAATCCGCTGGCAGCCTTCTCCGCGAAGAAAGCCTGGCGGCGCGGGCTGGTATCGGAGCTGGTGCCAGAGAATCGCCTCTTCGCTCGCGCGGTCGAGGTCGCTCTCGGCTCCCCGACGAAGGGCTGCCTGCCGACTTTCGATGATCGCTGCCTGCGCAGCATCTTCGACAGCAAGCCGGGTCGTGCAGTTGCCGGCGCCACCATGCGTGCGCTCGTGCGCCTCAAAACCGGCGGAAAACTGCCGGCTTTCGGAAAAGCGATCGACGTGATGAACGCGTCGTTCGTGCTTCCCTCGAAGCAGGCCTTCGAGTTCGAATCGCGCACCTTCGCCCAACTCGTCCACACGGACGCCTGCGGCAAGTGCGTGCAGAAGTTCATCGATTACCAGAAGGCCAAGAAGTCCAGGGCTGCTGCCTGAGCAAAGGTAAAAGCCTGATTCGCAGCCGAAGAAATTCGGCATCTCGAAACGCCGCCGTGTCAGTACATCTGGCACGTCGCGGCATTGATGATTCGGAGTTTGAACACATGACTCTCATTCAACGCTTCTGGCAGCGCGTCTTCAATCGTTCGTCCGACAGCCACATCGTGCTTGTCGGCGACAATGGAGAGCTCGTCAGGGTCAGCTGGAAGCAGGCTGGTTATGCAGTGGCAACGCTCATGTCCTTCCTGCGCCAGAAGGGCGTCACGAAGGGCGACAAGGTTGCCATCCTCGGCTGGAACTCGCCGGAGTGGGTCTGGGCGAATCTTGCGATTCAGTCCATCGGCGCCACCACCGTGTCGATCTATCCGAACAGCAAGCCTGACTCCGTCAACTACATCCTCAAGGACTCGGGCGCGAAGTTCACCTTCGTGGACGATCCGGAGCAGGGCAAGAAGGTGGCCAACGGCGCTGTCATCGACTTCGCCGATGTGGTCCCCGCGCTTGCGCCGAACACGCCGAAGAGCCGCTTCCTCTGCTGGTTCCTCGACGATCTCTACACTTCGCAGGTTCTCCGCTTCCACGGCGTCAACGACGAGCTCAGCAAGCTGCGTCTTGGCCGTGAGCCCGGCAAGGACTTCTGCGAGCTGGCTGACGACGACCTCGCGGTGATCATCTACACCTCGGGTTCGTCCGGCACGCCCAAGGGCTGCATGATCAGCCACGGCAACCTCGCCGCGAAAATGCAGGCGATGGCGGGCGTGGGTCTCGGCTTCTCCAGCAAGACCGACCGCGGCATGAGCTACCTCCCGCTTGCCCACGTTCTGGCCAATATCGACGAGATGGGCCAGTTCATCTGGGAAGGCGTCGAGTTCGGCTTCTCGCCGGTCGAACAGATGGCCGAGAACCTGAAGAAGATCCAGCCCACGATGATCTCCGGCGTGCCGGCGGTCTGGGAGAAGATCTATCAGAAGGCGCTCAATCCGCCGCACGGCATCGGCAAGGTGCTGAATCTGCTGCGGGTCTGGAAGCCCATCTTCAAGGCCGCTCTGCGCACCGACTCCAAGACGCGCATCGGCAAACTCTGCGATCGCGTCATCTTCTCCAAGGTGCGCGAGCAACTCGGTGGCAAGCTGCGCTTCGGTGTCTCGGGCGGTGCGGCGGCCTCGGCTGAAGTGCTGCATTTCTGCAAGCGCATCGGCATCGAGATTATCGAGGGCTATGGTGCTACCGAAACGCTCGGCGGCATCATCACCAACCGCCCCAGCTGGGCGGCAGGCAACGGTCCGAAGAACAAGGTCGGCACCGTCGGCTACGCAGTTCCTGGCGCCGAGGTTCGCATCTATATGATCCCCGGCGAGGAAGACATGGGCGCCGGTGAGATTCAGGTGCGCAGCGCCCAGGTGTTCAAGGGCTACCTCAACATGCCGGAAGCCACCGCCGAAGCCTTCATGGACGGCTGGTTCCGCACGGGCGATCTGGGCAAGATCGATGCCGACGGCTTCGTCAGCATCACCGGACGCCTCAACGGCATGGAGAAGAACGCCAACGGCAAGTACGTGCCGCGCGAGAAGATCGAGATGGCCTTCAAGCCCTTCCCGATCGTGCACTACATCCTGCCTCAGGTGAAGGGACGCAAGTACGTCGCTGCCTTCATCTTCGTCAATCAGGAAGAGGCAGCCAAGCTTGTCGGCAAGGCTCCGGCGGGCGTCGATGCGGCCAAGTTCTACGCTGAGAATGCTCAGGTGAAGAAGGCGGTTGCCGAGGCTGTCGCCGCGGCAAACAGCTCACTTGAGAAGTGGGAGTCGGTGGGTCGCTTCGAGATTCTGCCGATTGCGCCGACGCTCGAAAACGGCATCGTTACCGAGACGCTGAAGATCCGCAGCAAGGTGCTTCTGAAGCGCTTCGAGAAGGAGTTCGACGAACTCTACGCTCGCAGCGACAATGAGGCAAGCACCGGCGGCGGTGCCTTCGCCTGGTTCTTCGAGCTGCTGCGCAAGTTGACTGCTAAGTAAGGGAATCGTTCGCCGCCGGCGTTCGGTTCCAGCTTGACGAAGCGGGAAGCACAGAAGTGCTTCTCGCTCACAACTCTAGCCAAAGGAACTAGACATGACGGCGAACAAAATCTCCATTACTGCCACCACCGCTCACCGATGTACTCCCGAGGGCATCCACCTGGTCGGAGGAGGCGGCGGCTCGCGGGCGATTCTGGCTCTAGCCGGAATCATCTACGCGCTCTTCAAAGCGGGACTGCTCAAGTTCAAAAGCATCGGCGGTATCAGTGGCGGTGCCATTGTCACGCTGATGTTGGCGGCGGGCATGAGCGCCAGGGAAATGGTGAAGCTGGCGATTGACATTGACTTTGCCAGCTTGATGACGCGACGGACAAGCCCGCTCTGGCTCTTCTACGCCCTGGCCTTCAAAGAGCGCTTCGAGACGACACTGCCTCGCTGGTACGTGTTCAGCACTGAGAAAGTGGCCGAGTGGATCGACCAGCGCGTTGCCAGCTGGCCGGAGTCCTACTGGACGATGGCTATCGACGAGGCGCACAACCAGATCATTTTCACCTCCAGTGCTGTCTACCGCCGCTACCACGACGGTCGCTGCGAAAAGATTAGCGATCGTCCGGCGCGTGTTTCCGATGCGCTTCGCTGCAGCATGGCTGTTCCCGGATTCATCAGCCCGCATGTTTGGAACGGACAAATGCTCTGGGATGGCGGCATGTCCTGGGACGGTCTCTGCCCTGTCGGCATCCCTCTGAGCAAGATAATCGGTGCCAGGCCCGAAGATGTGATCGGCTGCCATGTCGGCGTGCGTCAGCTGCCCGGCTTCAAGAATACGCTCAAGAAAAGCTGGGAACAGATCCTTCGCTTGGGTTCCTCATTCACTGAAGAAGAGAAGGACCCGCATCGCTGGGAATCGCAGGGTGTAATCATCGTGCATCCCGAGCTCAATAAGTTCGGCTCGCTAAAGTTCAGCCTCACTGCCGATGAAAAATGGGACGCCGTGATCAGCTCCTTTCTGAGCACGGCGCGCACGCTTGCCGCCAGGGGACTTATCGGCGCAGAGAAACTCCAGGAGATGGAGACTCTGGCAAGCAATCGCCAGGCATTCATCTCCGACTGCAATGAGACAGGTGAATAAGGAAGCGGCTAGCCGTTTCCCAACGCGAGGACTCATTCATGACAAAGAAGCTCATGGACGGGCTCCGCAATCTGATCGTTCGCGGAGCAGTTTTTATCGCGCCCCTCTGGCTCAGCATCGTCGTAGTCGGTTTCGGTTACAACCTGATCGAATCGTCTCTCGGTGATCTGACAGCTCAAGTCGTGCGCTGGCTGCTCCCGGATCAATGGCTCACCGGCCGCTTCGCCGGTGGACATATTCCGGGATTGAGTGTTCTATTTGCTCTCGTTCTCTTCAGCGCAATCGGCCTGACTGCATCGTGGCACTTCGGGCGCCAGGGGCTGAAGTTGTTCGACGGCGTGTTTCTTTCGCTGCCAATTCTTCGCTCGATCTACTCGGCCGCGCGCAAGCTCTTTGACGCGTTCGGCGAGCCGGGTGGAAAAGCGCGATTCCAGAAAGTCGTCTTCGTCGATTGGCCGGGCAATGGCGCCAGAACAATCGGCTTCGTCACTAACGAGCTCGTCCCTGAAAATGGTGGCGAGAAACGTTATGTGCTCTTCGTGCCGTGCATGCCAAACCCCACGGGAGGATTCGTCGTCGTTGTGCCAGCCAGCAAAGTCGTCGAGACCGAGATCAGTCCTGAAGAAGGATTGAAGTTCGGATTGACGCTTGGCGTACTGGTACCGCCGGCGATGCCACTCGACAAACTCTGAGGATATCCGCAATGACTGCCCTTCTTCTAAGTGCGGGCGTTCTGCTGGCACTTGCTGCCTGGTTCGCATTCTGGTTCTGGCAAGCCTGTCAGTTTCAGAAGAGCGGACACACTCCGCCCGAATCGAGCTGGTTTGCCAAGCTCGCTTACTTTGGAATGGGACGACTCGCCTCTCTGCTGACTGTGGGACCGGTCGAGGTCATCGGCAAAGAGAACATGCCTCGCCGCGGCCGCGTCGTCCTGCTGGCGAATCATCAGTTTCCTGTCGACTTCGCGATGGTTCTTCGCGGAACCGGCAGGCATTACCGCGCACTGGGCGACGCCAATCAGTTTGCCGGATTGTTCGGCGTGATTGCTGCCTGGGTCGGCAATATCTCGGTTACCTTCAAGACGAAGGAAGATCGAGCCGCAGGCGAAGCCGCTTCCGTCGCGGTACTCGCCAAAAAGCTCTGCGGTCTGCGGCTCAATGCGAAGATGGCAATCTTCCTTGCCAGCATCGCAGCCGGGGCCGCGCTCTACTTCTACTTGCACGCCATGCCTCTGGCGGCGCTTGCAAGCTTCCTGGCTCTCTGCGTCATCGGTGGACTTCCTGGTGGTGATCCGGTTTTGACAATTGCGCCGCAAGGTGCGCTGATGCCGGAGAATACCATGGAGAAGGAGGAGTTCCGAGCAGGCGCGATTCGAATCGCCCGCGCAGCACAAGACAAATGCGGCGAGCCTGTGCATATCGTCCCGATGGCGATTTGTTATAAGCGCGATCCGAAGGACATGCACTGGTCTCATCACCTCTTCCGTTGCACTCGCCGACTCTTCCCCAGCATTCGCAATCCGAAATACTTCAACCCCGCATTCAAGGTAAAGCTCGAAGAGCTACCGGAGCAGGCACGGGCAAAGGTTGCGGAGATGAGGGCGGAAGCAATGCGAGTGTACAAGGAGGAGCTCGCCACCATCTATGGTGCGGTGGTTGTGGTCGGTGAGCCGATCGATCCTCGCTCTCTGCCGGATGATCCGCTGGAGGCAATCGACCATGTTCGCCGGCGAATCATCGCGCTGCACGAACAAGCCTGCCCGCACAAAACGATGAACGCACATTGAGATAACACTAAGGACGAGGCAGGCCAGATCTGGTCTCCTCGTCCTTACCTCTTTTGTTTTTCGCGCATCTACCATTGCATTTAGTATATAAGGCAAAAAAAGAGAAGCGGGGCGGAATGAGCTAATCATTTCCGCCCCGCTTGCTATCTAAGCCTTCAAGAGAAACTTAGTTCGCGACAATTCCTTCTCCACGAGCGCGCTCGTCGGCCTTCTGCAGCACGAAACGCGCCTCATTCAGACGGCACTTGTTGTGCTGCTGATAGCGAAGCATCAACTCCACCGGGCGCCGAAGCTCCTGGTACTGCTTCTGGCTCAAATGCACACGCGCGCCAGCCGACCAGACCGCGAGCATTGCCAGGGCCAGCGAACCAGCGTCCACCTTCATCGGGTCGGGGTTCAGCGACATGAAGGCGATGGTGCGAAGCTTCTGCGCGTCTTCCTCAACGTGAGAAATCCGGCACTTCGCTTCATCCCGAAGCTGAATCAGCCTGAACCCGACGGGCAAGTCCGTGCGGCTGCCGAAGGGAATCGCTTCCTGTGCAGCTCGCTGCATCGCATGGTTGAAAACGAAACGAAGCACCTTGCCGTTCGGGTTCAGGCGCATTTCGGGAAGCTGGAAGAGTTCGGTGAACTTCCGCACTTCAGATGAGAGCTCCCAGAGCTCCTGCCGCGTGATGCCCACAGAGGCACCGGCACCATAAAGCGCCAGCATGCAGGTCTGCAAACCGAGTGTGTTGAGCAGAAGGGGATCCGTATTCCCGAAGATGAAAGCAATCGTGGTGAGGCTTGCATCGAAGTCATCATTGACCACGTCTTCGGCGCGCTCGACAACCGGGTCGGTGAGGTGGCCCAGGCGAGTGCTGAAGCGGGGGGCGATGAAAGACTGAGTGGCGGTAGCAGTCATAGTGGCTCCTATCATTGTTACAGTTTGGCTTATCTGCTGCCGAAGCAGCATAAGCAACAAAAGAGGGAAATTGACAAACAGCCAGACTTCTGCCGATCGGGCAGGTCTGCTAGGATTGAACTCCGCAGAAAGGGAATTCAATATGTCCACGGAAGAAAACAGATGCGATCGACCCTGGGGCAGTTTCTTCATTCTCGAAGACAGCGCCGTGGTCAAGGTAAAGCGATTGCTGGTAAAGCCCGGTCAGCGACTGAGCTTGCAAAGTCACAAACAACGTGACGAGCATTGGGTTGTTACGCGCGGAACAGCTTCAGTGACTCTGAATGACGAAACCAGAGAGTTCAGTTATGGACAACACGTCTACATTCCACGCGGTACAAAGCACAGATTAGCCTGCAACGGCGACGAACCAGTGGAGATCATCGAAGTCCAGACAGGGGACTCGTTTGCTGAGGAAGACATTACTCGGTATAGCGATGATTACGGTCGAGTTGAATAAAGGTCCAGAGGCGTGTGGTCAAAAGATGTAGGCCTTGAACATAGAATTCGTGTTGCTGGCTCTCAAGCCCAATTGGGTCATTCTGGCAGCTTCTGCCACTAAGAGAATATGAAGATCCTGGCGCCAGGCGTTAGAAACAAAGCAGCTAGCGGACTTCCGGATTTTCAAGCAAGGCTTACGCATTGCTCGCACAGCTACGCTATACTTTACACTCCGCACTTAGCCCAGATTCCAGTCCAAGCCTGCAATAACAGGCTCTTTTCATAATTACCTAATGAACTGCATAGTTTATAAACGACATCCGTTTTTCTTCCATATTGATGCGCTAGGCGCGTAAAGCAATTGATCAGCAGCGTTTCTACGTGGTCACCGCAAATGCACCATTCGAATATCGGGACGCTTCCTCAAAACCAGCCGTTTACAAGCCTTTCAAGCGAGAGTTCCGCAGAAGACAAAATTTTGTCAGTGCACCCATTTGTGTTAGCCTCGAATTACTTTTCCACCCATCTCAAGTTCCAGAGGACATCGCCAGGCAGCACAGCAAGCAGTCTAGCAACGCTAACTCCTGATGCAGCAATGCCTCAAATGGAACATGGTTTTTTGTCAGGTCGTTCAAGCGCCCGAACGACTTTAATCGCGGACAGCCAATTGCTTGAGGTCTCAGAATGGCGCACTGAGAATCAGGCAAGTTCCGGAGGAAAAACTATGAACCGCTACACCTGTGTCATTCGCAACGTCGCTGGCATCGACCAGTACATCCCCATCGCCGACGCCTTCCACATCCAGCCCGGCGAGCGCAGCTACACCGGCACGTTCCGCACCGAAACCGTCAAGGACGGTCCGTCCGGCAGCCATTCGCGCACCATCTGCCTGCCTGTCGAGCAGCCGCAGGTCACCATCCTGAGCGCGGAAGCCATCAAGGTACTCGGCAAGTAAGCAGCAAACGCAATTCAGTGCTGGAGGAACGTGGTCTATTGCCACGCTTCTCCACGCTGATTTGCTTAACCCCCGCTCTCTTATTGCATATAGTTTGTTCGGGCTAAATTCAATTTTCAACGGGTATAAGAAATCCAGTGTCAAAGATGTTCCGGAGTCATATTTGATGTTCGACGGCAATAAGCCACCACCATCATCGCGAAGATCAGAAAAGGAAATACTCTTTCAACGGCGCCTTGCAGACCTGAGAAGCAGAAAGCAGCGCTTTGCCTGGGAAACAGGAGAGCTGCCGCAATTTGAAATTCCTCGCGGCGAATCTAAGCTACTTGCAGATCGCGAAGTCGAGGATCCCAATCTCACAGAGGAAGAACTTGAGCTCAGGGCTTTGCTTGATCTGACCTCACGAACCTGCGACTTCAAGACCTTCTACAAGCGCCTGAACTACGAGTTGCGGAGAGCGCGCAGATACAAGCGAGAACTCTCACTGGTCTTAGTTGCAGTTGATCAATACGAAGCCCTGTCCTTGAAGGTAGGTCCTGCAGCCCGAGACGCAGCAGTTCAAGCCGCAGCCAGATTATTACTCGAAAGCATCAGAGACGTAGACATTGCCGGTCGTTGTCGCGAAGACACCTTTGCGGTCATCCTGCCTGAAACAGGTGGACCAGGGGCAGAGGTGGCTGCGGAGCGCATTCGAACGAGAATGGAATCACACGAATTGCCGCGCCCTTTCAACAATCTGGTTATTACGGTAAGCGTAGCAGTTTCTCATTTTCCAGCTCATGGTGAAGAAGTCGAAGAAATATTCGGAAATGCTGTTGATGCCCTGCTCTGGACTTTGAAGCGTGGGGGCAACGCGGTCATGTTTGCAAAAGAAATTCCCAAATAGATTGACGCACCACTTGTGGTGTCACAACAAAAGAGAACGGATGCACAAATTATTTTTTGCTGCGCGGCTCTATGATGTATCCCGTATGACTTACAGTCGTAGACTGAGTTAAAAGACAGAAAGCACCAGGGAGATTGCTAATCTCACCCGGTGCTATTCTGCTAGGCAGCCTTGAGCCTGTTCTTCACACGAAGAAGCAAAATTTGAGTTCGCTTCGAAGGCTTCCGCGTGAGAAAGCCACAACCGCGTCCTTCACCGTACGGAACTGGCGACTGGAACTGGCGTGCAGTGAGGTCGAAGATTCGCCCATCACTTTTACGTTTGAGATACCAGTGCACGCCACCTTCGTGACGAATCACCTGCGGAATCAAACCGGAGCGGCGCCCACCTCGAAGGTAGAACATCGCTTCCGACGCAACGTAGCAGTGACCCGTGAAGCGATTGCGGTTCTCCATGCGGAGATACTGCGGCTTCAAAAGGTCGGGACTGAGCTCTGCCACAATTGCCGTTCTGAGCTTTTGAATCGAATGCATAGCATTTTCTCCAGGCAAAACAGCAGAGCTTCGCCCCGCCGTCAGTTTCTTCGTCCGCCGCGATCCATGATGGCAGCCTGCTGCTCCGAGTGCGCAGCGCCAAGCTCACAGGCAACAGCCCGCAAGCATGCAGCACGCACGCGATGCATCTCAGCCATGTAGCGATTGCCGGCGGAGAAATAACGCTTGATGATGGCAAGCGTGGCATGAAGTTCGGCTGCGCAAGCCGACGGGTTGTCGTTGCGCCAGTAGAACTCAGCCAGCTCGAAATGTGAACGCAGCGCATCCGTCCAGGAATAATCCCGCGCATTGTCGCTGAGACTTGCGGCATTCACGAGGTGCACCTGCGCCTCGGCGGCAGATTTTGCCATCGATGCGGCGACCCGGCTCAGCACGAGTTCGCGCGGGGAGCAGGGACGAAATTCGCAAAGAATGGCTTCGATAAAATGTGCCGCTTCCGACAGGGCACCATTGACGGTATCATTCATACAGCCGTCTCCACAGCTTTGGGTTTCTATTCACCACGCATTCATTGCGTGGCACCACAGTCTGCAACCAGCAGTCCCGGAGCCGCACATGGCGAACTCCGGGACACCGGCTGTTTATTACGCCTGAGGAATGTCCTTCGACTTGAGGACTTTCCAGCCACCATCACCGGTGAGTTGCAGAACATCACCGTGATACTTCACCAGCGTCGGCCGATGACCAACGCTGACGAAAGTGGTGCCACTCGCCTTGAGCAGCGAGTAGAGGTGCTCTTCGTTTTGCACGTCGAGCGCACTGGTAGCCTCGTCGAGGATGGCGTACTTTGGACGCGCCAGGAGCAAGCGCGCGAACGCGAGCCGCTGTTGTTCGCCACCGGACATCACCTCGGACCACTGAATCACCGTGTCGAAGCCACCATGCCGTTCAGCAAGGTTGCCCAGATTGACGGCTTCCAGCGCGGCTTGCAGCTCCGCATCCGATTTGCCTTCGCTCTTCGGATAGAGCAGCTGTTCACGCAGCGAACTGCGCACCATCATGTACGGCCGCTGCGGTAGGAACATCATGTCCTCGAGCCCAGGGCGCACGATATGCCCACTGCCCGAGCGCCACAAACCAGCGAATGCACGCAGCAAGGAGCTCTTGCCGCAGCCGCTGGGCCCCATCACGACCATGCCTTCGCCTGGTGTGACGCTGACGTCGAGATCACGCACGAGCAGACGTGCATAATCCGGCGTCATCAGGGTCATCTTCTCCGCTGCCAAACGATCGCCCTTCGTGCTCTCGATCACGGTGTGACCGGGAACATTGCTGGTCTCCGGCGCGTGCAACGCGTCGTTGAATCCCGAGAGACGATTGATGTTAGCAGTGAACAAGCTGATTGTGCGGAACTCCACCACGATGAGAGTCAGCGCCGAAAGCACCTGACCGAACGCTTGCGATGCCTGCGAGATCGTACCCATCTCCACCTTGCCGGCGAAGTATAGCGGACCAAGCACCAGGAACGGAATCGCGACCGTGAAATAGTCGCTGCCCGTCTGGATGAAGCCCAGGTTTCTGGTCCAACCAATCAGGTCATTCCAGTTCTTGAGCACATCGTTGAAGCGCTTCTGCAGATGCGACATTTCCTGCTTCTCGCCCTGGTAGAAGGCGATGGCTTCGGTGTTGTTGCGCACATGCACCAGGCTGTAACGGAAGTCAGCCTCATAACGCGACTGGTTGAAGTTCAGCCCGACAAGACGCTTGCCGACGAAGACCGCGATGATGGTGAAGATGGCCGACCAGCCCACGGCGATCCACGGAAGCGAACCGGTCGGGTCGACTTCCTTGAGAATCGGCATGAAGCTGAAGTAGGTCATGATGCCGCCCAGCACCGCAAGCAAAAGGTTGCCCGCACCCTGCACAAACGCATCGACGTCTTGCGCCATACGTTCATCAGGGTTATCGATGTGAGCCATCGTGTTGATTTTGTAGTAGTTGCGGTTCTTGAAGTAGAGCTCCAGGTAGTTGTTCGTCATCCAGTTACGCCAGCACAAGCAGAACTTGCCTTTGACGTAGCTGTAGAGAACGACCACGAAGGTGCCCACCACGAAACAGGACAGCAAGCGGATCACCATCACCATGAACTCTGCCTGGTTCTTGTGGTTCATGGCGTTCATGATGGCGCCATTGGCAAAGTTCAAAATGACGTTCAGCACGTTGACGCTGAGCATGAGCAGGAGCAGCAGGTAGAGCAGCAGCATGCCCTGATAATGCTCATTTTTCGGCCAGTACCTTTTGCAGATCCAGCCGAAAGCGAAGCAGCCAGCCGCGACAGGGAGAGCGTAGCAGAGCGCGAAATGCGCATAGCCACCCTGCAAACCGGTCACGATGAACTGAGTGATCTCGTTGATGTGAGCCGCAACCGATTGCAGCCCGAAGTAAGAACCGACAGTAGCAACAAGGAGCAGCACCCATTCGGGCAAGCTGCGAAGTCCTTTGGGAAACCAGAACGGCTTGGCGATGTCGAAAAATCGCCGAGCCAATCCGAGATTGAACCGGGCCATAGCAATCTCCTTTCAGGAAATTGGGCTTCCGTTGTGCAGAAGCTCATGTTTTGTTTGGCTTGAGAATCAGGCGCAGGCGCGCAGATACACGCGCAGCGCTAACGGTGCGACTCCGAGCAGCAAAGGGACAGCGCATCTGCCTCCCGTTTCTTTTGATTTTGAATTTGTCTGTGTGCTGAGTGCCGCTTGGTGCAATGGGGAGGAGAGTTACAAGCTCAGCATAGCCCCAGGCCCTTTTGAGATCTGAATGTGATCTCTTTCAGGAATTAAAGGGGCGCAGGGCGTAGAACTCCGCGCCGTGGGCTTGAACAGGTACGGACAGTGGGTAGGCCTCAGTGGATTAGCCAGATTTCTACTTGACTACCAGGCTGCAACAGCTCGCTCGGCTAGCGTATCAGTGTTACTGTTCAATCAACTTTTGCTCATGTACAAGCGCGCTGGACACCCAGCCTTCTCTGCCTCAATAAACTCCGTCCTTGACCCGCACTCGCACAGCCTCGCCTTGTCGAATTTCTCCAAGAACAATTACTTCGGTGCTGTTGGCCAGCTCTGCACCGAACTCTGCTGAATCAGCAGAGGACATTTGCGCTTTGAGGAGATCACTGGCCGCAGGTTCTTTGCTAAACAGAACCACTCCATTACGAGTGTAATCTTGCACAAGAAATGTTTTTGCAGGAGAGCCGCTGTTGCTGCCTATCTTGAACAAGTATGTGAGAAGCCAGATTGCGCCGGCGATGAAAAGAACGCCCAGCGCAAGCGAAAAAACGAAGCTAACTATGCGAACAACCCAGCCGAGAATAATCAATCCAAGCAGCGCAAGTAGAACGATGCCAACTATTTTCAGGGCAGTATTCATGAGGATCTCGCCTTGTCTGTGCACAACGACAATACTAACATTTCGACTGGAACTGGTCCAAAGTTTTCAGAGAAGAGAGCTTTAGTCCGAATTGATTTGTGATATCAAATACGGTGCATCTACTAATCTAGATAATATGTTTCGAAAAAAAAAGTCTGCCTAGCGCCCCAGCCGAAATGGCGGAAACGCTAGGCAGACGAGTGTATGAGAGGAGTTCTGGTCCCTTTAGGCAACCCAGACCCTCTTCGGAGCTTTCGCGGATATTGTCCCGCCGTGCTCACATGCAGAAGCGTACGCACCTGAGCCTCCTAGGACCGGCAGCTCTGCATGAAACGCTCGCGAGTGCTCGCAAGCGCGCCGAGTTCCTGGAACTTTTCGTGGTCGATGAGACCGCGCTTCCAGAGGCAGGTGATCGTCTCGGCATAACCCGAG
Source organism: Obscuribacteraceae bacterium (SeqCode) (assembly GCA_044358055.1). Lineage (GTDB taxonomy): Bacteria > Cyanobacteriota > Vampirovibrionia > Obscuribacterales > Obscuribacteraceae > JAIEPM01. The sequence continues at coordinate 38,261 of JBIKOL010000076.1, forward strand.
ATGACCGCATCCCACTTCTGATCCGAAGTCAGTGTGAACTGCAGCGAACCGAACTTGGTGACGCGCGGCATGGAAACCATGCTGCCTTGAGCAGCCCAGATAGCCGGGTCTCGCTCGTCTTCGGGCCAGACGCAATTGCGCCCGCAGAAGAAACGCCAGAAGTCGTTCACGAAATCGCTAAGACCGCCTGTGTCGCGCTCACCAACGTCGCAGGCCATCACATGATCGGGCTTGGCACCCATATCACGGACAACCACGCCGATGGGGCACTGACCATCCCAGGAGAGCGCACCGTCGAAGAGGTAGATGTTGTTCCAGAACTTGGGCTCGATGATGCCGGGCACCGCGCAGGAGGCAGAGACAGCCAGTCCTAGAGGACCGGGCTTGTCGGAGAGCTGCCGCATGCTGCCGTCGTGCAGGTACTGGAAGACGCCCTTGCTGGTGAAGACGACCTGCGTCTTGCCGGCAACAGCCATGGTCCAGTACTTTTCCGGCCACTCAGGAATCAGTTCGTCGATGAACGCTTCCAGCTTTTCAGAGCCGAGAACAGCGTTGCGAGGGCGAGTCTGAGCCAGGCGCTCCCTGAGCAGGAAGGCAACGAACATGCGAACAATGTCCGTGCGCCGCGTAAGCTTGCTGGAGAAATCAATGTCGATTGCCAGTTCGACAACCTTGCCGGGCTCAATTCCCGCTGCAAACATCAGCGAAGGAATGGAACCACCGCTTACGCCACCCAGGGTGCGGAAGTCGGAGAGACCGGCCTTGTGCAGCGCGTAAAGAAAACCAGCGCTTGCAAGAATCGCTCGAGAGCCACCGCTTCCGCAAACCAGGTGAAGATTTTCCCTGGCAAGCGAAGCAGGACTCGAAGCAACGAGCCTGTTGGTCGTTGTCATAGGAGTTTCCTCAGTTCGGCATAAGCGGGCTTCCAGTCAGTCAAATACTGGCGCCACGCAAATGTGCTTTGGACATGGATGAAACTGTTTTGTTGAAAGAAGAATCGAAGATTGCGGTGAAATCTATTGCTGTGAAAGATAAGAGAAAGACAGAAGAAATCTATAGAGAATCTCTATTGATCCTCAAGGGCGAAAGGCCGTGATTGGGCGACAAAAGCGGCTTCCTGAGAGAATTTCAAGAATCTTCTTCCGGCAACAACTGACTCAGCATCACTAAGTGCGTTACGACTCTCGCTAATTAACTCACCCCGCGAATCTGCACCAAATCTGGTGCACGTTGCAAAGAAGTGATTTGTCAAGAAGCAGATCGGAAGCGGTTTTCGCCAATTACAGTTCACTTCGTTTTGCTAGCCTTTTTCTTGAAATCCCCAGAAGCTTGTCAAAGAAGCCTCTAGAGCCACCGTAAATGAGTGTTCCCAGATCTTCTCCTGAAAGAGATCACATCAGCTTTTCTTGAATAAGAGATCTAATAAGCAATAGCTTTTCACCGTCACTCGTTTCGCATTCGTTTCCCGCGTTATTGCCCAAAGCAAGCTAAATCTCAATTGAGAAATCTCCAGCCGCCTTGCGGTGGGGATTGGATTTGCTTTGGACAGTGTCCTTTTTTGTCCCAACGAACTAAGTGCGTAATCGCCGGGCGGTTACAGCACCTTGATGTTCAGCAACTGTGCGTGCCCCAGAAGGCCCGCA
>JBIKOL010000282.1:0-2647 GCA_044358055.1 Obscuribacteraceae bacterium (SeqCode)
GAGGCGGAATACTTGCGTCGGAATAGAGGACTGTCTTGTCATCTTGCGAACGCAACGAGATTTTTCCTTCTTTGCTTTTCACTTTATAAAGAACGTTTTTTGTGTCGCCATCTTCAATCTTGATGCCGTAATCCTCGTTCTTCAATTTGTAGATTGTGTTGCCGCTGTTGTCTTTAAGTTTCGAGTGCTCATCGTCCATCTTTAGTTTGTAAAGTTCTTTGTGGCTTTGATCTTCTAGTTTCAAATGATCCGTTGCCGGCATGCTCACATACGCAACAAATTTGCCGTCAGTGCCTTGAACTGCCACCATCTTTTTCCCCTTGTGGCTTTTTTCGGTGAATGTAAGAAGGTAATTCCCGTCGGGGGCTACAACGTTGCCTCCCTTTTCCCCATGGGTCAGGTGAAAAGCCTTTTGGCCTTCGCCGCTTTTGAATTCCACAGTGCCGCTTGCATTGCTTGTTGCTGTGCTGCTCTGTTCTCTGCTGCCGGTACTGTTGCTGCTTTTTTGAGAAGAACTCGTGGCAGGGGGCTGAGTGTCTTCCTTATGCTCATACGCTGGAGGGCTATGGCAAGCTGAGAGCAAACAGATGCTTGCTGCAAGTACGAAAATGCAATTCTTCTTTCTTTTCATGCTGAGGCCCCCGGTTTCTTAGTTGCATTCAAAGTTCCATAGGCGCTCAGCAGAAGGTATTTTGCCAGTTGCAAAAACTGATTGACCCCTTTGTTGTCCTTGAAGTCATATATTGGTGGAACTTTTGCGGAAAGATAAAGCGCGTTGCCTTTGCCGCGACATGTTTTTAGCTGAGTGTTTTCTTCTATGCGCACCAGCTTATTTGAAGCTACCTGTTCCAGTTGCAAGACTCCATATGATTTTTTCGAGAAGGCGATAGTCAAACTCATTACGTACCCCTTCGCCTTCAATTTGCCCTTCCTGAATTTGACATGCACAGTTTCTTCGACCTGAAGGTTGAATTTTGAGCCGTCGGCGAATGCACCGTTGAGCAACAACCATGTATCTTTGTAGATTGTTCTATCGCTTGCTTTGCGAACTTGCGTGTCTTTGCGATTAACCGAGTTGAAATTGATCTTCAATCTTACCGGTTGGGCCTCCACTATATCTCTGCTGCACAGCAAGAGAAGTTCGCGTGCCAGCATGTAGCGGAGATCGCTGAATTCATATTTCGCCCATGTAGTCCACAGAACAATTCCAACTACGATCAGCAGTCCGCAAACCGTCCAGATGAAGGGTGCCATTGCACCAGCGCTTAGTCCTGCAACAATACAGCCTATTACCGGAGCAAAAGTAAGGAACATTGCGCTACGTATTTTTTTCTCTGCAGATTTATCAATTTTCTCCAGTTCATCGATGTCCTTGTTTAGCTCATGCGTTGTAGCGGAACGCTCATAGCAGCGCTTGCGAATAGCTGCCTTTATGCTTGACGTCCCTGAACTAAGTTCTGCTGACAATTTGTTAACTCCCCCACGTTAGGATATGATTTTACGCCAGAGTTGAGCAAAAAGGCATGAGACCGAAACTTCTCTACGCTTCATTTGATATAGTACCTGCTCCGAAAGGCGCAGCAGTTCACATTGAGCAGTTTTGCAATGCATTGGCTAAAAAATTCGGGTCTTTGCTTCTCGTCACTATTGAAGTGAATGAGGCGGGACGAAGTTCGTCAGATGAATTACAGAATAAGAGTTACGGAAGACTTCCAGTTGCTGCAATTGAGCATGTGCGCCTGCCTGCACCCGGAGTAAATTTGCTTGATAGAGTCAATCATTTCAGGCGATATCTTGAACTCTGGTGGGGCGATCGATACGTGGATATTGCACACTTTCGTTCACCTTTTGAAGGATTGTGGATCGCTCAACAAAAGGGAAAGAGAGTAGGTGCGCTCGTTTTCGAAGTTAACGGATTGCCGTCAATTGAATTGAAATACAGATATCCGCAGGTCGCGGAAGACAGTGTTTTCCTGGAAAAGTTGATTCGGCAGGAAGACTTTTGTTTGAACGCGGCGGATCTTGTGATTACGCCGAGCAGGGTCACAAAAGAGTATTTGCAATCAAGAGCTGTGCCCAGTTCGAAAATTAGAGTAATACCAAATGGAGTGGATCTTAATCTCTTCAAATTCGATGCTCCTGCTTCTTTGCATAGTGATGGCAAAACAAGGATGCTTTATTTTGGAACCCTGTCCGCGTGGCAGGGCGTTGAGCACGCCGTGGCACTGCTTGCTGATCCTGAACTGAATCTTGAGTTGAGAGTAATTGGTGCCGGGAAAGTTCAACAAATAGAAGAACTGAAATTGCTCGCGGCTAAAATGAATGTTAGCGATCGACTTGCGATCTTGCCTGTATGTTCTCAGCAAGAGCTTGTGGCTCACTTGCATTCGTCGCATCTCGTGCTGGCACTGCTTTCTGCAAACGATCGGAATTTAGTGCAAGGATGTTGCCCGTTCAAAATAATTGAAGCGATGGCAGCTGGACGCCCGCTGCTTTCGACGTCACTACCTGTAGTGCATGAAATCTCCGGAGACGAGCCGTCTATATTTACGGCAAAAGCTGGATCCATCGGCTCTCTGCGTGATACTGTGAAGCAGATACTTTCTTCACCAGAAGAATCATTTGCATATGCCGCTCGAGCGAGGCG
>JBIKOL010000086.1:0-37202 GCA_044358055.1 Obscuribacteraceae bacterium (SeqCode)
GAATTGAGGAAACTTACAATCTTGAATGCACCACACGATTACTAACGGAATCGTACGAGGATTTGTTAAACGCGAGCTTGAGCAATTCGCTGAGATGATTTTTCTCCTGGGCTGGAGTAAACAACTCTTCGATTGATTTTCGCGCTGCGGATTTTATTCTTTGCTGTTCCACGTTGCTAAGTTCCAACACTTCGAGAATCGCTGTCCCAAGTCGATCCAGCAAGGCGCAAGGAAGGATGAATCCATTCTCTGCGTCCTTTAGTATCTCCGGTATGCCACCAGCGTCGCTGGCAATACAGAGACGCGAGCATGACATAGCTTCGAGTAAAGAATTTGGCATGCCTTCCATAAGCGATGGTAATAGAAAGAGATCGCAAAGCTGTAAATATTGAGCAACACGATCTGGCTCATTGATGTGCCCGGTTATGATCATTTTTGCCGCATCCTCGGGATACTCCGCTGCAAAAAGTTGCGTTGCCGGTCTCTGGTGCGAACGGACATCTCCAATAATCAAAAGGCAGCACGGACGATGCGCCCGAACTTGCCTGAATGCATCGAAAAGAAATTGAATACCCTTTTTCTCGCGCAATTCGCCAGTGAACCCAAGAATTATTTCGTCGGGTGCTATTCCAAGTTGTTCGCGCAGCTTATCGGTTTGCAGTTCGGCACTGCATTTGAAAAGATCTGGATTAACAGCGTTGGGCAAAACAAAGACGTCGTCTCTATGGCTAAGTATACGAATCTTTTCAGCCATACGTTTGCTTACGGCGGAAACGACATTCGCATTTTGCAGCGTCCATTGCAATCGTGCGAAATCACCGGGAGGAAAAACTTCGGTGTCGATGTCATTTCCACGTGCGCTTACAATATTAATGATTCCTTTTGTGCGCGCAAACCAGGTAGAAAGGAATCCCGCCTGTGCAAGATAGTGTCCCCAGATGAGATCGTAGTTTCGTTCCTGATGAAGCCATTCAAGCACATTCATCGTGACAGGCATGCTCATGTCCCATTGCCTGTACAAACCAAGCCTGCGAACTCGTTGCGGTCGTGCGTCCCCCTCGCCGCCTTCTGTTTGCGGATTTTCCTGATCCACCAGCTTACCTGCCGGCACATGTCTGCTCCAGGCCAAGACGTCGACCTCGTGACCGAGTTCTGCTAGCCTGCCGGCTATCCGGCTGCTGCTGGCTGCCAGACCTCCAATGTCCGGGGGAAAACGTTCGCTTAAAAATAGTATTCTGGACATCGTGGTCATCGCCGATGAGAGAGAATACATTATAGATCCCGAAAGGGAGCGAAACTTTTTCTCGGGCTCTGTGTATCTCTATTTGGAGGTATGCCTCGAGATGGTTAATCGGCCAAAAGCCACAATTTGTGGGAGCACAGCGCTCTTTTTCGTCAGCGCCCTGTTGACATATTTATCTTTTGCAGCGGGCGGCATCACCGTAGCAGGTAAAGACGAAAAGGCTCCTGAATCTCCAGCGGGTGGCATCACCGTAGCAGGTAAAGACGAAAAGGCTTCTGAATCGCCAGCGGGTGGCAGCTCCGTAACAGGTAAAGACGCACGGGCTCCTGAATCGCCAGTGGGTGGCAGCTCCCAAGCCAGCAAAGACGCACCGGCGCCTTCATCGGCGCGTGTGGAGTCTTCACTAGAGCGGGTGTCAGGTGCTGGGGGCGCTACAGAATTGATCAGGCAGGGGGGCGTTTTTGTCTTTTACGATCCCGCCTGTCCTATTTGCCTGGAATATTTCCCAACCATCCAAAAACTTGCTGCGGCTAATCGTGATTTGTTGCCCTTTTATCTTGTGATGCGGAAAGCGGACGATGGCGCCGCGGAAAAATTCCGTAAAGAATATAAGCCCTCCTGCCGGATACTTATTGATGAGGATACTTCGCTGAGGAAAGCGCTTGAAGCAACGGCCACACCGCAGGCATTTCTGGTGCACGCTGGCAAAACCTTATACAGTGGAAGAATTGACAATCGCTACGAATCTATAGGGCACCGGCGCAATGTAATTAGCAGCAACGATCTTGCAGATGCGTTGAGCTTGCTGAGAAAAGGTACTGATTTTGAAATAAAGAAGACGTCGCCCGTTGGTTGTTTCCTGGGGACGATTTCTTCAAATAATTCGGAGCTTACATATTCAGATGATATTGCGCCTTTGTTCATGAACAGGTGTGTGGTGTGCCATCAGCCTGGCGGTGTGGCACCGTTTTCGCTGCACACTTATGACGAAGTGAAAAAACGGTTGCCTACAATTGATGCTGTTGTTGCTGGTGGCATTATGCCACCATGGAAACCAAGACCGGGTTTCGGCTCATTTGCAAATGCTCGCTGCTTGACGCAGGAGGAAAAAGATTCCATCCACAAATGGATTCAGGCAGGTGCGCCTGCTGGAAATTTGAAGGACGTCAGCCCGATTCCTCCTGAGATAATTCAGTCCAGTGGTGATTGGAAAAGCGGCAAGCCTGACATTGTTGTAAAAATGGACAGGGCTTATAAGGTGCCTGCTGATGGTCCAGATATTTACCGCTGTTTTGTTTTTCCTTTAGGAAACGACGCTGCCAAATTTGTGTCGCATGTCGAGTTTCATCCAGGGAATCCGAAAGTTGCGCACCACGCGCTTTTTTTTCTGGACAATACAGGCACCGCGCGAAAGAAGGATGAAGCAGACCCGCAGCCGGGATTCTCTAGTTTTGGTGGTCCCGGGTTTTTGCCTACTGGTGCGCTTGGTGGATGGGCTCCTGGTAATTCGATGTTACCTTTGCCTGACGGTGTCGGTCGATTATTGCGGCAGGGATCTGATCTCGTAATACAAATGCACTTTCACCCTGACGGAAAAGAAGAACTCGCGCAGTCAGAACTAGGAATTTATTTTACGAAGAAGCCGCCTAAGACACTGCTTTTGCCACTAACGATTCGCAGCCGAAAAATTGATATTCCCGCAGGTGAAAAAAACTATACTGTGAGTGCAAGCACTACCGTACCTGCTGATTTTGATTTATTGCAGGTTACGCCGCACGCGCATTTGCTTTGCAAAGAAATCAAATGTGATGCCACAACTCCTGATGGACAGAAGCTTCCTTTGATATGGATCAAGAATTGGGACTTCAACTGGCAGGAACAATACGCTTACCAAAAGCCAATTCATCTGCCTGCAGGTACAGTTGTGAATGCTAAATTTGTCTATGACAATTCGAGCGACAATTACCGAAATCCGCATAATCCGCCACAACGAGTTGGCTGGGGAGAGCAGACTACTGATGAAATGGCATTGATTTTCTTTGGTGGCACGGTGACGCGAAACGAAGAAATGGCAAAGTACATGCGCGGCTTATTGTTAGAAAGCATCCGCGACCTGCCGCAGCTCGGAGTAAAGCCGGGGCAAGCCTTTAAGGCTATACGAGTATTGCTCGGAAAGAACGGTAGTCCAATCAAACTGCTGCAGAAAGCCAACTCTCAAATTAACTAGATTTGATTTTATGGCAAATTTTTGGCAGCCGGATGGGGATTTTTACGAAAAAAAATCCCAGCCATGTCACAGGAATTTTACGGATGGACCCTAATATTGGGTCTGACCATAAGGTCTTGGCGAAAAATGGCGTTTCTTTTCTTTAAGGACTTATAAGATGTCCAATTTGCTTCTTATTGATGACGATGATTTGACCGTAGAATCAATCAAAAACTGGTTAACACGCGAGGGCTATTTAATTGATCACTGCAGAACCGGAGTTGAAGGAATCCGCAAGCTGCAAGAATTCAACTACGATGTTGCTATTGTCTCATTTCAACTCTCTGATATTCCGGGTGCTGAAATATGCAAACGCATCCACAAAGTGAACCAGCTGGTGCCCATTCTGCTGCTGGGAAATCGCCCGGGTGCAGAAGACGTAATTGCCGGACTGGATGCCGGAGCGCAAGATTTCATTTCGAAACCATTTCCTGTAGCTGAACTCAGCGCAAGGGTGCGTTCGATTTTGCGACGCTATCCGACAGTGGTTTTTCCAGGCATTACATTTGTACCGAACAACTCAATCTAAGCCTGCGTCAAGTAATTCTTTGCACATTTATGCAGTGATTTTTTCACAGAAACTTAAGCGCCTGCTTCTAAATTAGAGAAAGGCATTGATGTTAATTGCATCTGAATGGACGGTGCGAATCGCTCCGTGCAAATGCTCGGAGCTATATGCGACGCGGATATGTGTCGGTTTGATGCGACAAGGATATGTGTAGGGGCGTCGCCCACGCAGCCCCGTGTGGTAGTCATCAAGATCGCAGAAGCCTCCCGGGAGCGCCGGCGGCTCGCCGGCTTATACTCCGGAATTTATTCCTGAATTGCGCGTACTCTCATGAGGTCACAAAAAATGGATGGCGGGAAAATTGAAGACAGACCAGCTGCGGCTCACAAACCAGAACAGGAGCAGTCCTCTGAGCGCTTACTTGCAAGTGCTATTGAACCACCTCAAGCATCACAAAGTGGGCATGTCACCGGTATTGGTGGCGTTTTCTTCAGATCTCATGGCGATCCCAAAATATTGAATGAGTGGTATACGAAAAATTTGGGGATTAATATCGACGAGAAGTACGGTCTTGGCATAATTCCATGGTCCGACCGAAAGACAGATAACGGGGCGGCGACCGCCTGGAAATCGGCAGAGGACACGACTCAATGGTTTGGTCCCAGCAAAGCTGATTTTATGATCAACTACACCGTCGACAATATGGCTGATATTTTTGAGCGGTTGAAAGCCAACAAAGCAAACATCCTCGAGGGACCCGGGTGCCATGAGAAGAGACCCGAAGCCTATGAGAATGGGAAATTTCTCTGGGTCTTAGATCCTGATGGAAACAAGGTCGAACTCTGGGAGCCTAAGAAATGGGATCCTAAAAACAAAGAAGATTGTGCTATCTCATCCGATTAGGGATGATAGTTTCAATCAATCGTCATAAGGCTGGCAGAGCCGCCGTCCTTGATGCTTGCGCAAGAGGCGGCGATAGCTTCTCTGGGAATTAATGAAATGGCAAATTCTTCGACTACTTCGCTAACGGTTAAATACTCCACTTACATAAACGCACCAATAGACAAGGTGTTCCAAACCATTACAACTGTTGATGGGTGGAACGCCTGGTTCACTACAGAGATGGTTCTGGAAGCTTACAAAGGCGGCAAGATCAAATTCATTTGGCGTGATTGGGGGGTAGATCATGTTGATGTAGAAGACGGAGGCGAAGTTCTTGAAGTGATACCAAATAGCCGATTCTCCTTCACATGGCACAGTGCAACTGCGCCAACAACCGTTACGTTCAAACTCAGGCAATTGGCTGCCGGCACGGCCGTTGAGCTGACCGATGACGGGTATTTGCCCGAGCAGATAGCGGAAACGAGCGGTTTCGCCGATTGTTGCTGTGGATGGGGTGAGGCACTAACTCTTTTGAAATTTTTCCTTGAGCATGGTGTCACATATGGTGTGGCGCCTCGGGACTGATCAACTCAGTTTTGTTTTTGGATCTCGGTCCAGCCTAAACCAAAATGTTGAATCAAAGCTGGTCTATCGCCACCTACTCCACGGCCGCGGAGCTCAGCATTGGGGCACCCGAATGCCTGGCTAGCCACAGCTGCACCTTGTTCACCACAGCCTGATCGATTTGCCCTTCTTCAAAAACAAGATGACCCTTGTCCGTCAACTCCAGGATCTGCTTATCATTCGTGCGCAGCGATTTAAATAATCTCTTACTCGCTTCCGGCTTCATTAGCCGATCCTTCTCACCCTGCACGATCAAAACTGGAACATTGTCAATTTCACTCGCCGAACGCTGCACCCGCTTCATGAATTTGGAAAATTTCAACAACTCGCTAAACTTAACCGCAAGCCTGGAATCCGGATCGTGCCTCCACTGCTCACCAATTGCAGTGTCACGGAAAATCCTCTCGCCTAATAGCTTCTTGAGACTGACGCGCTGCCCTGCAGTGAAAATAAGCGAAGCGCCAAGATTTACTCCGGTTCTGAACTTCGCAAACCGATCATACGCAGGCACAGAAGAGATGACACCACTCACACGCTCTGGATGCAATGCTGCATAATCCAACGCAATCGCACCACCCATAGATTCACCAAGCAAAAATATTGGCGGATCTTTATGCTCTTGCTTGATCGCTGCAATAACTGCATCCACATCGCTAGACGTAGCACCAAAATCTTGCTTCTGCTTCGACCAGCCACCAAAGCCACGCACATCAATTGAATACGTCGTAATTCCTCGCTCCTGCATCCGCTCAGCAAACTGCTGAAACGATCGCTTGTGCAAACCAAATCCATGCACCGCCACAATGAATGCACTCGGATGCTGCGCATTCCAGCTCATAACTACAGGTCGCACACTCTCATCTAACTTGTACATTGTCACCGCGCCATCAACGCCTGTTTCCACTGCCCGAAGCTCAGATGCCAAAGCAGGACTGTTAAACCAAATCGCCAGGGCGAAAGCTGTAAAAATTTGGACCACACATACTGTAAGCATATTTTTTGCCTTCAAAATCCGTGCCAAGATTAAAATTGGACCGGGCGCGGAAGATCGCATGCAAACTGATAAAGAAGTCAACGCCTGTTCATATTTCCGTTGCTTCTTGCAAGGTCATTTGGTTCCATTCCATAATCATTTATTCACCGTGTCTCTGAATGGACTATCCCTGCTCTTCAAGGTTGGCATAATTAAGTCCTCTTATATTAAAGCTCGCCCGGGAAGCTCTCAACGTCCCCCAAAAGGGTGCAATTTATTGCTCAGCACTCCGTGGGATCGGTGGGTTCTCAGATTATGATAAATCGGAGATGATGCTCGAAAACGCCTGCACCAGGTGATCGACTGCCTTCTATGTGATGACCGAACAGTTTCGTATTTGATCAACTTAAGCGCGACGCTATCCGCGCCATGGCTTTGCAACCGTGAACGCCACCACTAACACTTAATTCCAGTTTAAACAAGCCCCCTTTCGCAACCTGAGCAAAATTCTGTCGTCCTTGATATAACGACTAAAAATGCCGAAGGAAGATTCGCTATGCCCAGCTCTAAAAACAAATTCCAAACAACACTGCTAACCCGCCTGAATAAGCTTCCCGAAATTGCACTCTCACTATTTGCACTTGCCTTCCTCGCGGGCTGCTGCAGTAAATTTGGCTGGCTCTGCAATCTGCCTAGTCATTTCGTCTTGCAATTCGCTGCGCTATTTTTTCTTACCACCAGCTTGTTTTTACTGAAACGAAAGTACGCGTATTCGTTCATTTCATTTGCTCTTTTCGTCACTAGCATGTCACAACTGGCACCTTATCTGATTCAGAACTCGCAAGCTAATCTTTCTGCATCTGCAAACGCGATTACAATCAAATTTTTGCAATTGAACGTTTTCAAGCACAATCCAGATCTGCCGCGCCTCTCGTCTGTCATTCGAAACGAGAATGCGGATTTACTATCGATGGAAGAATTTAACGACCGGATCTCGGAAGAACTTAAATCAACCCACGCACTTGATCAATATCCTTATTGCATTATCACGCCGAACGATTCGAAAGATTCTGAAATAGCCCTTTTTAGCAAACACCCGATCACAAGCTACCACGTTGAGCATGCACCAACCGAAGGTGATGCATCCATAATTGCCCAGATTGCATTTGAATCGAGCAAAAGCCTCACTGTAATAATCATGCACCCACGACCGCCGGCGACTGCAAAATTTCTCGAACGCCAGGAAGCTCAATTCTCCTCCATTGCAAAATCTTATTCAAACATCGATGTGCCAGTGATTGTTGCGGGAGATTTGAATACAACGCCATGGGCACAACCATACAAAGATTTTGTCAGCTCCATGCATTTAGTTGATCCACGTATTGGAAGAGGACTCATGCCCAGCTGGCCAACGTATTTCCCGCTTCTTGCCATTCCAATCGACCATATACTTTGCAGCAAGAATATAAGAATTTCCGCACTTAAGACTGGTGACTTCACTGGTTCGGATCATCTTCCGCTTCTTTTGGAATTTAGCTTATGAAAAAGCCAGCTCTTATGCGCTTCCTGAAGCTCACTCTTGCCACATATGCTGTCATGGCGATTCTCATTGGCTCATACGTACTGAGCATCGTCTGGCGAGTGAGCCTCGCCGAGGACAAGCATTATGGAAGGAGCGAGCTCATACCTCTGGCTCTACCGGCACGCAGATTTGATCAGCCCGCCGCTGCCCAAAGCTACGGCAGCAAGACCTATCAATTCGACTCACCCGACTGCGGACGAATCATAGTCTTTAGACAAAAAATCAATGGCTTTCAACACATGTACGGCTCCGCTCTCGCCTGCGTTGAACTTGGCGATTTTCTATCGGAGAAACTATTTTGCCTCAACGAGTTCGCAGAATTCCTCTTTGACTGGAATTCCGTCGAGCCCTCGGACCTGCTCGATCGAAAAAAGGATCTCGCAAACAACGCGCTCGGCAGATCCATCGGACTCGAAATAAGAAAATTACACCTCACTGGCGCTGACGCTGAACAAGCCACTTCGATCGCCTGCGCCAAAGCGGCGGAATCTAACTCACAGTTCCTGGCACACTTTCTCGATCCACGAGTATCCAAGCTCACCGAAGAACAACTCGGATGCTTCTTCCTCCCTAAGGCAAATATCTTCAATCTCTTCATCCAAAGCCCGGCACCTGTAAGCAAGAAACCTTAGCGAAGCCTCTTCTTTGCTTACACTGTCCTACATCAAAGGGATTGACGCGCTACTTACCTTCAGACTAACGATCCTTTTTCAAATGAATGGGACCTGCTGAAAGGGCATCACGCAAGAAACGCATCGCGTCAATTGGATGTCCATCATCCCTCATTAAACGGAAAAATACTAACTGCCCCCGGTTCAAATAAAACCAGCCACAGCAAAACCCAATCATGAGCACTGCTGTGCATAGCAATTCAAGCACTCGCATCTTTCTGCGGAACGTCATAAAATTATTGTGTCCTGTCATTAGCTTCAGGGATAATGGATCCATGAGTTGGGTGATCCCTATGAGAATTTCTCTGCTATCTTGCTTAATTATATTAGCTTGTGCTTTCAACCAGGCTGCACTCTGCCAGCAGGCTGTGGATTTTGAGGTCAAAAAGCGCGTTTACGGTGTAAAGCACCCATGGGAAATTGTAGAACCTTATGGCAGTATTTCAGCAACGATAAAAGGAAGGGATGCAACCAAAGACCGTGATGCTTCTCTCGGTACTATTAGTGGAGATGAGCTAGATAAGCTTGCTCTCAAAGGGAGTGCTTGTTTGCAGGATCGCTTCGATAAGGAGTCGTGGATAAAGCGGACTGATCATGCGTCTGGAACCTGCATTCTCTCGAAGAATAAATCGATCACTGAGATCGCAGTCGAAGAAGAAAACGATAAAGGTACACTGAGTAAATTCGGTATGGAAGTTAGTGAAGGGCTCAAAAGCATGAAACCTTCTTACTTCAATGAATTGTCCAGAACACCAGTGAAAGTAGGTTGGTCAGTAAACAATAATGATGGGCGCTGGTATTTAGAATTTCATAACTTGTCTTCAATTACTAAGGCTCCGCCCAAAGAAGTTGGTAAATATGATGACCGCTTACGGGGCTTGCTTGAAAGGATACGCGAAAAGAAGACAAAGCCAATATTCGATAAGTTATAGAATATTTGCCGCAAGTGATGAGGATTAGTGCAGAACCACAATCTCTAATTCGATCTGGTTTGGACAAAAGAACGTTTAGAGGTTGAACAATTAGAACCAGGAGTTCTTAAGCCGGTGATAGAAGAATCTATATTTATTTCCGACCATACCTGAGATAAACAACGCGAGAGCCAAACGTTTCTGTCTCCAACAGTTCCAATTCTATTCTCTCTTTAAGCATTGGAAAATATGGCGTGCCACCACCAAGGACGACAGGGCACACGAACATGCGCCACTCATCGACCAGACCCAGTCTCATACACTCGCCTGCAAGTCCCGCGCCACCAACACCTATGTCTTTTCCATGCGAACTCTTTAGCCTCATCACTTCCTCCGCCAGGCCGCCTCTTAGAAGCCTCGCGTTTCCGACCACGCTTTCCAGCATGCTGGAAAACACAACCTTCGGCAACGCATTCCATATTTCGGCGAAAGCCGCATACTCTGCGCTAAGACTTTTTTGATCCACAGTTTCCCAGTAAACCATCGTTTCGTAGAGCCGCCGCCCGCAAAGATGAACCCCAGTATCCCGTACTCTTTGTGTGTGGAAGAGAAATAATTCATCATCCGGTGCGCCCCATTCTATTGAGCCATCCGGCGCAGCAATATAGCCATCCAGCGATACAGTCATCGAATAAATCAATTTCCGCATTACGGAGCTTAGTCCTCGATTATGGGAGCGCCGTTCTTTAAAGCCAGCTCGACTTTTTCTCTCGCCGCTTTAACTTCTTCTGGAGGATGACCCTGCCAGTCCTTTACTTCAGCCACCACCTTGAAGCCTTCCAGTGTTCGAAATGAATTCGTGGGATTACCGGTAAATTTTTTGTCTGTGAGATTAGGGTCGTTCTCAATTGTTCCCACCGGTTCAACAACGTAGATCCTACCGGGACCATCGCCAAGCGCAAGCTCGGCTGCCCAAATCGCTACATTTAGATTTGACGACACATAAACAAATTTCGCCTTCCGCTCGCCATAATTAGCATTATTGCCAGGGACGACAAGATCCCCGACGCGAAGACTTGCTTTGGTGCCGTGGAAATAGCTTTGTATAAAATTGGGGTGTTGTTCCGGCATGTGTGTCTCTTACTGTTCCGTCAATTTATAGAACTACTTAGTTGCCTTTGTCTCAGGCAAGATCAGTTCTTCAAGTTCGAATTTACAAGAACGTCTAATTCAAAAGCACTGGCAGTGATACTAATGGTCCTACTGCCCGCGGTACCGACCATGTTCACCATGGTGCTCACCGTGCTCTTCACCATGTTCTCGTCCACCGCTTTTTTCCGGCGATGGTGCTGATTCAATTCGAATAGTTGAGATCAAATGTTGAAACATTGAGTTGACGTGGTTGTAATCTTCCTTGCTCGATTTCATCATGACTTTGTACACGTAGCCAGGCCAACCAAAATAGATGTGGCGCTCAAAAAAGCGTGATTTTCCGTTGAGACTTGAGAAGTTTTCACATACTCCTTTTATTGTGTTGCCAACCCCAAGATTCACAAAGGAGCTCTTGACTGTAGGCGTAAAGCCGGGATATCTCATATGCCTGGATGCGTGTTCTCTTGCGATTTCCATGACAGGGCGATTTCCTTCTCTTTGATAAAGCTTCAATTCAAATTTTGCTTCACCATGAGTAGTTAATTGATCGTTCCGCAAAGAGACCAGTGTCTCGCCTTCTTGTTCTCTGCTGATTCTCCATACGGCAGGGTATTGAAATGATATTCCGCTTGAGCGATAAGTAGTCCACTGAGCTTCAGGATTTTCACCTTTGGCTACTGCTTGTTTGTATACTTCTTTTGCGTTCTCGGCTGTATGACTGCGGCTAATTTCTGCTTTCGCTATTTTTTCTTGCTTCTCTTTTTCAGCTGCGGCGGCAGCGGCAGTATCGGTTTTTTCTTCAATTCGAATTGCAGAGAGAAGTTCCCCGTCTGTAACTTTGCCTGAGCCGAAGGCGATGATTTCTGGCTTCGTAACCACGACCTGTCTGTAGCTTCCGGTTTTATCGCCGTAGTAGTTCACAGCTACTCTTGCTACTTCGGGAAATTTTTCGATGATTGTTCTGCTGACCAGGATGGTTTCTATTTTCAAGTCTTGTTCTACAGTACTTGTGGGATAGGTGGAAATTTGAACTTCCTTGTCGATTATGCCTACTTTAAATTTCTTGGTTTTGAAAACGTCTGTTGCTTTTATTGCCGCTTCGAGTTGTGCATCAGTTGTTGGGGCTGCCGAAACTGATGCTTGTAGGATGACAAGGGTTAGTAATGTACTGACTACTAAGTTTTTCATAAACGCCATATTCCCGGAGTTGTTTTATTCTAGCGGGTAATTGAGGATTCTGGAGCCTGCTTCACAACCAATGAGGCTGGGGCTTCTTTTTGCAAGTTATGGCAAGAGCTTTTTGAAGCCGGCAGGCTGCCGGCGCTCCCGGGCTCGGTTTTCGCTTGCTCTGGGCTTTACGGCTTGTTCTCGAGATTCGGTTTTCGCTTGCTCTGGGCTTTACGGCTTGTTCTCGAGATTCGGTTTTCGCTTGCTCTGGGCTTTACGGCTTGTTCTCGGGATTCGGTTTTCGCTTGCTCTGGGCTTTACGGCTTGTTCTCGGGCTCGGTTTTCGCTTGCTCTGGGCTTTACTGCTATATCCGGCTAGATATAAGCGTCGAGGGATTCTAGTTCTCGGGCGAGGTTTTCGCGGGCGGCTGACTCGTATTCGTCTCGGATTTTTTTCGTGAAGTAAATCTGGGGGCGCTTGGCGAAGTTTCGCAATACCCTTGCTCTAGCTTTTTTATATTGTGCGTCAGGCACCCAGGCGTATTCTTTGTGGATTTTTGCCGAATAAGCATCGTATTCGAGCGCAGGTGCACCGAGAATTAGCAGGTCAAGATCAAGAAAAAGTTCGGACATCTCTGCGAATTCGTCATGCAGCGGCTGATGAACTTTAGTAGTCAAAATGAGCTTGCTTGTAATGCTGCGCATCACCGTGTCTATGCCCATCTCGGACATTACTTTTGTTGCCAGAATTGCGCTTTCTTCTTCATTATCTTCGCGACTGCTATCATAAATTGCGTCGTGATACACAATTGCAAAACATAATTCAGGCGAAGGGCTGGCAAATTGCCTCAAGGATTCGCTCATCTTGTCAATGTGCGTCATAGTATGATAGTGCCTACCATGGTCCGCATACAGGCTCTCAAGCTGGTGCCATGCTGCTTCCCACTTCCCCATGGGAACATGCAAGGTGTCCATAGTTTCAACCCAAAGTGATTTTGCCTCTGGCACTCTTAAGGCTCCGGTTTTTATTGTTTTCATACAGTATACAATTGAGTGAGGAGAGTAATTCAGCATGCGTCTATTAGAAACACATACAACATTTAGAAGGGCTAAGGGTGTCTGGAGTTTCAAAAACTTCAGCATAATCTTGTGCTTTTTGATTTTTCTCTGCAGTGCATCGGCACCTGTTCAGTCGCAAGCTCAAGCGAAAGCTACTGTACCGGCGGATCTGATTAAACATCTTGAGCATGATCATTTTGAATCAATTGATTCGTTACAGCAGTTTCCACCGTCGGTGAAGGACTACTATAAGAAGAAAAATGGAAAAGATATACAGCAGATTTTTGCTGAGCCGGGTAAACCATTTCAATCCACTTGTGTTCGCACAGAAGGTGGAGCACCTTCGCAATCGTTTATTGTCGGAGCTAAGTCCAAGAATCTTTGCTTGCTGTATTACCAGATTGGCGGTTTTGCGCTGGTGGATACAGCTGAGCTGTTTGAGCTGAAGGGCGAGCATGCTAGTAGGGTATGGAGCAGCTCGATGTTTCGCAGCCATCCTGAGAATATGAATGGTTTGCTCGCGGCCGTGCGGGAGCGTATCGAGGATAAGCCGGCAAAGAAATGAGCTGATTTGCACCACTGGTGGTGCCAGGGTGTGCTGCTGCCGTAGAAAAAAAACAGAAAATTCTCAGTTCAAAGCGATAGGCTTACCTTTTATTTGTGTTACCCAAAACAGATAATGCTACTGTTGTTTGCGAATTAGATTTTAGTAAGAGTTGCGCCCCGCAATGTTAACCGTAGTTTCTCCTGGAGCGTTTAACATTGCGAGGCGTTTGATATTGTGGCTGACGTTGCTAAAGCGCCAGAGCCATTGAATTGGCTATTCCAAAAAGCTATTTGCTTTTCGAGCTCAGTTGTTTTTTCAGTTCTTCTTCAGCCTGGAACCAGTGTTCTGTGTGGCGCCCATGCTGGAACCCTTCCTTTTCCCAAATGAAATATGCTTGCTCGGCAATGCTTTCATAATTGAGTGAAAGCTCAAGTGTTGTGGATTTTTCTGGAGCGGCAGTCTTGCTGGCTGGAGCAGTGCTTGTGCTCTCAGCAACAGTTACGCTTTTAACGGTGCTTTCCGGAGCCGCAGTTTTGCTCACTGTGGCAGTTTTTGCTGTGCTTGTTTTCGTTTCTTCTTTGGCAGGAGCTGCAGTTTTGCTGGCCGTCGTTTTTGCTGTAGAAGTCTTCTTGCTTTCAGCGCCGCCTGACGATTTGGACGTAGTGGTTTTGCTCATGCGAACCTCCTGTTCGGCTTGGCTTACACGCGCAGATGATAACATTTGACGGGACTGCTGCTGTCATTCTTACGGATGAAAACTTTGATCGTTACACGGAAACTTCAGCTCATTCGTCGAATTGCTGTAGCTGTGAGAGCTTAGCTATTCAACGCTAGTTACTTGATATTAAATAACAATTTTCAAGTAAATTTGATCACAGAATTGCATTTTTAATTTTAGTATGCTTCCCACCACCAGCGGGAGAACGCGGGTCTTCTGGTAAAAGCCAATCCTTCTGCGAATCTGTCGGCTCGAGAAAAGCGTGGCGATATTTTGAAAGCGCCGGTTTTGTCTATATATCCAAAGTATTCTTTCCCCTGGGTACGTACTGGGGCGAGTCCATCCGAAAATCTTCCAGCGTTTTTCAATTTAAAAGGAAGCTGTTTCCCAGTTTTATCGGTGTACGTATAAATTAAGTGAGTGGGATGCGTATTGCTTAATTCAATAGCTACGCTTGCCATGCCATCGGAGAAGGGTTCCGCCGCGAGGAATTGGGGTTGTATAACGTAATTGCCGGCCTTATCTATGTATCCCCATCTTAAATCATGGACCTGCGATCCCTGCTTAGAAAGTGCATGTTTGGCCGATTCGCTCTTATCGCTTTCTGTCGTGGTCTCTTTGTTTTTGACCGCTACACAAATTCCTGCAACTTGATCACTGACCTCGCTGGCACCAAAAAAGTTCGTTTTGAAAATTGGATGGTTCAATTGGTCTATCAATACCCACGAAGCTTCAACAGGATTTTTTGTTTTTATTTTTACTGGAATTGCGCCATCTGAAGAATAGTGATATCCGTCAAAGACGTAGTCTTGCGGAATGACGAACTTTCCCTGTTTGTTGATGTAACCGCAGAGTCCCTGATTTGCCACCATGGCAATTCCCTCATGAAAATCACCCACCGCATCGGCCTTTACTTCGAATGCTGCGCTGGCGTCCGGCCTAATATAGGCAAAACGCGCTTTTCCAATTTGAACTGCTGCGAGTCCCTCTGAAAAATTTCTGGCGTTTGCGAATTGCGGTGGAATGATCCATGCGCCTTTCTTGTTTATATAACCCCAGCCGCGTTCAATCTTGATTGCGGCAATTCCTTCGTTGAATTCGTTGCCATCAGAAAGACCTGGAATACTGATTGCAATTCTTCCATCTCTGTCGATGTAAGCGCAGTTTGTTGTGTTTGCAGATAAAAGAAGAAAGACGGCGGCAACTATCAAAACAATGGCGCTCATTTTTAAAAGCCATTTTTTGCCTGCAAGTGCAGAACTCATTTTGGATGTCATCAAGATGTTCCACAAGTACTGCAACAATTGTAGACCTCCGCCCCGGATAATTGCAAAATGGCATCTTTTGGCGTGTCAAGAGAACTGGCGCGGCGGCTCTTTGTTCATGAGTAAATAGGGCACAAATGGTATATTTGTGATTCAGTCAGCTTGAAATGGGAATCATGAAAACAGCCATTATTATTCACGGCGCGCCCCCTGAATACGAATACTATGACCCCAACTGTCCGTCTCCAAGCAATGATCATTGGATTCCATGGTTGCAAAAGCAACTCTTGATTCGTGATTACAACGCGCAGACTCCAGAAATGCCTAAATGTTATGCGCCGCAATATTCAACGTGGAAACGAGAGCTGGAAAGATTTGAAATCAACAAGAGAACTGTTCTTGTTGGGCATAGCTGTGGTGGTGGATTTATCGCACGCTGGCTCAGTGATAATCGTGATCTAAGAGTTGGACGAGTGGTACTTGTGGCACCGTGGATTGATCCCTATCGCACGCGAACATCTGATTTCTTTGATTTCGAAATTGATCCGGGTATGGCAAGCCGGACAGAGGGGCTGGCAATTTTTAATTCCGACAATGATGCCGGCGATATACAAGAAAGCGCTTATGCTCTGCGTGACAAAGTAAAGGATTGCTATTTTCGCGAGTTTCACGATTATGGACATTTTTGCAAAGAGAACCTTGGATCAGAAGCATTTCCCGAGCTGCTCGAACTTTTGATTAAGGAATAAGTGCTGCCAGGCTTCCTGCTTGACGCAAAGAATTAGGGTATCCCGTTATACGACAAGCTGCATCTCAGAGGTAGTGCAAAATGACAAAACGACTTTACTTCATTCTTTCTTTTACGGCGATTACTCTGAGTTTGACGGCTGTTTCTCCAGCATATGCTGAAGAGAAAAAATCGGCTCTGGATAAGTCTATTGATTCAGCACAAAAGGCATATGATGAGGGGAAATATCCTCGTGCAGAACGAGCCTGGATTCGGGTAAGCAAGGAGCTCAGTAAAAATGCTCCTGATGAGCGCCTTGCTAAGGCGATGTGTGCTCTGGGTGATTGTTATGTCAAGGAAGGCAAATATACTCTGGCAGAGGATTCATTCAAACAATCGCTTGATGTTTTGAAGGGTCTCTCTAAAGATCAAACTGACATTCTTCAAAAATTGAAAGAGCTTGGCTATTTGTATCGCCCGATCAAGTTTGAAGCAATCGACAAAGATGCAGTTGCGTTTGCAAATCAAGTTGGTGCAATTTCAGCCAGTGCTGAGAATAAAGATGATAAGCATCATATAGACATCAATTTGAAGGAGCGTTTTCAGCAGGGAATTGACGAGTTGATCAACAACGCACCTCCTGGTTCGATTCCGCTCGATAAAAGCGGCGACGCTTCTAAATCTGCTGATACTACGGGCAGTGGCTCGGGTTCGACCGGTATCGGAACGGGGGCGGTCGCTGGTGGACCAAGTTCGACCGGTAGTGGATCGGGTTCCGCCGGTGGCGGATCGGGTACCGCTGTGAGTGGCTCGAGCTCGAGTGGGTCAAGCTCAACTGAGAGCGCAGCCAAAACTGATTCACCGCAAGTGAAAAAATTACGTCTCGACAAAAAGATTACTTTTGATCTGATCAAACAGACTGATGATGGCAAAGTGACCATCGCAAATATACAGGGCATTTCTCTTGATGTCGGATTGTGGGTTAAGCTAAAACAATTTGCAATGCTCATCAACGAAGATAAGAAGCCGGTTGCCGATGTAACTGCCGGGGCGTTTGGCGTAGAAAAAGTTGTTCGAATCGATTTGCCAGGCAAACTCTACGACAAATTAAAAGACGGTCTGGCGAAATTCGATCCCTTCTCTTTGAGTGTAATGCAACCCGCTGCTGCTGCCGAGACGAGTGGTGATAAACAGAACGGTCCGGCAACTCCTGCTGCTCCGGCAACGCCGTCTGCTGGCTCAAAGGAAGCATCCCGAAACTAAGTGCTTGTTAGCTATCCCTGGGAGTGCCGCCTTCCAGGCGGCTTTTAAAGGATCGGATCGGGCTTGCCGGAGCAGAAGCCGGCGAGCCGCCGGCGCTCCCGGCGCTCTGCTGTTTTTGCCGAATCAGTTCACAATCTAGCTGCGCAGTTGTTTCTTTAGTGCGATAAGCAATTTCTCGCCGTCGAGTGAGCCCCATCCGGTGACAGGGTCCCATCCTTTAGCGGCATCGTAACCGTTGTTATTGCCTTCGGTTATGTCGTTGACGAATTGGGCTTTGCCTGAGAGGGCTTGTTGATACAAAAATGGATTAACAAAACCGACAGGTTTTCCCGGACCAAGCGCTTCATTGATGCGCAATACTAGCCCTGTATATAAGGGCGCGACTGCACTGGTTCCTCCGCTGACAATGTCTCTCCCAGCAACGCGTATTTTATATCCGGTTGCAGGGCTGGCATTTCCTGCGATGTCTGGAATCGCTCTTCCGTTGAAATTTTTCAAGGCGATTGTCATCTTCAGCTGCGACTGATACTCTGGAATCTCATCCGCGCTGATACCGCCGCCGGTGGCGCCGAAACGATCGTTCCACGTCACCTCAGAGCTGATCTTTCCATCTTTTACTTTCAGCGCAGTTCCACCAACTGCAGTAACGTGCGGGTCTGCTGCTGGGTAATCAACGTGAAATTTATTGTCTCCAACACCGTCTGAGGCGCCGTCATCGCCAGCTGCCACAAAGATGGTTACTCCACGCAATGCCGATTTCTTCAAGGCCAGGTTCATGCCTCGTTTGCCTTGCGCAGTCCAGGATTCTGTCGGTTGTCCCCAGCTAACGCTGATTGCCTGGTTCGCTGACTCACCTTCTTTGGTGAAAATCGCTCTGCCGATTGAGTCAACAAAACCTTGCTCGCTGTTAGGCGCGAAAATGATCATCTGCTTTGCGTCTGGTGCAACGGTGCCCAGTATTTGCGAATCCATTGCGACTTCTTTATCGGCGCGCATATTTTTGCCGGTAACATTTTTTGCGCCATTGAACTCAACCACATTTATTGTGGGCGTTTTCAAACCGTTCTGTTTGTAGTATTCCGCCTCGTTTTGAAGATCGATGCCGCCTCCAAGTTCAATCAGTGCGGCGGCCTGTCCTTTGCCGGTCGTGTCTTTGGGAAAGTTGTAAGCCCGCGCCACTTCATCGGCGCGAAAGGAAGGGTTTTCAGGTGTACTTTTCCCTCCGTCCTCGTTTGCCTTCGGCGTAAATTCTCGATTGTGAGGCGTTGCCTTCGGAACGTTGTCTATTCCGAAAACACCTTCAATGTTTTGCGCGACTGATTTTGGCACAAACAAAGCGCCATCTCGCGCACGAACCTTTTCGCCATTGACGCTGTATTCAAATATCTTTGTTTTGAATGCTTCAGAAAATGCTTCCGCCGTTCCACTGAGCACAACCCGCCCAGAACGCATGTCTGCTTCAGAAACCTTCAAGCCATAAGCCTGCGCAAATTTTGTAACTTCATCCAGCGCTTCTTTCTTTGCGCCAAATTTGTCGATGTATTCTTGCTCAGTTAGAGGAGCTCTGCGGCCCAGCGCGATATCTCTGAGAGTTTGCTCCATTTCTTGATCGCTTGCTTTTGATTTGAGTTGCACAGTTATGTTCAACTCCGAGCTCTTATCTGCCAGCTTTACCGGCTCGCCTGGGGGTGGCGTCTGATCTGATGAGCTGAATCTTTCCAGACCCGCAAGTCGCGGGTCAAAAGTCATTCGAGTGCCGCCTGACCCACCAATGCTCAAGGTGGCAGGCAATCTCGGAGCGACTGCTGTAGTCCACCAACCACCTCGTGGTTCAACTTTGTTTGGAACAGGAGTTGTGTCAACCGGAGGTGTATTCGGCGTCGGAGTCGGTTCTATCTTAGGTGTGGAAGACAATCCGTCTGGATTTGGCGGCAAGACCGGACCCGGCTTCGGTTGCATAAGAAATTTCTCTGCACCCATACCACCAAGTTTGTATGCTGCACCACTTATGGCTGCATTGACAATCAATGAGCCACCAGCATCGCCGAGGAATTTTGCAGCGACGTCCAGTTCGTCCATATTTTTTGCTTGACCGGCAATGGTGATCGCATCGCGGAATGGCTCTGAGGCTCTATAAGCTAAATAGGTGCCGATTGCTACGCCGGCGACCTTGCCATAAGTTCCTGTTTTAGGCAAAACGGTTTTAACCAGTGCACCAAGTCCGGCTGAAACTCCAACCATGGTCAGTGTTTGCATTGGATGCTGCAAATCTTCTTGTGCTGCATGCAGCATTCCAGAAGGTAGGTTCTCTGCGCCTTTCAACGCCAACAAACCATAACGGGCAACAAGGCTGTCTGGTGCCTTGTCTGGCAGCAGTGCGTCTTTTTTTATCTGTTCAAGATCTGCCACCGGACCCACTCCCTTCCCTGGCTGAAACTCCCATCAATTCAAGCGTTTATGGATCTACAGGCCAATGGGAACTCCCCCACCCAGAGCCGCGTGACTCCTGAAAGTGTTTCAGGGCAATGCTTTGTGGAGATTCAAGTTCTCTCATGGAAGAGAGCTTGCCCCTTTCGTTTGCCAGTGAATATCAGAAGAAGTTCATAAACAGCCATTGTAGGTAGAACTCCCATTGTGATTTCGAGACTTAATTTAGATATTTAATGTCCGAGCCTGCGTTCTTTCGAATAAATACTGAAAGGCTCAATCAGGAGAGACCAACATGTCCGATTTCACCGCGGCTCAACAGCAAAGATCGTCAGAACAAAGAATCGACTTCACAGATAACCAATCGCAGGCTAATGGGCCGAATGCCTTTCAAGATTTCGCAGCAAATGTCTGGTCGCCACAGGGCGGAGCCTCCTTTGCCGATAGATTCGCTGGCAATCAATCTGGCCGAGGCGGCCATGGCGGCGGTCCTATCCCGGAAATTCCTGGTGTTTTGACAAAGTTGGAAGGCGTCACGAATGCGCCGAAAACAGAAGTGACAGTGCAAGCCAAAGTGGACAAAATACTTCCTGATTTTGATAACCCGCGTAATGGCCTGGTGCATGAGCAGTTCTTGATCAAAATGTCCGATGGCACTGACGTTTTCGTCGCGCACGATCTGAATTACGCGCCGCG
Source organism: Obscuribacteraceae bacterium (SeqCode) (assembly GCA_044358055.1). Lineage (GTDB taxonomy): Bacteria > Cyanobacteriota > Vampirovibrionia > Obscuribacterales > Obscuribacteraceae > JAIEPM01. The sequence goes on from JBIKOL010000086.1 coordinate 20,682, forward strand.
CGTGCCTTTGCAAGTTGGCGAAGACATCAAACTAAAAGGGGAGTGGATACCAACCAATGAAAACCACGGTGGGGTGGACACGATCGGCGTTCTGCACTGGACCCACCATTCAGAAGATGAGCACAGACATCAAAGCGGCTATATTGAGGCCGGCGGGCAGCATTACGAGTAGGTCTGCAGCAATTTAATCTTCAATTTAATCTGTTTATGTGGCATGTCGATTTTATTTGCATGCCACATTTTGTTGGCGGTGTGCTGGGTATATTGTACGAGACCGCTGACACCATTATTCAGCAAGAACTGCGAATTGCACGCTTCAGGGGGAATTGATATGCCATATGACGGCAAAGGTGTTGTTTGTAGAACTGCGATTAGCCTTCTTTTGGGGCTCGTTTTCCATACATATATACATACGGCGGAGGCGGCTCCGGTTCGAGGTAGTCAGGGCAAGAACAATTCGTCAGCCAGCAGCGGCAGTAGCAGCAGCAGTAGCAGTGGTTCCGCTTCGGGCACTAGCAGTGCGGAAGCACTCAACACAGACAGTAGTTCCAATGGCGAGCACAAAATCTTGCTCATTGGTTTGCCTGTAGGGGCGATTCAGCCCGGCAAGAGCACTCAATCTCAAGATTACTCGCAAACGACCGGAGGTGCCGCCAGCCCATACGGCGGAGGACAGAGCGGTTCTGGAAATCAACAATCATCTTCATCAACAAATTCCAATTCCAACTCCAACCAGAATTCAAGCTCGGGCTCGGGCTCGTCGGGCAGCAGTGGACAAACTAGCAGTTCTTCCTCGCCAGGATCTTCAGCAGATGGCGGTGGAGGATCTTCTTCTTCTGGTGGAGCCCCGAATTCATACAGTTCCACAGGTGTGAGCAATTACGGAGCCGGCTCCTCGAGCAGCTCCGGCGTGAGCAATTATGGTTCTGTGCGATCTAGCTCTCCAACTAATTCCTCCGGCAATTCCTCCAGTTCTCGTGGTGGAAGCTCGGCCTCCGTTAGTGGAGGTCCCAGTGGTGGTGGCAATAGTGGTGGCGGGGGCTTCAGTGGCGGTGGCGGGGGAGGTCGATCCGGCGGAGGTGGTGGCTCCGATGGTGGCTCCGATGGTGGCTGGAACACTGAAGATGCCTCTGCCAAGAAGAATGAACGAGAACGGCGAAATGCCGCGAAGAAGTATTCGCAACAGCAACAACAGCAGCAAGCAAAGCAACAGCAAGCAAAGCAACAGCAGCGACCCGAAGGCAATAAGACCGGCAATAATAAAAATGCACAGTTTGACAGCAAGCAGAAAAATCCAAATGCAAGTTCGAAGCACTAATTGAAAGGAGCTGAAAAAAATGAAGCGAGCCCATCTTGTTTTTTCATTTGTCGCAGCGTCGCTGTCACTCTCAGCTTCAAGCAGCCTCGCGCTAGAGCCGCCGAAGAAAGCTCCTGAAAAGAGCGCATCCAGTTCCAAACTAGAAGCAGCATCCAAAGCTCCCGAGGCAGTGAAAAAAGTTGCGGATTCCAGTCAGAGCAAACCAAAAATCCTGCCATGGAAGTCGTTCAAACAGAAAGACGAGGAAGAGCGCACATACAATATTTTCAAGTACAACGTTAGCAAACCCTCTGTTGACAATTCTAATCCGGATAATTGGCGCTCGTTTGATCCCAAGCTCTTTGCTAAAAGAAATAAATTGGTGCCGGATCCTGATCTGGCCGCTGGATTTGGACCAACTAAATATGCAAGCAGTGATCTTGCATTCAGCATGGACCCTTCTAAGACTGGTGCGCTTGATAGCACCAATTGCAAAATAGTCTTTGCACACCAGGGCACACCACTATCAAACGGCTGGATAGCTCCTGAAGCAGGCTATGCATATCAAATGCAAGGCATCCTTGTATACGGAACCACCAATTACACACCAGTTAATTACAACGGCAATATGCAGAAATACATCGGTGTTAGCCGGGTTCCCGTAGACATACTTTCAGCTTCTGGTGCCAAGGAAAAGCTTGATCTAGGACGCCTTGTGTTTGCTGTAAATGATAGGCTCGTTGCGAAATCACATTCTCTCGTCTATCCATCAATTATATATTTGAAGCCAGGCGAAACGGCAAGCATTCAAGGACACGGCAACGTGCCCTGCCCCAGACCGGAGAAACCGGAACTAGTATCAATTAAAACTCCTGACGGCGACCAAACGATAAAGGTTTTGTGTGCGCCAGATGAGGCCGTGATTCCAGGCAAAGTTACTCCATGAACACATGACGTAATAAGGTTTGCAAATGAAACAGCTTTTGCGTTCTAGAAAATTGCTCGCTGCCTTTGGGCTTCCTCTGTTCACAGCAGCAATTTCAGTATTATTGCCAGGCACAGCCCAACAGCCAAATCCGATGGATCAATATGATTTCGTTGTTGAGGTAGAATCTAAGCCCATGAAGAACTACCTCAGCTGGTCTAATTCGAAGTTCAAAGACTTTACTAAATTAGATGTGAAAATTACAGATTTGAAAGGCAAGTCTTCGCATAATTTTGAACAGCTATTTGCTTGCACGCAAACTAATGGACAAACAGGCTTGCTGGCTTGCCATCGTCTTGCTGATTTGCAGATCGAGGCGAAAAAACATGTTGCAATTCAAATGAGGTTCTCAGATAAGGGTGCAACGGAACAAGAAGTAATGTCGGCTGCCTATGCCGTGCCGCCTCTTCTTTTAGAATTGCATCAGCTTTATAAGGATAACGATGATCTTTTTGCAGGCGACGTTTATGTGCCCGCCGCTTCCTATGAAACATTCAAGCAATCACTGAATAATCAAGGCTTTCAAGCAATGGACCAGGGCAGCAGTACAGGCACCAGCGGCTTTCCTGTGCACTTGATTCAAGATCCAGGTGGCGAATACAAGGTTTTGTATTACCAGCAAACCGTCAAGAAGAAGACATAATGAAAGGGCAGCAAATGGCGTCACGGTTTAGATTCAAACTGAGATCTTCGGTCGGAAATATTCTTACGATTTATCTTATCATCGGATTTGTTGTTCTGCTGATTGCTTTCTGGGCAATTGATTTGTTCTGGCTTCATTTCTTGAGCGGAAAAGAAATGAGCGCTGCCGAAAAAGTTGCTATGGCTGCGGCCGTTTCCCTCAACAAAGATGACAGTGTTGGCCAAATGAACTATATGCTGGCACATTCTCGTGAATTGCTAATGTGCTCTCGCCACAATCAATTTCGATCTGAGGAGTTTCACAAAGACTATTTGCCTCTTTCGCAAAATCTTGCGCAGAAAGCGCACGATATGGCCCTGGCGTTTGCTGCAGAGAGAAGCAGCCTTGAAGAGCAGAGAATAAAAGAAGCGCTTGCTGCTGCGCAGAATGCCGTTGCCAGTGCCGGCTCACCCGAGGCTGCTCATATGGCTGGTGTAGCCACTTCTGGAGTGAGTATCAATTTCGAGCGGTCATATTTTGGTTGTGCCAAAAAGGGCGCTTCTGAATCAGACTCCGAAGATATGATCAGCACTTCCAATGTTGAGCCTGTTAAGTATTACTTTGGCGAGAAAAGAACGAACGATGCTTTGTATGACTACGACAAAAAATTCGTTGATCAATCCGCCAATTTTTATAAAGGAAATACCGTACTTGATTTGAATTTCCCCGGAGGAGGGGACGATCCGGATTTGCAATTCCCGATTTCCGCGCTTCCTCCGTGTATCAATAATTACATTTCACCGCCACGTTTGATCCAGCCTGCCGAGTTTCACCAAATGGCCCCACTAAAAGCGGGGTCACTGCCGAGGTTTATACCAAATGCAGTTTGTATTGTGTTGCAGTTGGATGTTAAGGATACACAAAGTGGTTCCACAAACAAACTGATGGCACCAGGCATAGCAGTTTCAAATGGTTCTGGAGCAGCGCCTTGATGGCAAAAACGATGAGCGGTGAACTCTATTTGTTAAGGAAAGCAAGGCGCTTGCCTCATGGTGAATATTTCTCGAGCATTTGTTTTGCAGTTACCTTTTTTTTATGCATATCGGCGTTGAATTCTTGCGCCGTTGAGCGTGAATTCAAATTGCAGAGCTGGGAGAATTACCGCATTGCCGCAGAAAAAGCACTTAAGAAAAATCAACCCAAGCTCGCTCTGAACATGGCTCAAGAATCAGTAGCTGCGGCAGAATCGTTGGGAGACTCGGACTTTCGTCTTGGTGTCAGTCTATGCGTGTTGGGTGATGCACAACGGGTGAATAAACGGACAAAAGCGGCCGAGGCTGCTTACAAAAAGTCCATTCTTGTGCTGGAGAACGCCAGAGAAAAAGGTGCTGATTTTCGAACTGCCAATAGCCAGATCGGCGCAACTCAACTGGAAAAAGAAACATTTCTAAAACTCCTTGACGAAGACGAGTCTGAAAGCCTTTCTCGCCTTGGCGATTTATACACGGCGCAAGAGAAATTTGCAGATGCTGCACGCTGCTTTAGCATGGCTTCAGATAAAATCCAGGGCTCAATTGATCTTTCGAAGCAGAGCGCGGCGGAGCTGGTGATGCAGAAATCTCTGATGGATTGCCTTCTAGGACTCGCTCGAGCCTCAGCTCATACAGAGAAAATTGATGTTGCGCAACAGTCATATCAACGTGCCATTCTTATTGCTTCCAGTCCTGGTTGTGGAGAGCTAGTACGACGCGAAGTTCGTGACGAGTTCTTGAAATTCTTGAAAGATCATAAGCTGGAACAGGAGGCTCAACCGCTGGTAGCAGATGTTCACTTTGGACGTTATACATCTGATGGTGGGCTTGCACTGTCTGAAAGTGACTTTACCGCTGCAGAAATTGCGTTTCGAAACGCTCTTGTCCAGGCCGGGCGCTCGGCCTTTTCAGAACAGCGTGTTTTGCATGCAATGGCGAATTTAATTCTGGTGTTTACACATGAAGGCAAAACAGCTGATGTAATGCGTTGCTCGCAGCTGGCATATACATTTATGACCTCGCACCCGCAAGCTAACCAGAAGGATTACGATCATATTCAGGAAGAGCTTGCGAATTATTATATTGTGGTGGCCGCATATCCGCTTGCCCAAGAGGCCCTGGCTAGGCAGCTGAACTACCGTTTGAAACAATTTGGCAAAGCTAGCAAGGAAGTATGTGCGACTTATGCCACGCTAGGCTTTGCTGCATACAAGAACAATAACGTGGCAATGGCCGAGCAATGCGCAATTAGAGCTTACAACATTATCAAATCGCGGCCGACAGATCGCTCGCTCTTTTACGCTTGCGGCAAAACTTCTGAGTTATTTCTTGTCTTGAACTCCTTTCCACAGGTTGAAGAATTGCAGAAAAGAATGATTGAGATTAAAAAGCACAGTCTTGAAAAAGGCAGCCCTTTCGTAGTTGGACTTGAGGCAAATCTCTATGTATTCTATCTGCGCTATAAGAAGCACGATGAAGCAGCAGTGCTCGCAAAGGAAATGCTTGCAGAGATCAAAAACTCCAATCAAGTTCAAAGAGCAGGCGCATTTCCTTACCTTCTTGTTGTACTGACAGCGGCGCTGAACGGTGGCTGGGATGACATGGCTGCGCCATTCTTGTCCCTATCGCAGGACATTTTAAAGAATGATTTGGCTGGAAACTTTCCTGATGAGCAGCTGAGGCGAGGTTGGTTTCAGGATCTGGAAATAGCGAAGCGTTTCACGAATAAGCCTTAGAAGACTGAGTTCTTTGTGCTGAACTGAGTTTCAAAGAACTGAGTCAAAGATCATAATTAGCGAATTCTACAACGCTTCACTGTCTTTGTGAAATCGAATCCCAGCCGTCGCCAACAAGAATCCATGCAGCCCAGTAATATGGCGCCTGCCATTGCGGATCTTTCTTCCTTACTGCAGCTTGTGCTTGCTTCAACGCGGCAGCGGCTGTATCTCCTGCTAATAATCTCTTGTAGAACGCTTTCATAAGTTCGCTTGTGGGTTTGTCAGGTACGGGCCACAGGGAAAGCAATACGGATCTGGAGCCAGCACCCATGAGTGAGGAACGTAAACCAAGGACGCCCTGACTGCTGATTTCTCTCCCTCTTGCAGTTTCGCAGGCGGATAGAGTTACCAATTTGCATCCTTCTAAATTGGCATCGAGCAGGTCTTCGGCAGTAAGGAAACCACTGTCGTTTGCTGACTTTGAAATAAGCAATCCTGATTCGATTAGCGGATTTCTGGCGGGTATTTGAAAACTCTCTGATGTTCTTGTTTCGGAGCCGGAAGCGATCTCATTGCTAATCTTGGCAGATCTGTCTGATGCTCCGGCAACACTATCGCTTTCGTTGAAGAATCCGTGAGTGACTATGTGCGCCATTCGGCATTTAGCCAATCCATCCATGATGTTCTTTCTCGTTGGATGAGGTGTCTGCAGAAAATCACTTTGAACGTTACAAGCTATTTTTTCTGCTTTCATTTCCTTTTGAATTTCCTCCAGCTCGGACAGCGCATGTTTGAGGGGTGGTGCTGGTGGTACGTGCTTGCTGTAATCAATACCTCCAACAATCAGGATTCCGTCGCGCCCGGCAGATGATATATGCCGCTTTAAATTTATCAGTTCTCTCGGGCTGTCCACCTGGCATGTTTCCTGAGCTCTTGTTCCACCGTAGCTTGAGAAAAGCACGTTCCATGGCAGCCTTGTCAATTCGCTTTCATCCGATATCCAGATTTGCGTTGCGTTGGCGGGAACTGCTTTTAGCAGCCTATCGTATAGCAACGCTCTTAACTGCTCCCATGAATTTGCGCTTGCAGAATCAGCCTTTTGCGAGCTCGAGTTTATCTCAGGAATAACGGTTCGAACACCACCATAACTGCGCCAGTTCTCCAGTGCTTCATTGATTTTCTGGCAGGGACCCAGATCTACCCAGTGATGTCCAGCATTTGTGCTGACGATTGCGCCGTAGTGAGCTGTGTTATCCCAGGGTGACATGGCGAATTCGTACAAATCTATGAGTGCCTCATTCCGACCAAGAGTACTCCGCAGATCTTTCGAGGAGATTGTCAGACTCTCCTTCAAACTGTTCTTAAGCTGTGCGTTAATATGTCGCTCAATTTCCTCCTTTTGAGCTTGCTCTTCCAGCACCTGCTTGCCCATAGACGAACCAGTTTGTGTAGCTTCAACATAAGTGCTGAGCAATTTACTCGAAAGTTTTTGATGGCTGGCCAATAATTTATTGATTGAGGGAATGGCTTTTTCTTTAATGATTTTTGACCTCAGACGAAATTCTTCTGTAAGAAACCCTTTCCATCGAATCATCTCTGAGTAGAGATCAGCAAGCGACTCGTCATCTTTGCAAACTGCAAGAATACTGTTTATGTGTTTTTCGATATTATCGGTAAAACCAATTTGTTCCGCCAGTGAAAGCTGCGGTAGAACATCAGCAACATATGCATCTAGCAATGACGATGATTTTTGAACGAGAGCCCGTGCGCTGCTTGTTTTGCCTTCTAACAGGTCAATTGCAGACAACGCATCAAGGTCAGCGATTTTTCTAGGAATGAATAATGGTTCCGTATAAGTCATGTTGATGTCCGCAGCTTTTTGAAGGTTGTCTCGCCCCTCTTTCAGTTTTCCACACGCGCTCTGCAGGCAGCCCAGTTCGAAATAGGTCTGCGGCAGTAAGAGAGTCACATTGCGATCGGCACGCAATAATTCATTGTCTGATTGCTGGTTTGATTGGCAGACTTGCAAGATTTTGTTTAGCAAATCTTTCTCTTTGACAAGATCCGGAGATTGGGCATCTAGAGTTTTTTCCTTATTGCTCAGTGCTGCTCGCTGGTGCAACATTCTGGCCAGGTCTAGGGCTGTAGACGAAGTGAATGTTCCATCTTTGCCAAATTCTTCTTTGCGCAAAGCCAGGCATTTCTCTTGATTCTGGATCGCTTCTGAAATTTTTGCCGGCGAAACTGCAAGTGATCTGGCGAGCTGTTCAAGAATATCTGCACGCAATGCTTTGCTTTGCATCTGTTCCATATCTAATGTACGTTCTGCAATCGCGCCTGCTTGCCTAGCTAAGTCTTCTGCTTGCCCATAGTCTCGCTCAGCCAGGCTTAGCCGAGATTCTTCGAGCAGGCACATGGCCACGGAATGTTGGTTGCTGTAAATTCCAACACTACGCTGCTTCGCTGCGAGTTGTTTTGCCAGACCTAAAATTCTTTTGGATTCGGCATATTCGTTTTGGCTTGCACATAGTCTTGCCAGATCGAGTTCTTGATGTACCGCAACTCGTCCATCCGTCGCTTTATAAGCTGGAATGCCGGATAGGATAGCTAATTTATCCACAAGAAGCATTGCTTGCTGACGCTTGCGATGACCCCATGATAATAGCGCCAGGATTTCGCCTGTGTCGTGGCCCCATTTCCAGAGCTTTCGCTGACCCATTCTGTCCAGTTCATTCGTGTCGGTATTTTTTATCTCAGGATGAAGCGCGTGGGCCGAAAGCTTCTTTTCAAACTTCAACCAGTTTTCGATTGCGTTCTCAGTTTCTGTCTCGCAGTTTATTCCTAATTGTTCGGAAAGGAGAAGCTTATCTATTGCTGTTTCGATTGTGTATGGATGCTCATCGCCAAAACGTTTTTTGCGCCTGGCATAATCAAAATCGACGAGAGCATACTGCTTATCCAGATGATCTTTGCCGGTTTTACTGGGATCAACACCTTTCATTGCATTATCGAGATTAGCGTCTAGATATCCAAGTCTATCCATTTGCTTGCCGCGCAATATTGCCATGTCAATCAATTGAGATCTGTTAACAACTGGTTTATTGCTGGGCTTCGTAAGCGCAAGCTTCTCGCTATTTGTTTCCGCTGTTTTCGTACTGCTTCTCTTGGGTGTGTCCGCGTCTTCCTCTTCATTTAAATAATCGGGAGTGAACATTTTGGCACAAAAAATGAATCCGCCGCAGCACAATATGACTCCGACTGTTGCAAGCAAAATGTTTTGTGTCTTTCGCGAAGAATTGCGGCCTGGCGAATCTGCTTTTATCTCTCGTGTGGAATCTTGCATTTCAGATCCTATTCATTGAGATAAAACTGTTGCGTCGATGGATCTTTAGAGAGGTTCTCCCATGCGTATACCTCGCGGAAATGAGCGCGGAATGGTCCTGTCAACCCGGGAATGTCTCCCATGTGTTCCATCGTGAACAGCGGCGATATATCCATTTCACAAGCTAATTCTAGATTGTATCGATAAGGTCCTGACTCACCGTCGGGAAGGCAATTTTTGGATATTGTGCCTGGTCCTCCAAACGGAGTTTCCGCACCTTTAGAATTGATTGAGATCAAGGTAAGCTTTTGTGTGGCCAGTGATACTCCAGTAATGCTGTCGAGCCTGGCTTTTAGAAGTGTACCGCCAAAAAGCGTACTAATGGCCTGACTGAACTTTGAGCTCAATGCAAGCTTGTGAACAGTGTCTTTTACTGCAGCATTTGCAAAGGCCATTCGGATAGGAATGGCCGCAAGGTTTATCAGAGGCATCACTATGAATAATATGAGGACAGCAAAAACAGCAGCAAATTCCATTTGATTTGCACCAATGCAATTTCTAATTGCTGATCGACGGCAAGTATTTCGATCAGGCTGTTTGTTGATCACTGAGCTTAACTCCTTTGTTATTCGAGCGACGCATGGTGCCGCCCCTACATATAATCATCCTTGTCTACGGGATGTTGTAGGTGTATGGAAAGGATTGCTCTGTTTCCAGGCGGCAATCCGGCATGAAGAATCCAATTATGAAGGGAGCATGTACATCGGCTGCTGTTTTTACTTTGACGGAACCACTCACCAAGCCATGGCCGGAGGCTGGCAGCTCGATTTTGCTTGTGTCAGGTGTGCCAACAAGCTTATAGCTGGCAAAGGCCTCCCTGGAGTTATATTTGACGATTTCGCTTTGCGCAACTTTAGCGCAATCTTTTGGATCTGAAGAAGCTGCGGCTCGACAAACTTCTCTGCAAATGGAGTCGTTTTGAAAGGCCGCCATGATTATTATCGCTAGATCGATTACTACAAATATGAGCGGAATGAGTACGAGCGTTCCGGCAATCAGCTCGACAGCTGATTGTGCTGACTGTTTCTGTCTGGACGAACTTAAAGGCAGAGCCGTAATCCTTTTAACTGTTACTTTCTGGCTCTATTATTCCCAGCATTTTGCAGGGAGTATTGCTGCTAAATTAATTCGGTCTATTTAGTGCTGGTGGGAATTTTGGCCAGTCCCAGATTCGCCATTTGCACAAGCTTCGGGTCTAAATTGCTCTTTATGATTATGTTGTACTGCTCTCGTGCTTCATCATATTTACGCAAGCCCACGTAAGTAACCGCCATCAAGTAGTGTGCTTGTTGGTGTTTTGGTTGTTTTGCCAAAACAACATTTAGGTACTTGAGACTATCGGAATAATTTCGGCTATGAATCGCAAATATAGCCTGATTGAGAGGATTCTTTTGTTCTTCTAAGGCTTTTTGTGCCTCTTCTTTCTTCGGATCTTTTTCGTCTGCCTTCTTGTCCTTCTTCTCAGACTCGTCGTCCTTCTTCTCAGATTTTTCTTTGTCTTTGTCCTTCTCTTTTTCCTTGTCTTTCTTTTCCTTATCCTTATCGTCCTTATTTTTGTCCTTCAATTCTTCAGCTTTTGCGTCTGGAACTGCATTTGTGGATTTCTCTCCGCGACCACTTTGCTCGTCGGACTTCTTTTCAGGATTCTTTTCAGCATTTTGCTGGATTTGCTCTTCGTGCTTCTGCCGCTCTTGTTCGTTAATTAATTGACGTGTTCGATAATCCTGTCCTTTCGGATGCAGACTGGCATCAGTATCGGGGTCATAGCCGTCCGAGCATTTGAATTCGCCCTTAAACATCGGACTGACCTTGCCTTCTTCAGGTTCATCAGCTCTGACTTCAGTGAGGTTGGAGGAAATAAGTGAAACTATCAAGACAAGCCATAAAGAGTATTTCATCGGCACGCGCTCCGTGGATCATAGACTCTTTGCCCCGCTTGAAGGCAAAATAAACCGTCGTCCGCTTTTTTAGCCCGAGCCGGGTAAACCTTGCTACTATTGCCATGCGGCCAGAGGATGAGGGCCCCCTCGATCGGGTGGCGGCTTTTATGGAGCTCTCATGACCTGGACCTGGCTCAGTTAAACCAGATTGCAAAGCCAGGGAAATCGGAACCGAATACGGTAATCAAATTATTCCAAACATCACTTTTGGTGATTGTGCCGCGTTCGAGGTAGGGAGCTGCCGCCGGGCCTTGCACCCACATAACAACGTCGAGCGGTCCTGGTTGCATGAATACTTTACGGACGTTGATGCCCTGGCTGCCGGGTTCGCCTCGCCAGAAAGGCGCCAGTACTTTTCCCTGCAATATCAGCTCCATTTCGCTCATCATGTCAAGCCATGATTTCACCATTTCGTCTGTGACTTTCATGCCAGGCATCACGCCTGTTTGCCGTGGATTTGGCAGCCATTCATAATCGTCGTCAGTCTCGAGCATAATCCATTTCCATGACTCTTTGCTCTGTGCAATAACTGCTTCCAGATGGTGCAATGCTTCTTCCATCCTTTTGGGTTCCACTACCTGCCATCTGATCAAATGAATCATGGCGATGATATCGGCAAGATCCATATCATCTCTGAATTTGTGCACACGTTTTCCTTCAGCTAAAAACTTGTATGGAGTTTTGACTTTCTTGAAGAAAATATGTGCACCGCATTCAAAACTTTCTCTGCTGTCGTAGGCAAGATATACTTCGCAAATTGTAGAGAGCAAATGGCAGTAGCCTCGCAGCCAGTGCACATCTCCTCTGTCAAAATGAATTGGGAAAGGTTTAGGCTGTTCGGTTTCGGAAATGCCGCGACCTCGAGTGATGTGTGCGTATACTTTCCATAAAGTTTCGCTTTCATCTGCTTTTCCGTCGCCATTTAAATCCATTCGAATTAAGCCGAATTGGACAGGTACTTTAACGTTGGCATCTTTTATTCCAGCCAGAGTTGCTTCTGATTTAAGAAGGTTTTGCCGGAATCTGTCCATCATGTTTCTTGCGTCTTCATAAGCAAAAGTCGCAGGGTTCGGATTCTCGCCTACAGGCAAATGCAATATGGGCAGGTTCAATCCGAATGCTTTCATATCGCGCAGTCCGAAATGATATAGATCCTGACAGAGACATTCGACTGCACGAAGGAATTGAATGATTCCCAGTGAGAATCTTGTGTTGTCATTGCCAGGTGCTTTTTCTAGAGCTGCAGACAGTGCGCTTTCCCCATTTGCTAGCTTTCCTTCTTGCAAATATTTTTCCAGAATTTTGCTGCTGTCGTCGTAGTCTTGCTGGCTTTTATTCGAGCTGCTCGCGGAGCCCACCATTGCAATATTCAAATTGTTTTCTCTGTCAGACATAATTCTTTGCTCGCTGCTTGTTGGTGGAATTGGAAGATGCGTAGCATTATTGAAACTGTTTGCCCATGCCATATTTGAGCAAGCAACCGTTGCTACAATCAGCAGGCTGCTTATTGAACGTTTCACGCGCATGGTTCCTCCAGAGGTCTTTGCCAAGATGATTGATGATGCAATTTTAGAGCAGGGCTAAAACAGTTTTGAACCAACCCGGACAGTTTGCATATTGTTCGGAGGATAAATGTGATTAGCTTTTGCACATCTGAGGCATTAATATCAGTACTTCTAGAGCTCTGAACTATGCCTGGCTTTCTGTTAATCATCGTCGTTCTGGTGCTGTTGGCACTGGGCTTGTGTCTGGGAATTCCTGAGCTCAAACGGTGGAAGAATGATGTTATGAGCGTTAGAGAAGGAGGATTTTGTCCGCCGGCTCCCGGTTTATTTGGCGTATTACTGATCAAAGTTTTTGCATTTCTGCTGGGCTTTGTCGAGGTTGGTCCTATAAAAGTAGTTGGCAAACATCGTATTCCCGAAAAAGGGACCGTGGTGCTTGTTCCATTGCACGTTGATCCTGGTGACGTTGCATTTGTCTCTCTTGCACTAGGGTTTGAGCCGTTCTGGTATATGATTCGTACCACTGAGATGTACGATTGGCGTGGCTGGATGGGGGCGCGTACCGGTGCGCTTGCTATTTGCGAGGAAACAGACTCGGGTAGATCATCAGGGTTTAAAGCCTCGCTCGAGGCAATTACAAAAAAGGACGGTCCTCGCTTCACCGTTGTGTTTGGTCAGGGAGAACTTGTGCAGTCTGAGCAGATCGTTCGGGAAGGATTCAAGGAAGGCTTTTATGCACTTGCGCGATTGGGTTCAAAGAAATTGAAGCAACCTGTTTATGTGATACCAATGGCGCTGCACTACAAGCGAGATCCGCGTTCACAGACATTATTTCAGCGAATGACGTTGTGGCTTGGATTTCAACACTTTAGAAATCTATTTGGCTATCGCAATTTCGGTGGCGTTGCGGTAATCGGGCGCCCTTTTATCGTTGATGCAAATGCAGGAAATGCAGCCAGCGATCCACGTATTCTGCCTAAAGATTCAAAGGTCGCGCTTGATCTCTTTGTCGGACGAATCAAAATTCTTCAACGCGTTGCATTGAAAGAATCAAAAGAGAGCCCTGCTACAATTGCTGCGATCAGAGGTGCTGATCATAGCAAAGAGGAGCAGGGCAGTATGATACCGTAATTGGTGCTCTGGCTTACTTGTCTCGCAATCCGGCCATTTCTACGCCGGCGGCAAGAACGAGCTTGGTCACATTGGTCATGTACGGCAGGTTGACTTTGTCTATCGTGTCGTTTGTACTGTGATAGTTGGGATTGAAATTATCACCTGCCGTGTCATACGGTTCGATTACAAGAACCGCGGGACTGCCGTTTTTATAGAATGGATAGTGGTCCGACCTGTTTGTCAGCTCTTCATTATGAGCACCATACACCTTAAGATCGATATTGTATCTCTGCTGTGCTGCTGCCAGAACATTGGTCAGGTTGTGTGCACCGGCATCAGATGTGGTGTCATGGCTTTCTATCGTTTTGCTGCTCGGAGAATAGCCAATCATATCCATCTGGTACATGGCTACAATTTTTCCGAGCCCATCTTTGCTGTGATCGACGCCCTGCTTGCTCTCTGTCTGAGCTTGCTTATACAACTCAGCCATTGCTCGTGAGCCCCACAGTCCTTCTTCTTCACCTGAGAAAAGGGAGAATACTACTGTTCGATCAAGCGGCATATCCTTTATTGCATGCGCAATTTCTGTAGCACCAACTGCACCGGAAAGATCATCGTCGGCCCCAGGCGCCTTCGGTTCAAATCCCCATGGATAGCCCGCAGTCGAGTCAATGTGCGCACCAAACATTACCACTTCATCCGGCTTGGTTTGTCCTAGCCGCATTGCGCGCAAGTTGTGGTAAGTTTCTCCGTGCCTGCTGTAGGTGTCGATTACTACCTTATAGCCATCTTTCTCGAACTTCTCTTTGAGATAGTTCAATGCTTTATCGTAGCCATCGCCGAATGTGCTGCGGCTCTCGATTTTGTCTGTCTGCCCGTTTATTGTGACTTCTTTGTGTCCGGAGAGTTCTTCCATGCGTTGTTTCATAATATCAGGTCGAATCGCTTCCAACGCAGCGACCACACGGCTGTCTGGCGGCTGGTGCGGTGTAACAGCCGGTACGTATTCGCCTGGAGCGCCCTTTTCCGGCGTATGATGTTTATGCCATTCCGGGCTGTCCAGCTCATCTGATGGCGGAACTTCTATGACTTTTGGCTTGCTGGCGTTCTGCTTGTTATCGCCGACAACGCTGAGTTGCGGCAAATTGCCACAAGCCTGTCTTGTGTTGGAATCTGCTTGCTTCGCAATGTTTGCTGCGTCTTTCGAAAAAGCGTCTGATCTGAGCGCTTGTTCGCTTGCTGTATTGTTATCCTTCGCCTCGTTTAGAGTTTTGTCTCCGCACTCCGTCTGTCGCATAATGATGCCTTCCTCATAAAACAACCTCGCCTGCCGATCCCCCATTTGTAGAATGCCTCAAGGCAGGCAAATGTCCAATACAGTAGATGTTGGAACCACGTATGAAACTGTTGTTTGTAAAAGGCAATTAATCGGAAGACTGGGCGAATCCTGAGATGAGAATAATTGATGGTCTCTTCATTTCAGATGAATTAGGTTTTTGCAAATTCAAATAATAGCAATTCGGATTCGCCTTTTACGTCCAATTGAAGTTCCGAACCGTCCTGAATCGCAATTCCATCCCCATTCTTGAGCTCCTTTCCGGCAACCGAACAAGCACCTCTTACTACTTGCATCCAAAAATCAGCGGCACCGCCGGAATTAAAGGTGGTTTGTTGATCTGAGTCAGTGGAAAAATAATTGTACAGTTTTACTCTTTGGTGCACTTGCACCAGACCCTTTCCATCATTTGATGCAAGCAACTGCCAGATGCCGGCTTTGCGCTCGAACTGCTTTTGCTCGTAATATGGCTGAATGTTTGTTTTGTCTGGAACTATCCAGATTTGCAACAGGTGGACAGGTTGCTCATCTGATGCGTTGAATTCACTGTGCCATATTCCCGAACCGGCAGACATCTTTTGAATTTCGCCAGGCGAAATGATTGAACCATTTCCCAAGCTGTCTTCGTGCTTTAGCTGACCTTCGATTACATAGGTGATGATTTCCATGTTGCGGTGTGGGTGCATGCCAAATCCACCCCCTGGCGCAACAATGTCTTCATTGATGACACGGAGAGGTCCGAAGCCCATGTATTTGGTGTCGAAGTATTGATCGAACGAAAAAGAATGCCGGCTGTCCAGCCAATCGAGTTGCGTATGACCGCGCTCTGCTGACGGTCTTAATGTATTCATATTATAGAACTCCATTTCTTGCACTGCTGTTTGGTGATTACGATCACATGTCTTTTATATTTATCTTCTATCGTTATTATACGCCAAAATGTCTTGACGTCAAGATTCTTTATCTCAAGATAAGTGCTATACTATGTATAAGTAGCAGTGAGGGGCATCGTGGATACAAGTGGAATTCACCTCTGGCTCATCTTATGGAAGGCGTACGAGGCGTGCCGTGCTCATGCGTTTCGCAGTATTGAAAAGCTCGGCTTTTGCTACTCGGACTTTGCTGTGCTCGAGTGCTTGTTGCACAAAGGGCCGCTACCGGTGAATACGGTTGGGCCGAAAGTGTCTTTGACCAGTGGGTCAATTACTACGGCGGTCGATCGGCTGGAGTCACGCGGTCTCGTTGAGCGGAAAGATTCTAAGACCGACCGGCGAGCGCGCATTGTCTCTCTTACACCGGAAGGCAGGAGGTTGATCAAAGCTCATTTTGAAAAACACGAACGTGATATGGAAGAGATCGCTAAGACTTTGTCTGAGAAGGAACGGAAAACGCTTACGGAACTATTGAAGAAATACGGCATGGCTGCTGCAGAGATGAAGTGATTGGCTAATGTAGCCCCGGGAGCGCCGGCTGGCAGCCCAATACCGTTAAGTTAAGCCAAAACGATCTCTACGATTGGCTTTTGGGCACATTTTTCTAAATGAATGCGGGTTTCATTGGAACCTGATTTCGTAGAATCTTTTTTTGTTGGA
>JBIKOL010000006.1:0-106857 GCA_044358055.1 Obscuribacteraceae bacterium (SeqCode)
GAGGTAGGGCGGGTAAAGATTCGCCATCCCCATTCTCAAGATTGCCGCTGTTTCTTCATTGGCAATTGATTTGTTTATCTCGCCGGCTGCAGCTGCTTTTTTCAAGAAGCTAACCAGCAATTCGCGTTTGCGAATATAGAAGTCCTTGCAATGATTCTTCTTCATTTCCAGCGATGTGTGCAACAATGCCTCTGGAGTGTGAAAGCCACTGCTGACCCGGTCGAAAACGAGCAGAGCGCCCTCTTCAAGCGCTTCGCGCAAGGCCTGTAATGGAGAGCCCTTTATGTTGTTGAGCCGCTCTTCAAACAAATTGAGGATTGACTCCGCGTGACGCCGCAAGATTTCAATTAAGATGTCTTGCTTGGTCTTGAACTCAAGATAAATTGAGCCCTTGCCGATGCCCAGATGCTTAGCGATGTCGTCTATGCTCGTACGTTCATATCCGTAGCGGGAAAAGAGTTCATCGGCAGCAGCTATGATCTGCTCGGCGCGGTTTTCAATTGTTCTCGGGCGAACCATAGATAGACGGCCCCATTAACTGACCCTTTTATTATTGACCAGATTTCTTATTTGGTCAATAACTCCGTAAAGTTTTTAATCTAAGGCCAGCAAAAGTAGACAGCGGGAAAAGTTAGGCCCTCAACGAAAAATACACGAATCCGTCCGGATCTATTTAAGGCGCAGGCAATACATTGATATTGTCAGCTCAATCCACCGGGCGACTTTTCTAAAACAATCACCTTGAAAGAACCGAAAACAATGCAAAGCGCAAGATCATTTTACAGAGCCACAGTTCAATCCAATTCTTTCCTGCAATACAATCAATCCATCCTGATGATGAATCCGGTCAAAGCACCAAAGCCAGTTTTCGAGAATCCCAGGTACAAACACAAAATAGCCATGTTGAGATGGCAAATGACCGGCATTAAACGCGACAGTCAGAACATCAGAATGTACGAACCATCTGACCCGACACAAACTCATTAGTCGCCCGAAAAACGAAAAGAAAGCCGCAATTATAGGCTTCTCTAATGACCTCGGCCTATTTCATCTGAAAGTGTGGAAACTAAGTCACGCACATCACCGGGGAATCTTTCTTCATTTACGAAAAATGATGGAGTCCCATTTACGCCGCTTCGAGCCCCACTTAAGAACTGCTCACGGATAAAGTTCGCTTTCGAGTGAGAATACAATTCTCGCGCAAACTTCTCCGGTGGAATATCTAGTTCTCCAGCATAATCCAGCAAATCTTCGTCGTCCAATTGTCTTTGATTTTGAAAAAGGGTGCTATGCATATCCCAAAACTTGTCAAAATCAGCGGCTATTTCAGCGGCTTCAGCAGAATCTTCAGCGTGCGGATGTATTTGCTTCAACGGAAAGTTGCGGAACACATACATAATCTGATCTACATCAACTGTTGAGAAGAATTCACTCAATCGGTAAAACGCATCGGCACAGAAAGGACATTCATAATCACCATATTCAACAATCTGAATAGCAGCTCTTGGATTACCAAGAAAATGGTCCTGCTCATTTACAGGCACTAAAAGAACAGACTTATCGCCATCGAATTGAAACATCAGGCCGCACCTCTCTTTTCTTGCTGAGTTAGTTGGTCCAGCGCGCGAAGAACACCGTCAACTCCGGGGTTAACGCCCATGGGAGACACGTAGCTCCAGAAGATGACTCCTTCTTCGTCAACGACAAACAAGGCTCGCTCGCTCACACCCATTTGCTCGTTATACACACCATACATTCTGGCTACCTGCCCCTTTGGCTCAAAATCAGATAGAAGAGGAAAGCGGAGTTTTCGATCTTTCGCGTAGGCCAGATGGCACCATATGCCATCCACTGAAATCCCGATTAACTCTGCCGGATATTTTTTGAACTCAGGCAATACCTCATTGAATAGAGACAATTCATCACCACAAACCGGGCTAAAATCGGCCGGATAAAAGATGAGCACAAGCAGCTGTCCTCTAAAATCTTTTAGTGCAACTGTTTGATCTGGAGTAGAATGCAAAGAAAAATCCGGCGCCTCTGTACCAGGCTTTAATGCAGTTTTTGCACCACCTGAGTTTGCTGCGTTCTGTGCCATTAGCTTGCCCTCGCGATATTTTGCGATTGGACGGATCCGGCAGATCTTTGTTCCGATTAAGTTCTGTTAGAGCCAGGCCTCCTTCCTTTCCAGCAGATTTGTTTACCTGGCAAGATATAGACTTAGTCTGGGATTGCATTATTAAAGGCAGAAACTGTGTACGCTCAAGAGAAAAAGAAAGAACTAGATGATTCATGGCGCGGATGGTTGAGAGAAAATCTCGATCGGGAATGTGATCCATTTGAATTGATGAACATTCTAAGAAAAAACGGTTTTGACATGCTTTCGATAAAGGAAAGCATGGGCTCATCGTTTCCAGTGCTTCCTTCTCCTGCTGAGTACGCGGCCATTGCTGATGTGCGAATAACCAAAGCTGAGCTGAGCAGAGCTAGTCAATTGCTCACGCCACTGGCACAGGTTTACACACTGCCCGATTTTCTGAGCCAGGAAGAGTGCAACAGAATTGTTGAATTGTCTGCTTCAGTCCTGCGTCCTTCCACAGTAACGACTAACGATAAGAAGTACAGAACCAGCAGCACAAGTGATCTTTCGCTGCTGCAAAATCCGGACGTTCAAGCTCTGGACGAAAAGATTGCGCGTACACTTGGAATTCGCCTGGAATATTCTGAAGCGATTCAGGCTCAGCGATATGAAGTCGGGCAGGAATTTAAGCCGCACACAGATTATTTTCAACCGCGCACAGATGAATTTGTTCAATATGCATCAAAAGCCGGGCAGAGGACGTGGACCTTTATGGTGTATTTGAACGATGGCATGATTGGCGGTGGCACCAGATTTATACATCTGAACACAACATTCACTCCGAAAAAAGGCATGGCGGTAATCTGGAACAATCTGCAGCGTGATGGCAGTGTAAATCCTGCGACCTTACATGCAGGGCAGCCCGTCGAGCGTGGACACAAAATCATCATTACGAAATGGTTCCGTGATCGCGGCTCTGGTCCAATGTTTTATCAGTAAGACAGAATCCGGATGTCTGGCGGAATAGAACAGCACGCATTCAGCTTTTTGAATTCCTGGAATATGGGCACAAAATGCTTGTGGCTACTGCATTTTCGAATTATCAGACATGATAGATCCCCGCCTATTCTGGCTACCTGTTTCTGAAGCGCTTATGATTGGAGTGCTCGTTGGTGCTCAGCGAGAACATTCCAAATTGTCGCCAGATTTTGGGATTCGCGAATTCGTACTCTGCGCGGCAGTTGGTGCTGCCTGTGGATTGCAACACAGCCCGGTGCTGACAGCGGCAGCACTGGTCTCCGTGATCGTTGTCCTAATGGCATTCAGAATTAAGAAGCCTGCAGAAGAGTCCGGATTCACGACCGATTTAGCAATGCTCAGCGTATTTTGCCTCTCTTACATCTGTGCGCTAAGTGAATCTGATAACGCTCGCGCAGCAGTTATCGGAATGTCGGTCATCATCACCTTCTTACTCGAGTCAAAAGACAAGGTTAGGAAATTCTTTACCGAGACGCTAACAAGTTCGGAATTCTCAGGTACTCTGCTTTTTCTAGCGCTGGTCTTTATTATTTATCCGATATTGCCGGAAGGCGACTATGGCCCGTACAACGGGTTCAGCCCGCGAGATATCTGGACCTTTGTCATTCTGGTTTCATTCGTCTCGTTTGGCGGATACTTTCTTGAGAAGTACATGGGTGCTTCAAAAGGATTGAAAATTACAGCAATACTCGGCGGCATTGCCTCGACAACTGCTACCACTCTTTCACTGTCCAAAGAAGCGAAAAGCAATCCGTCGAAGCTGAATACTTACTGGCAGGCTGCAACACTGACCAATGCCGTTCAGTTTCCTCGATTGCTGGCATTTCTTTCCGCAATCAGCCCACCGATTTCAGTTGATGCAGCAGCTCCTCTACTTGCTGCCGGCGCCGCTGGGTTCTTGATGGCATGTCTAATTCCGACGAAGGAAACACAAAAGAAGTCTCAGCTCGCCGACGAGTCTCAAACAGAAGGAAGCAGCAAAAGTACAGTTGAGCTTGCAGAAAAAGAAGTGTCTGTTATGGACCAAGAACCAAACGATAGCCCAACAGAAGAAGTCGCTGTCCCTTCATTCAAGCTCCGCAATCCACTTACTCTTGGACCAGCGCTCGAATGTGGTTTGATTCTGGCAGTCGTTGTGTTTATAAACAAAGTAGTAGTCTCCACATATGGTGCGCACGCGCTAACGTGGACCAGCATGATTGGTGGATTAGTTGATGTTGATGCCGTCGCAGTATCAGCAGCAGATCTGTTTAGGGACAATGCTATCGTTCCTGACAATGCTGTCGGATCGGTATTACTTGCGGTTTGCATGAATGCAGTTTTCAAAACCTGCATCGCCTACTCTTCGGGCAACTCGCTATTCGCTTCTCGCCTGGCAATTACTTTCAGTGTTATGCTTGGAGTAGCCGCGCTCGTTCTGCATTTTCTATAACAAGGAAGACAGTCTATGCATTTCGAGTTAATAGACTGGATCATTGTTGTAATCACTTTGCTCCTCTCATTTGTGCCTGCTCTATTTTTTGGCAAAAGATCGGGCAAGGACAGTTCAGAGTTTTTCCTTTCCGCTAGATCCGTGCCATGGTGGCTGGCCGGTCTTTCCATGGTGGCAACAACATTTGCCAGTGATACACCGAATCTCGTGACGGACATTGTCAGACGGCAGGGCGTAGCCGGCAACTGGTGCTGGTGGGCATTTGCCTTAACTGGAGTATCCACTGTCTTTTTCTACGCCAGAATGTGGCGCAGATCAAATGTAATGACAGATCTGGAATTCTACGAATTACGCTATTCGGGAAAAGCAGCCAGTGTGTTGAGAGGATTCCGCTCGATTTACCTCGGATTGCTTTTCAACTGCATAATAATGGCAGGGGTCAACCTCGCCGCCTGCAAAATTGCAGCTATTCTTTTTGGCTTCTCTCGCTGGGAAACCTTGCTTTTTTGCGGCGTTCTCAATGTAGTCTTCGCAGCGCACTCAGGATTGTGGGGAGTGCTGGTGATCGATATGGTGCAGTTCTTCATAAAAATGACTGCAGTAATCTCAGCAGCCTACTTTGCGCTTGAACATGTTGGTGGCATGAATGTCCTTCTTGCCAATCTTTCCCAGGCTCAATTAGCTCCCGATGGAAAGCACGTCATTAATTACCTGAATTTCTTTCCCGACTTTGCAAACAATTGGGACATGGCCGTAGCCATTTTCATCATGCCGCTGGCTGTGCAGTGGTGGGCGGTCTGGTACCCTGGTTCCGAACCAGGTGGGGGAAGCTACGTCGCGCAGCGAATGCTTGCCTCGAAATCGGAGAAGGATTCACTAGGAGCGGTACTGTTCTTCAATGTAGTGCATTATGTGGTGCGTCCATGGCCGTGGATATTAGTCGGTCTTTGCTCGCTGATTGTTTATCCAACTCTGGCTGACATCCAAAAGGCATTTCCAAATCTTGACCCCGCGCTGCTTGGGCATGATATAGCCTATCCCGCAATGTTGAAATTTCTTCCTCCAGGCTTCGTAGGACTTATGGTCGGCGGACTTATAGCTGCGAATTCTTCAACAATCCTCACGCATCTCAACTGGGGGGCATCATATTTGGTGCATGACTTCTATCAGAGATTTGTCAAAAAGGACGCAAGCGAAAAACATTATGTGTGGGTAGCGAGACTGACTACGGTGCTTCTGTTTTTATGCTCAGCGCTAATGACATTCTGCCTGGAGTCATCTAAACACGTTTTTGACATATTGCTGCAGATTGGCGCAGGCACCGGACTACTCTATCTCGTGCGCTGGTTCTGGTGGCGCATCAACGCCTGGTGTGAACTTGTGGCTATGCTCAGCTCGTTTGTGATTTCTGTAGTACTATTGATCTTGCAAAAAAATGGAGTAGAGATAGGAACACACGTGAGCCTCTTTATCACGGTTATCATTACCACGATATCCTGGCTTATCGCCGCTTATCTTGCACCCCAAACAGAACAAACTAAGCTCGTCGAGTTCTATCAAAAAGTAAAACCTTTTGGCCCGGGTTGGAAGAAAGTTCGCTTAGAATCAGGAATTTGTGAAGACTCTTCGCATTCAACTCACGAAAGCTTTCCATTAGCGTTGCTTGGATGGGTTTGCGGTTGTTCACTAATCTGGTCGCTGCTCTTCCTGATTGGCAACCTGCTGTACCATCGATGGAATTTAGCAATTATGCTCTCGGCAATTTCGGCAATATGCTCACTTGTTTTGCTAATGGTAATTCGCAAACTCTGGGCTGATCCCAGCGCCGAGAGCTAAGTCTTCTGCATCTTTCGGCAGCTTTTCGTTGCTGACTGGGCTGCGTGAGCTCAACTCCCGTATGCTTTTCTCTTAAATAGGATAGAATTGGCTTTCATCATTTTTTGGAAGAACCCATGCTTGTCGTTAGCGATCACGAATTTGAAAATGCAATTGACCTCGGGGAGCTAGTCGACGCAATGGCTGCCGCCGTATCTGATTTTTCCAGTGGCAAAGTAATACAGCCTCAGCGAGCTATTCATGCGACTCCTCAAGGCGGGTTTATCGGCTTGATGCCGGCCATCTATCCCGATTTCATGGGCGTAAAGATGGTCACCTACGGACCCGAAAACAGTTCGAAAGGACTTCCCACCTATCACGCGATGGTGCAACTTTTTGAAACTGTGACCGGTAAACCACTGGCAACTATAGAAGCGGGAGCATTGACAGATCTCCGCACAGCAGCAGTTTCAGCAGCTGCGGCAAGACTTCTTGCCAGGCCGGATTCAAGCAAGCTTGCAATCCTGGGCTCTGGTGCTCAAGCTCGCTCGCACCTCAAGGTCTTTCGGCATGTTTTTTCTTTGAAGGAAATTACGGTATGGAGCAGACGGAGCAGCAACGCTCAGCGATTTGCCAGAGACAATAACGTGCTTGCATCGGCTTCAGTTAAAGAAGCTGTAGAAGGAGCAGACATAATCGTGGCAGCGACGAGCGCCAAAGAGCCGGTGCTCTGTGGAAAATGGATAAAGCCAGGCGCAAATGTTTGTTCAGTAGGCGCATATGGTGCTAGCAACCGCGAGTTAGATGATGAGGCTATGAAAGCCACCATTATTGTGGACTCACGAGTTGCAGCGAAAATAGAGTCAGGCGATATCATCTCCTCGAATGCTGAAATTTACGCTGAGCTGGGTGAATTAATTGCAGGGATGGAATTGCCCAAAAACAGCACCACTGTTTTCAAATCGGTCGGAATGGCAGTAGAAGATCTAGCCGCCGCAAGGCTGGTTTACACTACACTTCTTGCAAAACGAAAATAACTGTCTAAATAAGAGCTGGCTGCAGCGGGGCTGGCTTAAACACGCCGCTTGCGAAACGCGAATAACTCACTTCCCAGTGTTTTTGCCCAGCGGAACTATTCGTCCCTCTTCTTTGGGCGTAACAGTCATTTGCTTCAACAAATAATCGTGCAAGAAAACTGAAAGTCGCGTCTTTGTATTCACGACATTGGTAGCACGAGTAAAATCAAAGCCTTCGACTTCGAAAGCATAATCATTTATAGCAAGCCGATATTTCCCATCCGGTTTCACCGGCTCATATGCTCCAGAGCTATTTAGCGCAGAGAGATTACGTATACGATCCATCGGCTTCGCTTCTGGATCCCACTCGAATTTTAATCCATGCACATCAAGGAATTGCGCACCAAGAACAATGCTGCGCTCCTTGTTTCCGCCTACACTAACTTCAAGCACCTTGCGCAGGTCATCACCTGTTACTGTCGCGACAACAAGTGTGTTTGCAAACGGCAGAAGCTCTTCCACGTCTTCGGCAGAGATTTCCCCCTTTTGAATGGCGGCTCGCATTCCACCTCGGTTTTCCATAGCAATAGTGGCACCATATTTGGCACCACCATCCGCAAGTGCATCAGTAATCAAATTTCCTAACGCCGAATCACCCATATGTGAAAGCCAGACATTATCGAACTTATCTGTAGCTGTTGCAAGAACTTCCTTTTCTAATGCCTTAAATGGCTGCGCCTTTTTCTCGAGCGCCTTTTCAATATTCTTATCTGAGGGCAGTTGCTTTGTGATCTCGAAAAGCTTGTAGCCAATTTTTGAGGTGTCAACTCTTCCGGCACCATCAAAATGTAAATTGAGCTTGCCCAGTGCACGTCCGTAACAACCAGTTTGCACGACAACACAATGGCTGCCATCTGCATGTTCAACTATAATCGGTTCATCAAGCCTCGTGTGGCTATGACCGCCGATAATTACGTCAACATCTGCTAATTGAGCCAGCAGCCGGTCGCGATCCACCCCAACGTGGGTTACAAGAACAATTTTGTCGATTCCTTCCTTTTTGACGCGAGCGATTTCATCGCGAATAGGGCTCATCCAATCGCCGTCAGCATTTATGACTTTCACCTTTTCAGAACGGTAGGTGACATTTGCGAGATCCGGACAAATGGCACCGATGAATGCTACCTTCTGTCCATCGATAGTTTTGATTACCGACGGTTTGATGAGAGCTTGCAACTGAGGATAAGCAGACGTGTCCATTTTTAACTGCTTTGCCAGATTCACTGGTCCGTCATCAAATTCATGATTCCCAATTGTGTAGATATCGTAGTGGGCATCATTCAGCAAACCCACCTCAACAGCGCCGTGATAATAAGTGAAAAAGGGTGTTCCTTCGAAAATATCGCCCGAGTCGATGGTGACAGTGTGTGGAACTTTTTTGCGAAACGATTCTATAAGGGAGACAATTCGTGGCAGACCACCTATCTTTTGCCCATTGTCTTTAAAGGGCAGGTCATGTGAATGCAGATCGTTAGTATGTAAGATCGTAAACTCAAGCGGCTCGCCACGCTTCTCCGCTACTGCGGCAGAAACGAAAATAAACGCAGAAGACAAAGCAAGAGCGAGAAACTTTTTTCTATCGATCATCAGAACGAACCGGACACCTATGGCGAGTAATCTTAACAGCACGCATGGATATTAAGTACTCTTCCAGCAGTTGGCAAGATCTCAGAAATTCATGGAATCACGGAATTCGCTCCTGGTAGGTCCATAATTCTTGACGGGAAGTCAATTGGTGACCATACTAAGATGGCTCTACACAGAGCTAGCGAGCCTGAGACTTTCAAGATGCGTAAAACTTGCTTCCTTAGCCAGCAGAAAATAACAAGTGTTTTGATGCTTATTACATCAATTTGCCTCCTGCTGCTGGCGCCTTCATCTTCGGAAACAATAGATGCTTCTGATTCTAATAATTCGAAGAAGGGAAACGAGCTTGCAGTAGTTACGGAAAGCACTCTGAATGAAAAGTCTCAAAAAACGGTGAACTTCTTGCTCAAATCAAACGCGGACATTTCGTTGCGCTTTAGGGCTTCAGCACCAGGAACAGACTGGGCAAAATCAGATAGTGAGTCAGCTGTACTTAGCATTTTTGTTGACAATAATTATGAGCAAGATGTCGTTCTCTGGAATGGAGCAAGTGCGCATGATTATGCTGTAGCACTAGGAGAAACGCCAGCCGGCAAACACAAAATCGAGTTTAGATTCTCAACTCTCAAATCGCCTAAAAATGCCGGCTCCATCAATCTCCTTGGCGGGACCATAACAACTCAGCCGTATAAAAATGAGCTCGATAAAGCAGTACACAAATTCGCTCCGATATTGATTGGAAGAGATAAGCTCGATAACAATCACAACGACACACCACTTGCTCTCTATTATGAGATTCTCAAGAATCCCGATCACTCCATAGACATTTCTTATGGCTATGTTTTTTCCAACGAGGACGCAGGCGACGCTATCCGTCCAGCCCGACAACAAGCACGATGGGGACGGCTCAGCGATATTCAGCACGTCTTCACCACGACAATTGATGCAAAATTCAACAAACTTGACGAGAAACTGGAAGGTGCAGGGCATCAAATCAAAAAGTTTGACGGAAGATATGAAGGGACACATCCCATTATCATGACTTGTACAAAAAACAATATGGTTACCGATAACAATCTCAATTTATGCGCAGAAGATTCTTTGCGGTTTCACATGCTGCCCGATTTTGAGCTAAAACAAAATGAGCCAATGGGTGAGCTCATGCGTTTAAATACTCTCTGGTTTCTGATCAGCGCCAAGGAATTAGAACGCGAAAAGAAAATTATGAGCGATGATGAATGGACTTCGATACCACCGCGGCTCTGGAAAGTATTATTGAGCTGCGAAAAGATGCCAGATCCACGAAGATATGTTTATGTTCAATATGACGCGACAAATCCTGATCGTTCTCCGGTGGCAATACAGATAACCTTGAATAACAATGAAGTTTATTCAAGCGATTTTGACTCTCCTGATACAGCTTTGTGCAGAAGCGGATGGTGCCAGACAGCCGTTTTAATTCCGTCGAACACCAGGGACTCGGACATCAAAGAAATTTCGGTACAAGCGAAGAAACCTACAGGACAAATTTCAAAACAACTACAAGCGCAGCTTGGTCATATCTTTAGATTGTCGAATGATTTTACGCCTATGGAAGTAATAGCTCATCAGGATAACGCTAACAAGCCTCAGACACTTCATTGAATACTTCACATTTCTACAGGTTCAATGAAACAGCAGTAGTTTTTGTTCAACAACTATAAGGCTCCACGCACTAGAAGAGAGCGGGTGAATTCAACCTTTTCCGGAGTTTCACGATTTTTGCGCATGCGTTCAACTTTTAATTAGAACAATCAATGCAAGTAGTCCAAAAAGTAAAATCGGAAACTTACTCATGAGAAGCCCGTCTTCGTTGCACGAAATTATGCAAACGAGTGGAGGAGACCAAATCATGAGAAAAGAAATAGCAAAAATGCTCTTGCTAAGTCTCGCAGTATGTTTCGTCGGACAAGCGGCATGCCAGGACGCGCAAGCCAAAACTTACACTTACAAATACAGCGAAACAATCAAATCTTCATTTCCTAATGAGGCCGTAATTTCAAGTCCCGTCGTGGTAGAAAGACCGGTGTTATCGACTCGCGTAATACATAGGCCGATCGCAATGGAACGCACCAGCAGCACTCCAATTATTGTTGAACAGCCAGTAGTAGTGCATCGCAGACCGGCAGCACGCCGACATCTAAGACACATAGCAGCACGTCCAATAGTGGTGAATAGAGTTGTAGAACACAGAGTGGTAGTTGATCGTCCAGTTTATAGGGCAGCCGCCTACCCGGTTGTGGTCGAACATCCCGTGTATGTTGAACATCGCCACAAAGGACTTATTCCAAAACTGTACAGCCTGATCTTCTAAACCTAACGCTCTACGGTCTGATATTTCTGGTTTAAATTCCAAAACTGCCAGCATTAAGGGCATCCGCCAGATGACGGATGCCTCTTAGCTTCTTGTAGATCTTATACAGCGCTTGGAAGTCAAAAATCAGCAACTACCGAATACAAACAGTGCCCATAAGGCTAGCAGTCTCTCTGTATCCCAGTTCCGAGGTTTACCAAATCCCAATATTGGGCAAAACACAATTGGTTGGTACCTCATGCACTACAAAGAGAAAGCCTGAGTCACACGATAAACGGCGAAAACAGCGAGAAAAGACATGCCGAAGGGCGATTACATTATCGGAATAGACCTGGGAACCACAAATTCCTGCGTGGCTGTAGTTGAGTTTGGCAAAACCGTGGTCATTGCTAATTCAGAAGGGGCACGAACTACTCCTTCAGTCGTATTCATCGACCATAATGGCCAACGTCTTGTAGGTGCACCAGCGAAAAAGCGTTCCGTAAAAAACCCGGAGCGATTTATTCACTCGGTCAAAAGGCACATGGGCACGAATCAACGGATTAATATTGATGGTGCGGCTTATTCGCCTGAGCAAATATCTGCATGCATTTTGCACAAACTAAAAACGCAGGCCGAACAATATTTGATGGAGCCTGTGAACAAAGCCATCATTACGGTGCCAGCTTATTTCAATGATGCTCAGCGACTTGCGACAAGGCAAGCCGGCAAGCTTGCAGGTTTAGATGTGCTTCGCGTCATTAATGAACCGACAGCCTGTGCCCTTGCATACGGGCTCAATAAAGTAGACCCGGGGCAAGAGCTCAACATTATTATCTTCGACTTCGGTGGTGGCACATTCGACGTATCGATTTTGCATATCGCGGAAGGAATTGCACAAGTAAAAGCAACTAACGGCATCAACAGGCTCGGTGGCGATGACTTTGATTTTCGCGCAGCCAAACTGATCAACGATTACGTAATTCGCAACTATGGCGTGGATCCTTCTACTGACCCCATCGCTAGACAGCGCATGCTGGAAGCAGGGGAAAAAGCAAAAATCGAACTTAGCAGTATTCGTTTCACCCAAATTTCCTTGCCGTTTTTGACTCTGGATGCCAACGGTTCTCCGGTGCATCTTGATATGGATCTAAGTGTTGAAGAGTTCAACAGAGCCACCGAAGATCTCGTCAAAGCCACAGCGCAGCCTATTGAAATTGCCCTCGCTGATGCTAAGTTACGAGCGGATCAAATTGATAAGGTAGTACTTGTAGGTGGCACAACAAGAATTCCTGCGGTACAGCAATTTATCCGTTCATACTTTAATAAAGAGCCTTCCAAAACCATTAATCCTGACGAAGCCGTTGCGATGGGAGCCGCTATTCAAGGAGCAGTGCTAACGGGAGAGATACAAGACATTCTTCTGCTGGATGTTTTGCCGATCGGTATTGGCGTGGAAGAAGAAGGCGGACGATGTCGGCGCATATTCGACAAGAATACCTCCATACCGGCCACAAAGTCTCATTCTTTTGCTACAACTAAAAATGGTCAGACTAATATTGAGGTGCATGTTCTTCAGGGTGATGGGCTCACTGTTCAGGGGAATCTTTCACTTGCAAAGTTTGATATTCCTGTACCGGCAGGACCAGCAGGGCAACAAAAGGCTGATGTTGTATTTCAGATCGATGCTGATGGCATCTTCAATTGCACTTTCATGCACGGAAATAACATAGCTCAGCAAGCTGTGATGAAGCGAACAAGCGGATATGACCAAAAGCAGCTTGAGAAGCTATTAAGGGAAGAGCAAGCTTTGCTTGCGTCACAGGCTGTAAATTCCTTCTGGAATCAGGACGAAAATGAAGCACCGACAAAAGGAGCATCTGCACAAAAGAGCCGTGCTGGCGATCCCGGCGCAAATGGTGCTGGCAGCAAAGGAATAGCCGGCAAGGTCAAGCAATTCATGAGTTCACTGGTGACAGCAGCCAGTAATATTCTCGGGTCGAGAAAGTAGCTCTAGCTCGCGGTCTTTTGATTCTTTGGATGCTCACTGAGGAACTTCCACACGTCATCAGCAAGGTTGAAACCTTCGGGATTGCCATGTTGCACCATGTGGTCACCACCAGGGACTATTTCTTGCTCAACGCTCACACCTGTCACTGGGTTGGTGTAAGTTTCTGTTTTCACGCCGTTTGCACGCTGCTCAATTTCGCCCGGTCCTGTTATACCATCGGCAGCCTTCCAGAAATTGGTGGCGTAGGTTATAGGCTTAAATTCTGGAACGTAGCCAACATTTATTGCTAGAAACTGCAGCGCCTCGGATGCTACAGGCGAAAGATCCTGGTCGTCAAGCAAAGGATACATTTTCGCCAGCTTCTTCAAGGTTTCCGGAGCAGCGAATGCAGCTTCCTGTTCGGGCGTTCGCCCCTCAAGAGGCACGGTACTGTCCGCGGTGCCTGCGATGCTTAAGACGGAAACAGGAAGATCAGGTCTTCGCTCCTGACCGCCCATGGCACCACTTACTGAAACAACTGCGGCTAACTTGTCAGAGAGTTCTCCCGCAGCGGTGTATGCTTCCATTCCTCCATTTGAGAAACCCACGAGATAAGTTCTGTCCGAATCTATTGAAAGTTCTCCCTGGCATTTGTTTACAACTTTACGAAGAAACTTGGTATCATCAGCCTCCTCCCATGGAGGCAGTATCAAACCGTTGCCGGAATCCCACGCGGCCTGTCCCGGGTCATCAAGCCAATGTACAGCTTCCGGATAGGCAACAACAAATCCTTCTTTATCTGCTTTCTCGTTAAGCCCGGAGAATCGCGCAACATTGGCAGCATTATCACCGTGTCCATGCAGAACAAGCACCAGTGGCATAGGCTTGGATGCATCATAGCCAGGTGGAACATGTACGTGATACGTTCTGGTTCTCCCATCGATGTTCATTGTCTCGTTGTAGTCACCAGGTTTATCAAAGGTATTTTTTTCTTCTTTCTTTGAACCCAGTAGATCAGACGAGGCTTTCAAGCTCAAGTCGGAGTCAGCACGAAGATTGCTAATGGCTTCACGCTCAGAGCCAGAATTGCCTTGCAAAAGACTACGATTAGATTGAAGATCTGATTGGCCAGCATAGTTGTCTAACATAATAATTCCCACGCGCGCTGCTAAGAACAGTTCACACTTTTGCGCGTTATAAGTTCCGGAAAGAAATGTGCATATTTCGTTTCTGCTCTACGTAAAAACACTAGTTATAATGCAAGCTCAGATTTGTTTTATCAAATTCATGTCACAGTCTTGTCACAGAGCATAGAGATCACTGAAAGAGAGCGGCTGCGGTAGGAATTTCAATGGACAAATCAGTCGAGAATAATGAGAAGGGAAAAAAGACGGACAGCACCATTGCGCTGAACGCCTTCGACTTGAGCGGTCAAATGCCTGAGCGAAAAATAACGCCATCACTGCACTTGCCCCAGTTGAGCGTGCAGCATGACACTCAGACCGAGACTCAGAGAAACGATGATAGAAGTGCGGTAAGAAGAGTCAGTGATTCATCATTCTCTTGGGACCGCAGCATCTTGCCTCTGCCCGATTTGCTCAGCAGTTTTGAAATACAATCAGAGCCAGTGCAAGCTAATAACCTACGAGGAGCATTGCACCTCGCACTCACAGCGCGAAACAACGATTCGGCAGACAATAAACGCGGCGGTGTGTTTGTGCTAACAAGCCGAAATGGCGAGAAATGGGATCGCATAATACACGTGTTCAATAACAATAGCAACGCCATAGCAGGCAACGTCAGCATTGCATGCGACACAACTGAAATCATCGGACCAAACAAAAATCCCTTCCGCAATCATCTGTACACAGCCTGGACCGTGTACAGTACTCCAGAGGCAAGCTCTCAATTCTCAGAAGTGCTTTTTGCAAAATCTGTAGATGGCGGTAACACCTTCGGGGTTCCAGTAATTGAGGGTTGGAGCACCTTCCCAAAGCGCCTCGATATCAGGTCACAGAATAGCGGTGAGAACAGACCGAACGGTCGGTTATCAACAGATCAAGCCAGCATAGTTTCCGATGCCGATGTCAATGTAGATAATCACGGAGTTATCACAGTCTCCTGGAAAGAAACAAATCCACGCGATGGCAGCGTCAGCTATATTTCAAGAAGTTCGGCGAACGGCGGAGAATCTTTCGGACCAGACGAAAGAGCATCGAATTGAAGCAAACACCTTATATGCGCTCCGCTATATCGAGATATCAGCGGCTAAGAATGAGGAAGGCGCCACCGCATTCAGTGGCGCCTTCCTTTCGACGATAATCAAGCAAGCAGGCTTATCTGCCGAGTATTGTTATATTGCCGTCATGCACTTGATACTGAAAAGCATTGACTCTCGAAGTTGGCGGCGTAAATACAGGTTGATTCCACGGATAATAAGGTTGGTACCCATGATGAGATCCAGTTGTCTCAAAAAGGTCTTGTCTGAACGCATCGGCTGTCTTCTCTTCATCATTTGCTTTAAGCGGTGCAATTTTATCGTTCTCAATATCCATGTGTGAACCCTCATAACCTGTAAGTAAATCGGTGTGCCATAGTTTATACTTTACGTTCCAACTCGGAATAAATTCGGAAAAGCCTGTGTAGATTGCGTTACAAGCACGGTTTCCCGCATGGCAATATCCCCACTCCAGATGTGATATTGTTGAGTCTTATGACACTTAGAATCATTGCTTCAGACAAGAATTGGATAGAAAGCGATGCAATCACACAGCTAGAAAAGACCTTTCAGCTGCCAGGAATGCATCATGCTGTCGGCATGCCCGATCTTCATCCAGGAAAGGGCGCTCCAATTGGCGCGGTTTTTGCAAGCCGGGGCATCTTTTACCCCCACCTGGTCGGCAATGACATCGGATGCGGCATGGGGTTCTGGCAAACGGACATTGCACACATGAACATTCGATTGGATAAATGGGTTGCTAAACTACGGAAGCTGGAAGACAGCACAAAAGGAATGGGAACAATCGGAGGTGGAAACCATTTCGCAGAACTGCAGAAGGCAAACCACATCTATGATCTGGAAGAGTTTGAAAAACTTTCGCTCGACAGGTCGGCTCTTTATTTATTGGTTCACACCGGCTCTCGCGGTTTAGGCGAAGAAATTCTCAGAGCACACACGTCCCAGTTCGGCACAAAGGGGCTTATTGATGACTCCCAAGAAGCACAGTCTTATCTGTCCAGACACGACAGCGCAGTTTCGTGGGCGATTGAAAATCGCAAGGCGATATCAGACAAATTTGCTTCGCTAATCGGCGCAAAAACAAAATACATTCTCGACGTCTGTCATAATCAGGTTCTTGAATTTGATATTGAGGGCAACAAACATTGGCTTCATAGAAAAGGTGCCGCACCATCTAATTGCGGACCGTTTGTTATTCCAGGCTCCAGAGGCACGCTCAGTTACCTTGCAAAAGCCTGTGGTGAGCAGCGCGGCAATCTATACTCAGTAGCTCATGGCGCCGGAAGAAAATGGCAGCGCTCTGATTGCAGGGCACGTTTAAAAACGCGCTACACTGCAGAACAACTTCGCAGAACAAAACTTGGCGGACGTGTAATTTGTGACGACAAAGAGCTCCTCTATCAAGAAGCACCAGAGGCCTACAAAAACATCGATGTCGTCGTTGAAGATCTCGTCAATGAAAACATAATTTCATTAATCGCCAGCTTCACCCCAATAATCACATATAAGAATGCCGACCTGGAAGAATAAGCACAGAGGCATTCCAATTTGGCAAGCAAGGAGCACGCCCCGCAGCACCTGAGGGGTCTTGATTCTACTGATCTAATACTTTCTTATAAAAATCATCAGGCTTCCAGTACCGGTTTAAACGCTTGGTCCAACCAGGCAACCAAACGATTTCGTTGCGTGCAGGTGGAGAGTTTTTAACTCGTCTCTCAAGCACCTTGATTGCAGACTCTGCGAAATCCTTCACAGCATCATCGGAATCATTCATTCCTTCAAGTACCTGCAGCATACCCCATCCTTGACCATTGTATCGTTCAGTTTCTACAATGCCTTCATTTTTGAAATTGGCGTAGTCAACCAGACAAAAGACACCATTATCGCCCGATGACAAAATGCGATTGATGCGTCGCTGGATAGTATCGCGCTCAGAAGCAGGTGCGTTTTCCACAATTCTCGGCAATGAAACTTCCAGACGTTGCACCATAAAATCTGTTTGCAATGCCATGGTATCTGCAAGAAGCTTGCGCAACTCAAGCATGCGCTCACTATTTTGCGCAGCAATAAATTCATCCCGAGATTTCCACGGACATGGTGTATCCGGTGTCAACCAGACTGGAAGTTTGACACCCTTCTTTTGCAAAAATGCCAAAACCTTTGGAAACCGTTCTTCAAAAGGAACTTTCAGCCCGGCAGGATACCAAATAAAATGTCCGATGCCGAGAGAGGGGAACTCTTCGCCAGTATTCCACCATGTGAGCCAATCTATCCTTCCCTGGCATTCATTCTGCCAGACCTTTCTGCCAATCACGGTGGCTTCTTTCTCACTCAGAGAAATATGTGTCTCTACAGCCCTGGAAGGCAGCGAGAGGCAAACCTGGATTAAACATAGGAGAAAAATGGTTCTAATTCTTGTCAGCTTCAACTTTATGCGTCTCCTGCTCCGACTTATTATATATAATGGAACAAACTGCTGTCATAGTGCGGAGGACCCAGATGCGATTCACTTGTATTGCTTTTTTGATCGCTTTTTCACTGCAAATGGCGTCCGTCTCAGCGGGCGGTCTTCAGGACTTAATGAATTTGGCCGACGCAGCAGCATCGAAAACATCTCTGGAAGAGCTTGTTAGTAAGAATCCAAAAAATGCAGATGCTCGTTTTCAACTGGCATTGCAATATCTGAAAGCGAATATGATATCGCAAGCGGAGGAACAGCTGCGCACCTGTATGGAACTGGCTCCAGTTGGAAGCGAGTTGCACACAAACTGTATTCAGGCATTAAGGCAA
Source organism: Obscuribacteraceae bacterium (SeqCode) (assembly GCA_044358055.1). Classification (GTDB taxonomy): domain Bacteria; phylum Cyanobacteriota; class Vampirovibrionia; order Obscuribacterales; family Obscuribacteraceae; genus JAIEPM01. The sequence goes on from JBIKOL010000006.1 coordinate 18,380, forward strand.
ATTTCCGAGTCCAAAATTAGCAGTGATAAGAAAGGAAGTGCCAGCAATGAGTTGAAAGTTCCTGTGGGAAACCAGGCAAGCGGCACGACTTCTCATTCATCAGGTACGCAAACTTATGGCACGCTAAAAAGATATACCGATACTAGCAACAAACAGACAACTCTAAAGCAAGTAAAACCACCGGCCGTAGTGCCAGCGAAGAAATAGCGCAAGGAGCATTCCATCAAATTACCTGTCAATCACTGGATTGGGCGATTTCCACTCAGGCTCTTCTCTCTGCCCAAACAATGACATCTGCTTATTTGCCACACCGTTTTCTTCATCAAGCTCCTCTTCCGTCTGAGCGAAGCCGTTTCCACGAATGTGCAAAACCTCAACGCCATTTTCACGCAGAACACGTGAAAGTAATAAACGGCGATGACAGCTAGTCGGGTTTTCCTCTCCACACATCAAAGCAACTCTATATTGCGAAATGCCATTCAACAAGCGCTGGATGCCAGACTTAAAGCCTTCTGTTTCCGCAATCTTCCAGTACAACGTGTGCCCAAATTCATCGTAAAAGCTTTCGTCTTTGGGCACCCCACCTAGTTCTCGACCAAGATAGAGGTATTTGAGGGTTCCGGTGTCTTTCACCGAAAGCTTCAAATTCTCGTGATTGAATTGCGGATTGAATTTGGAATAAGGAGCCGATCTGACATCAACGACGACTTCAATGTTGAACTTCTGCAGCTTCGCAAGCAAGTCCGCAAAAGTGACATTCGAATGACCTATTGTATATACACGCAGGTTCCCGTCTTCAGGGGCGCTCATTCTTACCAGACTCCGAAGTTTTGAATTCAGCATTTAATACTAGCGCAAACCATCTCTTGATTTGTTCAAAACGACAAGAACGTTGCTGTGCAAGCCCGCAAGCAGCATACGGGAGCCGTTCTCAAGTGCATAGCGCCAAGATTTTCAAGGGGAATTCAAGACGCCTTTTTTAGAATAAGTCCCCAGTGCTTCCCAATTACTAGAACGCAACAAACACGAAGCAAGGCCGGCATGAGATAGAATAGATCTTGCCTCAACCCAGCAGCCCGTGTGCCATGGCGAAAATACTTATAATAGAAGACGACGATGTGATCGGAAGGGAGTTGCGAACCAGACTCTCCAGGGAGAATCACAGTGTCGATTTGAGCGCCACAGCAGACGATGGTTTGTACAGGCTCAGCAATTACGACTATGACATCGCTATTGTTGATTGGAACCTTCCTGATATGGAGGGCGTAGATATATGCAGGCGCGTGCGCGTTAGCAAACCGCAACTGCCGCTTCTCATGCTTACGGCCAGAGGGTCGATCGGCGACAAAATTGAAGGACTCGACTCTGGTGCTATGGACTACGTGGTTAAACCCTGCAATCTCACTGAATTGCTTGCTCGAATTCGCGCACTGCTGCGACGTACCGAAGAAAAATCATCAACCCTTCTAAATTTCTCCGATTTGCAGCTCGATCTAAACAGTCGCGAAGCTATCTTCAATGGAGAGGTGCAAAAATTGTCTGCAAGCGAATTTGATATTTTGCACTTGCTTATTAAGGGATTTCCAGACCCGATGAGCATCGAGGCTATTGCCGCAGCGCTTGGCAGAGAAGCAGATGCATCCATGCAAAATTCAACGAAGCAGCTCATTCTCAAAATCAGAAGAAAGATGGAAAGCGCCAAGACCTCGGCACAAATTGAATGTAGCAGAGGAGTTGGCTATTATGTTGTCGAATAATGCTAGATAAGCCGCTGGAGCAAGCGAACTGTTGAAAATACATGTTGGCACAGTTCTAAACGAGCGCTACCAAATTTTGCAGGAACTTGGTGAAGGCGGATTCGCGCATGTATATCGCGCTTACGATCGCATGCTCGACAGAGAACTCGCCATCAAAGTCATCAAACAACAGTGCCTGACAGATGGTGATTTGCCGCGATTCGAACGCGAAGCAAAACTACTTGCACAATTGAAGCATGAAAACATAGTTGCCGTTTATTCATTCAATCCGGGCGATAGCGCCTCACTTCCATTCATTGTAATGGAATACATGCGAGGTCAGAGTTTGCGCGCATACCTCAACGAACATAAGCTGAGTACGCCTCAGTTATTTTCGCTAGTTCAGCAGTTGTGCGAAGGGCTTGGTTATGCTCATAATGCCGGCGTTATTCACAGAGATTTAAGCCCTGCAAATATTTTCGTCATGGAAGAGGCGCAGAATAATCTTTCGCTGAAGATTTTGGACTTTGGTCTTTCACGATTATTTGGACCATCAAATTTACCAATGAAAACCCTTACGGAGCAAGGTATGATGCTCGGTAATCCTCGCTATATGAGCCCAGAACTAATCATCGGCGAATCCGTTGACAACAGAGCTGATATTTATGCACTGGGCTGCATAATTTATGAATGCATCTCCGGTCAATTTGCTTTTAATGCAGATACACCGGTTGGGCTCTTTTTTTTGCACGAGCATGAGTATCCTCAGGTGCCTCTTTCAGAGAAGGAAAGGGACGACTTGCTAATTAGATCAATTGCACTGCGATGCTTGCAAAAAAATCCTAAAATGCGATTTCAAAGCTGTCAGGAAATAATTGATGTGCTGAAGGAGCCGGAATTGCAGCGAAAGTGGCCTGAACTAGACGGCTGGGCTGATGAGGCTAGTTCAAAGAGGAAAAGTACAGAGCCGAATTTAAAAGCAGCGTTTATGGCTATTGTAATTGGCATGACACTGATTTTCTTGTGTCTGTGCGCATCTTCTATGGTCCCACATATTATCACGTCTTTTCCAGTTGCCACAGCAATTGAGCAGCCTCTCGCCGATGCTTTGTTCTCTGCAAAAAGATTTGACTCAGCCAGAAAACTCTATGCACATCTTGACACCGAGTATTCCAAATCCTCTTCTAAATTTCAGGACTCATTTGACTGCCGGTACAAACAAGCTGAGTCATATTTGCTTGCGGGCGATCAAAATAAATTCGTGGAATTGACTGAATCCGCTCTGGCAGCAACAAAGGAATGCCCCGATAAAAGGCTAAGGCTCACTCTGGTAAACAAGCTCTGGGAATTGGTAAATCAATCCGAAACGAGAATGCGCAACAACACAGCTGCAACGAGAATTCAGAAAGAGCTGTTCGTTGAAATGATGGCTATTGAGAAAGATGGTCCTGCAAGCCGCCGAGCATTTGATGCTATCCTGCTCAATCTGCTAAAAACAAGACAGCAGTTGCCCGATGCAGACATAAAGGCTCTCTGCGATTCGCTCGCGAAATATGTTGCTAACGCACGCCGCCCCCTGAGCGCAGAGGAATGCCGCCTGTTAGAACAACTTTGCACTGACCCTACAATGGTCTACGTGAATTCTTTATGGCTTGCTCGAATGAACAACTCAAGAATTACCAGAGAAGATTTTATACATTTGAAAGTAATGTATGCTAAGCACATAGCCAAGGAGAATCCGCAACTTGCAATTAAATATCTCGAGGAATCAGTAAGAGCATCGTCGCATGCACTAACCAATTCACTCGCATTATCGGTTGAGGCAGACACATATTACAATTTGGGCCAATTTGAAAATTGCGTGAAAAGCTGTGACAGAGGACTTACTCTCAACGACGGAGACCAGAAGCAACTATCCGTGCGCAAAATTGATTTGCTATCAGCAAAAGCAAAAGCACTGCAAAAGCTTAATCGCATACCATCGTTCATGAAATGTATTGCAAAAATGAAGGAGCTGCTCGATAAAGATCTGCAGAATTATGACTCCGACGCTTCTGAGAAAACTGGACTACTGCCAGACAGAAGCAATTTTGATTTGTCTCTTTTTATGGTGAAATACGGAATGCTGCTGAGTTGTTTGAACGACACCAGGCAATACCAGCTTCTCACCCAGACCATCAATGAACTCACCGGAATATGCAAGAACCTGGAATTAGAACTTCTACCCGAGCTTAAATTCTTATTGCAAAAACTAATCCGCGAGAGTGACCAGAGCGATCTGCGCGCAGCCAGTCAGCGCCTTTTGAAGGAAAGCGAGAAGCACAAACACGGGTAATAACCATAGACTATCCTGATTGCTTAATCGCTGCTATTATTCACTGTAATTGCGCAAAGATTGAATCTCACAGAGGTAGTTCAATTTGAGAAGCCAGGAATTACTAGATTGGTACTTTGCATATCTCCGAAAAGATTCTCAATCTCGTGATGCAAGCAATTTTACTCCGATGGCATTAGTAAAGGCCGATCAGGAGATAATCAAGCAAAGAATTGCAAATGAGCAGGAGAGGGCAGACGAGCAAAGCCTTCAGGCAGTGCAACGGAGCACCGATGCAAGCCCATCATCCAGGCTAGCAAAATTCGTCCGGCTTCCAAGAAAATCTTTACTGCTTGTTTGTGTAATCATTTGTGCACTGCAAATGTTTGTCGCAGTTTTTTCCCCAGCTCTCACCTTTTTGCTTCCAATAAGCAGTTTGCTTTGCTTGGTTCTACTGAGTCTGATTTTGAATGACGAACACGCAAGCGAACAACGGCTAAGTTTTGCCATCAAAGATACGCAACCTGAGAATCCATCACTGTCAAAGCGATTCGATATGAATAAGTCGGTTAATGCCTTGATCAGGCAAAATGAGCTGCTCAAGCAAAAGGAAATTCTTACCTTCGATTACTGCCCGTACTTGTTATGCGAACTTGATGAATCTTTCCGCGTAAAATCGGTAAACTTCAAAGCTTCAAGTTTATGGGGCATCAGCCAGCAACAGTTGTCCGGAGTGAATATTATGGATTTGCTTTCTGAGCAAAGCAGAGAGGTTCTGTCCGAATCCCTCCAGCGCAGTCGGCGGTTCTCTAATGCAGACAGCGCCAACATCATCAGCATGGCAAAAGGTGATTGTGTAGATTTGCTCTGGCGCAGTGAATGGTCTGAAACAGCGAAATCATATTTTTGCCTGGCAGAGGATATCAGCCTGAGAATGGAAAACGAAAGAATCAAGGCAGAAATGTCCACTATGATAACGCACGATTTAAAGGCACCGATAAGCGCGCTTGTTTTTTGGATTGATAATATGCTTTCTGGCTGTTATGGAGATCTGCATGAAGACGCGGTTTATTCCTTGAAGCGGACCGATCGAAATTTGCGCTCAGTTTTAGCGCTACTGGATAATCTAATGGATGTAGAGAAACTTGAATCATCATTGGTACCATGCAATAAGCAGAAACTTAAGCTAATCGATTCGTTCGACAGGGTATCGGAAACACTGGCTGATTGGCTGTTGGACGCTAAACTTGAGCTTGAGTGCCAGGAGACTGAACTCGAAGTTTTCGCAGATCAGGACCAGATAGATCGCATTTTGATAAATTATTGCAGTAACGCAATTAAGGTTTCACCTGCAGGTGCATCAATTATTTTGCGAGCCAAAACGGAAGGAAAGTACGCAGTCATCGAAGTGATAGATCAGGGTCCAGGAATTCCAGCGAATCTAAAAGGTTCACTTTTTCAGCGTTGGGTAAGCCCCTCGGCACCTAATACAAAACTCAGCGCCGGCTCCGGTATTGGCTTGTACGCGGCAAGGAAGTTTGCAGAATTACAGGGTGGATCCGTTGGTGCCAGCGAGGGGGTGAATGGTGGCACAATTCTCTGGTTTTCCTTGCCGCTGGCTGACTAGCACTCTACATATCTGATGATGCACCACCCGGTTTCTGGAATAGAGCTCTATTTCTTTTTTGATAGAGGCTTTCCAAAACATCGAGCTGTTTCAACATATCAGGATTACCTTTTACCGTCTCTCTAAGGGTATCGATGAACTGCTTGTTTAGTTGATCCAACTTTTGCATTTGTTCTTCACTCGGTTTGCTCCCAGTCGAATCATTTTGCTGCTTCATCTGGTCGAACTGTTGCTTCAGCTGCTCTTCCGCTTTTTGCGCATCAGGATTTTGCTCTACTGCATTGTCCCAGCCCTTCCCATCCGGACCGCCGCCAGGTTGCTCCTTGCCTTCATCAAGCTTTCTGTAATCAGAGACTTCGTTGTTGTTAAGACCCGTATATTTGAATTCAGCGCGAGGTGTATCGGACGTGTAGCGCGCCGCAAGCTGCAGATCTCGTGCGCTCGTCGAATCTGTACTTGAATGGGCAGTCTTCAATTCGGTGCCGTAGCTGTCACCATGATCGGTAGGCAATCCGCCAGGTTTTCCATCCTTCGTAGCAGAATCCGATGAATAGGGCTTTGAATCTGCCGGTGCTTGAGCCGGTCCATTGTCGGGGTTTTTCGGTCCTAATCCACCTGGCTTACCATTCTTGGTAGCGGAATCCGATGAATACGGATTTGAATCCAGCGGAGCTTGAGCCGGACCATTGTCTCCGTTTTTCGATTCTAATCCACCTGGCTTTCCATCCTTCGCAACGGAGGCCAAATATGGCGTTGAATCCGCTGAAGAGGATTTGTTGCCAACGTCGGCTTGCCCGTGGGCATCGAGCAAGCTCAACGTTGGCAATTTGAACGATTCTGAGGGAGTGCTTGCAGAATCGTTTGTCGCACTGTTGTTGTTCCTCTTATCAACAGTATCTGAAATATATTCGTTTCTCAAATTGTTGCCTGCGTTTAATTCCGCAAGCGCCGTGTTTCCGCCGTCACCGGCATCTTGTTTATTTTGAACATTCTTTTCTGGTGAAGTTTCAGCCATGATTTACGCCCCTCCCTGCTGAGGCAAAAACAAACTTTAGTATTTAGCCAATTCTGTTTAGGGTCCGCCGCCACAGGTATCTATCCATCCATCTGCGTGGGGAACACCAAAATCTATTAATGTGCAGCGCTCAAAGCCTCGACCTTTCCCCTTAGAATGCGGCGCTTTTGCGGGCGGTTTTTTCGACGGTTCCTTCTTTTCGCTATGCTCTGCCGAACCGGATTTCTCAGTCTTGGAACTATTACCTTTAAGTTCGACCGAAGGTAGCGATTGCACCGTCACGTTATCTGGCTTAGTGTCTTGCTTATTGCCCAAATTGTCATTCGACGCAAGCTCCGCTGGCTTTGTATTTCCAGCCTGAGAATCGAATGAATCTGCCATCAACTTTGAGTGGTCCGCAACATTATTCTCGATTCTGCTGCCCTTGCTTGAATCTGCGATTTCCACAACTCCGCCCTCCGATTTGTGTTTGGAGAATATTCAGCGAAAGTTTATGAATTGTGGAACAGGGACATTATTTCTTCTTGTTTTTGCTGCGCTCTGCGTACTGGCGAATGTCGCCCAGTCCTTTTATAGTGTTCGTCTCATTACTGCCTGGAGTTTTGTCACCGGAGCTGGGAAAGACAATGTACTCAACATCGGGGTCGCTAATGCCACCATTAATGGGCGAATTTGGAATATGGAGCCCATCAGCCAGCGCCATGGATCCTTCACCAATTTTGTTCGGTGGACCGACATCAGCGAAAACAGGAAAATAAACCAATCCCTTGTAGCGCACTGCTGCGAGATCGCTTTTGTCTATATTGAACTTCTGATATTTTCCGCCTGGCAGCACGTAGTAGCGCATTACCTCAGCATTTACTGAGCTGCCATCGGGATATCGCAAACTAGTATCCAGCTGTCCATTCTTCGGATCAAGCTCTTTAGCTCTCGGACTGCCATCAGCATCAATCATCATTCCTGCGCGAAAGTAAACAACTCCATTCGATAATTTCTCCATGCGGTTGGTTTTTCCACTGGCTGATTTTGCGACTTGATCAAAGAGAGCGTTCAACTCTGGGGAATCAGGCGAGAGGTCAGCTGATAAGTCGCCAGAAGGTGCAAAGTATGATTTACCAACTTGATGCTCAGCCCACCATGTTCCGTAGAAACTCAATGGCTTATCGCGGCTGTCCCGCTCAAGTGAATATGTTCCATCCGGGTTGCACACCGCTCGAAGTACGATACGCTCTTTGCCTTGTTCATTGGCATAAACGTGTATCAAAGACTTGCTCTCGAATTGCTCGTAATCAATTCGGAGTTTTCTAAGAGTTCCATCTTTATCGGTAAACTCAAAATCGTTGCCACCAGCTTTTGCAAATTTTTCAAGCGCATTGAACTTGTCCTGTGCGCTTGTTTTTGAATCAGCCAGAACCTGCGCAGTCCTTTCGCCAAGTCCCTTCATATCGATTAGATTGTTTCCGGGATTCTGATTCTTGTCAGCTGACTCGACTTGCACGGATGCAAGCTTCCAATCAGCCGGACGGAGATCGTTGACCAGTGAGTTAGCGGCACCTGCTTCCTGCAGATGCTGACTACTCGCATTAGCCTCAACCTTATCGCTGACCACCTTATCAATCCAGATAATTATCCAATCCTATTGTGGGCAGCAAGAGCAACTTGTGGCATGTGCAAGAACACAGTTCCGCACCGCTAAGCTTCCCCGTCCATTCAAAAATCGCAGAACCGAATGCCTCGATCCCTAGTTCAAATTGATCCTGACCGCCGAGCGAGTGAATCGCTTCAACACAAATTCCGGATCCGTAAAGCAAGCATTACCCGAAGGATTTCCGCCAGTAACATGGAAGTCCGAGAAGCCCGCATGCTGATTGACATAAATGCCACCAGTGAGATTGAACGATACAGGAGTACCGGAGAATGCCATTTTCTCAGCAATCAGCTTCATCTTTGACTCATCGATGGTATAAGCACCACAACTAATTGAGCCGTGCTCCTGAGCAATTGAAGAAGCAAGTTCAACACTTTCCTCGGTATTCTCAGTTGCAATAATGAACACGATCGGACCGAACAATTCGCGGGCATAAATTGCGTGATCACGCGAGGGAAGTTCGATTATGATAGGCGCAGCTGTGCGTGCATCGGGAAACTCAGCATTAGGTAAAGGCTTGGAATCGAGCAAGACTTTTCCGCCCAAAGTATTCGCTTCGAGTACACGCTTCTGGGTGGTTTCACTCTGCAATGCGGCAAGAACAGCTGGACCCATCTTCGGATGATTGATGATGCCTTCAAAAGCTTCAACGAGTGCCTTGGTCACCTCTTCGAAAGATACTTTCTCAGTTCCAACGGTAATGCCATCTTTTGGCACAAAAATATTTTGTGGTGCTGTGCACATTTGCCCACTATACAAACATGCGCTGAAAGCCACGTTTTGAGCCATTGCCTGAAGATTTGCCACGCTGTCCACAATGACACTGTTAACACCGGCTTTTTCAGTGAAAGTCGTCTTTCCCTGCAAACCTTCAATGTAATGGCCAAATGAACTGCTTCCGGTGAAATCGATTATTTTCACTTCTGGATTCTCAGCAAGCTCTTTTGTGATCAAATGGTCTTCAGTGTCCACCGCCAACTGAACCAGATCTGCACTAAAGCCGTTTTCAACGAGAACTTCTTGCAAATAGGCAAGCACAAGTGCGATTGGATAAACAGCCTTTGGATGCGGTTTGCAAATCACAGGATTCCCGGTGATCAAACTTGCATAAATACCCGGCACTGAATTCCAGGTTGGGAAAGTAGCACACCCAATTGCAAGACTCACGCCTTTCGGCACGGTTGTTATGTACTTCTCAAGTTTCAATGTAACTTTGCCAGCAGGTTTCTCCCAGGTGAATCGCGCAGGGAACCGTTTGAGTTCCTGGTAGCCAAGGGCAATAGCCTCAAGAGCACGATCACCAGCATGAGGACCACTGGCTTGAAAGCTCATCATATAGGACTGGCCGGTGGTGTGCATCGTGGCAAAAGCCAATTCATAGAACGAGGTCTTCAGGCGCTCGAGGCTCTCCACCAGTATTCCAGCGCGCGTTTCAGCATCTGTATGCTTCCACTCATCCCAGGCGGCTTTCGCGCGCTTAACGTACTCATCAGCCTTGCTGAAAGCGGGATAACTAATACCGAGTGGCTTTAGCGTGTAAGGGCTCTGCTCATTGCTCAGCTTCCATTGATCACTGCTCTGTCTTAATCTGGCGAACTGCTTTCCAAGCTGTGCTTCGAATTGCTGTTTTTGCTCAGTCTCAGCATTCTCGCCATACACCGCGGGCGATGGCATTTCAGGAAAAGCAGCGAAATAGACGCGCTTGTGAACCGCGTCAATTGCACTATCAATCAGGGTGCGATGCTTTTCAAAGAGCGAAAGATTCTGCTTGCGTGACGCGAAAATACTCATGGCTTACGGCTCCTGCTAGACCTCATTATTTTAACAAGCATGAAAACTCATCTAGCCTGGCATACATAGAATATTTAGCTCGACAAGTGTAAGCTAGGCTTTATCTTTCTGTTTAAGGGACTGTCGTTCCACCCAAATGGTTTGAGATTCAATTTCGCCCCGGCAGATTCAAGTATGAAAATCCTGTTCAGAAACACCTCCCTGGCGCTGCTATGTATTTTCACAATCATTGTTTTGAATAAAGCAGCCGCAGTCCCTCACGAGAAAACAGGGAAGAACAATCGCCATTTTTTATTTTCAGTCAAGCCATCATTAGTGGTCGACACTTGCTGTTTGCTAAATGTTCTTTCCAACGAAGAACCGTATGCGAGTTACTATAAATCCGAACGAGAAGAGTGGCTTACAAAGTTAATAAGCAGCGACGCATTAAAGCAGAATTTGCAAATCTGGCAAGGACACGGAATTCCTCTAGCTTATTTGATGAATGGATCTGCGACAATGCTTGCCGCATTTCAAGATGACCCGATCAGGTGGGAGCAGCAGGCGAAAAGCAATCTTAACGAGCCCGCATACAAAGCAGAACTGGAGTTCACGTTAGCCCACAGGAAAGAGCTTAGCTCAATTCTGGCAGCGATTCGAAAATCTCAATTCAATAGCTGGTGGAAGCAGCACGCTTATCAGCAGCTGCGCAAAAAATCGGAAACAATAGAACTTGAACTAAACGAACGTTTCAACAATTCCGCTCTGAAAACACTGAACCGATTCGTCCAATGCAGTTCAAGAACACAATATAAAGAGAACTCGCTGCCACCACTATACGTAGCCTCGTTTAGCAAACCGTATAACTTTAACCTGGCAAATAGACAGGCATGTTTTCGCTCAGATATTGATGAAGAAGATTCACCTTGCGTTCTTCTGCATGAGTGGCTGCACAGCTTCAATCCCAATCCTGCCGTTCAGAGTAAGCACAGCGAAATGCCGAATGAAAGTTCGTTCTATGCAGATGCATGGAAGAGAATTTACGTTCAAGGCAAAGAAGGAGAAGAGGAAGAATTTGTCGTAGCAGCTGAATTGTACACTGCCGTAAATTCATCGATCATAAGCAAGAAAAGTGCACTCCGCCGAATTAAGAACAATTATGGTGGCATTCCACTTGCCGGACTAATATACGCGCGACTAATGGATGATTACCCGAATGGTTTGCCGGAGGACTTTGATTACAACAAATACCTGCAATCGTTGCTCTCAGCCCAGAAACTCGATGGAAACAATCTTCAACAAGAATTCGACAATATAATAGCTCCTGTAAAGGGACTTGCCGGCATGAAGCTATCTCGGCTCGACGCTTGCATCACAGTAAGGAAGGTATTTGATGGAACTCCCGCAGCGCAGGCTGGAATCCAGCAGGGAGATATTGTTAAATCGGTCAATTCCGTAATAGTCCCTCAATCAGTAGATCGGACAATTGATATGATCAGCGGTCCCCCTGGTGCTAGCTTCAAGCTCGCCATCGAACGTAAGAAGCAAAATCTCGAATTATCACTAACTTTAAGATAGGCCATCCCTAAATATCCCCTTTACCGCTGGCTCACGATTCAGTATGATCTTCTCATTGAGGGAACTGAACTTCTTAAAACACTCTATAGCTGTAGTCATGCTTTCGGCAGTGGCAACTGTCGCAGCCTTTGCCGAACCAAGGGTTGAAAACAAGATTGCGGAAACAGCGAAAGATAGCCTCGGAAAGGAGATGTGGAAAGGGTATGGCTTGCGCAATGGCTTTCTTGGCTGCGCTGCCGCGGTATCCAATGTATTGAACAAAGCTGGGATAAAAGACGCACATTCTGCGGGTGTAGTGCTCATGCGAAACCAGCTTTTGAAAAGTTCAAACAAGACCTGCGAATTTGTGCTGAAGGATGGCTCCAAAGATCCTATAGATGAACACCTTCTCGTCCAAACCGCAGAACCAGGCGATGTTCTTTTGGCATTCATGGATCCGCCCAGCAAACCAAACACAGGTGGCAATGCCCATTGTGGAATTATGAGCGAAGGACCTTTCGTGTATACGAATGATTGGAACGATGGAATTTGGAAAAGAGTAAATATTCACCAGATGTTTGATTACTACAGGCATGTTCGGCTGCTGCGAATTTTGCCCGCTAAAAAGAAGACCTGATTTGCAATATAATAGACCAGCTATGTTATCCAATGTTTGAAAGATACTTGTGAAATCTAAAAAGAAGAACATTGCTGCACCCCAGTTAAGCCACGACCTCCAGATGCACGACCTATCTGTTCTGGAAGATGAAGAGCGCTATGAAGGGATGCTCTTTGAAGAAACTGTGTTCGATGGCAGCTGCTCGAAGTTCATAACGTTTGAGGAGCTGCGCTTAGTGCGGGTAGCATTTCGAAATGCTGAAATACACAGCGCGAAGCTTGTAAATGTGCGATTTGAAAATTGCGATCTGTCCAACAGCAATTGGCCGAAACTAACCCTGAAACGAGTTGAGTTTGTTAATTGCAGAATGACAGGAATGCGTATGCCTGATTCACGCCTGACGGATGTGCTAATTCAAGATTGCAAATGTGACTTGCTGCAAGCACCAATGTCGAAGATTTCCTCAGCGCGCTTTCAGTCCAGCAACTTTAGCGAAACAGACTTTCGTCATGCTAATTTGGAAGACCTAGAGTTCTCGCGCTGTTCTCTTGCGGCAGCAGAGTTTTACGATGCTAAATTCAAAAACGTTGATTTCAGAAGCTCCACAATTGAAGGAATAAAAATCCAGCCGGAAAACTGGCGAGGAGCGATCATCGATTCTCAGCAGCTCATCACCATTGCAAGCGAACTGGCCAACCGCTGGGGCATTGAAATAGATGATACTAACTAAAACACCAGATTTAATCTACATCTGCATAATTTAGACGAATTTCCACTTGAGATGTTAGGAGCATAAAGGGAACACTGGTGATATCTGCCCCGAAGGAGGTACCAACGGATGCCGGAGGAACATAATCTTCCATTGAACCCCATTGAAGAATTACTGCGCGCCCTTGAACTTGCATCTCATGGACGTCACAAGGAATTCGATGCCATTTTCAAGCCAGATTTGTCCCGAATTACGAGAGAGCAAATAAGAAGCCTTGTGAAAATGGCAGAGGACCCGTCTCTTCCACAAGAAATTCTCGAAAAACTTGCTTCCCACCCATCTCCAGAAGTGCGCGAAGCCGTGACTGAAAATCCAAATCTCTCTGTTGAATCACTCAATCTTCTGGCGAAAGATGAGTGTGTTGATGTCCGCTATGCGCTCGCAGAAAACCATAATATGCCGTCTAACATACTGTATCTTCTCATCGAAGATGAAAACCCATATGTTAGTCAGCGCGCAGAACAAACACTTGAACGGCTCCGCAGAAGCTGTCGTTTTGCCCCAAAATCCTTGCTTGTGTTTGGTGAACAAAACGATGAAGACCGGGGCAGATTGCAGCATTCCGTCTGAACCATTCAAGGTTCGATATCGGCAATTTGCCACTCGATTGGCGCGGTTGAATTTTCCTCTAATGCCTTGTTGATCTTAGAAAATGGTTTCGAGCCCATGAATTTTTTCATCGACAGTGGCGAAGGGTGCGCAGACATGATTATCGTGTGTTTGGCTTGATCGATAAGCTTGATTTTCTTCTGAGCATAATTGCCCCATAATACAAAAACAACCGGAGCGCTTCTTGCATTCAGTGCACGAATGATCGCATCTGTAAACTCCTCCCAGCCCTTGCCGGCATGCGAGTTTGCTTCGCCTGATCTGACCGTCAGCACGGCATTTAGCATCAACATTCCCTGTCGCGCCCAAGATTCTAAATTGCCATGATTGGGAACAGGGCAACCCAGGTCTGCTTGCAATTCCTTGAATATGTTTCGCAACGAAGCCGGATGCTTCACGCCGGCCTTTACAGAGAAGCACAACCCATGCGCATGTCCGGGAGTCGGGTAAGGATCCTGCCCGAGAAGAAGCACTCTAACTTTCTCGAACGGTGTCAAATAAAGCGCTGAGTAAATTTCCTTTTCTGGAGGAAAGACAGTGAAGTTCGAGCGTTCATCAGCAAGAAACTGCATTAGCTTTTTGAAATAAGGCTTATCCAGCTCGTCGAGCAAAACCTCGGACCAATCGGGAGGCAATTCAAGCATAGAAGCAAGCATTCAGGTCTCCTCAGTTCAAAACGAGATCGAATATTATCCCACAGGAGACGCCAGGATTGGAGCAAGAAATTTCAGGCTCCGCGAACGATTTCTTCTAATTGTTCTGTTGGCATGGTAGTGATAAAGAGGTAGTCTCTTCCATTTTGCGACCATAAGGCAAACTGAAAACGACCTCGATGACCCAAACGAACTTGCTTCCCACCAATGTTCGCCGCTTTCGCATCGCTGGCGGAGATCAGTCCTTGCGGAGCCTGATAGCAGGTCAGGTACTGTGCTCCAGATTGCGTTTCACGAATAAAATCAAATCTTGCCACGCGCGAGCTGCTGGCAGATTTGTACAATGCAGATTTCTGCATATGCCAGTCTGGCAGCCGAACATATTTGATATCATATCCAACTCTTTTTGCAAGTTCATCCCGATCTGAAAAGACCTCAGCACTCGCGTCGTGCCCTAAATCATCAATTAAAGACTCTGATACCACCTTTTCTGAGGATGTGTGCATTCCGGTTTGATAAACGGTCGGTCCCACGAAAAATCCAAGAATCAATAGCCCGGCCGCAATAGCCACGAATGGCAATTGTCGAAGATAAGGAGCAAAAATCTTTTGACCCTGTGATTCCTCTTTCTTGAGGCCTTCCGAAATCCTGTCCGTCAGCCCTGCTGGAATCTGCGTGCTTGCTTTCTCTTTCTGAAACCGCGCACGTAAATCCTCCAGAGCGTGCCACTCGTGACTACAATCATGGCAAGTCTTTAAATGATCTAGCAGCAGCGCAGAATCCTTAGCTTCGAGAGCACCATCGCAGAGCAGATCTAATAGAGGTTTCGCCTCAGTGCATTTCATGATCTGGAACCTCCGATTGCATCTTAGCTTCTTCTTGCAGCCGTTCTCTAACTACTCGCCGAGCCCTGAAAAGTCGGGACATAACGGTTCCAACAGGAATACCAAGCAGAGTTGCAATATCCGTATAGGACATGTCTTCTAGCTCTCTTAACAAAAGTGGTTGTAGCAACGAACTCGGGAGTTTCTGCAAAACGGAAAGTAAATCTGTCCGCAGCTCGTTCTCTGAAATCAGTACAGCCGGGTCTTGCGCAGAATGGGGATAATCATGCATTGAAAGCATTTCATCAGGCTCCTCATCAGTGGAGACAAGCTCGGGCTGTCGTGATTTTTTCTTGAGAAAATCATTGATTACGTTGAACAAAATGCGAGTCATCCAGGCTTTGATATTCGTGCCGGTTTGAAAAGTATGGAAGGATCGAAACGCTCTGAGATAAGTTTCCTGCACAAGATCTTCTGCATCGTTTTGATTTGCCATGCGCCAGTAAGCAAGCCTGTAGAGATCACTGCTCAGAGGCATGGTCAACTGCTCAAATTCCTTTCGTCTGTTGCGAAAGAGCTTCACGTCTTTCCTCCCGCCACCAGTTTCTCACGAAATTCACAATCTGTGCTGAAAGAAAATATGAGTCCTACCGTGCCCAGTCCAATAAAGGATAGTGGGGCGAGCAGCGGCGGATAGGTCCCTTTTATACTCGCGCCAGATTGCAAACTGGCCGTCCAAACAGTAAGCAAATCCATGAGCCGTTCCCGAAGATGACCCTCGGCGTGAAGAAAAACGCCAAGGGCGCCGAGACCAATGGCAAGTCCGTACAACCCCATCAATATATACCTGATATACCTGCTCAAGCGCCCTCCGCACAGAGTAGCTGTAGGAATAGCCAGAGCCATCAATGCTGAGAAGACAATGGGAATCCATGGGCGCCAGTCGTCCAGGACTACGAGCCTGTGCTCAAACCGAATTTCACAAAGCAAAAGCAGAAAGCCACCAGACAGGCTCCCTGCCTGGCATATTCGCATAAGCTGTTTAGAGCTGAGAACTAAGGTCGACATAAGGCTCCGATATGCTTCCAAAGAACCTAACCGTTTTTCCAGGAATTTTATTCTCTTCCCATGGCCTCATCTTCTCGAGCCCTGGAATATTTTCCGCAAGCCAGCAGTTTGTTCTTTTGAAAGGCAAAATGAGGAACAACAATGAACGATGAAATGGACCGGCGGAACTTTTTGAAATTGGCGGGAATTGGCGGCGTTGTGTTCTTTTCAGGATTGAACGCAGACGCAGCCCCACGTACGTCCCCATTAAAAGGATTGCAAGATTTCTACTTCGTCCAGCTCTCAGACAGCCACTGGGGCTTTGAGGGTGACAAAATCAATCCCGATGCAAAAGGTACCTTGCTTAAGGCAGTAAAAGAGGTCAATAGTCTCACGCACAAGCCAGACTTCGTAGTTTTCACGGGTGATCTTACACAGACGACTGATGATACCAACGTGCGGAAAAAGAGAATGAAGGAGTTCCAAAATATAGTTAGCGAATTGGATGTGAAGATTGTCCATTTCATGCCAGGTGAGCACGATGCATCACTCGACAAAGGCGAAACGTACAAAGACTTCTTTGGTGCAACTCACTATACCTTTGATCACAAAGGGGTACATTTTATAGTCATCGATAATGTTTCGGATCCTACCGGAAGCATTGGAGATGAACAGTTAAATTGGATGAAAGATGATCTCGCCGCTCAGAAGCCTGATTCCAATATTGTGGTGCTAACACACAGGCCGCTCTTCGATCTTTATCCGCAGTGGGATTGGTCAACTCGTGATGGATCAAAAGCAATCGACTTACTCTTGCCGTATCACAATGTTACCGTTTTCTATGGGCACATTCATCAAGAGCATCATCATATGACGCAGCACATTGCGCATCACTCAGCAAAATCGCTAATGCTGCCTATGCCACCCGCAGGCTCAGCACCTAAACGACAAGCCATTCCCTGGTCGAGCGACGAGCCTTATAAAGGAATGGGATTTCGAAATGTGCTCAGCCAACGAAAGCTCCACAAATTTGATTCGACCGAATATCCAATTAACGCGGAGGCTAAAGTGCAATCATGAAAATTGCAACTGTTATGGCAACTCTATTCATTGCCCTTAGCTGCTCAATTGCGGAAAGTGCGGAAGCACCACAAATTGTAAAAGTCACAGCTAAGCGATTCGAATTTACTCCGCACGAAATTGTACTGAAAAAAGGGGTGACTACAATTATTCAACTATCAACTGAAGACCGCAGTCACGGTTTCAATATTCCATCAATGCATTTGAGAGCAGACATTAGCCCCGGTAAGGTAAGTGAGTTAAGAATCACGCCGGACAAAACAGGAGAATATGATTTCTTCTGCGATGTCTTTTGCGGCAGCGGACACGAAGGTATGGGCGGGAAAATCAAAGTGAATGAATAGATGAGAAGCGCCTGGGGATCTCGATTCCAAGTTTTTCCAGAGGTCTCATTAGATCCTCAGGCAAGAGTGATCTCAATACCAATTCATTGCCTGATTCGTCAATTAGCTCAAGTTGAGAAGCATGTAACGCCATTCTCTCTAGTCCATATTCATTCAAAAAGAACCTGTTGATTTCGCCTTTTCCATAACGCACATCACCGATTATGGGATGGCTAAGATGTTTCAGGTGACGGCGAATTTGATGCAGTCGCCCGGTTACAGGCTCTGCTTGAACAAGAGACCAACGGTCTTTATGGCTGAGGATACTGAACTTCGTGCAAGCAGGCACCCGTTTACTGCTCTTGCTCTTCTCTTTTGGAACTGGATGATCGACTATACAATCCTCACGCATAGGTCCACGAACCAAAGCAATATAAGTCTTGTGAAAACGATTGTTTTCCATTTCGTCCTGAATGTGCCTGGCAGTATCTGGATTCAGCGCAAATAGCAGAACTCCGCTCGTCCCGCGATCAAGTCGATGGATCGCGTGCACTGGACATCCCGTTAATTGGTCGCGAACAATGTCTGCGACGGTTTCCGAATCTTGCCCCCACCCGCGGTGCACGATCATCCCGGATGGCTTTGTTACCGCTAATAGCGTTTCGCTTCGATAATTAACATCTATCACAAGCATCCCCGATAGATAAATCGCGCATCAACACGGTCAATTTTAATCAATGAGGTCAGGCTGGTCCATATCGTGCACAAGGCAGAATTGAAAAGTGAGCGGGAGAGGTCTATTATCTACAGAAAACTTTTAGGAACAGGAGGAAGAACAAGCTAAGGAATGCAATTGTTACTGGGCATTACGTTGATCCTGCTGATTCTGCGAGACGTTTTCAACAGCGTGGTACCTCGCGGAATGCGAACCACACTATGTATTGGGCCAGTTTTAGCCCGCAGAGTATTTTGGCCGCCTTTTCGCAGCGTCGCATCGATTATTAAATCGCCTGAGTTGAAGGCTGATTTTCTTAGCCTATTTGCGCCACTCTTCCTGCTAACACTGCTGACAATTTGGCTCTGCCTCCTTGCAGCGTCCATCGCTCTTGTTACTTTTCCATTAGCATCAGAATATGCTCCATCATTAAACTCACCACTTACGGCATTCTATGTGTCTGGAGCATCTGTTCTAACAATTGGTGCTTCTGAATTTACAGCCAAAACAAATGAAACCAGGTTTTTGATGTTAGCGGGAGCATTTGCCGGCATGATTATGACCGCTTCGATTGTTTCGCTCATGTTCACGCTTATTGGCTCTATTCACGATAGAGAGGTGCTCGTTCGGATAACATCCAGCGCCGCGGGGTCTCCTCCATCAGGTATAGGTATAATTGAAACTTATGCAAAAATGAATGGCAAAGACTGCCTCCCGTCATTTTTCGACGAGTGGCATCACTGGAGCGCCAGCGTCTTCGAAAGCCACAAAGATTACCCGCTACTTCCATACTTTCGTTCGAACGATCCTCAAACATCATGGCTTAGTGCACTGGGCGCCGTGCTTGATTCGGCTTCACTTATCATATGCGAAGATCCAGACAGCGCTTGTTTTTCCGCAAGAATGACTTATTCCGTGGCTTGCAAACTGTTGCATGAATTTGTAGATCTGTATGGCTTAGAACTTCCTGCACACACTGAAATTTCCGATGTAGATTTTGAATCTCTACATTCGCGATTTCTATCAACGGGCTTATCCTCAAGCCAAACTGAAGAAGAGGCAAGGGTAAACTTTAGAATTTTGCAAAATGAATACTTGCCGGCACATAGATCACTGTGTGCATATTTGGCAGTACCAGTTACTCCTTTGTCATCAACTTGTTCTACGCACTTGCCTGTTTTACAAAGAACGGATCAAGTTGAATAAGCCAAAAGGACTATTGATCAACGTCTGCAATTAAGCGCATTACTTTGCCGGTGACTTTTGGTGGGCGCGATGAGCCACGCTGCTTGTGTTGTGATTTAGTCTGCGCGTCATCATCAGCGTATGCTACACAAACCACAGGTGAAACACCGGTCACACCAATTTTTGCAGCAGCCCCTTTTGACAAATCAATATCACGGCCACTCACATAAGGTCCGCGGTCATTAATAGTAACGGTGCAGCACCTGCCAGTTGACGGATTAGCAACAAGAACTTTTGAGCCAAGTCGAAGGGTACGACTGGCAGCAGTCAGTCCATATTGATTGAATATTTGTCCTGAGGCAGTTTTTCTACCGTGAAAGCCAGGACCGTACCATGAGGCGCGGGTTGAGAAAGCAAGATCGTGGTTTGTCGAATGTGATTCGGGTGAAACTTGAAGTCTCTCTTCATCAGCCGTTCTTGAATCGATGCTCTGAAGCTGTCTTGGAAGGACAAGAGGAGGCTGCTTGATGGGTCCACTTAAAAGCTGAGACTGCTTGACGGGCACACTTGAAAGCGGAGGCTGCTTGATGGGCACACTTGAAAGCGAAGGCTGCTTGATGGGCACACTTGAAAGCGGAGGCTGCTTGATGGGCACACTTGAAAGCGGAGGCTGCTTGATGGGCACACTTAAAAGCTGATGTTTATTGGCAGCGACCGCATTCTTGGCAGGTACAGCTTTTGAGTCGACTGGATGGTAATAGACTCGGCTAAGAAGCGGAACTGCATCAGAAGTCACGATAGAGTTTTCCTGTCTGAACTGTCTGTGAAATACAGGGAGGGCCATACCGGCTGTCGCGCGCCGCAATTTTCGAGCTAGCGATTTTTTCACAGTAACAGAGCGATTTATGCTCGTAGAATAAATCTGTCCTTCCTCTGCTGGGGCAGCAGACTCTTGATTAAGAACAGGCGGAGGCGAATAATAAACGACTTTTTTCGCTTTCTTTCGACTATGCGTAACTCGCCTTACAACAGGCTGCAAATGACCTATTCCAAAAAAACGTCCGGCCAGTTGCAATAACCCTGCATTAGCGGCGGGAATAAGAGGACCAATAAAAGTGACGGAGGTACAAATGATCGCCCCAGCAAGAACACGAGTGCATCCAAGCCTCATTTCTACAACCTCCGATCAATCGCTCAAGTCGCAAAGGCAATATAGATTACTCGGACGATAGTTTTAGGCGTGTGTTCCAAAAAAAGGCGCCAGACGATTAGAAATTCCATATTTACTTCCAGTCTTCCATTCTTCCGCTGGCATTCTTGACCGAAGCAAAATGCTATTGCAGCTTCCTTCAAACTTGGCAGATCAGTCATCATCGTCGTCGTCGTTGGCTGCAGCTGCTGATTTGCCTGTAAGCAGGTCTTGCCAGATCGTTTTCTCAAGCCGCACTTGAGGAGTTTCAGAAGTTTTGTCCAGATAAGCCATGAACGATTTGACTGATGCTTCGAAAGGAGAACTGAACTCTTTTTCAAAGGCAGTCTTAAAATCCAATCCTCCGGCCATTTTCTCGATTACTCTGGCTGTCCTCGGATGAATATTAGCAATGCCCCCGTTCCATCTTGTGCGCATGTACTCAACAAAGAATGTCCCAATTGCTTCCATTGCCCAGCCCTCGTCATGAGCTTTGCTCAAGCGTTCCGATGCGTCTTCGGAGCTAAATTTCATGGCAGAACTCGCCATGTTTTTGTCGTATTGATTCTGACCTTGTCCTAGAGAAATTCTGTAGTTGTGTCCATTGGTAAGTGCACGCCCTTCAAGCAAAAAGCTCGGCAGCTTGCTACCCTGTAATTGCCTGCCATCCTGAATATGGGTCAACTCGTGAGCAAGCGTACCTTCGGAGAGAGGATCATCCAGATATTCGTCCTTCACCACAAATAGATTCTGTCCCAGTGCATAACCTAAGATGTTGGACTTAAATCCATTCACAAGCCTGATTTTGAGAGGGTTCTTGAACAGAAGCTCTTCCTTTGACCAGTTTTCCTGTTTTGCAACAAACGAATATGCTTTTCGAACTCGATCCGTAATTGCCTTGCAGCGAGATGACTCCACTTTATGATCTGACCATACTTCCAACCATTTATCTGGCGTCGTGTATAGAAGATCATAATCGTCTTCATCGTCAGCCCGAACGGAACTCATAGCGAATAACAAACTTATTGCCGCGCAAATCAAAACAAGCACACCCAGTTGAAATTGCTTCATTGGTCTCCATGGAAATTGCTGATGAAGCAAAACCGCGTGTTCGTAATTGGGGGAGAGATTAGCCTAAATAGAGATTAGCCTAATAGAGTTTAGCCGAAAGACTGAGTTAGTAAACAAAGATTGACTCAGCAAGCGAAGTCAAGAGAACTAAGCTTGACAAGCAAAAGTCCGCTCATTTGCGACTCCGGAACCATTCACCTTGAAAACCGCTCAAAGATAAAGCCTGTTGACTTGCCCGCATGCCCCTTGAGTGCTAACCTTGTCAACTTGCATTTTAGGATCAGGAATCACGCAATGACACAGGCAGTATCCGCAACATCTCCAGTTCAATCTGCAATTAGCGCAGCCAAAAGCAAGCTTGAAGAAAACAAAGTCAAGTGCATTGCTTTCCAGGGCAACATCGGATCATTCAGCCATCGTGCGGCGCAACATTTTGCCAAAACTGCGTTTGCAGGGCATGACACCACATTGCTTGCTTGCGGTAGCTTCAGCGAAGTTTTTCAAAAAATCGAAGAGAGCAAAGATTATTATGGCGCCATCCCTTTAGAAAACTCGTCAATGGGCTCAATTGATGCAAACTATGATTTGCTGTGGACACGATCATCAATCATCGTGAATGAAGTTTTTGTGCCAGTTCACCATAATTTGATTACGATACCAAATGCGGTATTAGAGGAAATTCGAGAAGTTTATTCGCATCCTGCGGCCCTTGACCAATGCCGAAAGCTGTTTCAGCAACATCCGCATATGAAGCCGCTTGCTCATTGGGATACAAGTGCATCCGCAGCCCTTGTGAAAGAACGAAACAATCCACAAATAGCTGCAATAGCCAGCAGGAAAGCCTGCAAAGAACAAGGGTTGTCACTGCTTTTAGAAAATGTTGAGGACTACGAACATAACGTCACAAGATTTGGTTTGATTACAAAAGCGGAAAATTTAGTAAAACACATTCCCACCCCCTACAAAGGTTCCTTCGCTCTTGAGTTGCCAAATGAACCGGGTTCACTGGCTGCAGTGCTTACAAATTTTGCTCGTTGTGGTGTAAATCTTACATCTTGCAAATCACGCCCCGAACCTGGAAAGCCCTGGCACTATAGATTCTTCGTTGATATAGAAGTTGCAGACGAAGAACAGCACAAGAAGATTTGTGCCTACCGTAAAGAATTTAAGTTTGACGTAAGGTTGCTTGGGCTCTATCCGGTTGGTGTTTTTGCTGACCCTGACTAGTTCTCGACAAATGCTCTCAGACAAACACAAGGCAACGGATCCAATTTCTTCGCCGAGAGATATTCTTGTATTCAGTTGTATGACGACAGGCCGCACTTAATGGGTTAGGATTATGGTACTCAGCACTGAGTAGGTACACGATCATAGCTCCTGTGCGCGTCTGATTTAAGTGACTGGGCTAGGGAACGAGGGAACTAGAATCAAATGAATAAAAACCTTCTGCTGTTGCCGAAGATTCGGCAGCTCTTTGCTTTGTCGCTCGCTTTTACGCTATTAGCGGCACCAATTACGATACCAGCTTACGCGGAAACAACAGCTCAGCCTGCCACCGCTAACGATACCAGCGCTGCTAAACAGGCGGAGCCAGTTGAAGAAACCGATGCTAAAAGCGTCACGATGACGAAAAAAGACACTACCTACATCGCAAAGAAAACAGGTCAGGAGTTTCATTATCCGGATTGCCCGAAATCCATTTTCATTGTCCAGGCAGGAACAAAGTTGAAACCGTACGGCGGACGCGAAAAGACTCTTTTTATGCCTGCGGGAAAGTTTGTGGTCATTACAGGAAAAGAAGATGATCTTGAGTTGATGACTCCATTTGGTGAGATAGACATTCCAACAGCCACCAATGCAATTGTTGAATATACGCCTGATGGAATTACAAGAGTTCAAACTCTCATGGGAAACTCGCTTACAATTACTTTTCGGGTAGCTAATCACCCTTTTGCGCTCACAGTAGACAGCGGTGATGAAATTTGCGTTGCCAGCGACGAGAACGCGAACGGTAAACAGCTTGTTCTGGAAGATGGAGTAGAAAGACAAAGCCTGGAGTGTGCTTACATTCCTGGAGTTAAATCAGTCATGAATAGAATTGATCCGCGCACCATGTGCGCTAAGGAGCAGTTGTTGAACTCACCAGATGAGACACCTGAAGCAATGGCAGAAATAGCATTATTGAAAAAGAAAGCTAAGCCAATAAGACGCGGAAAACCATAGTTGAATGCTGCTCAGATCATGTACTAATCTTCAGTCCTGCAGTATTGAACTTTTGCTTGCCCGTATTTACAATCCCGTCTAACATCCCGTTGAAAACGAAATTATGAAGCGGGGTGACTGCAAACCAATAAAACAGACCGAGCAGTCCGGAAGGCAAAAACTTCGCTGTCTGCTGCACCCTGACGCAGCCTGATTGCAGTTCCTCTATGGTAAATTCAAGCATCGCTTTTCCAGGCAATTTCATTTCAGCAATCAGAACGAGCTTCCGACCGGGCTCTATTGCTACAACACGCCAGAAGTCGAGTGCATCTCCTACCCGCAGATCAGACTCATGCCTCCGACCCCGGTTCAAGCCTACGCCCCCGAGTATGCGATCTAAGAAACCGCGCAGTCTCCACAACCAGTCACCATAATACCAACCAGTCCTACCACCCAGTCGGACTAGCCTCTGCCAGATCTCACTGGCGCTTGCTTCGACAGTACGTGTTCTCCTGTCCGTGTAGATTGTACCTCCGGCCCAAACAGGGTCATCAGAGCTGCACCATTCCGCAGGCGGAATTTTGCCTGCATCCGTCCAGTGGCTTTCGACTTCTTGATGCTGCAGGCAAGTGAGAGCAAGCCGAATTGCAGCACGACAATCCAACAAATCTTGCGGAATAATACGCCGGATCCTGTCCTCATGGCAAACCGCAGGATTCTTTAATCCCTCTGCTAATGGTCTAGCAAGATACGAAGGAACCGGAGTGATCAGGTGAATCCAGTATGAACTCAAGCGGGGCGTGAAAAAAGGAACTGGAACAACGAGACGCTTGTTTAGACCCGCTTCCTCCGCGTAAGTATCCATTAGCTCCTGGTAGCTGATGATTTGAGGACCGCCAATATCATAGACTTGACCAACAGTTTCCTCTTCTTTCAAACAAGCTATCAAATACTCAAGGACGTTGCGCACCGCAATCGGCTGAGAAGGAGTGCGCACCCATCTGGGCGTGATCATGAAAGGCAAATGCTCGACGAGGTAACGGAGTATCTCAAAAGAAGCGCTGCCCGAACCAATAATCATTGCTGCTCTGAGCACCGTAACTGGTACCGTTCCACCTCTAAGAATTTCAGCTACCTCTGCACGAGAACGCAAGTGTTTGCTGAGATCGGGTTCGAGTTCTCCTAAGCCGCCCAGGTAGATTATTCTTTTCAATCCGGCTTGCTCTGCGCCTTGTACCATATTAGATGCAGCACGGCGATCTGCCTCGGAGAAATCACGCTGCTGTGAATTCATCGAGTGAACAAGATAATAGGCAACGTCGCAATCGGCACATGCTCTGGCTAGACTGGACGGATCAAGAACGTCAGCCGCCATCAATTCCACGTCAGGATGTTGAGACCAGCTACATCCTTGCAGTTTCTGCAAGGATCTGGATACGGCTCTCACCTTGTAGCCTTGATTCAGAAGACGTGGTACCAGGCGAGCACCAATGTACCCAGTCGCACCCGTCACGAGAATTTTTATTTGTTCTGTCATGCTGACACACTCTTGCCACCAATTCAATCCTATACACAAAAGGTGAACCAGGGGTGAACGTTCCAGAGCTTAGAAAAGGTCAGGTGTTTGGGCTCGGCGCATATCGCTTTAGCTTCTTCAGAAACGACGGATCGATCATGCAAACCCCATCAACACAGTTACTGCCGGCGACTTCATCAAGCAGTTCTTTCTCCTTAGGCAAAAGCGGCAATACCATCAAACCTGTAGGCAGAGTTCTCGATTGAGCCCAGCTTGTATTGACTATTACTTCCAATATTTGTTTTGCAATGCCCGGGTCAAGCCACACAGTACCTAATTTCACACTTCGAATCGCACTTTCTAATCCCTTTGAATTGCCCTTTAAGACATAGCCGTCGGCACCTGCATCCATTGCCGCAAAAATTTCTTCAGGTGTGCTGCTTGCCGTACACACAAGCACACGAACGGTTGGATGTTCCTGCCGTATTTGGCTGGTCAAATAGAAAGCACTCATCGTTTTCAGACATAGATCAAGAATAACTACATCGAATTGTTCTTGCTTCAGCGCCTGCAAGACATCGTCTGCGCTAGCTGCGTGCTTCACCAGGGACAGTCCAGAGATAGAGCGAAGAAAATTCAGTAAGGCCTGCCCGTTTTCATCGGTATCACTGAGGCATAATGCTTTGATTGAGTTCGAGCCGGCCATTTCGTCTTCCCCCGTCGAGTCACAACAAACTCACTTCACAGACTCCGTCATTTTCGCCATAGCTCGCATCGGATGCGGCGCTAGCCACATTTCCTTGCTAGCAATTTCTCGAATGTAAATCAGCTTAGCAATAAGCCCGGTCCAACCTGTCTGGTGCGAAGCACCGAGCCCGGCACCGTTGTCTCCCTGGAAATACTCGTAGAACAAGTACAAGTCGCGCCAGTGTGGATCGGTCTGGAATTTATCAGTGCCACCATATAAAGGAATACGATCATTCTCATCGCGGAGGAAGATACTGCAAATTCTGTCGATGATGTCAGCGACGCACTCGTACAAGGTTAACATCTTCCCTGAGCCAGTGGGATACTCAACTTTGAAATCATCGCCGTAATAAGAATAATAAGTAATGAGAGAACGCACGAGCAGGAAGTTAACTGGAATCCAGATTGGTCCGCGCCAGTTCGAATTACCTCCAAACATTCCGCTGTCCGATTCGCCCGGATTATAGTCAACCCTGAATTCTTGTCCATTGCAGTCAATCACAAACGGATTATCCTGGTGATAACGAGAGAGGCTGCGAATTCCATAGGGACTCAAAAATTCATTTTCATCAAACATGCGGGAGAGAATTCTCCTCAGTTTTGTTTCGTCGCAGACAGAAACCATTCTTCGACCAGCAATACCCGGAATTTCGGGAGTGTGAAAGCTGCCGACAATGTCAGCTTGCCTGTCGAGAAACTTAGCTGCATTCGTAGAGAAGTATTTCACTTTGTTCCAGGTGTCCTCTTCGATGACTACAACGCCCGCAAGTGGTAACAGCCCAACCATTGAACGAACTTTCAATCGCTGTGCTTGTCCATTCGGAAGTCGAAGTACGTCATAGAAGAATCCATCCTCTTCATCCCAGAGTTCATCTCTATGAATGCCTGGTCTATCCATTGAAGCTGCAATCCAAACAGTGTGCTCAAAAAACTTCAAGGCAAAGCGCTCATACAATGGATCGTCCTGAGCTAATTCAAGCGTGATGTTTAACATCTGCTGGCTAAAGAAGATCATCCATGCAGTTCCATCAGCCTGCTCCAGATTTCCGCCAGTCGGCAGATCATGGCTTCGGTCAAACACACCGATATTATCCAATCCGAGGAAGCCGCCTTCAAAAACATTATGTCCGCGCGGATCCTTCCGATTGAGCCACCAGGTGAAATTGACAAGCAATTTTGAATACGCGTACTTGAGGAAATTTCGGTCGCCAATTCCATCATGCTGCCAGCGATCGTACTGATAGGCCCACCACGTTGCAAATGCATGAACGGGAGGGTTTACGTCACTGAAATTCCATTCATATGCAGGTATTTGTCCATTGGGGTGAAGATATGAACTCTTCAGCATCATATCTAACTGCGATTTGGCAAAATCAGGATCAATCATGTTAATGGCAATAATATGAAAGGCAAGGTCCCACGCCGCATACCATGGATACTCCCACTTATCAGGCATCGAAATGATGTCTTCATTGAACATGTGAAACCAAGCCGAATTACGCACCGGGTTTCCCTTAGGCTGAGCAAGCGGAAGCTGATTGTGTTCGCGCAGCCACCTGCCGACGTCATAATAGAAGTACTGTTTGTTCCACATCATGCCACCAAGTGCGGTGCGGATAATAGCACGCCTTTCCTTGTCCTTTTTGATGGTTGACGGCACCAGTGTTTCATAGAACTCGTCAGCCTCAGCAAGGCGCAAAGCCATTATCTCGTCGAAATCATGAAATGCCTGCGCCGGCTTCTTGCATTCTTTATTAGCGAAGCGCAAGCGAATTTCTTTCGACTTACCAGCGGGAACTTTTATTTTGTAGTGCGCCGACATCTTTGTCCCTGTCAATGCGGGATTGATTGTGTTCCTCTCATTGTTTACAACATAAGCATTGATTCCATCCTTGACATAAGGACTTACATTCGGTGAATTGAACAGCAGCTCGTTATTGGTTTCATTTTCAGTAAAAAGCAGCGGCACATCGCTATCGAAGTAAACAAAATACTCGGATAGACTCTCCGCAAACAGCGGGTCCGAATGTTGCGCAACTGCTCCTGAATACCCTTCCCGGGTAAAGCCTTTAATTAGCGGCTTGCTGCCACCCTGGCTCCAGGTCCACGTATTGCGAAACCAGAAAGTAGGAAGCACATCAAGTTCAGCTTCAACGGGACCTCGATTAAAGACGGTGATCTTGATGAGCATGTCCTCGGGTTCAGCCTTGGCATATTCGATAAAGACATCAAAATATTTGTCGTCGTCAAAAACTCCTGTATCGATCAATTCGTATTCGAATTCGGTCTTTCCTCTGCGGCGGTTATTGTCAAGCAACTGCTCATAGGGGAAAGGATGCTGCGTGTACTTGTACAAGTACTTCATGTAAGAGTGCGTTGGCGTGCTGTCCAAATAGAAATAGTATTCCTTCGCATCCTCGCCGTGATTACCTTCTGCATTGGTCAGACCAAAGATGCGCTCCTTCAAAATGCCGTCTTTGCCATTCCACAGCGCAAGAGAAAAACAAAATATCTGGTGCTCGTCTGAAATACCACCAAGACCATCCTCACCCCAGCGATAGGCTCGCGACCTTGCCTGTTCATGCGGAAAATATCCCCAGGCATTGCCGTCTTCACTGTAGTCTTCTCTTACTGTTCCCCATTGCCGTTCGCTCAAATAGGGTCCCCATTTTTTCCAGGCGACACCATCTTCGCGGGCTTCAAGCAATCGTTGCTTTTCCCTCACAAGTGGATCACTGCCATTGGAATTGGAACTCTTAGGTTTTGTCATTGCACAACTCTTTGTCTACCACCGAAAACTCCCGCTTCCGCATTCGAAGCTGCTGCTTTTGTTTTATGCCACGCCGTGGGCTTGTGGTCAACCCTGACAATCAGGATCACCCCCAACATTTAGATTAATGACATCTTTGAACGAACAGGTGTTGGTCTTCCATGGTAAAAGGGTACGAAACTGTTCATCGAAGCTGTCGCAGCTGGACTCAAGTAAATTGTTTGAGAGGTTTACATGCACAAGACACCAATGCTATTCCATACGGCTCTAACACGAGCTAATGGTCCAATAGATGCGGAGCACTTTGCGTACTTAATAGTGCTGGCGACCTCAGATGAAAACCTTGATGCAAAGCAAGAACAGGCCGAACATGATTTTTTGCTTTTACTGCTCATTTCTGAAATACGACAAAAACAGCCAAACGAACGGAGCTATGAAAACATATATGAGCTCTTGAATGGCGGAGATGTCAATGCGATTGAGGGTATACTCAAGATTTCCGAATTTTGGAAAAATACGGACGACGCCTTGAAAACGAAAGCAATACTTGGTGTGAAGAAGCGTCTGTTGCAGGTACTGACTGAAGATGATCCAGACTTTGTTGCATGAAGGACACGCCACTAGCGCACTACCTTTTAACATTCCACAGTATCCATTTTTTTTAGTATCCATTTTTTTGAAACCATGATGCTCAACTCTAAATTAAATTCTCGAATCCTAAGCTCGGTATTCACTTGTGCAGTTTCTTTGCTTTTAACAGCAATGCCAGTGCCGGCAGAACAGCAGCAGATCAGAGTGGCACTCTATATTGATGGTGGCACAGAAGCCAGTGAGTTCAGAAAAGAATTCAAACGAAATGATGATGAAAGCATTTGCTATAAGAAAGTAAGCGGTGAGGACGTTCGTAACGGCTATCTAAAAGAGTTCGACGTTTTTTTGATGCCCGGAGGCAGCTCAAAAGGTGAGGCGCAAAGCCTGGGGCCAGAGGCGCGTGAACAGTTAAAGCAATTCATTTCCAATGGCGGCATTTACATGGGAGTATGCGCCGGGGCATATCTTGTTTCATGCGAAAATCCCTGGGATCTCGGAATACTGCCTCTCAAGTGCGTCGATGGTGAGCACTGGTTCAGAGTCGACCCCGATCGCGAAGCCACGGTTAATGTGGAACTTACACCAGTTGGAATGGAAATCTTTGGCGTTAAGAATTCGAACATCCAAATCACTTACTGCAACGGACCCATTTTTGCAGCAGCTCATGCTCCAGCTGATAAAAGCCTCACTCCTCTAGGTTTCTTTCGAAGCGAAGTTGTAGCAGACGGAGGTCAGCGCGGTGCA
The DNA here is from genome assembly GCA_044358055.1 of Obscuribacteraceae bacterium (SeqCode). Taxonomy (GTDB): domain Bacteria; phylum Cyanobacteriota; class Vampirovibrionia; order Obscuribacterales; family Obscuribacteraceae; genus JAIEPM01. Next base: position 48,701 of record JBIKOL010000006.1, read on the forward strand.
ATGTTGGGCGCACCAGCCATGGTGCTCTCGCGCTATGGTGAAGGTATCATCCTTGCGATAAGCCCACATCCTGAGGAAACTCCGGGATTAAAACAAACAGAATTACATGCTATTCGATGGCTGTTCGATCACCGAAATGCGCCTTTAGCTAATGCCGGCAATCAGACGCAAGACAGCTGGCGGGTAAATAAACCGTTAATAGAAGCAACCGGTAACGCCGAGCGGACGCCTGCCACTAATAATGATACCAGGCGGGCGCCTGAACCTGAGCAAAACCGTGCCCAAAACCGTGACCAAAAGGGTGAGCAAAACCGTCCAGTAGATCTGAGCAGAACGGCCTTGAGCTTAGCAGAATCCATCTTTGATCGCGCAAGCGTGGTTCAATACGTACATAAACAAAAACCCGCATTGCGGCAAATTGTTTCCTACGACGATGGAACGGTTTGCGCAAGGACCGATTGCTCCGGTTTCATCAGTTACATTGTGCGCTCAGTGGCACCACGTCATTATGAGGTAATTCGCGATCGCGAACCTGGACACAGCTACCCACAAGCAAAAGTTTGGGCATCATTTTTCGGCTCACTCGATTCCCGCGCTCCAAGAGATGGATGGCTCGGAATCAGCAATTGGCAAAACTTATCCCCAGGAGATTTTATTGCATGGAAGGAAGGCGGCTCCGGCGGAATCAACACTGGACATGTAATGATGGCTGTGAGCAAACCAAGCCAAATTCAAGAGACAAACGGTTACCGTTATTTTGATATCGAGGTAATTGACAGCTCGTCGGTTTACCATTTTCCACCAGAATATTTGCCGCCAAAAGCATTTCAAAAACACCGCAACGGTTTAGGTGTCGGGCGAGTGCGCATCATACTAAACGAATCGAATAATCCGATTGGTTACTGGGCCGGTACATTCTGGGGTGAAGGGCAAAAACCTGTGCAGAAACCGACATTATCAAAAGAGATTAGCTTTGCACGAATGGTATCACTGCGCGATTAAAATTTTTCATCCGGGTTCGGACCAATACAAATCATCCACACGGCCCTTGCATCTGCCAAAGCTCAGTAAGGTGAATTAAAGGCTTTGCCAGCTTATAGCCCACTCGTCGATCAAAGGTGCACCTTTCCGGCGCCCACAATAGCCAACCCCACCGTGCCCCCATTGCCACTGAGCTTTTTCGCTCGAGTCGATCTGAAAGACATATTCAGGTTCCACAGATGTCGAGTCGCTCTGCGGCCAGCTGATTTCACTCTGCACCAGTGTCGGCCAGCCGGACAACTTGAATCCTTCCGAATTCGGATATTTTTCCTGATACTCTTCTTCATCATCAATGCTCAAACCCAGGCGTCCGGCATCGTCAAGACTCGGGTAATCGTGCTCGACTATGCGCGCTCGCATCGGCAATGCTTTTATCGGGAAACGCTCAAGCGGCTTTTCCAACGGATGGAGAGCAGAAAGATCATTATAAGCGCGGAGACACCAGTTGCTCCCATTTGGCTCGTTGACCGGGAGTTCAACAGGACCAATAAAAACGGTAATCATCGCAAATTCGCTCAAATGCTCAGGCTTGAACGGCAACTCGCTTAAATTCAGCTGGCACAACGGAAGCATTGGCTGCGCATTCTTGTTCAGCGGCCAGGATTCTCCGGGGAGTGACAAGTTGACTTTGCCGAACCAGGACGCGAATGGATCTTCAGGTGGACGAAAACCACCTATGTCCATGATGATTGCTTTGCGGCTCAATGCCGACTTCGATTTGCTCTTTGGCAAAAATAACGTCTCCGGCTAGAAGGCATCTCCTGCTAAGAGGTAAACGCGCGCTGAACTGTGCCAACTTACTTGAAAAAGGCACGCGGCGTCAAGAGAACACGACGAATCTCTTCTTGAGAATTAGCCCCAGTAAACGCTCGCCAGGTTTCAATATCTGCTTTGCTATTTCTAAAAACAAAGGTTTGAGGTTTATCTCCGACTATTTTTGTAGTGTTTACCAGCAGTGCATCGCCATTGCTTGTTATGCCCATGGCATTTCCCACAAGACCTTCAAAGGGTCCTATAGATACCTTGGTGGGTTGTTCATAGCGAATTTGCATCAGTGCACCAGTTCGATCGAAATTAGCTTCGACAGGTTTTATCAGTTTCGATCCATTAACCTGACCATAGATCCAACTGCTGTCTCCGCGGAACCAGGCTGGAACTCCGGAGTCTGCCATATCGAATTTGTTCTTAAACCAGTTTGGCATGGTTTTGAAATCTAGAATCGGTGTTGATAGCCCGTTTGTATTAACGGCTTTTTCGAATGCTCGCCCAATTCTATCGATACCTTCGGGATTTCCTAATGTTACAGAACCGTCCGGCAGTTGTTTGACGGTCGAAGCGTATTCACCGTAAGAGCCAACACCCTGACCACGTTGCGCTGGGAATTTGAACGGCAGTGGTGCTCCTGTATACTCGGTTATGACGGTTCCGTCCTGCAATGATGAAACAATTTTCCTTTCCCTCGGCAGTTCAAATGCCTTCGTGGGCATCACGGGTTCTGCCGGTTTTGTTATTACCGCTGGGCTTGATACTTTTTCAACAGAAGCAAGATTCTTGGGCTCGAGGGCTGAAGGTCCTCCCGCTTTTGGTTCAGCAGGGAGTTCATCCAAGACATTCATTTTCGGTCCGTCTTTAGCGACGACTTTCACTCTGCCACCAACGCGATCTGTCCATTCACGTTCGACAAATGAACTGCCACTTCTCACTCTTACATCTTTCAGTTTTGTTTCGCCGGCTCCATCAATTGCTCTTGCAAGCTGTCTTTGAGCAGCCTCAGATGGAGCTGAGAGGGCTTGTTCAGGATTTCCTAAGAGACTGGCGCGTATGTGTTGTCGTAAAGCCTCAGAACCAGGTTTTGCTGCTATCGATGCTGCGGATTTCTCCGCAGTTTGTCCTAGCTTGGAGCTGAATGTATCACCAAACAATCTCTCGCCGATTTCGCCCGCTCCTTTGGCTGCGGCTCCGGCGATGGCTTCGATTGCGCGAGGATTTGGCATGAGAAATACTCCCTGGAAGATCAATAAATGCTTTTGTTCGTAGAACGGGCAATGATATTCTTAGCTTTCTAGGGGGTTAGGCAAGAACTTACTTCCGAGAGAAGCGAAAGTATATTCGTGAAAACCACCTTTTTAGACAGCATCGTGTGGATCTAATAAAACTGTGCACAAATGTGCATGTGCTCAATGCGAATCTTTTAGGTATGAGTCACCGGAACACGCAGAAACAGCAGAGTTCACTTATTTTTTCTTGCAATCTAAGGGCTTCTCATCAACGATCTCTAGTTGACCAGCAGCTCCAGCCTTTGCGTTCAATTCGTAAAACAATCCATTTGGTCCGCTTATTTTTGTTTCCAGCGAACTGTCTTTGCCAAAACCAAACATCGATTTGGAGCTGCTTGATTCGATTTGGTATCCAGGAGCAGGAAAAATACGGAATAGATCGTTGATCAGAGCAGCCCTGGCCTTCACATCGGAAACTTGATCTACGGCATCCTTAAATCCGCAGGCATTGTCTTCCTCTATCGCCTTGCTAGCTTCTGAAAATACTTTTCCTCGTTCAGACATAGTTTTCCCCTTAGCCAACCCGGACTTAATCATAAGCCCAGCCACTTAAGATTTCGTGAAAGCCAGGATTTCCGATAGCGCGGCATTTTTGAGCTGATCGAGGTCCTTGTTAAAGCCAAGCCCAAGCTGCGAGCGAGCCAGAGTAGTTGACCACGCCTTAAATGTACATAAAAGCCGCTTGAGTTATACTAAAACCGCATGAGCTAAAGGATAAGCTTGCTAAGCTGCGAGTCAATAAATTCCTCATCCGCTACCCTGCATGAAACGGCCCAGACTAATGAGTTCCGACGATGTTTTGCATACTATTCCACCTGCTGGAATTAAACTTCCCTACGGCTCCGGTCCATACCATTTTGGAGAGTTAAGGCTTCCGAAGGGACATGGTCATTTTCCTTTAGTCGTGAATGTGCATGGCGGATACTGGAGTGCGCAATATGATCTGATTCATGCAGGGCATTTTTGTGCAGCTTTGAGCAATAAAGGAATTGCCAGCTGGAATGTCGAATACCGAAGAATTGGAAATCCTGGCGCTGGCTGGCCGGGTACCTTCCAGGACATTGTGAGCGCATACAGGTTCGTCAAACAGATTGGAAAGCAATACAAATCTGTAAATTGTAACCGTATAGCCGTAGTCGGACATTCGGCAGGCGGGCAATTAGCCCTCTGCCTTGCGGCGCATGAACCGTCGGTAACTCGTGTTGTGGCACTTGCAGGAGTTGTCGATCTGCAACGCGCGTACGAACTTCACCTGGGCAACAATGCCATTGCTAGTTTTCTCGGAGGCGCACCGAAAGTAGTGGCAGAGCATTATAAAGAAGCTGACCCGATGCAACTGAACATTAGGGCGGAACAACATTTGATTCATGGGCTAAGTGATCATATCGTGCCGCCTGTGCTTAGTAGGGATTACGTTGAAAAAAAGAAGAAGCGGAAAGAAAATGTAGATTTGCATGAAATCCAAGGAGCCGATCACTTCGATGTCATCAACCCGCGTTCCGCTGCATGGACAACGGTAGTTAAAGTCATCGAGACCCTGCTTGTGTAATTTCCATACTTGGCGGCAGACTTATGCGGCGATCAAAGACGAAGCAGTTCCCTGGGCAAGCAATCTATTAAATTTAGTCACGAAAATGTGGTCACTAAAAGCTCCTGCAATAAAGGAAGTCTTTTCGATAAATTAACAACATGAGCCCAGCGACATCAGAATGTAGATTTTCGCAGGCAAAATATCGCGCCGCTCCAGATATTACCGATAATAATCTGCAAGAGTCTGTGGCTTTCCACAATGCTTTAGTTGAATTGCATATAGCAACACATGCAATGCTATAGACCTTTAGTTTGCACTGCCAGGAGTTGCCTGAATGAGAATTCTGTTGCTTTCCAATTATTTTAAAAGCAAATTTGCATCGTGTCTTGCGATTTCAATTTTGAGCTATGGCAATTTTGCGAGTTCGGCTTATTCAGCGAAACTAGAGCCAGATAGCTCTGGTTTAAGCAAAGACAAAGGTACTCTCTCTAGAGGAGAAGCAGACGCAGTAATTGGTTCTGGTGGAGAAGCTCATCAAGTTTCATCGGAGAAGCTGCCCACAATGACGAACTCAACAGGTGTTCCTATATCAGATGATCAAAACTCTTTGAAGGTAAATCCGCGCGGCCCGACTGTGCTTGAAGATTCGCCCGGTCGGGATAAGATTTTTCATTTTGATCACGAACGCATTCCCGAGCGAGTTGTGCATGCGCGTGGCTTCGGCGTTCATGGTTACTTTGAACCTTACAAATCTCTATCGGAAATAACAAAAGCAGACCTGTTTCAGCGAGCTGGGGAGAGAACGCCTGTATTCGTGCGGTTCTCGACTGTTGCGGGAAATAAAGGCTCATTCGATCTCGCAAGAGATGTACGTGGCTTTGCAGTAAAGTTCTACACAAAGCAGGGAAATTGGGATCTGGTTGGAAATAACATTCCTGTTTTCTTTATTCAAGATGGACTTAAGTTTCCAGATCTTATTCACGCTGCAAAAGATGAACCAGACAGTGGCACGCCTCAGGCTCAGACGGCGCACGATAATTTTTGGGACTTCATCTCACTAATGCCTGAATCTATGCACATGATAATGTGGATAATGTCCGACCGCGCGATACCCAGATCCTTCAGGTTTATGGAGGGATTTGGTGTGAACACCTATCGGCTAGTGAACAGTGCAGGCAAAAGCACTTTCGTAAAATTTCACTGGAAGCCAAAACAAGGTATGCAATCTGTGCTGTGGAACGAGGCAGTGAAGATAAATGGGGCCGATCCAGATTTCCACCGTCATGATTTATGGAATGCTATCAAGTCCGGCGACTATCCTGAGTGGGAGCTCGGCATGCAGCTTTTTGACGAGGAATTTGCAAAAAAATTCAACTTCGATATTCTTGACGCCACCAAAATAATTCCGGAAGAACTTGTGCCCGTGCAAAAGGTTGGACGTATGGTGCTTGATCGCACCGTCGACAACTTTTTTGCAGAAACCGAGCAGGTTGCCTTTTGCACGAACAATATCGTTCCCGGTGTCGATTTTTCTGATGATCCATTGCTGCAATTGCGAAACTTCTCCTATCTGGACACGCAGCTGAAACGATTAGGCTCACCCAACTTTACTTATTTGCCTATCAACGCTCCCAAATGCCCATTTGCAAATTTTCAGCAGGATGGTCATATGGCGATGATAAATCCAAAGGGTCCCATCAACTACGAACCGAATTCAGTCGGTGGTCCTCGGGAGAATCCGGCACTGGGCTTGGCGAGCTTCCCGGCAGTAGAAACGGGAAACAAGGTACGCGCTCGTTCCGCCAGCTTCGCAGATCATTACAGCCAGGCCAGGCAGTTTTACTTGAGTCAAACTCCGGTTGAGCAGGGGCACATCAAAGATGCAGTCGTGTTTGAGTTATCGAAAGTAAAAAAGGCATATATTCGGGAGCGCATGGTGGCACATTTGGAAAACATAGATAAAGAACTGGCTACGCGAGTCGCCAATGGACTGGGAATCAAACAAATGCCGGCGCCCGCAAAGACATTGAAACCTACCATACTTAATTTACCTCCCTCGCCTGCTTTGAGCATCCTTCGCAATGGACCGGCAAGCTTTAAAGGCAGAAAAGTCGGCGTATTGTTGTCCGATGGCGGCGATGCGAATTTGTACAATGCAGTTAAATCGGCAGTAGCAGCAGAGGGCGCAACACTGGAAGTGATAGCTCCGACTATCGGAGGGGTAGACCTCAACGATGGCACTCACGTCGCAGCCGATCAAAAGATCAACGGCGGACCATCTGTACTTTATGATTCGGTTGTGCTTCTTCTTTCGGACACTGGAGCTGCACAGCTGGCAAACGAAGCAACAGCAAAAGACTTTGTTTCCGATGCGTTTAATCACCTAAAAGTAATAGCCCATAACGCTTCTTCGACTGCACTAATGGCGAAGGCTGGCGTAGCTCCTGGCTTTGATGAAGGCATAATCGAAATGCGATCTGCAGATGATAGCGCCAAGTTCATAGCAGCTTCACGAAAGATACGTATTTGGAACCGAGAAGATAAAGTGAAGATGCCCGGCTAAGCAACGATAATCGTTGCTTGCATGGAAGCATCAGTCAGTATCATCATCAAGATTGTCAAAATTTTCGCCGGCATGAGGAGTGTAGGCAATCGTGTGTTGAACATTCTTGTGCCCTAGATATGACTGAATCGTCCTCAATGAAACCCCCTTTGCGCCCAATTGATAACCACGAGCATGTCGAAGCATAAATGGATGAACGGCAAATGGAATCCCGGCCACCTTTGCGGCGCGAGCAATGACCGTGTGAACGGCACGTCTGGTCAACGGACCGTTTCGTTCAGAAACAAAAACAAATTCTGAACCTGGCTTTTCTTGACGCAATTGAAATAGTGCATCTACTTCATCATTACTCAAAGTATGCGTTGATGGTGTACCTTTCTTCAAGCGGGTTACCTGCAGGCGGCGCTCTTCAAGTGCAAGTTGCTCCCAGCGAAGTCTGATTACTTCTCCAACTCTGAGTGCATGTCTGTATGTCATCAGAACGAGAGTTGAATCGCGCAGACCGCAGCGACCTATTGAGCGCGCAGAAACAATTAGTTGAAAAATTTGTTCTGGCGTCAGGATGTGTCGCTCCGAATCTAACTTTTTGATTCTTTGAGGCGGCACAGTAGATTTCTTGTCTTGCTTGAACTCATCCATGACGCTGTCCTCATTGTCCGCATTTTCGAATGCTAACGAACTTTACGCAGAAAGACGTTGGAAGCGCCGTCTTTAGATCTTTTCAGAGAGACGTTGAGATGGCGCAATTCATCACCGGGTTGCAACAACAACTGTGTTTTACGTTGTAGCAATCTCAATAGCAAGCATTCAGCTGCGCTACTCAAGAGGACTTCACCCGCACTGAAGCGGGCGGCGAGATCAAGGAGCTCGTCGACTCCTGTTTCGTAGCTCAATAGAACTGCTGTTGAACTAAAAGCAGATGACTCCAATTCATGGTGCATAGTTTTACTCCAGTATCATTACTTCGTCACCAACGGTTTCCCAACTGATACCACTTATACTCGGTTCAAGACTGAGCCGATTTATGATCTGCTCAATTAGTTTATCGCAACGTCCGGTGGTAGTCAGATCTGCTTCAACCTTTACTTTGCTTGAACCATTCATATCCTCACTGCGTATTGCTCTCAATGAAAGTTGCTCGTTTGCAATTGAATTGAGAAGCAGCGCGCGAATGTGTTGCTCTTCTTTTTCCTGACAGACAGTCTGCAATCGATAGGCAACCGGAATTTCGGTGGCAACTTCCGAAGGTTGGCTATCAATTTTACGTGCCACCGGGCGCAGAAAAATATTGGCTCCAAGAACAAAGCAAGTTGTAATTGCCGCATACGCAACAAAACCCAAGCCAGAAAGAGTTCCGATAGCAGCCGAGCACCACAAAGTTGCAGCGGTATTCAAGCCTCTGACATTGAATCCCTCCCGAAAAATAACTCCGGCTCCCAGGAATCCAATGCCAGAAACAATCTGGGCGGAGATTCTTGTTGAGTCATTCTCCCCCGGTAGCAGCATGGAAATGGCTACGAATGCGGCAGCCCCAGTTGATACAAGTGCATTCGTGCGAAGACCCGCCATGCGCTGACGCCATTGACGCTCTAGTCCGATCAGAGCGCCTAGCAGCACTGCTGCTGAGATTCTCATTGTAAATTCAATTCCAGTCATGATCTTATTTCCTGTTCTATATTGAGGGAAAACTGGAGCGCCGAGCACAAGCCGCCGCCGGCATCAAATAGAATGATCGAGGGAGATCTGCTGCCGGCAGCCAAGCTGCCAGCGCTCCAGCAAAATTCTTATTGCCCGAAAAGTTCTTTTTCAACAGCCGCAACTTCATTGACGAGTGAAATCACGGAATAAATAGGGCCAATAACTGGAATAGAACCGATGAGCATTCCTGCCGCCCAGCCAAATACGCTGTCGCAGGTTCTGTCAAATATGGATACTTTCTTGCGGTTTTTCATGATACACCTCCTATAAGGCCGCAAAGAGTCACAGTGCTGATCGGGACAAGCATCCTTCTCAACACAAAACCGACAACACGTATCCGTGAAGTCGGCGGGCATAACCGGGCAAGCTAGGCAGGAATGGCTTGATTAACCGTTAGCATCACTTACATTTTGAAATCCGTATTTGTAGAGCTCAAAATGTATTCTCAATCATGGCTGCCCAAAACCAACAAGCTCGACACGCGAGGAAATGTTCTTGGAAGAGCGTTTAGAATAAACGATTCTATTGCTTCTCAGAGAGCTTTCTCCCTGGCGCCTGATTCAAAGATGAATAGTTCTAACAAATTAAAAGCAAGGGATTCCCGGGCAAATGCATTCCTAGCATGCCCGGACCTTACTAGACGGGCGGCCCAGCAGTTTTGCAAGGAGATATCCATTTATTCTTTTCTTGGCTGTACACATAATGGCTTACCTCAGGTCTCGTTTTGCAAAGTGCATTAGAGGGCGCCTCAAGGGCTATTTCGATAATACACAGCGATGCAGAAATTGTCTATAAACGAATCATAAAAATTATGCAAGTGGCTCAGATAGTGCTTCCCATTTTAGGCAAAGTTTCCATCTGCGTTGTAGAAATTCGCGTTTTTACTTAACTGCCTCCAAGAAAAAGCATACCTATTCCTGCAGCAAACATAACGACTGCAGCAGCCCATCCGAACACATTTGTTAACAGTCCGTTGGTGTGCGCTCCCATGATTTTCTTGTTGTTGGCAATGAGCATGATCATGAAGAGTAATGGAATCGCCACCAAGCCGTTGATGACTGCTGTCCAGAACAAGGCGCTTATCGGGTTTACACCCAGGGCAGGAATAATCATGCCGAGTATCGTGGAAATGGATATGACCGCGTAAAACTCTTTTGCCTGGTGGAATTTATGATCGAGACCATGCTTCCAGCCATACATTTGTGAAAGAGCATACGCTCCTGATGTGGTCAAAATTGGTACAGCTAAAAATCCACTGCCGATGATACCCAGTGCAAACAATAACGTAGCATACTCTCCAGCCAGCGGGCGTAACGCCATAGCTGCCTCTGTTGCACTGTTTATATTGTGATGTCCGGCACCGAACAATGTGGCACCACTAACAAGGATTACAAAATACATTACGACAGTCGCAAAAAACATCCCAGCTTTGATGTCCCAGAGCCGGCTTCGCAATTGATGTTTCTCGCAGCCTCGGCGCTGCCAAAGACGTCTTTGTCCTGCGCTGATTTTCTCTTCAACTTCCTGGTCAGCCTGCCAGAAAAAGAGATACGGAGAGATGCTTGTACCCAATATGGCAAGCAGCATTGTGATGAATGCTCCGTCAAACTTTATATTAGGCATGAAAGTGCCGCGCGCTACAAGAAGCGGATCTAGCTTTATAAAGAATGCAGTCGCAACGTACGCGAATAGGGCCAGGGTCAACCACTTAAATACGGACGCAATCAATTTATATGAACCCAGAAACTGCATGGACAAGATCGCTAGTGCAACCGGAATAATCAGGACACTCACAGGAACAGGCAATATTAGATTGAATGCACTGGCAATTGCCGAGATGTCAGCGCCGGCATTTATGGAATTGGCTAGAACAAGAAGAAACACAAGGGGATAGAGAATGCCTCTGTGATAATGCTTGCGCAAAACGGCAGTAAGCCCCGTCCCCGTCACCATGCCGATTTTTGCGCACGAATATTGCACTGCGGTCATGAGTGGAAATACCAGGAGCACAGTCCACAGAGTGCTAAATCCAAACGCAGCACCTGCAACACAATATGTTCCGATCCCAGATGGATCGTCATCGGATGCACCTGTGATGATCCCCGGTCCAAACTTGCTGAGAAAATTACCTTCTGTTAGAGGTCTGTTTAAAACCTTTTCGATAATTACTTCATCAGTGACGGCAGCTTGAACTTTCCCAATAGATTCTACATTTACGGACATGAGGCCACCTCCTTGTTTGCGCAAACAAGATCAAACGAGATCCGTTAGTCTCGGCAGGTGTACCAACTGTTCATAGAAGCGACGTGCAATCAACTCCGCTCGGAGTTGATTGCAAATCCATCCAATGAAAACAAAAACACAATAATGTGATTAGACTAACTGCCGAGCCTAGCTTCTACTAGAAGGTTTGGCCAGCAGCTTGGCGAGGAGAAATGCATGTATTTTCTTTCTTCTGAACATGATTGTTTCTCTTCTGCACAAAAGAACGTCCGTATTAAACTATAGAATTAGATTATCATCGGATCTAATTTGTGCCAAGTGTATATGTATCAATATTCCATATTTTTGCTAACAATAACATTGCCCAAAATGATTGTTTTTGGAACACTTCGGGACAAACAATTGGACCAGTCTTACAATTAAGCTCTTCAGTTCTTACCTACAAGCCGCGAACTTGCGCTGATCGGCAACAATTTCAAGTTCGGGTTTCGCTCACGAAATTGATTTATATCCCACTTGTGCCTGAACAATAAAACCGGATCTTCATTTTTGTCTGAGGCCACAATTAAATTGCAGCGCTCTCGGTTTGCGGCGCTCAGAGCCTTCCAACCGTCAGCACACCAGAGCGCCTGAATTATGTCGCTGCTGCGTAAGACAGTAACTACGTTATATTCAGACTCAAGACGAAACTGCACCACTTCAAACTGAAGCGGACCAACTGCGGCTAAAACCGGATAACGAGTTTCTAACTCAGTCGGCCAAACGATTTGAATTGCGCCTTCTTCTTGCAAGGCCGAGATGCCTTTGTGAAACTGCTTGTATTTGCTCGGTTCGACATTTTCCAGAACCGCAAAAATTTCCGGCGCGAAACTCGGGATACCTGGGAAGCGAACAGCAGTTCCTGTGAAGATCGTATCTCCAATAGCAAAGCATCCCGGATTATTCAAACCAATAACATCTCCTGGATAAGCCGTTTCAATGGTAGCCCGCTCTCTGGCAAATAACTTCTTCGGCTGATTTAGAACAACGGTTTTACCTGTTCTGCTGTTTTTCACTTCCATGCCCTTAACGAAATTGCCGGAGCAGATTCGCACAAAAGCAATACGATCGCGGTGCTTAGGATCCATATTCGCTTGCAGTTTGAAAACAAAACCAGTGAACTCGGGAAACACAGGTTCAATAACTTTAGACTCGCTCTCGAAGCTGGCTGGTGGTACGGCCAGCTCAATAAAAGACTGAAGGAAAAGCTCGACACCAAAATTGTTCATCGCGCTGCCGAAATATACGGGTGTCAGCTTGCCTGCATGAACCTGTTCAAGATCCATTTGTGTGCCGGCAAGATCCAGAATTTCCAATTCTTCAATCAACTGAGAATAAACACTACTCGGAATGAGAGTCTTCAATTTTTCGTCATCAAGAGACAGTGATGTTAATCCTGCACGCGTGCGTCCGCCCGCAGTTCGGCTGAACAAGTGCACTTGCCTTGAACTGCGATCAACGACTCCCTGAAATGTATCTCCCGTGCCGATAGGCCAGTTCACCGCATAGGTCGGCAAATTGAATTCTTTCTCTATCTCATCGAGCAGATCAAAGGGATCTTTGCTCGGACGGTCTAACTTGTTGATGAAAGTAAAAAGCGGCAAGTGTCTCAAGCGGCAAACTTCAAATAACTTTCTGGTTTGCGGCTCAAGCCCCTTCGCAGCGTCAATAAGCATGACTGCATTATCGGCCGCAGCCAGGGTTCTATATGTATCTTCACTGAAATCCTGGTGGCCTGGCGTGTCCAGCAGATTCAAGCAAAATCCGTTGTAATCGAATTGAAGAACAGTTGACGTAATTGAGATACCGCGTTGTTTCTCCAGCTCCATCCAGTCGGAAGTAGCGGAACGCTGCTCACGACGAGACGTTACCGCACCGGCCTCTTCGATAGCGCCGCCGTATAGCAGCAACTTCTCGGTGAGAGTTGTTTTACCCGCGTCCGGATGAGAAATGATTGCAAAAGTTCGTCGGCGGAGAACTTCCTTCTGAATAAGCAGATGGATATCAGAAGTTTCCTGAGTTTCAGAGGAAGAGGAAGAAGGAGAAGTAATTTCTGTGTCCATTGAGATGCCCAGGAAACTATTAGCGCTGGTTGCTGGTACAAAAGGCAAACAGCGAACTGTGTTTGCAAGCAGGCAGAACGCCAGTCAAGCAGATGTCAAATGTATCACTTGAAACCCTACTGCGCTTCTTTGATAGGCAAGGGCGCAACAATTCTACAAAGCAGGCAAGGGCTTTTCAAAAGCAGCAATCGATTTCAGCTGGAATTTCGACACTTAGTGAGCAGCCGAAAGCACCTACAGATTGCGCGAGGAGGGACTTTAACCCAGACCCTTGCGGACTAGATCAGCCCACCGCCGTTCTCTTGACAGCCGCCGCCAGGTCCGATTTAAACCGACTGGGCCGCCCGTTCTTCCTTTGGCACGATTTATCGTCAATAAACTCCAATACAAATCGAAGAACTCGATCGCCAAAAAATTGCGTAATCTCTTCTTCTCTAGTATCAGTATCTTCCATGGTGTCATGCAAGCAACTGTAACTGCTCTCCTGTCCGGCAGAAACATTGACATAGCATTTGCCAATGTATTGGCGCAAGTGGTTTGAACTCGCTTCCCAGCGATTGCGAATTATCGTTTAAGATTTCGTTTGATTGATAAACTATTAGGGAACGTTGTCAGCAGTATCATTTCGCGGTCTAATTTAAGCAATCAGAAAGCAGGATTGATTCAGCGATGACACAAGATCTTCCCTACAAGGTACCAGCAGCAGTGGCGCAGCTTGGTGAGCCAGAACGGGTATTCATGCCAAGAAAGGGTTGTGCTCCAATAAACCTTACGCTTGGATTGACACTCGGTATTGGGGCAGTTTTGTTTTGCATAGGTGCAGGTGCCATGTACTTCGCAACAAAGCAACCTGGCACGGATGAAACAACCAAGCAAATGCTATTGGCAATGAGTGTTGTTGTTTTCCTGATTGGCTTGGCAATCCTTGCAGGTGCACTGTTTCTTGCCACAGGTGGAGCTGACAATAAATTGGTTTTCTTGATTTTCCCGGATCAAATTGTGGAATTATCCTCAAAGGCGCACCGCATAATTCCCTGGAACAAGCTGGGCACCATCCCTGATGACGCCTCATTTGGATCGATTGGTCAGTTGAAATACTTTCGATTTTCAACAGGTACCAAACAGAATTTGTACTTTGATCACAGTACACCTAATCACGACGAATTGGCAGAGCTAATTCGTAATCGGATTGCCGGGAAAAGATTTAGCAGTTCGCTGCCATCCCAATCGAGATCCGTGCAAACGCAACAGCAGGTTCCAGGAAGCGGAATACAAGCTCAGAAAACCGCATCGGCTAGGACCGTGTCCGCAACCACACCTGAAGGAATAGAACAAAGTAAGTCACAGCAGACAATGAATGAACTCATGCTCGATCCTGCATTACAAAAAACTGTAGGAAATCTGGTAACCGCATTAGTTGAAGCTGCACCTTCTCATTATGCGATGCTTCATTTGATTGCCGAAGTCCGCCCTTCTTCTTCGGGGGCTGTTTCAGTACTCTTCACGCATGGTTCCCCCGTACTTCTTAACGAGTACAGTACAAATGTTCCTGATTCAATTGCAAACGCGTCGTATGGAGTGATAGAGGCATTTAGGCAGAGACACGGAGAAAAGTTTCCCGGAGTCGAACTGGTGCTGCGTAAAACTGCAGATAATAAGTGGGATTTGGACATGCGTTCACTGGACGATCAAAGTGGAGCACAATGGTCAAACTTACCACGATATCCATTGCGAATTGTAGGACATGGGCTCAGCCTGGCGCCTCCGCCAGATACAGTATTTCGCTGGCAATTCAACACAAATCCTCCAGGAATCATTGCCTCGATTCAAGGCGATGCAAACACAGTAAAACGAGCGCAAATAATTCTGAACGGACAAGAACCTCAGATAGCTCTCAGTGATGGAGTAAAGAGCGCAGCAGAGGTGATTCAGATTTGCGAAGGTCCTAAATCAGATGTGTGGACTATCGAAACGCCAAAATTCTCCATAAGGTGGCCGGCAGGATTCGACCTGCGGTTTCCGCTTGCGTCAAAAACAAGTTTCGATCTACTCGGTGTAGAAAACGGCTCGATGATCTTCATACAAGGACCACTCCCCAACGAAGAGCTTGCCGATGGAATGGGCGCTCCAGGACAAACCGAAGTGGCCACTGGAAAAACACCGTCTGGATACAGCTGGACCGAATATGCTTACGAAGCCGAAGGAAAGAGCTGGAGACAGAGGCACTACACACGCCAGGCTTCATCGAGATTCTCGTTTGTGATAAGCTCACAAGCTCCTGCCGATAAGGCAGAGTCAACTTTTTTAGCTGCAAACGAAGTTACCGATTCTCTGGCTAAGCCGTTCATTTAACTCAGAGGGTTAAATGCAAAAACGATCATCTAAGAAACAGCATTTCGGTGTTATCGGCTGAGCAAAGGTACTTTAAGTGGCTATCCGATAGCATCATACATTTTGTCATTTTGCTTTCTCAACTGGTTCATCAATTGAATCGGCGTAGGTGAAATTACAGGCGCCCCTTCGGACAACGCGCCACTTTCGTCGCGTTTCAACGAGATGGTTTGCATCTTGCCATTCTCATCAATCCGCAAACCGACTCCGGATTTTCCATCTTTTATTTCACCGAACATAAGAAGTTTTCCGTCCTGAACTGAAGAATGAATTCCTGCCATTTCCAGGCGCTGGGATATTGGTGCGAACCATTTCTGCATCTCGGCATCATCGTGATTGCAAGCCTGCGAAAATTTCTTGAACTCATCTCCAAGAAAAGCATTGTCTTTATGGTACTGAAGAAGTGCATCAGAAAAATCTCTAGCTGCTCCATTCCGAAGCATAGCTCCATCACGCTCAGACGGAGTCTTTGCGTCTTTCAATTCCTGTCCGAGAATATTGTTCAATGCATCTTGCATGTGCCCTTCAGTATATTTGGCTTTAGCCGAATCGACAGTGCGTCCCGCATAGATTCCATCGACGTCGGTTTTGACTTCTGAAGGATTGAAAGCCAGTAGCAACTGATCGCCGGAGGGAAAGCCTGCTAGTGCGGCTGAATCAGATGTTGATCTCCCAGCATCAGTTCTTACAGCATTTGCCGAAGCACCTTCACGGAGAAGATTGAGCGCATTGAGACCATCGCTTCTGCCTCCGCCTTCAGCGGCTGTACTGAGCGATTCATTGTTTTCTATGTTCTTCGCCATTATTTTGCCCTTTCAATTCAAAACCGTTTAGTCAGGATATGCATTGGGAGTGACAAGGCAGTGACAGCTCGCGCGGAATTGCCGCATTTTTTGTTCACGTTTAATGCTTAATGCTTCCTCTAGCGGTAAGAGGTATCACAATGATTGGCAGCTCTTTATCAGAGAATTCGGTTTAAACTTTCTGACTTTCCGGTGCGGGAGACGCCGCGCCCGAGTTCATAAGCTTCGGTGGTCGCATTTGAAGCGAGCATTAGCAACATGACTGAAGATCAAACCTTAATTGCAAAGCTGTTCTGAATAACGATATGTGTGAACACTATGTTGGTTAACAGGAAGTATCGGGAAATCAAGATCTGAGAATAAGAGAAAGTAGCATCTCTCACACCGATACACCGCCTGATAAACTAGCTACCCCTTTTTGAGTTTGGTTTTCTTAGAGTCAGTGTCCGGGCAATTTGTTTCATCCTCTCCACTCCACTTTGATCGGGTGATTTGATAAACAGGTGAGCCTGATAGGTGTAGCCCGTCTTGTTTGTAAAAACCGGAACAAGTGCTTGAGCACTAAATCGCTTTCCTTTGTCCGCACCAGATGCGATGGCTCCTTCAAGCCACTCTATTTTCTTGCCTAAAATATAGTCTTGAACTTTCCTTGCATTTTCTGGCGGATAAAAGCTGGGCCAACCACCGCAATATATTCCGAGGCTTGTTTCAGGCGAGCCAAGTTCTTTTAATTCATCGCAGTGAAGTACCGTGAAGTCCACTCCGCGCTGGATAGAAGTAGCTACGTTGCCGGGCACCTTAATTGTAAGTCCTTCCAAGATTCCGGCCGGAACTGTGCGTGCTGTCAGCTTAAGGGATCGGCTTCCGGAAGCCAGGGAATCGAGTATCTGATCAACGGTAATAGTTAGCTTTGACCAATCTTTGTATGCGAGATCATTTGCATAAACAGAACAAAGTTGTACTGTTCCATCCTTGTTGGCAACAATTGCCATTACCAGCAGGTGACTATCATTACTCTTTGACTCTTGAGCTCCTTGCTGTGTTGCTCTCACGTATGAAAGACCTTTCTTTGAAGAACTTGGGACCTTGGAAATTAACCATTGGTTTTTCTCTTGCTGAAATTGACTCATATATTTCGCTGCATTTTCAGCAAAATCTTTTCCAGCAAGCGCGTAAAGTTCATTTACTATTAGAACCAATTTTTCCTTGCCAGCTTCAACTACGACTCTGGTCTCATCTTCTTCAGCCTCTGGTGCTGCCATTATGTTGTGCCCACGAGCTTCTATTTTCGCGCTTTGAGGTAAGGTAGCGCTTAGTCTCCCATTCAAAAGTTTGACTTGTTTATTTAGTGGGAGTTTGGCAATTTCATCCGCCTGCACCGAACTGGAAACCAATGAAAGCACCAATGCTGCCCCAACAGAATACATCCGCATTAATTCATTGTGCATAAACACACCAACAAGTCCATTCCCTAATTTTTTCAAATCGAGAATCAATGCGCTCGGTTTGCTAGTAGCGAACTGCCAATCCTCGGCTCGGCAGGAGGGTCCATCAATACCTTATAAACTATTGATCTCTCCCAAAAAGTAAATCCGACTAGTCGCCGGATTCGTTGAATATTTGGGCGAGGAGGGACTTGAACCCACACCCTTGCGGACTAGATCCTAAGTCTAGCGCGTCTGCCAATTTCGCCACTCGCCCGAAATGCTTGGGTGGATTCAGGATAGCATGAAAAGGGTGTTTTCGGGATTGCTCGGAGGCGATCTATATATATTGATGAACTGGCTGTAGAGGGACCCCCTTGACGGGCACGCGAGGCGTGCCCCTACCAGAAGCTCTGGTCATGGCGGGCCGGGATTCTTGACGGGCGACGCATGGCATCGCCCCTACACATAGGAATGGTTCCATTTGGCGGCGGCTGCCAAGAGAGCGTCAGTGGACTTCGGCTACTGATGCGGGATTGCCGGCGTGGTCGAGGAAGAATATCAAGGGCATGGTCACGATGAAGGTGACGCCGACCAGCCAGAAGATATCGGCGAATGAGAGGATGGATGATTGCTGGTTGACTATGTTGTTTAGCGCTGCCCAGGCTTGTTGTTGCGCAAATACCATGTCGCCGGTCAGACCTGTAAATAATGAAGTCAATGCTTGAAACTGCTGATTGAAAGCGGGGTTTGTAGGATTCACATGCTCAACCAGCATCGAACGATGATATTGCTCGCGCTGAGCCAAAATCGTTGTGATAATTGCAATTCCCAAACTGCCACCCATCTGTCTTGATAGGTTGTAGATGCCCGTTCCCGCCGGGATATCTTCCTTGGGCAGTGCGCCCACAGTGCCAAGGTTCAATGGCATAAACATAAAGACAATCGCAGCGCCGCGCAGCAATAACGGCCAAAATAGGGAGTCCGCGTTGGTGTAAATGCTCATCGACGAAAGCAGGTACATTGCAATTGTGGTTCCTGCAGCACCGATTGCGATTAACACACGGCAATCAACTTTCGTGGCAAGCTGTCCCATAATTGGCATCATCAGCCCAGAGACAAGCGCACCAGGTAGCATCATCAAACCAGTTTCCATAGCAGTGTATTGAAGAATGTTCTGAGCAAAAATTGGAATCGCAAAAATGGCACCATACAACCCCATACCGAGAATGATGGAATAAACACTTCCTGCGCTCAGAGCGCGGTGTCGCAAAACGTGCAAATCCACCGCCGGCATGTTTGTGTGCCATTCGTGCCAGACAAACCAAATAAATGAAATTGCACCGATGATGGTCAGCGTAGTTATGAAGCTCGACGAAAACCAGTCGTCTTCTTGTCCTTGTTCAAGAACAGTTTGGATGCAGCCCATCATTATGATTAAAAGGGAGATTCCTAACCAGTCAACCGAATTCTGGCGTTTAATTTCATCATCGGGCGGCAAGAATGCTATCGCCATCAAGGACGCTATGATACCAATCGGAAGATTGATGAAAAATATCCAGCGCCAATCAAGCGTGTCGGTGAGATAGCCTCCCAGTGTTGGACCAATTACAGGTCCGACGATGACTCCCATGCCAAACAAGGACTGCGCCATCCCTTGTTCTTCTTTCGGAAACGTCTGAAACAGAATTGATTGCGCTTTAGCCAGCAATCCACCGCCGAACAGTCCTTGAAGAATTCGAGATGCGATCAACGTGCCCAGCGAGTTTGATAAGCCACATAAAACAGAAGCCACAGTGAAGCCGATCATTGAGAATACGAAATAACGCTTCTTGCCAAATGTGTCACCAAGCCACGCAGCAAGTGGAATCATGATTACGTTGGCGATACCATATCCGGTGATTACCCAGCCGATCTCGGAAAGAGTGGTACCGAGATTTCCTTGCATGTATGGCAATGCGACATTGACTATGCTTGTGTCGAGAACTTCAAGGATGGCGGCAAGTGAAACTGTAATTGCGATGATCCATCGCATCGGGTTTGGCTGATTCGGGTCTTGACTCTCTTCGTATTTAGCCACGGGATAATACCTGTGATTGTTTTAGGCATCAGAGGCCTGTATACAATTCGGACGCGCAAGGCGCGTCCCTACCATATCTGACCAGATCCGATTTCAGCTAAGGATCGCCGAGATCATCTTGGGCAGCTTGTTCCTTCGCGATAGAAGTTGATGCGTGTCTTTAATTTCGGTCTGCGTGGTGGTTCCTCTTGGGTAATGGAGCCCGCTGGGCGATTTGTATTCACTCGTAGCTGTGGTGGCGCTGGGTGATGTTTTGCTGCAGTCCATGGAAAGAGGAAGAAGCCTGCGTCATTGACTCGCACGGTTACTTCAACCGATAAACCAGGCGCGATTCGGCTCGCTATGGGCGCAATTGAATTTGGATCGAACTTTATTCGCACGGGCAAACGTTGTACTACCTTAGTGAAATTGCCTGTCGCATTCTCTGGTGGCAACAATGCGAACTTGGCTCCAGATGCGGGTCCAAGACTTTCAACCCAACCTCTTATTTTTCGCCCGTCAAATGCATCAATATTTATCTCCGCATTCTGCCCCGGCAGCATTTTTCCTATTTGTGTCTCCTTAAAATTCGCAGTAATCCATTTCAAATCAGGAACAATCGTCATCAGTTGTTGTCCTGTTTGAACCTGCTCACCAGTAACAACTGTTTTCCGACCGACGCGCCCATCGATCGGTGCCGTCACAGTGGAATAAGACTCCTGCAAAAGTGCATTGCGCAAATCGGCTTCAGCTTGCGCGACTCCCGCTCGGCTCACCCCTGCCAGACCAGCTCTCACGCCAGTAGCTTGACGAGCAGCACGAGCTTGCTCTGCCGAGGAGCGCGCCTTTGTTAGATTACTAAGTGCCTGCAACACATTGGCACGATATTGGCGCACACGTTCTTGAGCCTCCGTTACTATATTCTGCTGCAGCGCAACATTCGATTCTGCAATGCGCAAGTTAGTAGTAATCTGCTCGTATTGCTGGCGTGAAACAGCTCCTTCTCGAACAAGTCCGCGATACCTTAGCTCGTCATCTCTGTACTGTTTTGCTTGAGCAATAGTGCTGTTCAAACGATTGACTTCCGCAGTAACAGCTGCCTCCTGTTGACCCAACATTGCTTGCGCGGAACTCAATCCTGATTGTGCGTTTTGAATGTCACCAACAGCAGATGTTCCGGTGGCAGCAGCAGTCGTCGCAGTCTGAGATATTTGCATGAGATCGGCCATTGCCTGCCGTTCCGCTTTCTCTAGTGCAGCCTGCGCCTGTTGCACTCGCACCCGATAGTCCTGAGGATCAAGTCGCACTAATAGCTGTCCTTGCTTTACGCTTTGATTCTCGACAACGTAGACACCAGTTATGGTGCCTGGTATGCGCGTGCTTATCTGCGTGATATCGGCATCAACATATGCGTCGTCGGTGCTCTGAAAGGTGTTGAACAGCCACCAGAAATAAAGCCCGGCGATTACAGCCGCAACAAGAAAAAATGCGACAATAGCCAGGATGAGCGATTTTTTGCGTCCGCTCATTTTCTTTACCGGTTTTGCAGGGGGTGGGGACTGAGGAGTTATGGTTCCACTTCCTGTGGGACTTGTGCTTACCATGTTTGATTGTTTTGCATTTTGGGGATTGAATTGGAGACACGCAAAGCGTGTGCCAGCATGGAAATTGCTGTCTTCATTTGTTTAGATCTAGCCGGAATCATTGATGCACTAACCTCATCAATGTTCCGACTGGAAATGGGCTACAACTAGACTCAACGGGCGCCCGTGAGGCGCCCCTACCATAGGCTCGTTCATCCCTACCATAGGATCGTTCATCCCTACCACAGTTAGTTCATCAGGAGAGACTTAGCGCCGTACCAGATAGGGCAGCATGGCTTCGCGCGGGAACTTCTCGCGGAAGCGCCAGATGAAGCCATCCAGATAATAATGCACCATCCCCAATCCAAGAATCATGCCGCGCAGTGTCTTGCCCGCCATGTCGCTGTCGCCCTGCATTTTCTGAAAGTAGGCAAGGACGGTAATTGTTGTCACCAGACTAAAACCTGCAAGAACATAAACTAAGACTGGCCTCTGCAAGGGCAGCCTATCGCCAACTCCATTTTCATATTTACGCCTGGCTACAACATAATTGATGCCGATGTACTGACACCAGTGCACCACAAGTGGTATCAGCACCGCATCATCGTAGTTCTTTCCAATAAAACCAAATGGAAGCAAATATGTGATACAAACAAGCCAGAACAAAAATCCAGGCATATTAAGATACTTGCCGGCTGAAACCTGTCTTGCAACTTTCCAAATATACGCAGCGCAAATAGCAACTCCGAGCGCCCCGCTTATTCCAATCGGAACCCACATCAACTCAGCAAGCTCTGTGCCTGGCAGAAGCATGCGTTTGAAAAACAGAAGCGAAAAACACACGGCCATCCAGCGTTGACTCCACACCTGAACATCTCGCGGAATCTTTGCTTCGTCTTGCGCCTTACCATTTTGATATAGCAGCATAATACCGATATTTTGCTGCACAGCATGATTGAGTGACCAGCAAACATAAACAAGAAACGCGAGCGCAGGCACGTACATTTCTCCAATCAAGAAGGAGAAAAACAACGCAAGCGGAACGACCACAAAGTTCAGCTTACCCTTAAGCCCAGTGAAATAATGCCCGCGATTGTCCTTATCGAGAAAGTGAAACCAGGTTGCGCCTTGATGGAATGCACCGAGCCCGATAACTTCCTGGGCGATGACAGCATAAAGCAGCGCATTGGTAGATTCAAACGCCTGGGCTCCGCAGAAAAGCAAGAACGCGAAGGGAACCGGCAAAAAAAAGTACAAGAAATCCTGCCAAGGACTGAACATCCAGTCAAAGCCAAATACGCTCTGAGCTTTTGCTTTTTGAGGGATTGCTTGCATCAAATTCGATGTAAAATAAGTGGTCTGAATCAAGTAAATCACCCGGGAAGCTCGATTGTCAATACAAATAGGCAAGCGGCAGGATGCCGGAAAGCTCGCCCCGCGGCTAGAATTTCAGGCTCAGCCAACGATTGCAGATGGGGCGCGATGGCAGATTGCAAGTTAAAATCGTCAATTAATATGAAAGCCAGCGCAAAAGTGCTGATCCCGGCTTTTGTGCTTGGAGTCTTGCTTGTCCTGGGATTGGCTGCTCGATATTCGCTTTGGCTGCAAACTTCGAATGACGCACTGGACTTCGTCGCCTTGGGTCAGTTTGAAAACGCGAAGAAAAAGGCACGCCGTTCGCTGGAGATAATGAGTGTCCTCCCAGATAGTAAGTCTTATGCGCTGAATTTGCGCATGATCGCGTCAATTTATGCTTGCCGGCGTGTTTTTGAACAGGCATTACTCTGGGATGAACGTCTTCTGGAATATGATCGCAAAACATTTGGTGAAAAAAGTGCAGAGTATGCCGGTGATCTTTCTGATGTGGCGTTGATACAAAAAAAGCAGAAGAATTATCCACTTGCAGAAAAATTGTACCAACAAGTTGTGAGTATTCTTTCTCGTTGCCCTGGTAAAGAAGCAGAAGCAGCCAGGAATAAAGCACTTCTTGCCTGGGTCATGATTATGGAGAATAAGAATAGTGAAGGTCTGGAGTTGATTGCCGAGTCAGACGATTTTCTCAAGAAGAGGTTTGGAAATAATTCCTGGGAAAGACTGATCGGTCTGATTGAGCGAGCCAGGCTTTGCTTGAGGGAAGAGAAGATTAAGGATGAAGAGGGTGCAGCACTGAATACAAAGGAACTGGATGTTTTTTTGCCAAAGAATCAAATGAAGAATGATATGGAACTTGCATATCAGATAAGTACTCAGCCAAAAGAATTGGAAAATAGCTCAGCGCAAACCGTAGTGTTCTTGAATTTACTTGCGCAGATGTATGCGGAGCTTGGCGACAAAGAAAAGGCCTTGCAAGTTTTTGAAATTGCGGAAAAGAACTGCCGAAATAGTACCTTTGGCGGGTTTTATAACTTGTTCATGGCAGACATTCTAGAGCCGCACGCGAAATTGTTGATGGATATGGGCGAGAAGGAAAAAGCGGAAGCTTTGCTCGTACAGGCTAAGCAAGTGAAGAGCGCGAAGAATCCGTAGTAGCTAGATACAGAGAGGCGGGCGGGACGCCCGCGATCCCGGCGCTTCGCTCTACGAAGATGGGCTCGACTCATAGCAAAAAGAAAAAAGGCGTAGGCACTGGCAAGAGTGCCTACGCCGCTGCGCTCCCACGCAAAACCGGCAAAAATGCTGAACCGCGAAGGTAAGTGGTGGAGAAAGGCTCATCACCGCCGGCAGTGGCAAAGATAGTAATGTAACGTCGATGATAAGATCGACGCACTTTTGTACCGAATGCCCTAAGGCATCCTCATGGGCGACGCTCCGAAAGGAGACCTTCCATGAATATTAGCAAGCACAACTGCAGCGCCAAAGTTAAGGACTGCCGCCGAGGTTGGTTTGCTCCGCGTTTCTGTTCAGTCCCAGATTTTCATAGTAAAACTCGAGTTGAGGATCAAGTTTTACCTTTCTAGGAATGTACGGCTGCTCCGTCTTATTCTTGAGCCAGCGTGCCTTGCATGATTTAGTCTCGGAGCGGGACTGATCTAGCATTTTGCCATCGATATGCCCGCCATTCAACATATTCAATTTTCGGCCGCCTAATATTGGATCAACCAATGTATATTTTAGCTCGGGAGTTGCAGCTTCTGTTGACGCCGCATGATCAGCGGACTTTGCGCCAGGACGGGACAGACGCCTGTTAAAAATGCGCATGAATACTAAAGAAAATGGATTCATAGTTTATCCCATTAACGCCTCAGATTGAAAAAACTCATACCAAGGCTGTGCCAACATCCTTATGCTGACCGACTTGTTTCCAACAACACAATTGGATTATAGGGAAGCTTTTTGAGCGACCCATTTTCTAATCGCAGTCTCGTTTTTCTGGCGAAACAGGCTGTTGATTTTGATGTTCTCGAGGGTTCTGGCAAGTGCAGTTTTGCCCATTTCCGGCGGGTGGGCCGCAAAGAATTCACGTATTTCCTTCTCACGTTCGAGGCTATCAAAGCGGGAGCAAGCGCTGATGATGGTTTTGTTGAAGCGCGGTGGGAACTTCTTCTGGAATTTGTCCCAATTGCTGTTCAAGTCTGCCCATGCTGCATCGGCACTATCAGGATCACCCAAAAGCGCATTTAGCATACTCACAGTGTCAGTCGCACGTGTGTCCGGATTCAAGAGCAAAGCAAGATTCTTGTCCATTAATTCCTTCTGGCGGAAGCGCGCAAGTGCTGCGAGAAAGCGCTTCTCTTCCTGCGGATTCGCAGCGGACTTTAACGCTGCTCTCATTTGTTCGTATTCCGCATCTCCACCGTTATAAGCAACAATGTTCAAAACAGATCCAATAATATCGGCGCTAACTGACTGACGATCTTTCATGTACTTAGCATAAAGTTCGTTCGCTTCTTTTATAGTGTCTTTGTCCTGTCCAAAGGTGCCGAGTATGCGCATGAGGTCTGCACGAAGGTCTTTAACAGTTTCGTCTTCGCCCTTGCGCTGTTCCCAGCCGTATTTGTTTTTTAGCGGAAGCAAATTTGTGCAAATCAATTTTTGATATGCAGGCTGGCCTGCATGATCCATAAATCTGCGGGGTGCCGCAAATTTGTTGATGAGCGACTCGAGTACAACCGGGTCTTCCTCTGTTTTTACCTTCAGCATCAAATCCAGATACTCTTCAACGGGCAACTCGCCCTTCATGGCAAAAGCTGAGAAGTCTGAGATAAGCACAAGGCGCTCATCTGGTGTAAGCCAGCTAAAGTGCGAACTTATATTCTTGCGTTCATGCTCTGCATATCGCACTCTATAAAATCCGCTTGCTCCCGCGTTGGCTGTAAAACTGTTCCAGTCAGCCGGCAGCGAAATGCTCTCACTCTTCTTGTCCAAAAGGACAGACTGCGGAGCAAGCGCACGTGCTACTTGCGAACCAAAGCTTCTCAACACCACAGGCAGCATCCAAAGCTGAGAATCGGGGGCGGAACCTGGCATCAAGAAGAAACGCTCTTGAGCAAGCGAGATTGTCTTACCATTGTCTTTCGAGCCTGCCGAAAGCACAGGAAAGCCACCCTGCATAATCCACGTTTGCATCACACGTTGCACCGGCGTACCTTTGGCTGCAGCACCAATGGACTGCCAAAGGTCATCACTGGTGGCATTGTCGAACTTGTGCGCTTCAAGATAATCATGCACACCCTTCTGGAAGACCGGCTCCGTGACGAATACTTCTAACATGCGCAAAACGGCTGAGCCCTTCTCGTAGGTGATGGCGTCAAACATTTCCGAAGCTTGCTTCGGGTTACCGACATGAGCATGAATAGCGCGTGTGCTGGAGAGCTCATCAATATTCAGCGCCGCATCTCTGCTGGCTGCTTCTTTTGTTCTTATCCGCCACTCTGGTCGAAGCGCATTTTCTGTTTTGGTCGCAGCCCAGGTAGCGAAGGCTTCGTTCAGCCAGAGATCATCCCACCAACGATTCGTGACGAGGTCGCCAAACCACTGGTGCGCCATTTCGTGCGCAATAACGCTGAGCGCGCTGCGGCGAGCGAAATTGCTTCCGGTCTTCTCGTCGATCAGGAGCAAGGAGTCTTTGAATGTGATGGCACCGAGGTTCTCCATCGCACCAGGTGCGAAATCGGGGATTGCGATGAGATCCAATTTCTTGGCTGGGAACTTGATGCCGAAATAATCGGAAAGAAAAGTCATGATCTCACAGGCCGCACCGAGCGCGAAAGTGCCCATCTTCTCCTGGCCGGCAGGCGCCCAAACACGAATGGGCACTCCGCAAGATTTGCGCTCTTCAGTTGATTTGAAATCACCGACAACCAGCACCATCAAATATGTCGACATCCGTGGAGTCACGTCGAAGGTGTAGAGTTTTTTGCCATTCAAGTCGCTGACTTTTTCAACCGGAGCATTTGAGATTGCAGCTAGCTTCGGATCTATAAGCGCGTTTATTTGAAATGTCGCTTTGAATTCGGGTTCGTCGAAGCAGGGAAACATGCGGCGTGCATCCGCCGGTTCCATCTGCGAGCTGCAGACCCAGTGCTTTTCTCCCGCAGCGTCTTTGAAATACGAACGGTAAAATCCGCGCAGTTGATCTGTAAGTTTGCCGTCGAAGTTAATGTGCAGTTTGTAATTGCCTGTGGGAATTTGCTCATTGAAAGTGATGTGTACTTGTTCGTTTTTTGGATCTGCTTCTGCTTTGCCTGATTTTTTGCTGTGATCGGCAAGATTTTCCAATTCGATTTGCGTAAAGTTCAAATCGATTGAATGCAGTGTAATTTCTTTGCTCGGCTCTGCAACGTTTATATCGATGACTTCTTTTCCGGTGTAAATGAATTCCTTCAGGTCGGGCTCGAAGGTGAGTTGATACGCGGAAGGCTTGATTGTTTTAGTGAGGCGCACGGCATCGGTGCTTGCTGTGGTCGTGGCACTCTCCTGGGCCGCAGGTTTTGTTGCAGGGCTTTGAATGGCTTTTGTTATGTCGCCAGTCGCAAACGCGGCATTGCTGAGAACAGGTGATGTCAGCATGGCAACTGACAATATCGATACGGTAATGGATCGTTTCAAAGACACGGAAGCGCCCCCCTAAAGCAGAAACTGATCATAATCGATGAGCCTAGAGGCGCCGGATTCCTTGGCTTTATGTTTAGCTTTCCAGAAGCTTTTTCAGACCCGAGATCAGGCGCGGAACCCCGGGAGAGGCGACGCGGGCGCTCCCGGGGCATACTAAGCTAATAGTTCGGATTTGCGAAGGTCGGGGGAGTGTTCGGCGCCGTCTTTGATGGTGATGGTGTTGCTGGATGTAGCGGGGGTTTTCTTGCCGGGGACGACTATTCCAATGAGATTTAGTGGATCTGCTGCAGAGAGTGTCAACGCCTCTGTTTGCATCGGGCGATTGCGAGATGCGCGCAATGATTCAACAGCTTCCGGCAATGCGAATTGCTCACCGACGAAACCGCTGACGAAACGTCCACCGCGAATTTCTCCACGATCTTCCAATCTGCGAAATGCAATCAATAATTCACGCCAGCGCGGAAGAATACTTTCGCGTTCCAACACATCACGGAATACCACACCATATCGGCGCAACAATACCCAGCACATCGATTCAATTTGCTTATTCTGTTCAACCGCATCCGCATGCAAGATCGACCAGCGCCCGGTGCTGTTGCGCGGGCGTTGCATTCGTGCGCGTCCCTGCCCAGCTCGGCGGCGGGGATCGATCAACGCGCGCAGATTATCGAAACCATCGGCGGTGACAATGCCTGCGGCGACAAGTTCCCATAGTCCATTCTCAACTTCTGTCTTCAATTTATTGGTACCGCGCACGATATCAGCAAAGAACGAAGCACCACGCTGTTTCAAATATTCCTTCACGGCTATTGCTTCATTGCTCAAGCCCTGATTGTTGTCGAAAAGCGCGCTCGGATGCTTTGGCGCCAGCCAGTCGCTGTCTTCTCTCACGAAAAATGCAATCGGCGCGACACTAGTCGGCGTAACACGCCATTTACGCCCATCCTCACCAGCTTCCTGCAAAGTTGCGGGGTGAGGGGAAAGGCGTCCCCAACCAATCTGCCCCATCAAGCATAAACGATCCAAAATCTCAGGATTGTAACCTTTCAGCCTGCGGCTTAATATTTGAGATTCCCATGCATTGGCTGCAATCTCATAACCTTGAAGCTGCCTTAGAATCTCAAGCGTTCCTCGCTCATCGGCTGGCAACTGCGTTCCAGTAGCCACATGTTGCCAGTGCAGCAACCAGTTCATATACTGCGCCGCGGTGACAGGTTCAATGCCTTTGCGCAATTTAGCAACCGTAGCCTTGTGGATTCGCGCAAGAAGTCGCCTGTCGCACCACTCGAGTATGCCGGATTCACGCGCGCCAGGTCGGAATTGGCCGCGCAAGATTGCACCAGTACCCTCCAGTGCCAGCAAAGCAAAATCAACGTCAGGAACTTCTAATCCAAAAATATCAGCAAGCTCAATCACTGTTGCAGGACCAAGATGAGTAAGCCATCCCTGCAGCATTGTATTTAATGCATCTTCCTTTTTCAGCGTAGGCAAATCGAGCTCAGCGCATTCATTTATATATTGCACCTGGGGCTCAACTGCTTCGAATGTTTTCTTCTTCTCGGCAGAAACCCAGAAAACTTTCCCGGCAGCCTGCACCCTGGCCGCACGTTTCTTCTCCATAAGCAATTGCATGAACTCATTCCAATTGGCTGAGGCAGAGCGTTTGCTAAATTCCTCCGGCATCGCAATTAAGGTCTGGAGCAGATCATGCAATTCGTCGGCATCGCGCAAATCCGGCCATGCTTCACGAACGACGGTATCAATAGCCGCAGGATCAAGCGCTCCTACTTCTTGAAGATTTTCAGGCAAGACGCGACGCAATTCAACAGCCCTGGCGCGCCGCTCTTCCAGTGGTGCATCATCAAGATAAGCATATGGTGCCACATTCAGAATTT
Source organism: Obscuribacteraceae bacterium (SeqCode) (assembly GCA_044358055.1). Taxonomy (GTDB): domain Bacteria; phylum Cyanobacteriota; class Vampirovibrionia; order Obscuribacterales; family Obscuribacteraceae; genus JAIEPM01. The sequence continues at coordinate 78,125 of JBIKOL010000006.1, forward strand.
CATGGCAGAACGGCGATGGAACAGGCGTATCAATCGCGACGCAACGAATTTTGCCGTCGAGCATATCATCCAGAACTTGCGTCAATCCATCGAGATCCAGAGCCTCGGTCAAGACATCTTTCATCACCTCTTTTACAAGAGGATGCTCAGGAATTTCGCGGTCACCATCGATGTTGTCCTGGCATGCTGCAGCTTGAGGAAATACAGCCGCGAGCAGGTCTTCGCTTTTCAGTCGCTGCAATATTGGCGGAACTTTCTTGCCACCCTGGAAACGCAACAAGGCAAGAGAGCGATTTGCATCCCAACGAAAACGGCTGGTAAAAATTGGAGAAGCAAGCGCCGCTTGTTCCAGGACATGCTTAATTGATTTCGGGCTGAGGAAGTTGAAAACATCTGCAAGCGGGAAACTATGCTGTTCTCCAAGCGAGATATTTAAGCCGTTGTCTGTAGCGGCAGCTTGCAGTTCTAAATTAAATGAACGACAGAAGCATTTTCTCAAAGCAAGACCCCAGGCCTTATTAATTCGAGCACCAAAAGGAGCATGAATGATAAGCTGCATTCCGCCGCCTTCATCGAAGAATCGCTCAGCAACAATGGTGTCTTGTGTGGGCACCACACCCAATATCGCACGCCCTTCAAGAACGTACTGAATGGCTTGTTCGGCAGCGGATTCATCGAAACCGAATTCTTCATTCAAGACTTGCATCTCATCCTTGAATTTATCGCGCGGAAGTTTTGCTGTGCCATCTCCGTTGCCGATAACTATGGCAGCTTCTTCAGGTGAAATCATTGAGCTGATTCTGCGGCGCAATTCCGCGGTAAGGTTTGATAATTCCTCAGTGCGAGCTGGTGCCTCACCAAGCCAGAATGGAATCGTCGGGGCAGCGCCATGCGCATCTTCAACGAGGACACGCCCGCGAGCACTTTCAACTCGTCTGATTCGCCAGGATGTGTTTCCGAGGAGAAAGATGTCACCTGCAAGGCTCTCAACAGCGAAGTCCTCATCAATGGTGCCTACGACTGTTTCGTCAGGCTCGAGTACAACAGTGAACAATCCGGTTTCCGGTATGGCACCACCACTGGTGATAGCTGCCAGCCTCGCTCCTCTGCGTGCTTTCAGAATATTGTCTACCTTATTCCAGAGCAGATAAGCGCTGTACCGTCCGCGACGAGCGGAAATTCCCTCGGAAAGCATCTCCACGATCTGGACGAATTCTTCACGGCTCAACCTATCGTAAGGAGCAGCGCGTTTGACTGTTTTGAACAGTTCATCAAAGTTCCAATCATTAGCGCTGCACATCGCCACTATCTGCTGCGCAAGAATGTCGAGTGGTGCTTCCGGAATGCGGAGTTTATCGAGATCACCTTCGCGAATAGCTTTGACCAGCGCCCCGCACTCAAGCAGCTCATCGCGTGTTTGTGGAAAAATGCGTCCTTTAGGAATAGCGCCGCGCCAGTGCCCTGCACGCCCGATTCGTTGCAAAGCCACGGCAATAGATCGCGGTGAATTAATGATGCAAACAAGATCAACTGTACCTACGTCAATTCCAAGCTCAAGCGAAGCGGTCGCAACAAGTGCTTTTAGTTGCCCGTTCTTCAGACGGCGTTCAGCCTGGTGTCTTAATTTTCGCGATAGGCTTCCGTGGTGCGCAGCAACTGCATCTTCACCGAGCCGCTCGGCAAGATTCAAAGTAAGTCGTTCTGCAAGGCGACGCGTGTTTACGAAAATAAGTGTTGAACGATGCTCGTTAACCAATTCTGCGAGACGATCGTAAGTTTCAGCCCACTGCTCTTTGCTGGCAACAGGACCAAGCGGAATACCAGGAATCTCTACAGCCACATCAATTTTTCGGGAATGACCGACATCGACAATCACTGGCATGGGTCGATCGTTGCCAACGAGAAAGCGTGCCACCAGCTCAATGGGTTTTTGCGTCGCGCTCAATCCGATTCGTACTGGCGGCCGTTGGGTCAATTTTTCAAGGCGTTCTAGACTCAAGCTCAAATGTGCGCCGCGTTTGTCATCGGCCACGGCGTGAATTTCATCGATGATTACAGTCTCTACCTGGCGCAGAGTTGCTCTGCTTTTATCAGCTGTGAGCAAAATGTATAAAGACTCCGGAGTGGTCACTAGAATGTGAGGCGGTGTCTTAAGCATCGTTCGCCGCTCGGCCATCAGCGTGTCACCAGTGCGCACCGCTGTACGAATAGGTGTCATTTTGATACCACGAGATTCTGCAAGTTGTGCAATTTCTTCGAGTGGACCGTCCAGATTTTTTTGCACATCATTGCTGAGCGCTTTCAAAGGCGAAACATAAACCACTTCGGTTTTATTCTCGAGCTCGCCTTTTGTTGCTTTGATGACAAGGGCGTTTATACATGCGAGGAACGCTGCAAGCGTTTTACCTGAACCGGTGGGCGCTGAAATGAGGGTGGCATTACCGGCAAGTATTTGAGGCCAGCCGATTGTTTGTGCTTCGGTCGGGCTGCCAAAACGCGACAAAAACCAGTCACGCACCAGTGGATGCGCCCAGTCGAGTGAGCTCGTATCTTCCATTTTCGCCATAGGGTAAGTTTAGCTTTAAAAAGGAACGGTTGATCCATTCTTTCTCTTTAATTCCGGAAGGTCGGGATTAGAAGCCGGCTTGCAGCGAACGCCCCCGGAGCGTTCGCTTCTAAAACCTAAGCTCCGGCTGAGGGCTCGAAACCCGGGAGCGCCGGCAGCTTGCCGGCTTCTACTCCGGCGAATTCACTCGATTATTTATGAGCCGGCGAGCCGCCGGCGCTCCCGGGATAAGGTTCTAGGATAACTGATCAAAGGTGCAGGCTCGGGGGGGCTTATCCACACGCCAGCGCAGTATTTTCGTGCCATGCCGAAATCGCCCATCAGTAAAATGATCGTACTGAACCTCAACAACAAGAACAGGTTTAACCGGCGTCCATTCATTCTCCTTCCCCTGACTCCAGCGACTCGGACCACCGGGAACGTTTACATCAAAGGAATGATTTGTTTTAAGCTTCTGAATTTCTTCGGTGAGCCGTATGCGTTCTTCACCCGAAAAAGCAGACGTGAAACCAACGTGATGCAGCTGCCCATATCTGTCATACAATCCCAGCAAAAGCGATGCAATATACTTCGAGTTCACACCATAACGAAATCCACCGATTACACATTCAGCCGTGCGAATGCGCTTAACTTTAACCGCACCTTTTCGATTGCCCGATTGATATGGCATGTCGAGCCGTTTTGCAATGATACCGTCGAGTTCAACACCATGGCTTTCAAACCATTGTCTAGCTTCGTTGATTTTGCGCGTGGCGGGAGACAACGCAATATCATTAGTAGAACCAAGGTATTTTTTTGCGAAGCTCTCCAGTCTTGCCCGCCGATCCGAAAGGTTTTTCTCCAGCAGGCGATGACCGTCGTTATCAGCAAGCAGATCAAACACAACGTATTTAGCCGGAGTATCCTTTGATAATTTCAAAACGCGAGAAGAGGCAGGATGAATCCTCTGCAACAGCTCATCAAACGAGGGACCGTTTTTTCCCCAGACCATTAGCTCTCCATCAAGTACAAAATACTCAGCCTCCAATTGCAGGAGTGCTGCTACGACCTCTGGGAAATAGCGAGAAAACTCTTGCCCATTTTTTGATCGCAAATCTACTTTGTCACCATCGCGGAAGGCAATGCAGCGAAAGCCATCCCATTTGGGCTCATAAAGCCAGTGTATTCCTGCAGGAATCTCTTTTGCCACTTGCATTTCCATAGGCTGCAAGTCATGCGGAACTGCTATCGGCGGTCTTATCTCTTCAGTTTGTTTTCTTGCCATCGCTAAGCTCCTTTTTTTACAGCCCGGCGAAAGTCTCCAAGTGAGTATGTGTTCAATACCTCCTGTTTGCGAACACCGGCTCTGCGTGCCTCATGCACTCCATATTCCAAATTGCGATAATCGTGAATAGCGTGTGCATCAGTCGAAATGATGAATCGTATATTTCTCACTCGAGCTGCCTTGATCCATTTCGGTTCTAGATCTAGCCGATAAGGATCTCCATTTATTTCAATCGCTGCTCTTGATTCCGCAATCGCATCTAGAATTTTTTCCACATCACATTTAATAGGTGGACGTCGCAGTAACAGCCGACCCAGCGGATGGCCCCAGACTTTGAAATGTTTGTCTCTCATACAACGAACAATGCGTTCGGTCATTTGCTCAAAGTCGAGAGAGAACCTGTTGTGTACACTTGCGATAATCAGATCAAATTGGTCGAGAATTTCATCCGGATAATCGAGATGACCATCAGCCAATATGTCGCTTTCCGTTCCCTTCAACAGCTTGATTTTCACCTTTTCTTGTACATGATCAATTTCATCCCATTGCGCTTTCAATTCATCAGTGCTCAATCCACCGGCGTAATGTGCGGCTGGAGAATGATCTGTAACAGTCAAATATTTCATCCCCATACGCTCAGCAGCACGGGCCATTAGCTCAACAGAAGCGGATCCATCAGAAAAGGTAGTATGACAGTGTGTCATTCCCTGAATATGTGGTATATCGATCAGATCATCAAAATCAGATCGGGAAGCTTCTTCAATCTCGCCCTCTCCTTCCCTGAGCTCGGGAGGAATATAATGAAGGTGGATGCTTCGATAAATTTCTTCCTCAGTTTCGGAATAGATTTGTGCTTGCGAACATTGCAGTCCGTTGGAATCAAAGGTGAATCCACATTTTGCAGCTTGCTTAGCCAATTCATCGATATGCTTTTGAGAGCCAGTCTCAAACAAAACTTTTGCTGCAAAATTCCTGGCGGCAAACAACTCGACAATGATTCCTTCCGACAAGCGAACACGACAAACATTTTCAGATTCCTCAAGGACATCTACAATCAGTGGATAGGCAAGAAACACATCCCACAAGATTTCATTGTCATCAGTTTCTGCCACTATCTTGACTTCGTCGACGACCTCATGCCAGCGTCGCACAGCACCAACAACTTCAATGCGCCTGAGCAACGCCGCAGATTTCAAATAACCGACCAACCGTTCGGCGATTTCCCTTGCATGCAACAACAATATTTTTCTCTGGTTGAGCTGATATCTGCGTATTCCTTCAAGAATGCTTGCCTCAGTCTTTTCGCCCATCCCTTTGACTGCACACACTCGATGTGACAGGCAGGCCTGTTCAAGCGATTCGATATCGTTTATGCCGAGTGCCGAGTGCAGCAATTGAATTCGCTTTAGCGACAAACCAGGCACCTGGCTGAGCTCGATTACACCAGGTGGATATTCCTTCCGCAGGCGCTCAAGAACGGAAATTTTTCCCGTGCGCAACAATTCCAAAATCTTGCCGGCGAGTGAATTACCAATTCCTGGAATCTCAGTAAGATGTCTTTCGCGTGCAAGAGCTTCGACACTCTCGCTCAAACTTTCGATTGCCTCAGCACCTTTTACATAAGCGCGCGCCTTGTAAGGATCCGAACCCGACAAATTCAGGAGGATGCCCAACTCACGCAGTTCATTGGCTACTTCGAAGTTCTTCATTTTATGTACACCCAGACTACGGCTCAGACGTTATGCTTTCATGCTAGTTCCGAATCGAAATTTATTGGATGTACTGGAAGGATGGTCTTTCGCAACAATTCAAGGTTAAATCTAAGCTGGCTCCAACGGGCGAGCGAACATTGCGCCGATCCAGCTCTTAGACGAGCGGAGTGATTCGCTGATCCGGCCAGGCTCAAGAGTCACTTTCATCTTGCTTTTGCTCGATGAAGCATCCATAAAATGTGGAACGCCTTCGGCATCCCGTATCACCAACCCAGTGTGCGCGATGTCGATGCCTCTATCGCTGGTACACACGGCAACGATGTCGCCGGTTTTCAAATGCGGTTCAGCCTCAGCGAGCTTAATCAGTGGAACATAATTGAGCCGGCGAGCGTTGATAGCCTCTTCGACCTGCTTTATTTTAGGAAGCAGGTCCGGATGGGCCGCTAGCTGCTTATACAATTCAGGATGACTGCTCATAAAGCCAACCTTTTTTTCGAACGGTTCAGCACCAGGAAGATCTCCCAGTATTTTCACAACGCCCTTTGTCTGATTGTCCACAAACCAATCAGTTGTATAGTGCAGCCGTGAAGAGTAATCCCCCTGTTTTCCAGCTCGGTACCGAGTGAAACGTACCTCGTTCAATAAAGCAGCCGTTGTGTCTCCACCTTTCTTGAGCATGCGAGCGAAATCCAAAGTGGTCTCGAAAAATGTGACGCAATCGAGGCCGGTCATGTTAACAGTGCATTGCTCCACATCTATTGAATGTTCCAGTGTTCTTCCGACGTAGGGTGTACCTTCAAATTCTTTCGCTATCTTTCCCATAAGCTCACCTATTGGAAGACTCTTCCATTTACCGGATTTTGCATGAGACAGAATACGCTGGAATATTTCGTCACCGGTGAAGGAATCTGTCGCAGCGAACGCAGGCAAAGGCAAATTCAAGATTGTTGCATACGCTGTAAAAGCGGAGAAAACTCCGCCAATAACAAACTGCCTGCGCGTGCATTCGGTCAATTCACTTTGAAGCACCAGTGAACCCTCCTTGTAGATGAGCCAGATTAGCAAGATCATATTTTACTACGATCTCGTATATACGTTTGACAGGCGATCGGATTTCAACCGGACATACCCGGAAACAAAATAAGCGAACATGCCACCATATGCAGTATCACTCCGATTAAGAGCTGCTAATTATTTAAAGCGCATTAATGGCATGCCTACGTGAAAACCACAGGTTATACCGCAAATTTACACAAATAATTTCGGAATTAGTAAGACTCCAGCTTGAATAATCGATTCAAGCACTTTGCAACGAATCTGTGAGAAGCAGATTGGGTGAGAACAGGAGACCTTAGATGTTAGATCAAATTGAAAACAAAGCGACACCGGCGGCGAATGATTCAGCAAAAAACGCGCTGCATGCCGAAGCCATGCTTGGTTCTAACAAAGCTCTTGAGCCGAACTCAGCAAAAGCTAGCCCCACACCATCGGAATCCAACAAAGAAACATTGAGTGCCAACGAACAACGCAAGGCAGACGAAACAAAATTTTTCCATGACTTCTATGAGAAGCATAATTTGCAGCTCGACCCAATGTCGAAAGACCAAACTCCACTGCAGAGCCTGGAGCAAATGGCGAAAGAAGGCAAGCTCAAGATGAGCCAGGAAGACATGCTCAATGAAGCAAAGCGCATTCAAGAGCGCGAGGCAAAGGCTGGGCATTCGTCTTTCACTCCGGCAGATAAGGTAAATTTCTGGAGCGAAAAGGAAATCGACCAATTGACTCAAAATATGGTCGATAAGCCAAAGGGCATAGATGTGTCGAACTGGCAGGTAAGCATCGACTGGAACGCGGTGAAAGGTGCTGGTTACGAATATGCATTCATGAAAGCAACCCAGGGAACCTGGTTTATCGACAAAACATTCGATACATTCAGACAAGGTGCGAAAGACGCCGGACTAAAGGTGGGCTATTATCACTATTTCGAACCTGGCGAAGATGCTGACGCACAGGCGAAATACTTCTGCGACAAAATTGGAAAGGCCGAGCCAGATGCATTGAGACTCGTCATCGATGCTGAAGGTGACGGCTGGACCAAATATTCAGCTGATCAGCGCGTCCAAATGGTAGATGATTTCTTGAAGGGCGTACAAAAACGCATTGGTGCAAAACCTGAAGTTTGCATTTACTGCAGCCCAAATTTTGCGGATGAAGTGTTGGTCAATTCGCCCAAATTGAAAGATTACAGTTTGTGGATTGCTAACTACAACGTAAACGAACCACGTCTCCCCGGACCATGGAATAAATGGGATTTCTGGCAATACACCAGCAAGGGCAAAGTACCAGGTATTAAAGGCAACGTGGATCTTGATGTGTTCAATGGCACCGATATCAACCAGGCATTGAAATACAATACAAAAGCGTAACAGCAAGAAGATCTATTATTGTTTCATCAGGGCGCCCGTGAGGCGACCCCTACCATTGTTGGGAGCGGCGTATACCATTGCATTCTATCCCGATGCTTTCAGAGCTGAACCCACTCCAGTCATTCTCTTGATGTAGTCAACTTCTGCAGCGCTATAAGGCGTGCCGTCCGCATGCAAGATATCGTGAAACCATGGGTCCGGCGGCTTATCATAAGGATGTTGCCATGAATCCCAGGGGTAATAAGTCTGGCTCTTGCCGGCAACAAAACCCCAGTTGATCACACCGACATGATCTTGTTTTGCGATCGAAAGAATTGGATCAAATGTGCTGCCCCGCGGTCTGGCCATATATTCAGTACAAATTATTGGACGATGATAATCCTCCAGCCAATGAATACGATTCTCGAATTCAGCGGGCGGATCATAGTTGTGAAAAGTAATTACATCAGAGTTCGCTAACTGAATTTGCTGAGTCTTACTCAGATTATTCGGCGAAGACAAATCACCGTACCACACAGCAGAAGTCAGAGGCTGGCTTGTATGAGCAGAGCGAGCCCATTCAAAAACTTTGGGCAAGAGATTTTCCTCAAGCGCCACTTTATCTGTCGGCTCCAATTTGCCGTATTTGCAATTTTCGTTCCTGTTATCGGGCTCGTTCCATAAGTCCCACATCAGAATACGATTATCACCGGAAAACGCATTCATCACGCCCTTCACGTAGTCCTCCAGTCGCTTGTATTGATCTGGGTGAGACAACGCGTTCCTTCCAGGACTCTGCAGCCATCCAGAATTTGTCACTCCAGGAACCGGGTCGTGTTGTTTGCCTGTATGAGGATCTGGATCCCAACACGAGTCGAAAAGACAGATGACTGGCTTGATATGATGCTTATCTGCTATGGTGAGAAACTCGTCGATTCTCTTCTTGAAACCTTCAGAGTCTTGTACCCATAGAAGATCATGCAAGAACACGCGCATGGTATTCATGCCCATACTTTCAGCCCAACTGAACTCGCGATCAATTTCTTTCGGGTCGAACGTATCAGGCTGCCACATTTCCAACTGGTTGATTGCGTCCGAAGGAAGGAAATTTGCGCCTACTAGAAAACCTTTGTCCCTGTACCAATCTTGCGCTTGTTGTTCTGACCATTTTCCGGCGAGAACGCCTTGCTGAACATTCAGCGCAGACCGAGAGACAACATCCGGCGAATGAGGAGGTATAGTCAAAACTTCCTCCAACAAGGAAGTTCTTGCAGCCGCATTATCAGCAAGAATTGTACTCTTCGTTTCTGACTGATCCATCATAATTCATTGCCGGCGTTACGCCACTATCGTCCGCCTTATTATCGGTCTGAGACTGAGGCAGAATAGGAAAAGTCTTGTGTAAGTTTGCGGTATTGATGGTGGTTCTTACGTAGCGTGCGCTATTAAGTTTTTCTTTCATAACAGTTCTGATAACAGCGCCCGCGTGGAGAGATTGGGGCGCCCTCCGGGGCGCCCCGATGGTGTCGGACTTCTGTAGACCGTTATCAATTACGACTGTATGGTGATGGGAGCTCTAACCAATCCATCCGGGACGTGTGATGATTCGGACCATCCATCTGCGATGTTTGATGATTCGGTCCATCCATCTGCCCGCTCAAGTCTGATCCTGAACTCACCTCGAGCGGTGCAACCTAATCTGCATAATGGAACCGAAAAGGGAGAAATTAGGGAGAATTTGGAGTCTATTTCATGTAACATGAAGACTGCGGTGTTTTTTTGAGATGCAATATTGTTTGGCACTGAATTAATCGGCAAAACAATCGATGGGCGCTTCAAGATACTGGAAGTCCTCGGCACTGGCGGCATGGGCACGGTATACAAAGCGCATGACGACGCATTACCTCGCGACGTTGCTCTTAAGATTTTAAGCACTGGCAATCTAAATGAATCAGCTCGACTGAGATTCGAACGAGAGGGCAAGATACTTGCCGCGCTCAAGCACAAGAGCATCATAACTATTTACTTTTTTGGATTCCTTGGAGACTCATCTCCTTATATTGCGATGGAATTGCTGGAAGGCAAGACCCTGCGCGCAGTTTTACTTGAAGAAACTAAAATTAGTTGGCAGCGCACTGCGGATATAGCGATTCAAATTTGCGAAGCGATGCAATGTGCACACGATGCTGGAATAGTTCATCGAGATCTCAAACCTGAAAACTTGATGCTTCAAAATAACGCATCGACAGAATCAGTAAAAGTATTCGATTTTGGACTGGCAGGCATAATGCCAGAGGGCGATCTGGCAATCCAAAAGTTGACTGTTACTGGAGAGTTGATCGGCAGCATTAATTACATCAGCCCCGAACAATGCAAAGGCAAGAAAGCCGACTTCAAATCAGACATTTACGCACTTGGATGCATTCTCTACGAATGCTTAATTGGCGAGCCACCTTTCTCGGCTGATAATCCAATCGGTCTTGTTTACAAACACGCAAACGAAGCACAAAGAGACTTTTCTAAATTTGAATGTGCCCGAGGCATTCCTTCGGAACTCGAGCAAATAGTTGCAAAATGCATGATGAAAGACCCTCAACTGAGATATGAAAGCATGCACTCACTCGCGTTAGATTTGCAAAGCCTGCTAGATGGCACCCTTGAAAAAATTTCGACCCAGCCTACGGCTTCACAGAAACACAAATTTTCCCCTGTGTGGATGGCATCCCTGGCAAGCCTGGTATTCATTATTGCAGGAATTTTCATTGCCCAAAAATTGATCACAAAGAAAAAAACAGAATTAGAGAAGCCTCGACCAACAATTCAACGAATACTAAAAAAAGCATATTTGAGTGGGTTTTTGTTTAGAGAATCACCAAGCCCTGAGCTGTGCAGACAGCTATCAGAGATGCTTTCATCCAACAAATTAACTGATGGTGAACGGGCGCAAGCACTTGCTCTGCTTGCGAGTCAGACAAAAATTTGGGAAAAAGGATTGGTCCTCGAGTGCAGCGCGAGAAAATACTTCCGAAAAGCGCCAATTAGTTCATATCCTCACTACACCTATATGGCATGTATTCAAACCCTTAAGAACTTAACATCAACGGATCTTCCTCAGCAGGCAATCTCTTTAAATAAAGAAATTCAGCAATTTCTTAAAAGCAACGGCTTTAATCAAAAAGACAAAGAATATGACTTGAATAACGTAACCAGTCTAGAGTATCTGACGATACAATTCCAGGCTTCCAATGTTCTCCTTCTCAAGCAGCTGAATAAGAACGATGAAGCAGTAAAACTTCTGAACAAACTAGCGAAACAATATCCGGACTTGGAGGGCGGCTTTCTTCACCAACAAATCCTCCTCGGACAATTGGACTCTGCTAGAGCAGCCATCTCTAAATGCACTAATACTAAAACATTAATCGATATTTCCGGTGACTTCAGACAATACAATTTGAACTCCGACGCAATGGTCTGCTTAAATCGAGCGTCAATGGATTCACGAGCAATTGAGCTGACGATTGGAGAGTTTGTTATAGCAAGCGCCTTATTGTTAGTGAATCAAGGTCAGTATGAAAAGGCAGCAGCTCAGATTTGTAATCTGGCCAATTTAGACCTGCACTCTCGATCAAGTATCAACAGAAGGGTAAGTGGACCTGAACTTATTGTGGTATTGATGGCTACAGGACATGAAACCGATGCTCTCAAGCTTCTAGATCGGTATGATCGAGAAGAAGTGTATCAACACCCAGGATCTTCCTTTCGTCTTGCCATCATGGGCTCGGAGGAAGCGCACCGCCTGGACGAACTGAAAAACGCGCGCGACAAAATATTTACTAAATCAATCGATGAGCAACTACATTTTGCCAGAATCGGAAGCAATGATACCCTCGCGCGAAAGTTCACCGCAGCACATCTGTATAATCTTGCCACCTCAAAAGATTGCAGCAAACTCTCCCCGCAACAGAAATGCGAAATCCTCATCGAGTGGATTCATGTGAATTGGTTTGGCATTCCGCAACAAATTCTTAGAACGTGCGATCTGTTAATTGCGGACAAAGACGCCAAACATTGCCAACCTGCAAACTATCGAAATCAGGAAGGATTAAACTATCAGCAATTAGGATATGAAAATAAAGCGCATATATTGCGAGAGACAGGCAAAGCGCGTGAGGCAGCTGATATCCTGAAGCTGCTCTACAAAGAGATGAAAGGCAAGAATTTGTGCGGAGCATCTTTAGTGTTTACGGAGTGCGTCTACCTGCAAAATATCAGCGCTGCAAAAGATATCGCAAACAGTTGTGAACATATAGGCGAACTTTGCTACATGGCTCGAAATTGCTTACGTATGAATGAGCCGTTACTTGCCCAATTCTGCCTGGACAGAGCAAGAAAACTCAATGCCGACTCGGGGGAACTACTAGATATCAAAACCTCAACAGCTCTTCAATATTTGGAAAACCAGGACATTTCGGCTGCAAGAAATTCTCTTGCAAACTTAGACCTAAAAGGGATCGAAAACCCGGAGCTTATGCATCGGCTTGTTTTAGCACTCTGCTTCGCTGAGATGCTGGACGAAGCAAGCGCCGTAACAAAAAAGTTTGAGAAATGGAACTAAAGATAACCAATCAATTGTAGTTGTTAAAGGCGCATGAACAGCTAACCATACCAATGTTATGTGCACACAAAATTGAGAATTAATACCGAGTATTCATTCTTCAAAACCTACGGAATTTTGGAAAAGCAGTATAGCTGACGGACACGAAGAGCAATACTCTTTCATCTGCGTACAGATGTAACCGTTGTTCATGTCAGTCTATTCATGATAACTTGTCTTGTAGAGAGCATTCGACTCAGATCGGTGTTCTTGAATCCCTCCAAGTTCCGAAGATTGCCACGGAAGATAGGGCGTCTTCTCTGGCAAAAAAGAAGGACATGCCAGAATCTGCCTGGCATGTCCTCCTGCTTTTTCAAGATGCGAATAGAACTCCCCTTCCAGTGGAACAAAGAATCCAGGATTTCTTGATGGAAGGTAAGCGGTCATGAAGCGTTCAACCCAAGTTTTGCTTTCACTCCTGCTGGGCTGTGCTAGCTGTGGCTGCTCCGGGATACCCGACGCGGCGAAGCTCGATGCTGAGGGTAAAGCGTTCGCCGCGAAAGTTGTTGATGAACAAAAATCTCACTGGGATGCAGAAGCACTGCAAAAGAATTTCCCAGCTTCCAGTATAAGCGTGACCGATCTGCGCAATCTGGTTCAGAAATATTCGGAAGGACTGGGAGAACCCACGTCTACGACAGCTTTTGACGGCTCTTATAGGGTGAATGCCGGCATCAATGTCCCCGATTATGTGGGCGAATACAAAGCAGAACTGACCTGCACGAAAGGCAAAGGCACTGTAAATGTCAGTGTCGTTCACAAAAATGGCAAATGGTATTTGGCTAATTTCAATGTTGTTTCCGCAGATCTCGCTCCGAAAGATAAAGAGCTGCAATCCTTTGTGGATGACGTTGCGGATAAAATCTCCTGCAATTGGCGCATCGAAGACTTGAATTATTACGGCTCGGAATTATTCAAGAAGCAACTGAAGGAATCAGAATTACCAATGAAAGCCATGTTCGCTGGAGCAAAAGCGCTGGGCCCATTTAAATCAGTAAAGAGCTCAAAATTTCTTGGCATCGGACAATACCAGGGTGCCGAGACCTTTAGCTACGAACTCACCTCCGTATTTGAACGAGGAGAGGCAAGTCTGATGATCACCGTTCTCAAAGAAGAGACGAAATGGAAACTGGCAGGCTTTCACGTTCAGGCGCACAGCGGCACACGAAAGTCATAATCGCCTGCGTATCGGTTATGAAATACAAGCACGACAAGAACGCGAAAAAAGAAGAGTAGCCGGTCGCCGGACTCTGCATAGAATCAATATCTGCTACTATTGGCACTAACTCACTGATTCGAAAAGGCTTAGCAAATTGTCTGCTGATCGGTTAATCGGAAATACAGTCGCGGGTCGTTTCAAAATCCTCAAGGTACTCGGCGCTGGCGGCATGGGAGTCGTTTACGAAGCCGAAGACTCATTGCTACCGCGCATCGTGGCGCTCAAAATTTTGAATTTCACCAGCCTCGATGCAAGTTCGCAAAGGCAGCAGCTTTGCTAGCCACAAATCAGGGTCACCCGGAAGAAGCAGCAAGAACATTGCTTTCTTACGCAGACAGAGATTTAAATTCACCAGTAAGCATGGCTCAAAGAATCAATGCAGCAGAATTAGTAACACTAATAATGCTTGCGGGACATGAAGATGACGCTCTAGAAATCTTAGCTCAGTACGCACAAAGAAATGGTAAAGGTACTAAGAGCAAAATTCCTGATAACGAAATCAACGATATCAACAGCATCACTGCATTGCGCAAGAATCATTTCACACGCTCACTTTGGGAACAATTAAGCACGGCGCTGCAACTGCACTCTGCAACTGAACGGATTTTCTTGCTAACACATTTGCTGAATTGTATGAAAACAAAAAACAGCGAAAAAATGCCCAGTAAACTAAAATACGAAATAATATTGCCGTGCTTAAATGAACCCGAATGGGCTGACATTCCCCAGAAAAAAATCAATCTCTGCGAAATCATAATATCTAGCGATGAAGCACAAAAGTGCTCTCGTGGCGAGAATGAAATGGAATATCGCCAACTTGCTATGCTGCAGAAAGCTGGAATTTTGCGAACTACATTTAAGGAAGCCGAAGCTGCTGAAATCTTTAACGAATTGAACAAATCAAAAAGCAACAAAAGACTTGAAGCATTGCAATTATTTCGTTTAGGTTTGCGAATTCATCACGAAAAAGATGCCAGGGCTATTGCTCTTGCTTGCACATCAGGTCCTGAGCTCGACGGAATGGCCGCGACATGCATACAATCTGGTAGCGATGAGATGGCGAAACTTTGCCTTGATCGGGCGAGGCAGTTCGCGACAGGGATACTAGAATCAACTGATCTAAAAATCAATTCCGCAATTTACTATTTGAACAGGAACGATGTTTCAGCCCCAAGACAAGAGCTTTCAAGTCTAGACCTCAATGCACTCGATTCGAGTGCATTGCCCGAGGCAAATCGCGATAGCCTGGTCTATGCCATTGTGCTTGCAATGGCAGATGCGGGCATGTGTGATGAGGCCACCACTCTCGCGAAAAAGTACGGAAGGTGGAAATAGATTTGTGAGCTAAAGGTACTCCGAGCAGCTGCGTTTCAAGTTCCTTTTTGTGCCCCACCTGGCCGAGATTTATCTGCGCGCGCCTATAAACAAAGCCACTGAAAATTTGCGGTAGATCGCTTGAACTTTTTGTAGTAACAGTGACTGCATAACTCACTAATTGTGCATTAATTTGAACAAGTTTTGCAGAAATCCTGGCACATTGTGGTATGGGTTACTTATAGGTAATTATAGGAAGGACGCAGCGATTAGATGCTTAAGCTGCACAATCGAGCATTGAATCAGCGGACCGAACTACTAGGCATTGAGGAAACAAATGAAAGTTCAAACATACGGAACGCTCTTCGATAAAAACTGGCGTTTATTTATGGCATCAACTGTTTCAATACAGCTTGCTTGCCTACCAGTAAATTCCACTGTGCTCAGCTCGAGCGCAAGAGCGACAAGAGTAGATGCGACGTCCTCACGATTGAATCTCCGCGAGTCAATGCCTGTTAAAAATATTAGCAAGAGCGATTTCTTTGACAACATTTCACCTGCTATAAAAATCAGCTTGCCGCCAAATAAAACAAATGGTGGCACTATAATGCTCGACCACCTTATAGGAATAAGAACTGCGACAACGGACAGCAGGCAGCCAAATCAAGATTACAAAATGCCCGTCGGATCATTTCTGGGGCTGGGAGCAGGCAAGAGCCCAGCTGTTCTTCGAACACAATACGGCAAAGTGCACTTCGGAAAAGACGTTCTCGTTTACGCATTGGAAATTGGCTCTGATTCAGTCGTGCATAATATTTCAGGTAAAGGTCCAAATGATGTAACGGTCAAAATTGGGTCGAAGATTTTTTCAGTTCCGTTTGGCAAGGCACTGGTTATAAGTCCTAATTCCGATGCTCTCGACAAATGTGTCTTAGCGGGATGTACCGACCTCACGGGCGGCAGAAGCCTCGGCCGTGTTGGAGATATCAATATCGTTGAAGCAGATTTTTCTCGATCTCAACTATTGTCTAACTGCAGACAGTTCGCTCTGATGCTCTCATCAAAAGACCGTACTTATCGCAGAGCTGCCAATACGATGCTAAAGTATGCCGCAGCTGAGCTAGTATCTTCCGGAGGCGGGGAAACCGACAATTCCTCATCAGAGCAATCGGGTGGAGGCGGTGACGTTCTGGTTGCAAAACGAGGCGGAAAAAAGGACGAACGATCAACTTCCTCAACCGCACCCACATCAGCTAGCCCAACACAATCAGGTTCCGCAAGCACAGCCACAACTGCCAGCCCCACTCAATCTAATAGCTCAGCAACAAGCAATGCTGATTCCACGGGTGGTTCAACAAGCAGCATACCAACTGCAAAACAACAAGCTGACTTGCAAAAATATAACTTCACAGAGAAAGAAGAAACGACTCTCCTGCAAGCCCATTTCACACCTAAGCAGTTGCTAGAACTGGTGGCAGGTGGATATTCGGCGGGGCAATTAATTGCGCTAGAAAAAGATGGCTACACACCGGACCAATTGGTGAGCCTTACTCGATGGGGTATTCAGGGGCTGGGCTTAGCGAGTGTTGCAAAATCCGGACTCACAGGAGCCCAATGGACGACATTGCAGTTGAATGGTTTTAAGCCTGGCCAAATTATTCAGCTGAATAGAGAGGGCTTTTCTGGTCCTCAGCTTTTGGCCCTCCAGCAAGGTGGTTTTAATGGGAGCCAATTGCTAGCGCTCATAGAAGACTCGTATACACCGTCTGAACTCGCATCTTTAGTCCCAGAATATACTGCCAGCGTATTACTGAGCACCGCTGACGGTGCCCCATTAGCTGCCAATCTAGAAAACAGCAAGCTCTGTGTATATATTCCGCCTGCCAATATTGCAGCCAAGCTAGACCCTTCTGCTGTATCTCAAAGATCTGCTTATGTCAAACCACTTGTGAGAGCGAAACTACCAGTGCAAGATTGGTTAACGCCCGCAGAATATAAGAGTTTGCTCTCACAAAAATACACTAATGCAGAAATAAACACGTTACAGCAAAACAAATTCTCAGGTCAGCAGCTAATCACGCTAGCCAAAGATGGCTTGTCTGGACCGCAGCTCGTCGCACTTGTTCAAGCTGGCTTCTCCGCACAAGAGCTAGTTCAATTTGGTACAACGGGCCAAAAATATGTTGTTGCGGCGCTTGCTTGCAGCAGCTCGGCCTCGGCATTAAATCGGACTGGCCAGCCAGGGGCGGCTGCCATCCAGTATCAGGCCTCTGCGACTTTGTATGCTCAGGCTGCAAATTTAGCTTTAGCAAACGGTGATCAGAGCGCGGCCTCACAGGGGTTCAATAGTTCGGCCATAGCTGCAGGCAACGCAGCCACATCTTATATGCAAGCGGGAGATCTTAGCTCGGCAGCTATTCAGTACAATGATTCAGCAAAACTATATGAGAATCTTGCCAAGACTGCTCAAGCGCAAGGGCAACAGAGCACGGCCATACAAGCCTTCAGTAATGCTGGTTTAGCTGCTGCCAATTCTGCCCAATCATGGGGGCAAGCCAATGCCGAGTCGTCGGCCGTTCAATACCGGCACTCCGCTAATCTGTATGCGCAAGCTGCTAATGCTGCTCAAGCACAAGGACAGCAGAGCACGGCCATACAGGCCTTCAGCAATAGCGCCACGTCTGCTAATAACTCCGCGCTTGCATTCAGTCTTGCAGGGAACGCACATGCAGCTTCAATTCAGTACAACGATGCTGCTAATTTGTACACCCAAAGTGGTAATTCCAGCCAGGCCAGTGCGGCGAGTGCAAATTCGCAAGCTCAGAGTTCTATAGCTTCGACAATAAGCAAGTGGGTCGGAAATGTAGTTCCGATTGTAGGACCGGCCGCAGCGGCCGGCGCATTACGTGTCGCAAGGGGTGGGGGCGGCGCTGGCAACGCCAATCGTGGTCTAAGTGATGAGCAAGCTGCTCAACAAAATGCTGCGAACAACGGTCAAGGCCAACAAAATGGTGGACCAAACGACGCCCAAGCCGCTCAACAAAATGCTGCGAACAACGGTCAAGGTCAACAAAATGGTGGACCAAACGACGCCCAAGCCGCTCAACAAAATGCTGCAAACAACGGTCAAGGTCAACAAAATGGTGGACCAAACGACGCTCAAGCTGCTCAACAAAATGCTGCGAACAATGGTCAAGGTCAACAAAATGGTGGACCAAACGACGCTCAGGCTGCTCAACAAAATGCTGCGAACAACGGTCAAGTCCAACAAAATGGCGGACTAAACGACTCGCAAGTTGCTCAACAAAATGCTGCGAACAACGTTCCAGTTCAACAAAATGGGGGACTAAACGACTCGCAAGTTGCTCAACAAAATGCTGCGAACAACGTTCCAGTTCAACAAAATGGGGGACTAAACGACTCGCAAGTTGCTCAACAAAATGCTGCAAACAACGTTCCAGTCCAACAAAATGGGGGACTAAACGACTCGCAAGTTGCTCAACAAAATGCTGCGAACAACGGTCAAGGTCAACAAAATATAAAGGCGCAAAACGAACCTGCGAAACCAAACAATCCTGTCAACGATTCCGATTCATTGCAAGGAGCCGAATCAGAATGGAGAGTATGGGGAGGAGGCTCTCCCACACCAAATCCGATTGCGCAAGCACAACCCAAAGTTCGCATTTTGAACAATCAGGCTAAAGCCAATAACAACGATAAGCCAGAAGAAAATGGCGGTGAGAACAGCGAACCGGTGCTAGAACGTCCAGATATTATTGAACCGCCGCCGATGACAGAAGGCGCACCGAAATGTTACGAGCCTAATAACTACGCAATAGAAAATGCTGCCGAAGATGACGTGGAAGATGCTACTGCCGATGATGTCGTGGTTGAGCTTGCTCCGATTCCAGCTGCCGCACCATTTGTCTTCAACAGCCAGCTGGCGCCAGGAAAATACGGCTTTAGTCCCTCTGGTGGACTAGTCCATGTCCCATCAAAGAAAGCTATTGCAAATAGGCTCAACAAAATCAATGCCAAAGTGGCGCTCGATTTCACCAACAATGCAGTAAACAATCAAGGAGCATCATCGTTTCTATCGCAGCTTGAACAGTTCGTGACCAACCCGGGCACTACTCTGGAGAATTTGGGTAAAAGCGCAGTTGTGAATGTTGTCGGGGCAGTTGGAGACAACCCGGCGGAATTCCAATCACAGCTGGATTCTATTTTTGCTAACGATCCCAGTACTGTGAGTGCGATAAACAGCTATTTCGCAAACGGAAACAATGTGACTCCTGTATTTTACAAAAACGTCGGGGTGCCTTCTTCAATCACGAGTTATAACAATTGTGTAAGACAGCTCTACAGAGCCTACAACAACTGCAGGCAAATCACTTATCAATATCAAATCAAGGCAAATAACGTAGCAAATATCGAGACGAAGATTTCTCAGGGAAACTCACAACTCGCAACTCTCGTAACTCAAATTGGCAAGGACAACACTCTACTTCAACAATACAATGCTATGCCACCTGCTACCCAGGCTAAACTTTCACCTCTAAAGCAACTCTTGCAAAATAACATTGCGCAGTTGCAAACAAAAATGACGCAGTTAAACAATCAGCAAACGGGCTATCAACAGCAATTAGTTCAGCAGGCAAGCGAATTGGAAAACCTCAACGTACAAGGACAACAAGCTCAATATAATGAGCAAAATTTGCAAAATCAGCAAACGGCCTTAGCCAGCAAATTGCCTAAAGGTTGGAACCCTTTTGCGCCAAATAGCCAGTGAAGTAATTCACTCATCAACATGTTTTTTCTCAGCAATCCAACACTTCGTCGGCGCTAGTAACTAGTAACTCCATTGTTCGCGCCTACAAAATTCCTACATGGTTGTGAGCACTAAGTTGCCAAACAAAAATGCACCAGGCCAAGAACCTGATGCACGGAGCCTTTGAAAAATTTGGGTCATGCAAGATTCGAACTTGCAACCAATTGCTTAAGAGGCAACTGCTCTACCATTGAGCTAATGACCCGATTCAATAATTATACACCGCGCCCGGTTGGATTCGAACCAACGACCCTCCGCTTAGAAGGCGGATGCTCTATCCACTGAGCTACGGGCGCCTGTAGAAAAGATATCTTATCTTTTTTCACCGCCAATGTCATAAGAGATAATGCCGGTGCGACAAGGGCACATCATTATAGAAGCGGACAGGAGCATAAAATGCCAGACTTATTGAGCGAACAAGAGTTTACAGAGCACTTCACACAAGCGATCAGTGCTTATAATCTCAGCCCCTATTGCAAAGAGCCGCTCACCTTAGAACTGCATTATGGTGCCGAGGAACCGATTCTCACACTTTCGTTGAAAGAAGCGTTCGAGCGATATCGCAGCGCGCCGGATTCGCTTTCTGAGGTTCTGCAACCATACGTTCAGGACCTTGGCTGGACGGTCCAGGACCCGCGCTTGCCCTCGAAAGAACTTTACGAAAACTGCCTGCCAACACTAAGGAACATGTATCTAAACCCGCCCAATGATGATGAACTGGGCTTGACTCCAGACTGCAAGAAAGGTCCCATTGCGCTGGAAGACGTCTTGAGAGCGCCAACCGAATACATTGTCATGGAGTTCAGTTTGTTCAAGGACAAGACCTACACACCTTTGCGCAAAGGCGACACGCTGCCGTGCATTCCGGACAACAAATTACTGGCGCAGCTTTCCCTCCATAATCTGGCTTTGTCGACAGAAACAGCTGGAATAACGGCGACACCATTGCAGTTCGAAAGCCTTAACGCGCGCTCATGGTTAGTTGGCCTTGGTGACGACACATACAAACCGTCGATTGCCGCGCTTAGCTGCATTCCGCCCGTAATGGCTTCTCTGCAAGAAACATTCCGCGGAGAGAACGGATTGATTGCAATTATGCCTGCTGCAGATCAGCTCATTATCAGCATCGACACCAATGATCAGGCGATAGTCGAATTTGGTGTATTGGCACAGCAGCTAAAATCGCGGGCGCCAAATCCACTCAGCACGCTGGTCTGGCAGTTCAAAGCCGGTCAGCTTGATGCGGTGCAGGCTTTAGAGCTTCAAGAGATCCAAAGTACAAAACCGGAAGAAAACGTTTAGTGTCGGCTTTTCAAGCGGGTTTTTGAAATCCCGATATCGTGAATTCGATGTCAAGCTTGCGTCTTGATCACTTCTTTATCCCGCTTGCGGCACAAGGAACTTCGCCTGAAAGCCCAGCCCCAACTTCATGAAGGTAACATTGTAAGATTGCAGCTTAAAAAAGTTTTGTGAATAAACCCCTTAACCGGCCCTTAAACATTGCGAGACAATATATTCAGTCATTGAGAGCCCTTTTCCCCCCAACTTTATCCAAGATCTATGGTCTTAGTAATATCGCTTGTCCTTTGTCTGGCCTTGCTTTTGGCTATCATCGGTGTAATGATGCCCGAACTGGTTTTGCCAACTTTACAAAAACTATGGGCGCGTCAGAACCTTTACTGGAACACCCACGACCAGGGCAGATGACTGACTCTTAACTTGCCAGAAGTCAAGATGATCTAAGAAAATACTCCTCGAGCTGTTTTATTCACTTGTTGGAGATTTTCATATGCCAGCTGCTGGTATTGGACTCTTTTTCATTGATTTCGTCGCAAGACCATTTGCAAAAATATTCGAGAAGATGCCTCTTCTTATGTTTGCGATATTGCTGATTGTTTATGGATCGATTGCTTATGTCGTGCTGAAATCGGCATGGCAGGCGGAGAAGAAGTACTACTAATCAGCCCGCCGGACGTGTTTTAGTTTGATGCTCAATCGTTCTGTATAAAGATCGACCAGGCCCAAATACAACTCGATAAAGTTCTTTGTCGTATGTGCCGGCACCGTGCCTTCGATGGTGAAGTCGCCCTTGTTGAGCGTTCTTCCATCAGCCGCGAATGCTTCGTATTCAAAATTTATTTCGTGTATTGGCACATCATTCATATTAGTTACTCGCACCCAGGCAACAGGGGAGTTAATCACCCAGAGACCTGAGATGTGCCAGTCTACAAGCTGAATCTGTGTGTTTGCTGCAATCTGTTCAGCCTGCGGATCAATAATCTCACAGCCACTCAAAACTAACATACAAACGGACGCGACAGAACTCAGAATCAGCAGAGTCTGTTTTTGTAGGAATGCCAGTTTCAATCTCAGCTCCGCTGGACTACATTGTCGGTCCAAACCAGCCCATATTTGCCCCAATCGCCAGAATGACCAGCAAGGCAAATGCCGCAAATAGTACAAAGAACGCAGGTTCGCCGTCAGCAAACATATTCATCACCGTCTGTGGAAAGCATTAAGCCTGAGAAGTATGCTAGCCTTCCACATAACATCCTATAACATTAACCCAAATTCTCAAGAGCTGGCGGCTAAATGATGAAGGAGCTTCACCAAAATCCTGGCGAAATTAAGGAAAGCTGGAAACAGCCTGAGTTTGTGCCCCATAAATTGCTGAAGAACCGGCACCTGATGACCATTGTGCCGGGCTTTATCCCCAGGAAAAAACCTCGCTTCTTGCAGTCCGGCCAGGCTCGGCTCTTCAAAATTAATCCGGACACCCAGCTTCTGGGGCATTGTCACTGGCAAACCGATAAGCAAAGACCCACCATGATTATTCTTCATGGTCTGGAAGGCTCTGCCGAGTCGAGCCATGTTATTGGTATAGGGAGCAAAATATTTGCATGCGGATTCAACGTAATCAGATTGAACATGCGCAATTGTGGTGGTTCAATGCAGCATGCTAAATCGCTGTACAACGCCGGTATGTTTGAAGACATAGAAGCGGTTATGCAAATTTTGCACGAAGAAGATCATCTCAATGAATTTGCGCTGAGCGGTTATTCGCTAGGCGGAAATTTGATCTTGAACACCGCGTCAAGACACGAACGATCGAAGCCCTACAAGCTAATCGCCGCCTGCGCTGTGTCACCATCAATTGACCTGGCGCATGCTGTCAATTCGATCGAACGACGCGAAAATCGCATTTATCAAGATTGGTTTTTGCGTACGCTGAAGCAAAAAATACTTGCCAAGGCGAAGCAACATCCGCATATATACAAGATAGATAGCCTGGATACCATTAAGACAATTAGAGAATTTGACGATCGTTTTACGGCACCGCACGGTGGTTATGGAACAGCGGAACGTTACTATCGCGAAGCAAGTTCGATTAGCAAAATCAAAGATATCAGTTGTCCGGTGTTGATAATTAGCGCGGAAGATGATCCTCTTGTCCCGGTCGATTCGTTTTATCAGCTCAATGAAAATTCACCCCATGTGAAATTACTGATTACAAAACATGGCGGGCATGGTGGCTTTTTTCAAGAAGCAAACGAGGAAGAGCCGCTATTTGACAGGTTTTGGGCAGAGAACCGAGTTGTTACTTTTGCAACTAAAATCCGGCAAGTAGTCAGTAAGTAAATTTCAAAGCAGACAAAATGCTGTTGATGCAGTACGATGGTACCGTTACTAACGTTTTGGCGCCT
The DNA here is from genome assembly GCA_044358055.1 of Obscuribacteraceae bacterium (SeqCode). Classification (GTDB taxonomy): domain Bacteria; phylum Cyanobacteriota; class Vampirovibrionia; order Obscuribacterales; family Obscuribacteraceae; genus JAIEPM01. The sequence continues at coordinate 101,791 of JBIKOL010000006.1, forward strand.
GGATTCTGTGGCAAAAAACAGCAAGGGATCCTGTAAGGATGAGGAGGATGGTTGTGAAGAGATCAATGTTCGCCACAACACTGGCATTGTTGGCAGTACTAGGAGCGGTTGCTCCAACATTCGCAAAAGGCGAAAATAGTGGACTCGAAGAAGCAGTTGGCGGTGCAGAATGGGTCACCAGAATTGGTGGCGTCGGAGCAGGCACCACAGTTGGAATGCCGGTCGCTATGGTTCGTCAGACAGTCAGCGCATACAAAGACTGGACACCAGCACTTGCTGATAAAGTTGGCGGCAAAGATTGCGGACCATGCTGCGCCCTTGTTAGCATCGTTACACTCCCGGCTGCAGTAGCCTGGGGCGGTCTCACCGGACCATATTATGGCATCAAGAACGGCTTCAACCATGGCTTCAACGAGCCTTTCACACATCAGTCGTTCTCACTCGGTTCTGACTATAGCGGCGAAAAATAATCGTCAGCAATATCTGAATCAATAGAATTATCGGGCGATGCTTCAGGCGTCGCCCTTTTCCTTTGCTGAAGGGCGCGCATTTCAACATGCACATCTGTAAGGAATCTGATGGAGTTATCACCCAGGTTAACATCTCTTGGTCGGGGCGCCTCACGTGAGCCCTTTCAGAATGTATTTAACGGGACGCCGTGAGGCGCCCCGACCATTTTGGCGACTCGCTGAATTGAAGTTCATTCAAGAATATGTTGTCATTTCCGAAGCAGCAGATTATCCTTTAAAGAGAAAGGAATTTCCTTGCGAGTAGCTATCTATGGCGCAATCAAACGATGACATTGATGTCTGGGTCACGCGGATTCAAAAAACGCGGAGCAGCAAAGATTTGCGGAAAATCCTTGAAGATTTTCGCAAGTTCGACTGGCATGACCTTGAGCGGCAAAAAGTGTCCCACGCTTACATGAAAGTGCTCGACGTTATCTTCAACACTCCGGAAGAAAAGGCGCTGCGTAAACAAGCAGAAGACGCAGCCGCAGCCGCCGCCGCGTCGGGTTCTGCCAATGATGGACCTGTCTGGTACGAAAAAATGTAACTGAAGCTGCGCTAATCCAGCTAAATAGCGGAAACTCAGCGATTTAATCCAGTAAAAAATGGGCATTAAGGTATACGGAGACTGTACCTATGACCCACAGAATCAACTGGAAGCTTTTCGCAAAAGAAAGCTGCATTCTCGTCGGACACGCCTTGCTCGCGGGCTTTTATTTTAAGGTGGCGCAGGTATTGTTCGACTACTATAAGCTGCCAATTGCCGGGTCGCTTTCACTGTTTGTTTGCTTTCTGTTTGTTTTACCGCTGCTCATCGATTTCTTCGATTTGTGGGCACGCACAATAGCTTCGGTGCGCGAAGAAAAACTTGCCGAAAAAATCTTCAAATGTTCAATCACAATTCACAACACATTTTTCGGCAAGAAAAATGCATATATGTCCGAGAAGCAAGCAAAGCTAGCCAGCATGTACTACGACCAGGGAAAGCAGGCTGAAAGCGAGGAATTGTTCAAGGAATCCTGGAAGAACTACAACGACTCGGCAATAAAATTCCCCTGGCTGCACCCTTGTTTTTCAGACTTCCTCAAGATCCTTGACACTACAGGCGATACCATTACAGCTGCGAAGGTAAAAGAAGAGCTGGAAAAATCGCGCCGCCTTGAACTCAGTCAGAAAGCAATAATCGCTCTGCTAAGCACGCCTATCATTAGCTTATTGCTTGTGAACCAAGCGACAGAACGAGAAATTGCCAAAGCCAATGCAAAAGGCAATATTGCTTTTGCCCTGAATCAAATTTCCGAACTAGCAAATAGGGAAGCCTTTTTTCTCGGCAAGTACGCAGCAGCCAGAGTTTATACGGACTACGCCCAGGCATTTGATGATACTGAAGGACAATCAAAAGAGATGATGTGGTGTGCCGAGAAAGGACTTTCGGCGCTTCAATCAAGCAGCAACAATGATGAGTATATAAAAGTGCTGCTTCTCAATCTCGTCGCAAAAGGAAATGTAACGCAGGGTAGGTTCGAAGACTCCGTAGACAGCCTGGAGCAGTCAGCGGCGATAAGCTCAAAATGGGGCGCGAAGGAGCTGGCAAGAAACAAAAACGACGGAAAATTCCAGCGAGACAAATGCATAATCACTCTTGCAGAGATAAAAAGAAACCACGGAGATTACGACGGCGCAGATTCGCTATACAAACTTCTCCTTGGCGCCCAGGGTGAGAACATCAATATCTCAGCAAGTGCCGCAGGTTGTTCCTTTTTTGATCCGATAGAGACGATCGATCGATTGCATAAATTTGCTCACGTCAAACAAAAACTCGGGAAACGTGAAGAAGCGCTCGCATTGCAAAAACGTATCTGCGACATACTCGAAACCAGCGTAAAAGGTTTGTCCGAGAAGAAAGCGAATTCACCGCTCGTCGATTTTGCCGTGCGAGAAACTGCAAGAGAACTTGATGTTTACGCATACATGTTGCAAGAATCCGGAAAGGACGAGCAAGCACAGAAATACCATGATAAAGCTGATAAGTTGAGAGTCTCAAGGCACAAAGAGCTGAAACTAGATGCAGATCAGCAAGATTATGTAGTCGATGCCACCACAAAGCTTACCGGAGAATTGCTTGCAGTGAAATATAGAGCCGGCGACTGGCACGATTCGCTCGACAAGCTGTTGAAGGCTGATTTCACGTCTCAACACGCACGTGGGTCCATAGAAAGACTTCCCTGGTTCGATAAAAATCGCAAAAGCCTTGAACGCATCAAAACTGCCAGACCAATCCGTCGTCTGGAAATCGACATCGCACCGCTCAGCATCAGAAACAATCGGGATGGTGAAGGTTTGAACGTGGATGTTCAAGGCGTGGTCAAAATCTACAATTCGAATTCAAAAGATGCTGATGAACAGCGTTTCGATTTCGCCTATATAATGAAAGAGCCAAAGAAAGGTCGCCCGCTTGTGGACGATGTTCTGGACAATCAAATACTGGCTAATTACCAACTAAATTGATCAAAAGTCGATTTTTGTATCAGTCAAAGTAGACATGATCATTTTCATCAAGTCTTGCGCATCGCCATCGGCAAAGCGCTGATCGTAACGGCAAATCAAACTGACCGCTTCGGCTCGGCGACCATTAATTAGTAAGGTTTTGATTTCCTGATAAAGCGGGTCATCGTGCTTCAAGCTGCGAAAAACAGTTCTTGCAAGCGAAGGAGACTCCCATGCGTTTCCGGCGGGTTGAGGCATAGCTTTCCTTGAATTTGCAACATAGAGCGGGGGATTATTCCATTATTGCCCTAATATCGCAGATAGGCAAGCCCCTGCTCTGTCCGAGCTTGTCTGTAGGACTTTGCCGCCCGCAAGTAAGGCCCGAAAGTTCGTCGCTGGACGCTTAGGTAATTTCGAATCCCGGAAGCGCCGGCGCTCCCGAGCTCTAGCCTCTGGTTAACGCATAAAGGCGACGCACGCGGCGCCGCCTCTGCAGATTCTTGAAAGTGATCAAAAAAGATCTATGTTTGAAGCAACGAGCCGAATTCACTAACCATCATTGTTTGCCCATGCGAATCGCAACTCGGCGCCGTGCTCTCTGTTTCACAATTAAACAGGAAATGCGGTTTTGACTCTGGGAAAGTCAACTTCTGGCTGTGCGATGTGGTTGAAGTAGTTAGTGAAGATGTTAATGCCGACGTTGGCGATAATTTCGGCAATTTCGCCATCGTTAAATCCAGCCTTCTTCAAATCATCAAGATCGCTGTCGGCCATTTCCGCGCGGCTTGTCACCATAATGCGAACAAAGCGAAGCGCGGCGTTGAACTTCGGATCTTCCGAGCGCTGTTCTCTTGCCCAGGCAAGCTCTTGCTCGTTAAGTCCAACCATCTTGCCGATAGCTGTATGCGCAGACAAGCAATATTCGCAGGTGTTGGTTTCAGCAACTGCAATTGCGATTATTTCTCTCAGTTTGGGATCAAGCACGCCGCCAGAAAGGGCTTCACTGAATTTCAGATAGCCTTCAAGCGCTGCCGGTGAGTTACCCAGCAAAGTGAAAACGTTAGGAACGCGTCCGAACTTCTTGTTGATTCCCTCAAGAAGTTCCTTTTGTTTTCCGGGTGCTGCTGTTTCTAGTGTTACTGCATTTAGTCGACTCATCTCTCTCCTGCCTCTGGCTTGCAGCCAATTAAGAATTCGTGTCCGGTTGCCAAGGAACCTGGACCTACCTTATACATGCGAACTTGTTGCCATTGGATAGGCAACCACCGCTTCTGCAGCCACGAGTTATACCATGTAAGCAGAGGTCTTCCCTTAAGTAGGCTGGTTTAAAGCCACATTTTCTACTCAGTGATACAATTCAAAAACCAGTGTTTTTTCGGGCGCCGCTCCTGGAGGCTTATGAATTCGTATAAGTTGATTTTCTCTGCAGGATTCATTCTCTCGTGCTTCCTTGCAGCAACAAATGTACATCCATGCGAGGCGCAGTTCTTGAAAAAGCTGGAGCAAAGCCTTATGCAAGGACAGGGGGCAAACGGACTGCTTGGCGGCGGCATGGGACAGATGGCCGGAAATACGAACTTGCCAGCAGGTCAATACATGATGACAAACATGCAGACCGGGCAGGGTTTTTATGTAACGATCAATCCGCAAGGGCAAATGTTCATCTCTTCTCCGGCCGGCAATCAGCAACAAATGATGCCCGGAGCAAACGGTCTGGGCTTGCCACCACAGGGAGTGGCGCCAGCATCGATGCAGCAGCAGCAAATGGGCGGATACGGTGGCATGATGAAAAACGGAATGGGTAATTTTCTGCGCAACGAACTAGCACCAGGACAACAGGCTTACCCTCAACAAATTCCGCAGCAGTAATCTTTGATCGTCCAGCGGAGCATCCAGTACTATTCTGCGCAATGAGCGTGAATCTGAGAACGCTGCCGCCTCAAAGCGGACAACAGTAAGTCAGAATTTTGCAGTAAGCCAGATTTGCAATAAGCCAGATTTGCAGCAAGCCAGATTTGCAGCAAGCCAGATTTGCAGCAAGCCAGATTTGCAGCAAGCCAGATTTGCAGCA
>JBIKOL010000077.1:0-39252 GCA_044358055.1 Obscuribacteraceae bacterium (SeqCode)
GGAGGAGGAGGTGGCGGTGGTGGTGGCGGTGGTGGTGGTGGTGGTGGTGGTGGTGGTGGAGGTGGAGGTGGAGGTGGAGGTGGTGGAGGTGGTGGAGGTGGAGGTGGTGGAGGTGGAGGTGGGGGAGGTGGAGGAGGAGGTGGTGGAGGAGGAGGAGGTGGTGGCGGACACGGCGGCGGTTGCGGCGGTTTCTTACACTCCGGAGGTGTAGGTGGTACCTCGGTTGGTGTCGGGCAAGGTGTCGGTTTTGGCGGGCACACGGATGGATCCGGACATTCAGGTGCTTTTGGCGGACAAGCCGTAGGTGTCGGGCACGACGGAGCTTGCGGCGGGCACGTTGATGGGTCTGCGCATTTTGGTGCACATGGTGCGGTTGGCGGATCTGGACAATCCGTTGTTGGTGTGACGCAAATGTCTTTTCGCTCGCAGCCCTGACCAGGGAATTGATAAGACACTAGTGAAGCCTGGCACTCACGAGGCGTTGGCACGTGACATACAGTGCGGCATTCGTCATTCTTGTCGCTGCGTGGGTCACCGTATGTGGTGCAAATCTGAACCCGACAATTGTTATCATTGCGCGGTTCACGACCGTCCTTCGGGTCAAAACTGCAGAGCTCTACAAGCCAGTTGTTTTCACCCTTATGGTCCGACTCGCTGATCCACTTATTTCCGTCTCTATGGTCCAGTTTGACAACGCAGTCGTTTTCACCTTTTTTATGGTCTGACCCGCTGATCCACTTATCTTCGCCTTTATGCTCATGTCCGGCGAGCCAGTAGCTTTCGTCTCTATGTTTCGGGCCGACGAAGCAATTATTCCTGTCGTTATCACCGTGGGGACCATAACTGACAACACAACTGTCATCTTCGCAACCGATTCGGCTAAAACATCTGTCGTCATGCTCGTGGCAGCTGTCTTCACATTTTAAGAATACTGTGCCTTTGCCGACGCTTATCTTACCGTTCACAAAGAAATGGTAGTTGTCGTCAACGAACCACGTATTTTTGCTTCCGACCGTCAGGTTTTTCCCTGCCACGACAACTATGTTGCCGCCTTTATGATGTTGTTCGAAGGCGCTGACATCAGTATTTTTTCCAGTGGAAACATTGCCATGGAAAGCTGCAAGCAGCACGTTGGCGCCGACAGCGTTGAGATCATCATTGTTGCCCAAGGAGACATTGCCTTTTAGCGAGATCAGTTCGACATTGCCACCATGGTGCCATCTGTTGAATGCATCCAGGGTAGAGTTGTCGCCAACGCTGACATTGTTTTTCGCGCCAAGCAGAATGTTGCCGCCTACGGCATTGATTTTGTTGTGACTGCCTAATTCAATATTATTGAATGCAAGGAAGTCTACGTTTCCGCCTTTTCCATGATTGCGGAAGGCGTTAAACGTATCATTCGAGCCGGTCTTAATCTGATTCGCCAGAAGCAGGATATCGCCGCCTTTAGCACTTAATGAATCGCTTGAACCGATGCTTATGTTGCCGCATGCAGCTGTAAGTTCGATCTCTCCATTACAAGTTTGGAAATCGGTTTTTGAACCTGTCTTGATGTTGCCATGTTTCGCCAGAACGTCTACGTTGTGATCGCCGTAGAGGAAATTGCCATTTCCAATTGTCACGTTCTTGCCGGCCTCAATTTCGAGATTGCCGCCATGCTTCCCGCTGGCGAACGCTTCGAAACTATCGCCGGTTCCTGAGCTGAAATTCCTGCCCGCTACTAGCTTGATGTTTCCAGTATCTGCCAGCAATGAATTATTCATGCCGAGCTCAATATCTTTGTGCTTAGCAGTAAATAACACGTCACCACCGTGACCGAATTTGTGGAACGCGTTGAACTTGTCAGAAGTACCAGTCTCAATGCTGTTAGCCGTAAGCACGACGTTTCCGCCCACGGCATTTACCTGATTCTTGTTGCCGACTTCAATGCTGTCTGAAGCGAGGAACTCTACATTGCCGCCTTTTCCGTGATTCCGGAAAGCGTTGAATGTGTCTCCGCTGCCGGTCTCAATTTCCCGAGCGCTCAGGACCAGATTGCCAGCTTTGGCATTGAATGAATCACCGTTGCCGACAGAAATGTCTCCACAAGCAGACTTGAGATCTATATTTCCATCGCAGGTTTGTAAATCAGTCTTCGTGCCGGTTTTAATGTTTCCTCCGAAGCTGAACACATTAATGTTGTGGTCGCCATAAAGGAAGTTGTTATTTCCGATCGTTATGTTCTTTCCGGCCTCTACGGAGAGGTTTCCACCCTGCTTGCCATGCGCGAATGCTTCAAAACTGTCGTTGTTACCAGAGCTGAAGTTTCGGCCTGCCATGAGCTTGATATTGCCGGTGACAGCCTGGAAGGAATTGTCATTTCCAAGTTTGATGTCTTTATGCTTGGCGGTGAATGATATATCACCACCGTGGCCATATTTGTGGAATGCGTTGAATACGTCGCCGTTGCCAGTTTTTATGGAATTGCCGGCGCTAAATTCAATGTCTCCGCCGACGGCGTTGACTTTATTATTGTTACCGATGCTGATTGAATTTGACGCAGTGAATTCAACTTCGCCGCCGTTTTTGTGATCTCTGAACGCATTGAAAACGTCGTAAGCAGCAGTACTTATTTTGCTGCCAGTAAGTTCAATGTCACCGCCCTTTGCGTTGAAGGAATCATGTGCACCGATGCTTATGTTGCCGCATGCAGCTGTAAGTTCGATCTCTCCATCACAAGTCTGGAAATCGGTTTTTGAACCTGTCTTGATGTTGCCATGCTTGGCCAGCACATCTATGCTGTGATCGCCGAAAAGGAAATTGTTATTTCCAATTGTCACGTTCTTGCCGGCTTCTATTTCAAGATTGCCACCGCGTCCGCGGTTTGCAAATGCTTCAAAGCTATCAAAATTTCCGGACTTGAAGTTTCTGCCGGCTTCAAATTCGATATCTCCAGCATTCGCTGTGAAGGAATTATGACTACCAAGGTCGATGTCTTTGTTCTTTGCGGTAAATTCGATGCTGCCACCTGACTTATGTTCAGTGAAGGCATAGAACTGGTCGTTACTATGAGTCTTTATATTGTTGTGGGCTTCGAACTCAATATCGCCGCCTACAGCGTTGAACTTATTCTTGCTGCCGACTGAAATGTCGCCTTTCAGAGCCGTAAAGAATATGTTGCCACCTTTTCCGAACTTGAAAGCGTTAAAGGTATCGTTGCTCTTTGTCGTGATGTCTTTGCCTGCAAGTAATTTTATGTTGCCTGCATCTGCTTCGAAAAAGTTCTTGCTGCCTACGGTAATACTGCCGTGTTTGGCGATGAGGTCTATGCCACCACAGCAGCTATGGAAGGTGTCGCTCTTTCCGGTGGTGATATTTCCATACTTACTGAAAATACCAATATGCTCGCCGCCAAGGAAATCATTGTTGTTGCCAAAGGAAATGTTCTTTCCGGCTTTGACGATGAGGTCGCCACCCTCACCAAATTTGCTAAAAGCGCTAAAACTGTCATTGTTGCCGGTTTTTATATTGCCTTTGGGTGCAAGCAATCTGATATCGCCAAATTGCGCGATAAAATCATTTCCACTTCCTATGACTATGTCTTTGGTTTTTGCTTGAAGCAGGATGTCACCGCCAGATTGGCACTGGCTGAATGCATTAATATCGGTGTCATGGCCGGTGGAAACTTTGCCGAATGCCAGCAGCTTTACATCGCCACCAACGGCATTGAATTCGTTATTGTTTCCTATCTCAACGTTGCCGCAGCTTGAATCAAATGTGATGTTGCCACCATGATGTCTTCCTGCAAATGCGTTGAAGTTATCGGAACTTCCAGTTTTGATATTATCAACGGCAAAGAAGTTTATGTTTCCACGGTTTGCGTTAAAGTCGTTGTTATTGCCGATTGTTATATTTTCGGCTGAGCAAAAATCAATATCTTTTTTGCAGGTCTGGAAATTATCACCGTTGCCAGTTGAAATATCTCCTTCACAAGTCTGCAGTTTTATTCCTTTGTCTGCATAAACGGTGTTGAAATTACCAAGGTGGATGTCGTCTCCTGCTTTGATAGTTAGCTCACCACCACTCAGGTGGCAGCAATTCATAGCAGTGAACGCTTGCAGGGTATTGTTATCGCCGGTACGTACGCTGCCTGTATTTGCGTCAAGAAGCAGATTGCCTCCGACTGCATCTATTTCAACGTTTTTGCCGGTAGTGATGTCTTCGTGGGCGTTCACCAGGACACTACCGTTAAAAGCTTGTACTTTACTGTTGCTATTTACATGCACCGACTCTTCTTTGCTGGTGATTTGCACGCCGCCGATCGTGTTGATAACGTTAGACACGGTTACGTTTCCGTCACCTTTAACGATTATCTCTGGTCCATGACCCGGTGCGCAGCAGACCGCATGGTCGCAACAAAGTTGAATGTTTCCGATCGAAATTGATCCCTCATTTTTTTCATGCCGAGAGTAATTGTTGTGAATGCCGCCGACCTCAGACCATGGGTCCAATTTAGGCAGATAGCACTGGTTGAACGACGGAAAACAGGATTCTGGTTTTGGTTCGCAAAAGTTCTTTGGCTCGCAGAAATTCCTTGTTTCGCAGAAATTCCGGGGCTCGCAGTAGTTCCGCGGCTCACAGGCTTCGCCCTCATGTGCCAGCACCGTAATTGAATTGCAGTTTGTAAGCAAGCTGACGTTGGGGAGTTCGATATTCCCGCCGGTGCGACTTGGTCCCGTAAGGACAAAATCAACTTTATCCGCGCAAGTAAGGCATCTTGAGTTGAACAGGCGGAAATTAGTACCTGCATCCAGCAAAATTAAACCGCCGTTCTTTTGCGGGTTAGGGGACATTGCGTTAATGAGCGCATTGCTGGGTGCATTCGGGGCAATGATGTTTCCGGTTGCCAGTGCGATGAAGTCACCTCCACCGGTGCTAAAAGTTGGTGAGCTGGCAAACAAGCCGCTCAGATCAAGATTTCCGTGCACTCCGAAGAAGTCACTGCCACCGGTGAGAGTCGACGAAGCTAAGGTCAAGCCGCCTTTATTGACCTCTACTGTTGCGCTGTTGCCTAGTAACGAGACGGGGCCGCATACCTCTTCAACGTTTACGCATATCTTGCCGTTAGGCGCATTAATCTTGATTTCGTCAGCCCGGAGGGTTCCGCCAAGAATAGAAAGAAGTCCCTCTGACTTTCCTTGAGCAACGGAGAAATTCAGTTGATTACCGGCGCTTAGCAGACCGCAGGTGTTATTCACGTTGAGTACATTACCGACCAGATTGCTCACATTCAAATTGGTCATCGCCTGGATAACACCTGAGTTAACCAGATTTGACGTATAGGCGTTGATAGCCGCCTGGGCACATATATTTCCGGTATTCAATATTTGTGCAGCTTGCATTGTAATGTTGCTCGCTGCAAATATTGAAGGCACCAGGTTATGAACATTTTGAGGAACTGCGTTAACAATCTGGTTTCCGGCAGTCATATTCAATGCAGCGGAACTGCTGATAACACCATTGTTGATAATATTCTGCAGTGCAACAAGGTTCAAGGTCAAATGTGTGAGCGCACCATTAAGACCGGGAATCCCAAGCGCTGGGAGATTCGTTGTCAGCAGTGCGCCGGTCTGGTTGAAAATATTGTTGGCAGAGACAGTAAAACTGGTGATGCTTGGGTTAGTCGAGACTACATAGAGATTGCCACCATTGGTGAGATTCCCGGTCAGATTTACCGTGGCTGCAGTGGGAGATGTTAAATCAATTACGTAATTGACTCCGGGAGTTACTGTAAGTGATTTCTGATTCTGGAGCGAAGTGGAATTGACTATTTGATATGTCGGCGTGATCGGCGTTTTTGTAGTAGGTGAGCTGGGGAGATGGCCGGAAGGTGCGCTCTGCGCCAATGAAGCCGGCAGAAGTCCAATGCTCAGTTGCGAGGCGACGACCCCACAAACAAGTAACTTTGAACTACGTTTTTTCTTGGTCCTCATTTAATTTACCTCTTTTGGAAGCGTTAAGACGAACGCGCAGAATTGCGCATGCATGCGCCGCCCGCATGCATGTTGGCGGGCGCAATGGTTTCCGGCGCGATGAGTGCGCCCTGATTCTGATGTTCAGACAGTAAACTCAGCGGAGTTTACTTACTGTACATGCTGATTTTGATGCTGTCTTATGCAGATTCTCAAGGCTTCATGCCAGAGGTAAATCTGCATCATCAACTCATACTTGAGTTTTTTTTCTTGGGGTGATGCTTGCCGATCATGGTCTCAGATTGTTTCTGCCTAGATTGGCTCAGCAATTTGATTATATCCACGTGCACAAAAAGAGATCAAACTACATCGAATTTTTTCTCTCTACTCTGGTGTAACGTAAATACCGAATGCTTGATTTAGTCGCGGTCGAAAGTACTTGCTAGCAATGGCGTTTGAGCTTCGTTCTAAAAACTCCGAATATAGGCAACTCATTTTGTTTTCTGTCAGGCACTACGGCCGGTGCTTCAAATTTGGCATCTGGTGAGCTTTTGCGGCTCAGGTGCCGGTTCAATTGAAGAATGCAGATAACTTGTACAACATACAGGGAATCCGTATTGACTTAGCAATACATGTTAGAGCAAAGTGAACTAATCATGTTTCCTCAGTTCTTTTCAGCCAAGCTTGAGCAGAGTGAATAGCTACTTATTGATGAGCTCTAAACGGATGAGACGCAAGGCAAAATGAAGCAAATGTCTAAACTCCGGGCTTTCTAACACCTAATTCTTCAAGTGAATCATCAAAGCTTATTCGGTTGTCTTTCGTGTATTGCAAGCAGCGAATTGCGTCTTCGAGGCTAATATATCCATACTTCAGAAGATACTGAGCGCGCAGCGAGGCTATCAGTGTCGCTTCGTCAATAGCTCCGGAAACGACGAGCATTTTTCCAATAAGCGATGGATATTTGTTGCTCAAACTGATTGCTTCCGATATGTCAGAATCGTCGACTAATCCGGAGAACTTCAATAACTCGCCAAGCGCTACTGGCGCAGTGTTTCCGCTATTCGATTCACCCGATTTGAACACCATTTTATGGATTCTGTCGGCCGCCTCACCGACAGTAATTTCTCCCGCACATACCTGCTGATGCAACTCGAGTGTTTTATCAAATACCTTTTTAGAGACGAGCCCAAGCTCAACAATTGCCTCTCCCAAACTCTTTTGTTGGTTCAGGCTTGTTTCCATGGCATTCAATATTTCTGATTCCGTAGCAAGACCACAAAGAACCAAAAATTCTCCGAATCGGACTTGTTTCTTTGCCGGTGCGGGGCGCATAGAATGGGATTCCAGGCTAATGGACTGCGAGGTCTTACCTTTGGGCTTGGGAACGCTGTTGGAGATCAACTCAATTGCTTGAGCTATGCTGATCTTTTTATCGCGAACCATAGTTTGAACCTCTAACGCTTTTGTTAGAAGTGCATGATCTATTGCTGCTGAAAGAACGAGCGCACGTCCGAGTCTAATGCCGGTTTCGTAGCTTATCTTTTGCGCAGCATCAAGCTGCTGTTGATTGATAACGCCGGACTTGAGCAAGATATTTCCAAGAGTACTTGCCGTAGTAATACTTGCTGCTTGCAAACCAGTTGCGACTAACGCTTCTGTTGGAGATACTCCATCGACGCGCACACGGTTGGCAGCGTCACGAGCTGCTTCCATCGAAAAACCTTTCATATTGATCAAGGACTGCAGCTCAATCGCCAGCTGCAATTCTGCTTCTGACAACAAACCGGAAAGGACCATGGTGCGGCCAAGAGGAAGCCCAAATTGCGGAGCAACTTTGAGTGAATCCATGAGATTAGCTTCGCTAATTAATTGAAGCCGAACCAGCAGGTCTCCAAATTTGATTGAGTTAGCCACGTTTTTTCCAGTTCTGGTTTGATGTTTTGAATGTCAGGGGCGAAAGATGCCGAGTGGAGTTTGTTTATCTGGGCGGCTCTGAGCTGCCTCCAGGAGGCAATGTATTAAGCCGTGCATGCCTATTTTGCGGTGCATTCTTGTTTAGCTTTAGCTAGACATTTAGCTTTAGCGAGTCATTCATATATAAGGAATGACTCGTCTATTCTAACCGGATCCATGATGCTCCGATCCTGCATCGACTTTTCTCGATAAATCGTATTTAGTTTTTTACTTGGTGTAGTTGCAAGTCTAGCTGATAGATATGCATCTGTATGTCTATTGTATGTCTGTTGATAGTGCGATTGTATAGAAATGGGCTCTTGGAACTTCAAATGCCGATATAGCAAATAGGCCGGGCTTCTGACGAGGTCAATCGGAATTCAAACTGTTGATACTGTCGAATTTTTCGTGCATCGACTTTGTTCAGAAAAATGCTTTTCTGGGGTAGTTCAAATCTCGGAGATCGGCTGCTATTCTATATTCATCTTCGGTGAGCGATGAAACAAGTCATCGCGTTGAGCCGAGGGGCGATGTGGAAACATCAGGGATGCGCATCCCGGAAACAGCAGCAGAGAGCCCGCTATATGTGAAGGATTGGCTGAAGCATATAGAGATATTGAGCCTCCTGCAAGAGGCAGCCAAGCAATAGCTAAAACACCACCGCGATTCAGTTCGGGTGGTGTTTTTGTTTTTTGGTTTTGGATCGTATTCCTGGATGCTTAGCGAACCGGCATCAGATTCTTAGAAAGCGGATGCCCTGGGATCGCGGGCGTTCCGCCCGCTTCGAATTTACAATCCCGATCGTTGACTTACGGAGTAGAAGCGGCAGAGACGCCCGCGGCCCCAGGCGTCCTGTCCGCTTCAAATTTACAATCCCGATCGTTGACTTACCGGAGTAGAAGCGGGCGAGACGCCCGCGGTCCCAGGCGGAGTTGCGCTTGTGAGTTCGCGCGTTTCTGTTTCTGGTGGATCGTCAAGGTCAAAGGAAAGAGAAATTCTAAATTGGTCGTTCAAAACAAGCCGTGCATCGAATGTGCCTTCGCCGGATTTCTTCTTGAATCCTTTGATAACTTTTGACCGGCGTTTCTCAAATAGTTCTTTGATTTGCGCATCACTCAATTTCTTGCCGAACTGTTCACCCCAGATCGTAAATTTGCAACCTTCTCTCCATCGATTGCAACCGGCACCTTTGGGGGTCAAGCGAACTATTCCTTCCTTGCACACTGGGCAGGGACCAATGCTACCGTCATCGAATTCTAGCCTGACCTTGAACTCTTCGTTCAGTACCAGCGCCGCATCGAAAGTTCCATCTCCGGATTTTTTCTTGAATCCTTGGATCACTTTTGTTCGGCCCTTCTCCACTAGTTGTTTTATTTGTGCTTCGTTCAGGGCCTTTCCAAATTGCTCACCCCAGATCGAGAAATTGCAGCCTTCTTTCCAGCGATTGCAAGAAGCACCTTTTGGTGTCGTTCTAACTACGCCTTGTTTGCATTGTGGGCAGTTCGCTATTCCGCCTGGAACCTCTGATGGCTCTTGTGGTTTTGACGAAGTTCTCAATCCAGCGAATGTTACTGCGCTGAGCTCAGGTAGTACTCCGCTCACAAAAGATCCGATGTCATTCTCAAACTTCGAATCCTCAAGTTTGCCATCTTGAATATCGGCGAGTTGCTGCTCCCAACTTGCGGTTAAGGCGACGTCCTTTAAACTGTTGTGAACTTGCTCAATTAGGGCAATTCCTTTTTGAGTAGGAAGAATATATTTCTTCTGGCGTTCTATATAGCCTGTTTGCAAAAGACGTTCGATGATTGCTGCTCGCGTAGCCGGAGTTCCGAGTCCACGTTGTTTCATGTATGATGCAAGATCTTCATCGTCAAGATCTTGCCCGGCATTTTTCATGGCGGTCAACAAGCTAGAATCGTCATACGGTTTTGGTGGAGTAGTCTTTCCTTCTTTCAGTTCTTCTTTGCGTTTAGGAATTTGCTGATTCACAGCCATTGCAGGTAATTGCTGGGATTCTTCTTCAGCTTCTCTTTTATCCTTTTTGCCTTTACCCTTGCCGGATACTTTAGTCTTAGACTCTGCATTATCGGCAGATTCCGCATCCATTATTTCAGTCCAACCCAATTCTTTGATCACTACTCCCTTCGCACGGAATAAATGCTCTCCGAGAGTAATGATTGCCGTTGTTTCATCCCGCACTTCCGCTGGAAGAAAAATAGATAAGAAGCGCATAACAACGAGCTTGTAAACGTTTGCCTGGCGTTCCGGCAAGTTTGCGGGCGCTTGGTTATATGTAGGAATTATCGCGTGGTGATCTGTAAGCTTGGTGTCATCAACATAATGTTTGCCAAGTTTGGGGCGCAACAAAGCGGCAGTGATGCCTCCTGGCGCGATGCCTTCTTTAGCAAAAACATCGAGAATCTTCTTGCTTGCAGCAGCTGACTTCAAAAGATTACTGAGAATGCGCGGCAATTCCCCAACCATGTCATTGGAAATGTGGCGCGATTCTGTTCTTGGGTAGGAAATTAGCTTGAATTCTTCGTACAAGCTTTGCGCGATGTCGAGTGTCTCTTGTGCGGTGTATCCGAAACGCTTGTTTGCATCCTTTTGCAAAGTGAGCAAGTCATACAAAGCTGGTGCTCTGTTTCTCTTTTCTGCCGTATTTATTGATTGAACGTTGCCATGCTTCAGTGCTGCAATGCTGTCAACAATAGCTTTCGCTGCAGCTTTGTCATTCAGACGCGTCTGCGGCTCTTCACCAGGCGTGATGTAGCGGGCTACAAAACCTGGTTCAAACGTCGCCAGAATTTCATAGAACTGATTCGATTTAAATGCATCGATAGCAGCTTGCTTTGCAACAATCAATGCGAGAGTTGGTGTTTGAACTCTGCCAATGGTGCAGAGGTTGCGGTTGAGCGTGGTATAAGCGCGGGTGAAATTCAGCCCGACAACCCAGTCAGCATGCGCTCGCGCAGAAGCCGAGTGCGCCAGATTGTCGAACTCGCTAGCAGGTTTTAGTTTGCTGAGTCCATCTTTGATAGCATCTGGCGTCAAGGAACTGATCCACAATCTCTGAACGGGAGCTGTGGACTCGCTCAACTTATATATAAGTCGAAAAATGTGTTCGCCTTCTCTCCCGGCGTCAGTTGCACATATTATTGATTCGCATTTTGGATCGCAAAAAAGCTTCTTGATTACATTGAACTGCGCTGCGCTCTTTTCGAGCACCTTGTATTTCCAATCTGTCGGAAGCATAGGCAGCTGGTCCATGCGCCAGGGCTTTCCCCATCGTGGATCCATTTCTTCGGGTTCCGCAATGGATACCAGGTGTCCAAATGCGTACGTAACAGCATACCCATTGCCTTCAAAGTAGCCGTCTTTCTTTGTGCTTGCTCCAACGACGTTGGCAAGGTCACGTGCAACTGATGGTTTTTCGGCGATGATTACTTTCAATTGAATATACGTTGTTATAGGGAAGCTATATCCGCATGGAGAGCCGCATTCGATTGCAGTTCGAAATTGCTGTTTTGATCTTCTCCGCAGCTAAAGATACCGATAATGATTCATTTGCGCTATATGGCCAGATGATTTTTCAGCTTCAAAATCAGCAATCTATTCAATAAATGATGAATCGTTTTTAGTAATTGATATATGCTTTGGATAGACTGTGGAATTTGCCTCCAGAACAGCATCTGCGGCTACAAATTCGAATGCCGTTTCTTTCCATCACAGGCAGTGGTTCAGGAGCCTGACATTCCAAATTCATAATTTGAACGAGGCAGAGTCACGTTCTATTGCAGTGCAATTAATCTTGCTGCTGATCATTCTGGGGGAATTTTCAAAGCTGAACTTCGTTGATATTCTATATTCATCTTCAGTGAGCGAGTGAGCGAGTCACCGCTATGAGCTGAGGGGCGATGCAGAAACTTCAGGAATGCGCATTCCAGAAACATCAGCAGAGAGCCCGCTACGTGTGAAGGATTGGCTGAAGCATGTAGAGATATTGAGCCTCCCGCAAGAGGCAGCCAAGCAATAGCTAAAACACCACCGCGATTCAGTTCGGGTGGTGTTTTTGTTCGTGCTCTTTTTGCAGTTGACGCTGATGCAAGCACAGTAGATCATCACCTGGCAAGACCGTCACCTGGAGCAAGATCATCACTTGGATGCGAGATCATCTCCTGGATGCAGGAACTTAACCGAGGAGCAAGCATGCCATTACCGCTCTACCTGCTTAAACGTCACCCTTTAGCTATTGAAGCGCATTTTGAATTCGTGCTCGTATTGACGTATGCCTTCCCGAAGGAATCGCTTTTACCGCTTATTCCAGCCGGGTTGATTCTTGATTGTCATGGCGATCTGGCTTTCGTCGCTGCCGCATTTGTGCAAACGAGGAAATTGCGGCCGAAGGGTTGGCCGGCAGCCCTTGGTCAGGATTTTTTTCTGGCTGGACGCCGCATCTTTACCAGATTCAAGACGAGCGAAGGGCGAACTCTTCGAGGTCTGCTAATTTTGCGATCGGATGCGGATAAACCTATCATCGTCAAGTTCGGGAATCTTCTGACCCACTACAATTATCATCATGCGAAGGTGACTGTACGTCGCTCTGGTCCGCCGGATCAGGTAAAAATTGAACTTCGTTCACACGATCAAAATGCCGATGTTATCTTGAACGTAGACCTCAGCGAAAGGGATGATTTCTTGCCGGATGGATCTCCATTTGCCACCGTGCGTGATGCGCTCAAATTTGCTGGTCCATTGCCATTCACATTTGACTACGAGAGGGAAACAAACTCGATTGTTCGCATCGAGGGCGTGCGCTCGAATTGGCATCCACGACCTGTGCGGGTTGAGCTTGTCCAGGAGACGTTTCTGCAACAGAAACCGTTCAATCAATGCAAGCCGTTATTGTGCAGCGCTTTCTGGTTGGAGGATATACCATACTATTGGAAACAAGGCGTAGTACAATCTTTGAACGAAAGTAACTATTCGCCGTCAGACGGGACTGCGGGGCAGGATGATGGAGAAGATTAGCAAGACAAGTGCCAATAAGCTAGATCTGCCACGTTCTCGCTTCGAGGGCATGAAACGCGTGCTGATATTCAATGCTGGACTGTACGTCGCTGCCGCAGGTACTGTCGCCTGCGCAATTGGGCTGTCAAAACAGAAAAGGGTGCCACGCGCTTTGCGAACGATAGCATCACTGGCTGCTGTCCTGGCTTCGTACCAAACGTTAGCCTCCTTGATCGCATCCCACTGGGTTTATGACTTATCGCCGCTTCATCACTGGCGGTGGCTGGCAGAAATTGTGCCTGACCCGAAGACGATACTAAATGTGCTTGCCGGCTACGATGAAACAAGCGATCCGCTGCAGCGAACATATCCAGCTGCGAAAGTTAATGTAGTTGATTTCTATCGAGATCTAGGCAAACGCGAGTCGTCAATTCAGCGTGCACAGAAGCTGTTCCCAAGCAAAGAGAAGCCCGTCTCTACGAACTTGACTGCATGGCCCATAGAAGATCGTTCCATCGATTTGGTCCTTCTGGCATTTGCTGCTCACGAAGCACGAGACAAGGAAAGTCGCGATCGATTGTTCGGGGAAGTATCACGGGTAGTGAGTGTCAGCGGTGCAATCGTGTTGGTCGAGCATCTGCGGGATAAGCACAACTTTCTTGCATATGGACCTGGCTATATGCACTTTCTGCCCGAGGTGGAATGGTTGAGATGTGCATCTGCCGCGAACCTAAAGCTCGTGAAACAGTTCAAAATTACCCCTTTCGTAAATGTGTTCGTGCTGTGCCGTTAGTAGATTTACTGAAACTGCTTCTAGAGTTCGCCGGCATATCGCTGATTGCACTGGCCGGTGCACACGCTGTGTTGCCGCGCTTATTCAATTGGAAGGATGATCTGGAGAAGTTAACCCCAATCAACAAGCAAATCTTCATTGCCCACTCTTTATTTATAGTGGTAGGTATTGCCTTGCTCGGACTCGTTTGCTTGATTTTCCCAATGGACCTGCTGCAAAGATCACATCTCGCTCTGCTGGCTTCAGGGTCTTTTTTCATGTGTTGGTTGTCGAGACTGCTTTTCCAGTTTGGGTTTTTTACAGCAAAGTTAACAGATAGCAAACTGCAGGACTTTCTTATGCGTGTTGCAGGGACGCTATTATGGATTTTCTATACCACCGTATTTGGTGTGATATTTTTTTATCAGTTACGAATCATCGGCGGTTGAACAATTGAATGGTAAGTTGATTTTTGCTTTTCGCATAGCCCTGGCTGCAATCTGGCTATATAACGGTCTGTGGCTCAAGGTGATCGTGTTGGACCCACATCACCTTAGTATTGTCCATTCCGTTTTCAATAATGCCTCAGCCGATCCGGTGCTTGTCTTGAAGCTAATCGGTGGCTGCGAAACGCTTCTTGCGATTGGAATATTGTCGGGGTTATTCTATCGCTTCGTTTCTATCTTCCAGATCGTCGTAATCGTTTCAATGAATATCGCAGGCATCGTATTTGGTGGCGGAGCAATCGAGCATCCGGTCGGTCTGATTGTATCGAATCTGCCGACAATAATGTGTGCACTTGCTGTTGCCATACATGGTCCTGGTTGGGCATCCTTAGTTTGGAAGAAAAATGAGTAGTCTAAACGCAAGCAAAGCGCCTGTTTTTGCTCAGGACCAGCGCTTGATGTTCGGTCAGGTGCGAGAAGATGCGGCTGTAGAAGCCTGGCTTCTTCGCCAGCTCAAGAGTCCTTCCCGCGTTTTTGTAATTGCATCGGGCGGTTGCACGGCTTTTGCTCTCCTGACGCATGACTGCGATGTGGTCGCTTTAGACATAAGCAAAGCCCAGATTGCTCTGGTCGAACTAAAACTCTTGCTATTCGGCAAATTGGGTTTTGACGCCACCCGCGCTGCCTGTGTCGCCGATGCAAGGCGCGTCTATTCCGCTGTATCGCAAGATTTGTCATCTGAGTCTCAGCAAATCCTCAGTGGCATAAAAGAGCATATGGCAGGGGGTCTGAACAATTGCGGATTTATCGATCGCAATATGCAGCTGCTTCTGAAAGTCTTCTATCTTTTCGTGCACACGAAATCGCAAACGGAACAGTTCTTGTCGCTTGACGATCCCAATCAGCAAAAACACTTTTACAAGAAAAGCTGGTGCAATCTGCAGTGGAATCTGGCGACATCCATCGCCTGCGATAAGAGATTCCTGGCGCTAGTTCATGGTCACACGGCGTTGGAATTAGTTCCCGATGACTTCTCGCAAATCATTCTCAATAAATTTGAGCGTGCACTGACTCATTTTCCAAACTCGACTAATTGTTATTTATGGCAGACGTTTTTTGCCAGGTATCCAGACGGTGAAGCGGGATATCCACTTTATCTTCAGCGCCACAACGCAGAAGCCATCACAAATAACTTGTCCAGGTTAGATCTTGTCTGCCAGGATGCGCTCGTGTGGTTCAGAGCTCAGCCATCGGGTTCGTTTGACTTGATTGCTTTGTCGAACATCCTGGAGCTGCTTCCGAAGGAGTACGTTGATCAGCTAATGCCCGAGATTATCCGATGTGCCCGCAGTGGCGCTCTCGTGTGCATTCGTTGCATTTTTCCTCGGAGCAAGCCGACTTTTCAGGATCCAAGCGGTGTCCTGGTTTCAGAACCCCAGTTGACTGCTTCAGCCGAAGCCATGGATCGCAGCACTTTTTGCAACTTCTTTGAGATCTATCGCCGAATTTGACCAGGTTTCTATCTTCGATTCCATCCGAAAGTCTTTGATAAAACAGGCTTAGTATTTTTGTTGAATTTTCCAAAAATCTATAGCCTTAATTTCAAATGCATAATCAATAGCTATTTTTTGGATATCTAATGCATATCTACAAGATCGTGTTTTGGAATCATATCTGGTGGCACAATAGTTCGAGATTCTGACATTATCGTTTTAATCTAAAAACCTTTATTCATGAGCTTCCAGCGCCTGTTTCTCATATTCAAAAATAAGATTCTGGGGTACTTCCATTTCCGATTTTGGGCTGATATTCTATATTCATCTTCGGTGAGCGATTGAATCAAGTCATCGCGTTGAGCCGAGGGGCGATGTGGAAACATCAGGGATGCGCATCCCGGAAACAGCAGCAGAGAGCCCGCTACGTGTGAAGGATTGGCTGAAGCATGTAGAGATATTGAGCCTCCCGCAAGAGGCAGCCAAGCAATAGCTTAAACACCACCGCGATTCAGTTCGGGTGGTGTTTTTGTTTGACCCTTTTTTCTTGATCGATCAAAAACCTTAGAAGCCGGCGAGCCGCCGGCGCTCCCGGCGCTTCTGGCGCTTCTGGCGCTCCCGGCGCTCCCGGCGCTTCTGGCGCTTCTGGCGCTTCTGGCGCTTCTGGCGCTTCCGGCGCTTCTGGAGCTGACGCTGTACTTCTCCTGAGTTAGTCTGGAGACATCCAGTCAGGCAAGCCGCTTCTGACTGGATGAATTTCTTCGAGTAAGGGGACCTGCTTCTCATCCGTCTGCACTAGCTGTTGCAACGTTTGCGCACGCTCAGCAATTTCCTGGCATTCATGACGAGACAGCTTTGCAAATAGAGCAGATCTTTCGGGTGAGACGAAATCACTCCTTCGGAAAAGGAGCGATTCGTCACCTGCGCCGAACGGCTTCCAGAATGAAGAGTCCTTTTCAAGAATTAGCAGAGCAGAGTCTATGACCCAGGAAGAAAAGCGATCCATCTCCGCGCCAAAACTTTGTCCATCTCTGCCTGGGTGCTGGTAATTCGGATGACCTTTCTCTCGCCCAGGAAAGCCACATAAATCTGGAACATACATGCCGTCATAGTCGATCAAAATTATCTCGTGGTCCTTAATCAAGATATTGCCGTGTTGCAGGTCACCGTGGGCAATACCACACACCGTAAGGTCTGAAATCATCTTGCGAAACTTTTTTCTCAGCAGTGAGAGTGCCTGGGGATTATTTAGATGCCTGCCTATGTAGGAATTGATCGATTCACCTTCAATCCATTCCATTTTGATCATGGGATACCAGAGTCCTTTTACGAGAACTCCCCTGTCGAGGTAGTGAAAATCTATGGTGTACGAAAGGTCGTCTGAGCAAACGTAACGGCTAAGACGCCTGTACCTTTCAGCCTGGTCTGCAACGGGGTGATAGAAACAGCGTAGCGCGATTCTCTTGCCCGGTACCTCAACTCCATATACAGCCGCGAAGTTGCCGCTAACTACTTTCGGCAGGCCAAATTGATCATGATTCAATTGCCCAGAACGTATTTCTTCATCGCTCACACAGTCTTTAAGATTTTGCATGGCTTCGTTGTATTCGTGTGCCATCGGCCAAAAGTTATTTCGTGTTCGTGTTAGCTCATTCAGTTTTGTGTTTGTTTTCCGAGCGCCTAGCTTTTGCTTGTTTGCTTTTTTCGATGCACTAATGGAGCCAGTTCTGACCGCACCAGCTTTGAGGAGACAGATGCTGGTCTGATTAATCAACGTCTTAAGTAACTCAAGGTGCATTGATCCCTTTGTGGGCGTATCATGATGGCCTGATGAGAATTCATAATTCAAATAAATCGTTTTATCGCCTGGGGCTTTTCTAAAAAATTCCCAGCGCAAAAAAACTGTATATTTCTTCTGTCCGAAGCGAAAGGCATACTCTGCCGCCATGCTGCCCGTCCGAGGTGAAAGCCAGCGCAGAGTGCCCTGGCAGGAATCTTGGAGCAGTCCATTGGCATCGATCTTTCGTTTGTTTGTGTTTGCAAGTCCAGCGATCGCTTTTAGTGCATCTTCAATAGTTATTTCTTCGTAGCTGTCTCCTTCTACCTTCAGGCTCTTAACGGGCCGTAATTGTTTGGCACCAATTTCTTTGAGCATGGTGTCAAATAGCTCGATAACATTGAAAACTGCGCGTCTTTCGAGCTCAACCTTTTTGCCTGTCGTCCAGCGATATGCAAGTTGCAATCCCACGCCAGCTTCCGTAAACACAGGTAGTAGAAAACACCTGAGAAGAACTGAAATTTCGAGTTGATCTGAGCGCAGTTCAAGCTCAAAATAATCCGGCTCTAGCTGCCTTACCGGCTCAATTATGAGAGATCCGAATTCCCTTTTGATCCAAGTAGAACGACAAAGATGCGCAATGGCATCATGTGCACGCAAACCAGAATAGATTTTTCCACCGCGTGTCTCCTGCATGAATATTCAAGCTCCTGGCTCAGTGCTAGTTGTCTTTGCTGGGAGCAACGGGAGAGAGAGTAGAGCTTTCACGAGCAATTCCGCATTTGTCGCATAGTGGTGTCAGAGATTATATCCTGCCGTGCGTACCGCGCCCACGCCGTGGGGCAGGGGCATGGGGCAATTACCATTGCTCTATTCCGTCTTGCTTACTAGAATCTAATCGATCATATGAGGAAAACCCTCGTGGCTGCTGATCTTCCAAATCGGGATAAGCTGGACATTCAGCTTTCAAAATCGGAATTACTGCAAAGCTCGGCACGGGCTGATTTGCTGCCGGAATTCCTTAATTCTGCAGCCTATTCGGGACTGCAGGCTCCGGTTCAAGCTGCCGCACAGGTCGTTGATAAAGTTGCAGGCACGAAAACGGAATCGGCTGTGAACATTGCCGCCGCACCTCAGAAGGCTGAAACCCTCAGTGGGCACTGGTTGGCGCAAGAAGCCGGGGCTGCAATTGGTATGGTCCCATGGTTTCTTGCTCTGCATAAGGGCCTGTCCACTTTAATGGAGAAATCGGCACTCGCCCCGAACGCCCTCAAATTAGCAGCTGAAGGAAAATCACTTTCTGCGACCCAGGTAATGCAGGCTAACTTGTTCAGGGCCGGAGAGGCTGGCGTTAGCGGTCTTTTCATCGGCGGTGCGCTTACTCCTGTGGCCCCAGGCGATCAACGCGGTTTCTGGGAAGCCAAAGGGGCTCATGCCTTAAGCTCAGCGGCGGCCTTTTCGACGTTGAGCCTCGGCTCTTCTATGCTCGGACTGGCAAGTGAAAGAGTGGGCCCACTTTCAAGCACTCTGTCCAAGATAGTGGGAAGCAATAGTTTCACGGCAGCAGTCGCCGGTATTCCGGCAGGACTCGTGAGCGCGAACATGGAGTCCGGGCTCGCAGGGAAGGGCTGGGCCAGCTCTCAAGATAATCTCAATGCCGTGCTGGGCTTTTCCATCATAGGCGCAGGTTTTGGAGCCGGGGCCGATCGACTCGGTCTGGGCACCATGAGACCTGCACCGGAAACCAGACTGGCCTTAGACGTAGAGAATTCGACTGCGGCGGTTCGAACTCTGGAAACTCAAAAATCCTCCGCGCCAGCTAGAATTGACAGTGCAAGAACTGCTTCGGATGCAAAAGCAAAAGAAACGATGACTGAATCTAGTCAGCCCAGAACAAAATATGTATCTGATTCAACCGATGCAAACGGCGTGCGGCACATCGTGAAGGCTGATGGCACCCAGGTGATGATTGAGCCTTCGGGCAAAGTAACTGTGAGTGGGCAGCCAGAACGTGTGCAGTCTACTCCGCCCAGCACAGAAGCAAAAGAAGTTCAGCCACGAGAGCGTTCAAAACCTCCGGACTTTTCTTATTTGCCGCTCGAGCAGCGACCGCTCAATGTTGGCGGGTCAAGCAGCGAATTAGCTGCTGCTGAAATGTCGAACTTCGCTCATACTCCATTTACGCTTGACGGACGCAGATTCGGTTCTGTTGAGGCGCTATATGTCTGGTTGAAGTGGTCAGGGAATCCTGAGAAGCAAGCAGAAGCTATGTCCATGCATGGATACGAAGCCAAGAAATTTGGAAAACCCTCAACTAACACCCAGGCAGAATATGACGGGCAACAGCTAAGTCTAGGCAGTCCAGAACATCATGCTTTGCTCAAACGGGGTATTCAGCAGAAGTTGGTAGAACACCCGGATGTGGCGCTGCGATTTGCAGAAACATATCCTCGTGAGATAATTCATGATCTGGGTTATCCGGAAAATCCTAACACAAGATTGAATGCTCGTGATTTCTCGAAAATTTTGACTGAACTCAGGCAGGATCTTGTGGATGGAAAGCTTGTTACGAAAGACGGATCGATTGCAGAATTGAAAGAACGCGCCAGAATGGAAGCAGAATCAAAACCTTCGATGACACCGATGACGGTATCAGACCTTTTGAAGACTACAATTGGAACTCGTGATGCAGAGGGGCACGCGATTCAAAAATATGTGGATACACTGAAGGACCTGGACAAGCCTGTCACTCGCGTTATAGGCTCGGGCGGTGATTCTATTGCGATGGAAACTAGTGACGGAAATATTCTGAAAGTAACTGGTCGGACTCTTAGCGATCGCATGGGAACAAGACCCTTCGATTTGCCTATCCTCGAGCGTGGTATTGTCGATAGTGGCAGTGGGCTTGTTTACTGGTTTACTCAACCGCAAGTAAAAACGCCGGTCACTTATGCGCAGTTCAACGCATTCAAAGCTGAAATTGCCAAACAGGGATACATCATGAATGATGCCGGTGCGAACCAGCTTGGTGAGTATCACGGCGTTGTGAAATTGATCGATCCATTTGCGGTACAGAAATTAGATTAAACTCTAGATAAAAGCGTTAATTCCGATTTCAATTTCGGCTCAACCGATCGGCATAATTCTCAACAGTCGTTGAGTTTTTTGGCATGTCAGCAAGCTCAAGTGCAACAGCGAGCTTGTAGTAGACCTGAAGATGTCCTCGTGATTTCGGCAATTTCTTCAGCTGAGTGAGTGCCTGATTCAAAATATCTTTTGCTTTTGTCTTCTGATTTTGATCAATTAGAAACATCGCTTCTATTGTATTTAGTTTTACTCGAGTGAAGCCTTGTGTCAAATCCTCACCGGCTTTAGGCTCCTTCCCAACAAGCGAATAAGCACGTTCTAGAGCTTTGAAGGCCAAAGCGTTCTGTCTGTGTAGCCAAAGGTAGGTAGAAATATCTGCGGCAACATCAGAATTGTCGATGAACATTATGACTTTTGGGGCTTGTTTTAATTGATTGTTCTTTATTTGATGGTCCATTATTAGTTTGAACTGGCGTCCCGATGCAGTCCTTAGAATTTCATCGATTAATTGCTCAGATTCTTGAACGTCAGAGCTTGACGGAAGGAGACGTAGCTGACATGTTTTTGCATTAGTCAGGAATTGTTGGTCAATATTGAATAATTCATCCTTCGTGAAACCATTTTTTTCGATATTAGCTATAAGCTCCGCTATCAGACTACGACGAAGAGCCAGCAATCCGCACTGGAAGCAATTAGCAAACTGGAACTGAGCTAGATCCTTTTCCTGAATGGATGCAGTTGTTGATTTTTCGCAATCCTTCATAGCAATAGCTGCAAACGTGCCAAGCTGACCTTCGGGAGCTTTCAATGCAAGAATACAAAGAGCCTGAGTAGTTAATTTGGGGTCCGAAGAATTTGCGGCCATATCTCTAAGAGCTTGTATAGCCTGAGGGGAGTTATCAGCTAGTAAATTTTTTACGTCGATTTTCTGAACTCCCATTTGTTCCGGAATAAATATTTGCTCAAGCGCCTCCTTCGCAGTTTTCATTTCACCAGAAAGAGCCAATAAAGCAGCTCTCAGAAGGCTGGCATCTATTACTTCTGGCCTAGAAAAATCCATCGGCGGAACTCGCTCTTTTAGTAGCTTTGCCGCAGCGACTTTCTTGTTCAAGTTAAGAAAACATGCGGCCGTCTGAATTCTTGCCATCAACATCAATTCCGAGTCGCCTCTTTTAAAACCTATGCTGCCAGCCTTTTCTGCTGCGTAAAGAGCTTCGGAGCAAAGCTCGGCATTCAATAGTCGCTTGCTCAATACAATCAATAACTGACCGTCGTCGCATTCATGCAAAAGACTCTTTATTGCTTGGCTATCATGAGCATCAATGGCCGTGAAAAGAATCCATTCATCTACACCAGGGCAATAAATTCCTCTTCTTAACTCGATACACTTTTTCAAATAGATTCTTGCGTTCTTAAGCTCGTGGCGCTCTGCTTGAAATGCAGCGCAGCATAAAGCCAGTTTCACTGAAAGCCCGGGGTCCTGTGGATCTTGGACCATTTTACTTTTAAGACAGGACGTCATGAGATCGAACCCGCTGTTATAAAGCCCTCCGTTGTAGACCCTTAATGCCATGCGCATCTTGTTGAGCTGGCTGGGATCGGTTTTATAGCTTCTAATGTATTGGAGGGTCTGCTTTTCAGGTGCGTCCGTTGCAACTGGTTTAAGCAAAGGAATCGCATCTTTCTTTTCTGCTGGAGTTTGCTTATCAATTTTTGTATTTGGAATTGTAGGATTCTGCATTTGAGAATTGAAGCCTGTGTTTCTAGCCGGTTGACTGGTGATTAATGGTTCGTTTTTGCCCAGCTTTTCCAGCTGTGACTCTAGTTCAAGAGACCTCCTTGACCTACCCGTAAAAGTCACCATAGCGACAACTCCAATAAGCAGCAAAAGCGACGCAGATATCAAAAACCCGCGATGCATCGATATCTTCCTGCTGGATGTACTTGAGCTATGCCACCTATCCAGCCCTTTTACCGAGACAGACTGCTCTTTGTTTAATGCTTCAAGAATTTCCTGACACGACTGAAATCGTTTGTCCGGCAATTTTTGAATGCAACGCAAGGTGATCGCCGTAAGTTTATCTGCAATTTCATCTGCTTTTTCAAACTGCGGTGTCTCGGGGTAAACATGCTGCTGCTTATAAATGAGCCCCACAGGAGAATCAGCGTCAAATGGAGGATTGCCGGTGAGACACTCATAGATTATGCATCCCAGTGAGTAAATGTCTGAACGAGCATCGACGCGTTTTCCATTTGGAATCTCAGGACACATGTACCGAGGGTTCCCAAGAATTGTTCCTGTCTTTGTAATTGTCTTGCCGGCGTCATTGACGTAAAGTTTAGACAAACCGAAATCAATAATTTTCACTTGCAACGCTGAGTGAGTCTTGCATAAGAAGATATTCGCGGGGCTTAAATCGCGATGTATGATACCGCCCTGGTGTGCGCAATCTAGCCCTTCGCATACCTGTCGAAGTAAATTTGCAATAAAAGTAGGTTCAGGGCGGTTATCTCTAAGAAAGACCTGAAGAGTCTGCCCATCAAGATATTCCATGACCATGTAGGGAATTTCTTCATTGAAAAAGCCATATGAAAAAACTGTTGAAATATGTGGGTGAGCGATAGCAGCCAGAGCCTTCGCTTCTCTTCGAAACCGCTCAAAGTCCTCCTTTGAGTCCAGACCTTTCATTATCTTTAGCGCTACCCGTCTCTCAAGCTGTAAATCAGTTGCCAGAAAGACCGTGCCAAAGCCGCCTGAGCCAATCTGCGACTGCACTTCATAGCGGTCTGCAATAATTGTTCCTTGTTCAATTTTCACTTGCAGTTATTTCCAAATGAATTTTCGTGATGTCCAATGCACCGATTTATACCACGGAAACTGCAGTGTTTCTTGATTTGCAAGAAGTTCATAGGTTTAATCATTTTTGTGGTTTCAATTACGAACATCACCCGGTTGAGTAAACAGATCAATAACGCGATATCTTCTCGGAATGTTGAGGAATTGCTCGGCTAGAGACATGTATCTTGGATTGTTGTTCGGCATTCCGTAAGGAGTGATGACGCCGCTTGCCACTGGCGAATGCGTAAACATCGACAACGAACCCATATCATCGAGTAAGTCTTTATAAGGGAGTATGCCTCTTCGCTGCAATACTGCCGGATCCATAAAGCCTGCATAGTGCTCGCCAGAAATCGAATGTACGCGGAGGGCTCCGTCAGGTGCCGGCGCCGTCGCTCCTGGTTCAACATGGAAGAGGCTGCCATTGCTGAAATAATTGATCGGATCAGGCGTGCCCGCAGGCAAATCATGTTTGGCGAGATTAGCCATGATCACGTCTTGTACGAGTGGTTGATTGTTAGTGCCATGCAACTTGCTCAGCACATCTTGCTGGAATTTCGCCAACAATTCAGATTGCTGCTGTCCGCTGTTCTTGTAATCATCAAGGAATACCAATCTCTTATTGCCTAGAATTTTCTCGGCTTCTGCCGGATTCTCAGCGAGTCTTCTCAGCTGCTCAGTTGACATAATTCTTTCCGGCGGCACGCCGGTAGCTTTCGCATAAAGGTGATTCGCGAGGTAACTGCTGCCATCTTTTTCCAGACCGGTCACAAGAATGAAATCATCCCCCTTCAATCCCTGCGCTTGAAGATTGGCTTTTATAGAGTGATCCAGCTGCTGCATCTGGCGCACCATGGTTGGATAATCATTGAAGTGTGCAGAACGCTCGAGAGAGAACAAAGCGGCCGTTCTGTAGGCTTCAGCAGTTCCATTTAGAGGATCCAATCCGGCCAGACGACGTTGCTCCTGTACTGCGTTGAATCGAGCTTCAATTTCACCGAGATATTGCTGAAGCTGTTCTTTACTTGCAAGCGGTTGCGTAGCATGTTTGTATAAGGCTTCGATTTTTTGCGCTTCCGAAAGATTTGTCGAGTCCAGTACTTGACGCTGCGCATCTGACATTTGCTGGCGTGTGCTGAATCTGGATTGCGGCGGCAGATCCGACGGCGCGCTGGAAAGATAGCGACTCACGGCTTCCTTATCCGTCAGCCCCTGTGCCTTCAATTGCTCTACTTCCTTGACCATTTGCGCCATCTTGTTGCCCATGCCTGTCGATTCGCCCGTCATTGCGGTAACGGCGAAGTCGTACATATTCATACCTCTGGCGAAGCCATTGTCCACGACTGTGAGGTTCTTTTGAATTTTGGCTAATTCTGTTAGCACCTGTCTTTGTTGTGGTGTCATCTTAGACATATCATCAAAAACAAGAGCATGCTGAGGCAAATCGGCAAGCAATCCAGGTTTGTTTGGACCGCCAGTCAGCACTTGCTTCTTCTCGTTGAGTTCTCTGGCTCTCTGTTGAATCAACTGCCCATCTTTCGGCTCAGCAGTCTTTGCTGCCTGCAATGCTTGCTCTGCCGCTTGCACTTGTGATTGAGCTTCTTTGATTTGCTGAACTTTCGTTTCCAGGGTCTTCACTGCATCTGCATCAAGAGTGCGAATTTCAATTTTCTGTCCTGAGTTCTTCGCATAAAGATGGCTGAGTGCTGCTCCATCTGAAGCATTATCCGCGGTATAGACAACTACCGTGTCTTTCTTTGGATCAAGTCCCCGTTTTTTCATTTGCTCAGCCAGATCTCGCATTTGCTGATCGACAGCGCGGCTGTTCATGTTTGGTGCGGACTGTTCCATGATTTCCATGGCAATTTTGCGTTCTTCCGGGGTGAACGGTCTTGGTGGTCTGCCATCGCCAAAATCATGCGGCGCATCGAATATTTTGTTGAATTCCTGCAGTGGAACAGCTTCACTTTGCTGACGCAGGCGGTTCTCAATTTGTCCAAGACGTGCAGTTTGTTCTTCCACTGTCAGAGGACGGAACTGTTCGTTTACTGGTCCTCTAGGTTCTAGATCGGCCCTGTCGAGCATTTGTACGCGAGGATTCTCAGCGGTCGCATCCTTGTAGGCGCGCAGACCTGGTGGCAATTCGTTGCCGTTTTGCATGAGCACTTCGATCTTGCCCTTGCTGTTCGGTGAAACTGTGATGTCTGGTGTTCCTTCTTTGACCACGATTCTCATCGTTTGCCCTTCAGGAACTTCTATTTCCAATTTCGATTTGCTGCCTGCAACTTCGAGCGTGCCGGCACCGGAGACCTTTCCCTGCACATCACGAGCAATAGTGCTGGCATTTTCGTTGAGACGGACGTTGACGTTTTGAGAATTCGGTTCTATTACACGTTGAACTTTTGCACCGGCTGGAACTTCTGCTACAGGCACATCACCCTTCTGCAGAGCCTCGCCCTTGTTCACCTGAATGTAATCATCGCCACGCTTCACGACTTGATTGTCCGCTGCGGATCTCAAACCGTCTGCTTCCTTGCTGACCTTGAAGTATTTTCCTGCTGCGGATGCTCCGCTAAAGCCGAGATGCAATACAGTACCGAATGCAAATCCTGCAAGAGCCGATTCAGCCATAAGTTTTGGATCTATCGGCTTGCCGTTCAGCACGCTATCCACTGCAGTCATACCGGCATTTACCGTGCCGCCTGTGACGCCAGTTTCGGCCGCACCGCGCATTACTTGCAACCATTTTGGATCGCTGACTAGTTTGTTTATTGTTCCAGCTTGCGTGCTCAAATTCTGTTCAATCGCACGTGCTACAGCAGCCTTTTCGGCATCACTTGCTGTTGCCGGTAGAACTTTTCCTGCGAGTTGAAGCGCCTCGCCGTCGGCGAGTCTGCCACCATTTCGAGCTAACATTTGTGGCAGGGCTTCAGCAATTGCGCGCTCGCTCTGCTTTGTAATGAGATTAGTGCCGACGTCTTTCACCACGTTTGCCGCCACGCCGTCACCCACTGTGGCGAGAGTCTTGCCAAAACCGAGGAATTCACCGCCAACGAAGTTAGATGCGGCAAGGAATCCACCGCTGGCAAACATCTTGGCGATGTTGACTGCTGAGCGATCGAAATCGTTGCCCTGGATGCCCATTGAAACGAGATTCTTTGTGATTCCGCCAGCCATGAAAGCGGCTCCGAGCACCAGCGGAGTTGCTGTTCCACCTGAAGCTACAATCGCTGTTAGCGCCGCAGCCGTTATGAGTGCAGTGGAAGCAAGTTCGGCTAGTTTTTCTTTCGACTGGCGGTTTTGTTCCAGAGCCTTGTTGAAATATTCATCAAGTGCTTGTTGCGTTTCGCGCGGCAATTTATCGTGAAGCTTTTGATATTGCTCAAGCGTGGCACCCATCTGGTCAACGCTTCTCTGCAATGTGAGACCGGTACCGTCTGCGGTGACACCTGTTTGTTTGAGCAGTCGCTCCATATTGTCGTAGAACGTCTGGCGGCCGTCACCGTTGGAAGGCGTGAGAAGCTCTGTGTATTTGCTCTTTTCCGCTTCTGGAACCTTGCTGAGCAAATCGGTATTCAGATTTCCAGCGTACTTGCGGTTGTATTCATCTTTCAAATCTTGAATCGAATTGAAGTTGCCGTCCTTATGCATTTTGTCGAGCTGCGTTGCAAAATCTGATGCGTTGCCTTCAGAACCTATTGTGAACAGACGCATTTTGTCGGCCATACTCAGCTTGTGGTCCGGGTTGCTCAAGACCGAATCGAGCACCTTTTGCTCTTCCGGCTTGAGTTGATTGCGATATTGTTGTTGCTCAGCTTCGGGAGCTGATGCGATGCTCTGTATGATGTCCGACTTCGGAAAATCGAGATCAAATTTCGATTGCACCGAAAGCTCTCCAGTTTTGATCAGCTCATTGGCGATGCATTGAACTCTGTTGAAGTCGAGGTTGTCACCTAGCCCATAATAACCATCGGAAGGCATCGGTGGGTGTGTCTTGTTATAGCCTTCCCAGACTGCTGATTGAATGTTTCGTCTTAGAGTGAGGTCTTCTGGATTCTGGTTGTTTGGATCCGCCAGTCTTTCACGCAGAGCTGGGTCAGCCTTCAACATCGCTTGAGCATCATTCAACATAGTGCGATTGTCTGCACCATTGATTTTGTCATGCAAGAATTTGGCTAATGGATCGTTTTTAGCATCCGCAGGCTGTCCTGTTTTTTCAACTTGATCAAGCAAGCGATGAGCAAGCATTTTTTCTTCATCGCTTAACTTGTTATCGACAATATCTTTTACGGTCTTGCGGAAGTTTTCATCCGTTTTGTATTTCTGTGCATCGTCTTTGCTCAAGTGCTGGATGTTTTCGAGGATGTTCTTGCCGTTGTAGCTGGTGCCCATTCCAAGGAAAACGCTGCCCGTGTTGTCCTTGATTGTCTCTGAGAGCGAACGATGCACTTCTTGTGATTTTGCGAAATCACCGGTAGCGAGTTTTGCGTCTACCATGTTCTTGATGCGATTGTATTCACCATCATCAGAATAACTGCGCAACGATTTCATGAATTGATCGTAGTATTTTGGATCTTGCAATTGCTTGAATTCATCGGCATTCATCTTCTCGACGCGGGTCATTGCGTCGTTCATGTTGGTGCCTTTGCCGATGCCGAACCAGCCGCCGTCGCTGTGCGTTTTAGCCAGGTCGGTGATCATGGTGTCTTTGCCATTCACAAGCTGGTCTTCCCAGATTGCTACCTGGCGCTCGTTGCCGCCCCGCTTGAAGGCATCGTGTGTTTTGTTGTAGAAATCCAGATCTGCCTTTTGTTCTGCGCTTAGCGAGGCGGGATCTTTAGATGCAAGATCCATTCCGCGCTGATATTGCTGGCGCTCCTGTGGAGTTGCATTCCTCGCGGCGAGCGATACATTCTCCTCGTTGTTGCCCCATAGTCCGCCTGTATTTGCTGAAGTAATTGTTGCCAGTGAAATGCGCCCTTCCATCAAATAATCTTTGGCAACAGGGTCGACCTTCATGTCGAAAGACCAGCGAGATGTATCCATTTCCGGATCTTGGGCAAGCCCGCTGGGAAATGCGTTTGCCAGCTTGTCTTTGAAGCCCTCGTCCTTTTGCAATTGCTGGCGGGCAGCCTGGGCTTCTGGTGTATTGCTGCGCATGGTTTCAGCGAACAACTGGCGGTCGTTCTTCTCTACGGCTATGTTAGCCAGATTGACGATATCTTCAGTGCTTTTGCGGTCGACGCCTTTTTCGAGTATCGGGAGTGACGCCCGTGTTGCGTCATTCAAATTTGCACCGTTCAATGCATCTTTGTAGCTCGTGCCGTATGCCTTTTTGAAATCGTCGTCGAGTTGTTTGATCTGGTCGGCATTCAGAGTCGAAAATACTGCACGGATAGAGGCATTGCCTCTGCTTTGATCCTGTTTCGAATCGGTGATCGCAACCATCAATGCGCCGGCATCATTCGTCTTGCCGTCTGTTTGATTGAGGTGAGCTTCTACTTTTCTGAAATCAACGCTGTCCGGTCCACCCAGTTTGTCTTTGAGTTCCTTTCTCAGCGTGTCTGCTGGTCCATTTTGGTCATACTTGCTGTGGTAGACCTCTTCGAGCCGTTTTCTGTCTGCTTCGCCGAGTGGTTTGAGGATTTGTTCGATCTGAGCCTTGTCCGGGTCGTCGCTCTTAAAGATTAAGCCGGATTTTTTGTTGATGGCTTCGTGGAGTTGCTCAGCGGCTTTTTCTAAGGTTTTGTCGTCCAGACGGCGCGCCGGAGCAGCTGTTTGCTCCATTTGAACTTCGGGAAAACCATTGGGCAGGGCACATGCGTCGCCCCGCTGAGGGATGACTCTGCTCTGGCTTACTTCGCCAAACAGTGTCACTGAGGCATTTCTGGCTATCGCTTCATCAGGGCTGCGTGAGTCCAGGCCAGCTTTAGCTGGATCGTTTTCTGGCTTTCTGGGTTCTGTTGTTCTGGATGGGTCAGCGCCGGGCTTATTTTCATCGGTGCGGGGCTTGCTTTCATCGGTGCGGGGCTTGCTTGTTTCGTCGAGCATGGTCCGCGCTGCTGCGGTCGAATCGGCATGCGCAGGCTCTGCGGCAGGCGCATCCGCCTTGCCCTTTTTAGGAGCGTCATCTGTTTCGGTTGCAGCCATCTTCCCGAACCTTTGGGCAGACAACCTTTTACGGAAGCTTTGTCGTCAACATACCCACTGAAACATCTTGCCCAAAAAGGGCAAGTTCCCAACGTTTGCTAGTAAATGCAGGTATGCGGACCTACCACCCAATGAACCATTTCCCAAGATGATATTACGTTAATATAGGCGGCGGTTCAAATAAAATGGGATTCCTCGCAATTCGTTTGCGTAAGTCCGCAAATCGAGTTTGCTTCACAGCTTAGTTTCATAAGGTGCGGGGCGCCTCATGGGCGCCCCAAAATTTTTTTTTGTTTTCGCTATTCAAGAAATGAAAGCGACAAACGGGAAGGTAGAATATTTTCTGAGCACTTTCGGAAGCAAAGCATGAGTACAGAAACACTGCTGATTGAAGATATTGGCTGCGCCAGTTCTCTGAAAATTCCCAATGGGTGGATCGAAGCTCCGCATTCTGAGCATAACGGTTTTGCAGGGCGAGAAATTCGCTGTTTCCATCCAGTTGGAATTCCGGAAGTTCGTTTTATTTCTTATGTGCGAACAGTTACTCTTTCTGCGCCGGCGCAAGAACAGTTCGAAAAGACGCTTTACTCTGAGTTTCATCGAGTTTTACCGGATGAGTTGCACAGTCTTTCTTCTGTTCTAGAAGCACTTTCGAATCAAAGCAGCTTTGAAATAAAAGCTGCAAGTACTGGTTATGTTTCGGGTAAGCGCGCGCTGCGAGTGGAAGGGGTCTGGAAAATGAGTGGAGAACAGATGCTCAGTTTCTTTTTTGATCAGCGCGGCGATGCTAAATTGGTACAGGAGCTTTGTTTTATTGCTCCAGATTCTGAGTTCAAGAAAAATCTTCAGTTTGCCGATTCAATTTTCGAATCGATCGTGTGGAAAAAGTCCTCCTGAGCACTCTAGGCTACTGAATTGGCTGCTCATTCATCCGCTTATTAGTCCGGTCATTTCCAGTCACAGATTGATCGCTTAGTCATCCGCTTATTGTTCCGGTCATTTCCAGGCACAGATTGATCGCTTAGTCATCCGCTTATTATTCCGTCATTTCACAGTCACAGCTTATTGATGCGAGTCCTCATAGAAGGCTATTTAAGCCCCGATTTTCGAACCGCATGGTAGAACCCTAGCAACAATACGAAAACCTGGCAACAAGAAAATTAACGGAAGCCCCTTGCTTGATTAGGCAAAAAGTTCATTGTCTGCTCAAAACCAGTTTTGACTAAATATAAGTATCACTTGAGTGCCTAGATCAATCAGTTATAACTAGTCAAAGCAAGAAGTCGACTAAATATACTTGATAGCGAGTCTTCAATTTGCCCTTCCGCTAACAGAAGAACCGGTTAGTTTGTTGAGCAATCTTTCCATAACTAGTGCAGGGCTGGATGCTGAAAGCAGCCATACGAGGATGGACGTTTCGTGGTACGACCATGGCCTCTAGTCCCATTTCTTTCATAATGAGGCTTAGTGAGCCGAGAGCCTTATTGCTTCCCTGCTCAAACCGGAGATCTGAGCTGCGTCATTTTTTCGATCCGCTCAGAGAATGGCGGCGGAAAAAGCGCGCAAGTATTAATTCGCCTCGGCCCGCTAACTGCTTCTCCGACGGTTATGCAGCGGCTCTTAGATCTCGTTCAAGTGATTGATCTTCTGCCATTTGCTCAAATGCTCTCTCAAGTTGGACAAGGTGACCGGCTTCGTCAAATAGTCATCCATTCCGGCCGCGAAACATTTTTCTTTGTCGCCAGACATGGCTGCTGCAGTCATTGCGATAATAAATGTGTGTCGGTTGCGTAGCGCATCAATTTGCCTGATCACTCTCGTGGCTTCAAATCCGTCCATTTCTGGCAAATTGCAATCCATGAAGATAAGGTCAAACGGATCCTCCCTCACTGCGTCGACTGCTTGCTGTCCTGTAAATACTGCTTTTGCGTCATAGCCAATCATAGATAGTTGCTTTACAGCCAGTTCTTGCAGCGTGTGGTTGTCTTCTACGACAAGGACGGACACTTTTTCTGCTATTTGTTTTGGCTCATTTATTGATGAGAGAGGGACATTATTGTTTAGCTCGACTTTCGGTACGGCTAATTTTTTGAGAGTTACAGCAAAGGAAAAGGTCGAACCGACACCTTGCTCGCTCTCCACGGATAATTCTCCTCCCATCAATTCGACCAATGTTCTGCTTACGCTCAGCCCAAGGCCGGTGCCACCAAATCTTCTTTTCGCCGTGCTGTCGAGTTGCGTGAAAGGTCGAAAGAGAAGTGGAAGATCCTCTTTTGCAATGCCTATTCCTGTGTCCTGAACAATAAATAGTAGTGTGACTTCATTTTCTTTCTCAGCAATAAGCTTGAGCTGCATTGTGATCGAACCTTGCTCTGTAAACTTGATAGCATTGCCCAGCAAATTAAGCAGGATTTGTCTAATGCGATCGGGATCGCCAAGCACGTAATCAGGAATCGAATGGTCAAGCTGCGAAGTCAGTGCTAGCTTTTTACTTCGCGCGGCGTCCGCAAAAAGACGCAACGCTTCTTGAACAAGCGCGATAGGACTAAATGGAATGATTCGGAGTGTGGTTTTTCCTGCTTCTATCTTTGAGAGATCGAGAAGATCGTTGATGATGGTGAGCAGCGAATGTGCGCTATCAGAAATCGTCTGTGCGAGACTGCGCTGCTCATCGTCAAGTTTGGATGACATCAGTAGTTCATTCATTCCAATTATGCCACTCAATGGAGTGCGCAGTTCATGGCTTATGTTAGCTACGAATGCCGACTTTAAACGGGATTCTTGAATTGCTTTATCTCGGGCTTCGGCAGCTTCTTCTGCACGCCTGCGGTCTGATTTGTCGGTAATTGAGGCAACAATATAATGTTTTTTCTGAAGATCAATTGGATGCAATTCGATTTCAACTGGAATTTCGCTGCCATCCTTTCGCTTGAGTGTAAAGCCTGTTCCGGGCGGGAGTTTCGCTTGCTGGTAGCGGAAAAATTCCTTCCTATATAGAGGATGCAATTCTCTTGACTGTTCAAATACAAGAATTTCAACGGGTTTATGAATTAGCTCTTCTTCTGAATATCCGGAAATGTCTAGCATTTGATTATTGGCCAGGACAATAATTCCATTCTCGTCAATCAGAAGCATGCCGACGGCTGCCGTGTTGAATACGAGACGGAAAAACTCTTGTTCAGGCTGTTTGTTGAATCGCTGAACCATATTCTTGAAGCGCGAATGATCTACGTGCAGCCCCGACGCGATTTTAATCTCAAAGTTGCTTCGGATGAACCGCGTTGAAGGTTTTGGAAAAAGCGAAAGCCTTAACCTATCACGGCGCAGCGACGCGCCCCTGCCTACTCGGAGCAGCGCGACAGCCATTTATGGACATTTATGGAAGATTAAACGTGAATTTCATGGGTTACGTTTCGCGTAGTTTTCGCGCCGTGTGGACTAAAATAGAACGTATTTTTTATTATACTAATGGTTTAAGGTAGGCGAAAAGTGTCAAAATTGAAGGTTTTGTTGGTTGATGATCATGTCCTTACAAGGGCCGGTATTAAGATGCTCATCGACAAAGTTTCCGACATAGAAATTGTAGGGGAAGCTGATGATGGCCCTTCAGCAGTGGCAAAAACTCTGCACTTGCAGCCATCCGTCGTTTTAATGGATATCAGGATGCCAATATTCGACGGCATTGAAGCAACTAGACAGATAAAACAAGCATTTCCTCAAATAAAAATATTGATGTTAAGCGCACAAGATCTGGAAGTTGAAATGCTTGCGGCGCTTGCTGCTGGCGCCGACGGATACTGTCTGAAAAATATTTCTGCAGAGTCGCTTTGTCCAGCGATCAGAGCAATATCAGAGGGGGCGTTGTGGATTGATCCGGCCATAGCGAAACTTGTTTTGAAGATGTTGGCTGTGCCACCCACATCGTCAAACAATCCGGTGCCTTCATCGAATACTGTCGAGCCGAAGCAAAAATTCGGGTTGACTCCACGAGAATTCGACGTACTTAAGCTTCTTGTCGAGGGTCGTTCAAATCGCGAAATAGCCGATTCATTGGTATTAAGCCAAGATACGATTAAAACACATGTTAAACATATCATGGACAAACTGGCAGTATCAGATCGCACCCAGGCAGCTGTAAAAGCCTTAAGGCAAGAACTTGTATAGGCAAGGTAATAAGTCGCAGGTATCCCTATGTCCAGTTCTTCAGAAGCAAATTCCAATCAAAAAAGAGATTCTAGCTTGCTGCTGATTCAGACAATCCAGAAACTTTCTGACGCAAAAAGCCTAGATGATATCGCCATCATTGTAAGAACTGCTGCCCGGCAGCTGGTCAATGCGGACGGCGCAACGTTTGTATTGCAAGAACGTGGACATTGTTTCTATGCAGATGAAGATGCTATCGCACCTTTATGGAAAGGCCGCCGTTTTCCTCTTGAAAGTTGCATCAGCGGTTGGTCAATGATTCATAAGCAGCAAGTTCTGATAGAAGATATTTACC
The DNA here is from genome assembly GCA_044358055.1 of Obscuribacteraceae bacterium (SeqCode). Taxonomy (GTDB): domain Bacteria; phylum Cyanobacteriota; class Vampirovibrionia; order Obscuribacterales; family Obscuribacteraceae; genus JAIEPM01. Next base: position 33,980 of record JBIKOL010000077.1, read on the forward strand.
TTGATAAAAGAATTCCTCATGAGGCTTACCGCGCTACTTTCGTCAAGAGTTTAGTTATGACGCCCGTACGCCAATACGATCCAATTGCGGCAATAGGTGTCTACTGGGCAAGAGAATACACTGCCAGTGCAAGTGAAATTGAGCTTCTACAAAATCTTGCTAACACAACCGCGGTGGCTATTGCAAATGTTAATCTCTACAACGAACTCGAACAGCGCGTGATTGAGCGCACACGGCAGCTTGAGCTTGCCAATCTTGAGCTAGAAGCCTTTGCCTTTACGGTGTCTCATGACTTGCTTGGTCCATTGCGGGCTATGCAAGGTGTTTCACAGGCCATCTCATTGGAGCAATATCTAAACCAAGAAAATCGCAGGCTTATCCAACTCATCAGCGAAGAGTCCAAAAAGTTGGCGGAATTTACAGAAGCCCTGCTGAAGCTATGCAGATATTCGTTTGTGGAATTTGAAAACAGCCACGTGGATGTGAGCAATGAGAGCACATTGATATTTGAGAAGCTCAAATTGAGCAACCCTATGCGGCGCGCCGAAATATTTATACAACCAGGTATCAGTGTCATGGGTGATAGTGCGCTTATTGCTTCAGTTCTTCAAAATCTTTTGGGCAACGCATGGAAATATACGCAAAATAAAGAACTTACTTCTATCGAAATTGGTATTCATGAAGAGGATTCTCAGTTTTTGACATTCTTTGTTAAAGATAACGGGCCAGGCTTCGACCCGAAAAAAATCGAAAAACTTTTCCAACCTTTTCAGAGATTTCACGGAAAGGAGATTTCCGGAACGGGAGTTGGGCTTGCTACTGTAAAGCGCATTGTCACTCGCTTAGGTGGCAGCGTTTGGGCTGAGACAGTTCCTGAGGTGGGAAGCACATTCTTTGTGAAACTAAAGAGACCATAGGTTGAACCGCTCTGGTATCACAACTCTCGAGACAGGTGATTATGTGGCTGCATCAAGCCAGTTAGTCTGTTTCTTTTCTAGCTGGCTGACTGTTTGTTAAGCCGCCAATGCTTGTGCACCAAGAGGCTGCTCATGGTCGATTTTGCGAGCTCTTCGGTCAAGGAAAGAAACTAAGCGCTCCTGAACGAACTCTGCGTCTGCATTTTTACCGTTAGCTTGAAAGGCATTATAGAGGCGAAGCAGAAATTCTCCAAAGAGATCAGACGAGTGGCTATTTGTATGGCTATCTACAATGAAAAGCCCTTGCTCATACATTCTCTCAGCAGATTCGAGAGATTGTTCGAGCTCATAGAGCTCTCCAAGCGAAAGCCAGGTGTCTGCAAGAACAATGTTCGTGTGGCCGTATTTTCTTTGCTGAATATAAAGAATCCGCCAATAAAGCAGCTTTGCTTCATTGTGTCTGCCGAGAGCCACGAAGAGATCCGCCAGGTGTTGAAGGGCTTTTATTGCACGGCAGCTGTCTTCTCCCCAATAGAAGATCGTATCGGCTAGGCGCAGTCTTGCTGATTCGACCATTGATTCAACCATGCAATTTTTTTCAAGCATACTTTGGTCCCCCGGTTATTGCTTATTGCTTACATCTTTATTCAACGATTTTCTTGCACCGTTTTCGTCGCCCAAATTCACGAAAATTCAGGGTGAATTCATTTTTGGCCTTGAGAATAAAGTACTAAGAAATTTGGGGGACATGAATTTAATCGATGTACCGCTTGATCGGGGGGATGTCTTGTCACCCGATCAGGTGAGTAACCGTAGGGGCACGTTGGTGCACACGGCGCTGTTACCAGTGACGCCAGGCAAGCCTTTTCATTACGGGAGGATCGTCTCAGAACGTGTCATTGCGACCGCGTAAGTTCATCGAAAGCGAGTTCTGAAGTTAAAAGAACGTTAGTTTACTGCCGGCTGTAGTTAGGAATATAGCTGGGGTATTTTGATTCTTTATACGATGAGCTTTTGAATGATATTGACTGTATATATTTCTGCTTATTTTCTTCATGTGGCTTGCTGTGCCGGAAGTTCGGGTTGCTGACAATTCGTTTTTAAGATTCACTCGAGACACACAGTAATTTTTTTCGATGTGTTTTCATCTCGCGTAGAAACATTCCGGGGTAGTTTACTCTGCTGGAATCGACTGCTATTCTTTATTCATCTTCGGTGAGCGATGAACAAGTCATCGCGTTGAGCCGAGGGGCGATGCAGAAACATCAGGGATGCGCATCCCGGAAACATCAGCAGAGAGCCCGCTACGTGTGAAGGATTGGCTGAAGCATGTAGAGATATTGAGCCTCCTGCAAGAGGCAGCCAAGCAATAGCTGAAACACCACCGAGATTTAGTTCTGGTGGTGTTTTTGTTCGTGCTGAAATCAAACAGGCGCAAATCTTCTCGGCAGAAATTTTCATTTTTGTATATTTTCTGGGAACAGCCCAGTTTGACTGTCGTCAGTATCCTCGTGAGTTCTGAATCTTTACCCTTTGAGAACAGCGATGTCGCTCGCCGTTCTGCTTGGGCCTGACAATTGAGGATATAAGTATGAAGTCTTCTATTAACAGGGGAGGCGCGAAAGCCCTCGCTGTAGCTCTTTCGCTCGCTCAATTTTCTGTCTTTTCAATTTTGCCGTCGGTTGCGGCTGATAATCAGGTTCGCATCGGTGGGATTCCAGTTATCACATCGTCCCAGGCGAGCAAGATTCAACATAATCTCGATAATTCGCTGGTTGCTGCCAGCAACCATTCTCCGAGTTCGGTGAAGATTACATATGTCAAAGGGCTACCAGTAATCACTCTGGGTGGCTATTTGATTACAACTATAGACAATGCCAGTGCCAAAGCCGCAAATACCACTCCCACATTGCTTGCTCAAAAATGGGCCAATGCGTTGAGATCCGCTCTTGCAAATAAGTCGAGCACGGAAGCTTATATTGCTCAGCTGACCGGCAAGAGTACGGGTTCTTCTGTTGATAGCAAACTTGCTTCATCGAGTTTTGCGCCTTCCACAGCACCAAGATACGACACCGCACCCGCTCCGAGTTCCAGCACAAATGCATTAGCAAGTGCAGGGTCAAGTGCGCCGTCAATTGGTTGGCAGCCGATGTCATCGTCCGGTGCTGGTGATTCTTCGCTCTCTTCCTACTCACCTTCGACTTATGGTGCGCCCGGTGCGTATCAACCGAGTCGTGCCTATCAAGGTCGGGTCAGTTATATTCCCGCTGGCATGGTTATTCCAGCTAAGTTGATGACCTCTTTGAATACGGCTGCTGCTAGAGCTGGTGATACCATCATGGCTAAAACAACTCAAGATATTAACTTGCAAGATGGTGTCATTCCTGCCAACACCACGCTGATTGGTCAGGTCACCCAGGCAAGTAGCGGTAGCCGATTGGCCAGATCGGCCACGCTCGGAATCAAGTTTACGACTTTACGCATGCCGAACGGCATGGATACGCCAATCACCGCTCACATCAATGGTGGCATCGGCAAATACGATGATCATAGCAATGATGTATTCAGGGGCGAAAATGGAATGAGCAAAGTGAAACGATCTCTTGTTGCCACCGCCATTGGTACTGGCACAGGGACTGCTCTTGGAGTTGCTGTTGGATCAATTGCTGCAGGCGGTCGTGGTGCCGGCCGGGGCGCCTGGTCTGGAGCCGCAATTGGCGCTGGACTCGGGCTTGCGGAAAGTCTCTTGCTTCGCAGAGGGCATGAAGTAAGCATGCCGCAAGGCGAAGATGTGAAGCTGCAGCTTGACGCTCCAGTTTCACTGGCGATGAATTAAGTTTATCCGGATTGCCTGTCTTAAGATCCACATTGATTCGCCGATCGATGTGGATCTTCTTTTTCTTACTTGCCGGAGCGGTTGATTGTGCCGGCGGAGGTGTGTTCGACGTTTTCTTCTGGAAGTGATTGAGGCAAAACTCGGCTTGGATGTTTGCCGAAGTCCGGGAGGCTGACTGGTTTTTCTTTAAGTGCAGCAAGACCAAGCTCAATCGCCTTGCTTAATTGCGGATCAAGCTCAGCTTTGTATTCCTCAGGTGCTATCTCTACTTCGTAGTCTGGATCAACTCCGTGGTTTTCTACGTTCCATCCGACGTCGGAAAACCAATAAGCATATTCCGGTTGTGTGGTGACGGTTCCATCAACCAGAGTGCGATGGACGGAGATGCCAATTACACCACCCCAGGTGCGCTTGCCGACGAGTGGTCCCATTTTGTATTGCTTGAATGCATGACTGAAGATGTCACCATCTGAGCCTGCGAACTGGTTCGTCAATGCCACCAGGGGACCTCCCATAGATTCCTTTGGATAGGAATCTGGCTGGCCCCAGCGAGAAACGTCGTAGCCAATTCGTTTGCGCAGCAATTTCTCAATCAACAAGGATGATACGTTGCCACCCCGGTTATAACGAACATCCACAATTAGCCCAGGATAGCGGTGCTCCTCTAAAAATCCGCGGTGGAATTCAGAAAAGCCCTGAACACCCATATCCGGAATGTGAACATAACCGAGCTGTCCGTTACTTCTTTCGTGCACGAGGCGGCGGTTGCTTTCCACCCAGCTTCTGTACCTCAGCTCAGATTCACTGCCGAGTGTTTTCACTGTGACTCGCCTTGCCTTGCGATCAACGACATCATCCTTATCGCTTTGTTTTTTTAGCGGAAGATCGATCTTCAAAGCGTTCGCCGGCATTATTGTCAGCTGAACAGTATCGCCGGCATGATTGTCGAGCAACTGTTCGATGGAAAGATTCGCGCTGACGGCTTGCCCTCCCACCGCAGTGATTATGTCGCCTTCTTTTATATTGAGCCCGGGCTCTGCCAGTGGAGAATCAGTTGATCGCTCCCAGGAATCGCCACGATAAATCTTGTCGATTCGATAGCCTTTAGCATCGGGATCGTAAGTCAAATCAGCCCCAAGAAAGCCTCGGGCATAATTCTTGCATGGTTGATAGTCTCCGGAATATTCGTATGCATGAGATGTGCCAAGCTCACCCTGCATCTCCCAGATGAGATCTGATAATTCCCCACGAGTTCTGACAAGAGGCAAAAGCGCCTCATAGCGTTTATGGATGAGCTCCCAGTCAACCTGAGACATATCCTCTGCCCAAAAATTTTCCTTTTGCAATCGCCAGGCTTCGTTAAACATCTGGCGCCATTCTTCCGATGGCTCTACCATTACCTGAACGCGACTCAGGTCAAGCCAGCCGTTTTCTCTTCCTGGTTCATAGCTCTTAGTTTCTATTTCACTTTTTTTCAACGCATCAATGGCACGCAAGCGACCGCGACTCTTAAACAGAAG
>JBIKOL010000078.1:0-39164 GCA_044358055.1 Obscuribacteraceae bacterium (SeqCode)
ACTAACTGTTTTGTGCGCCTTAAGGTCGCCTCCGCTTCGTCCAGTGTCGCCTTGGCTTTCAAAATATTGACTCTGTTTGCCGTCTGCTGCACCCGATTCAAAGTTAGTTTGGCTAGACGTAGCCGGGTTTCGGCCTCGTGCAGTTTGCCGTGCAATTCAGCCACTTGCGGACTGTCTATACGAACCAACAGCATTCCGCGAGTCACATGGTCTCCCAGGCTCACAAATATATTTGAGACACGGCCAGCGACCAACGGCGTTATCTGTTGCAACTGTTGCTGATTCGGCTCTACTGTTGCAGGCACAGAGAAACTAGCTGTTGGCCGGTTTGCCGTAACAGGTATCACTTCAATTTGACCCAAGCTATTTTCATTGAGGTCAACTGAGTTCGGAGTGGACTCTCTGGTGTCAGGCTCGGTCTTTTGAATATTACTGTGCTTTGATAAATTGACCCAGAGCAACACGGACAGCGCAACAGCAACGCCAATTACAATCAGCGCTATCAGCCATCCGCGCCCAGGCTGGCGAGATTTGTACAAATTGGCTACGTTAGGATCAAGATCATTTGGTGCTTGCATGCTCAAAGCAACTCCGTGGCAAAAATGCAACTAAACAAACGCCCAAAGGGAGCGTCAGCTTTGCATTTAGACCAGAAGCTGCTGATGCATCTCAACCAAAGTCGATTTCACCGTCCAGGGTGGCGCGCGATTACCAACCGCCCCAACACTCTCATCTGAGCGCTTGCGTACTTCAACGATCCGAACGTACTGCAAATGCCCCACTATCAAGTCTGCGTTAAACGAAATGGTGCTTGCCGACGAACCGATTATTGGCAAGTCTTTATGGGTAAAACAGCAAGTCTTAGTATGTCCGCAATCCGAACAGAGATCACCGGCATGATTGATACTTGCAACTTCTATGACTGTTTTCTTCAGCTCTTCAGAGCACGCACAGGGGCGAAAGCTTGTGCAGAACCACAAGGCTAGAATCAGTAAGCTTATGAAAATCGGATTCGTTTTCATTTCTGTCAGAGCAAGCGGGGAGCCAGGTCAATCTTTGCAGGAAAGATTATGTTGAGCAAGCCGCTGAACATCTTTTGTGTCGTGACCCATGACCGGCTCAGATGCTATCATATCATCATGCGCTGATATGAGGGATAATCGGATGCAAATCGCTCCTGCTAGCGGCGCCGTCAAGGCAAAGTTGTTTCGCGGACTCTCTGACCCATCGAGGTTAACAATCCTTGAGACATTGCGTCATAAGCCACTGACAGTAACCGAGATTGTCGAACGCACAGGTCTCACTCAGTCCAATGTATCCAATCATTTGGGCTGCTTGAAAAGTTGCGGTTTGCTTGTCAGCGCTCAGTCTGGGCGTTATGTTACGTACAGTCTAAGCAGCCAGGCTGTTGAAAACCTCTTGCTCATAGCAGACGGGTTGCTAAATGAGTGCGCCAGTCGCATCGATACTTGCGATCATTACGCACAATAGGGAAGCCGTGATGAAATCGACAGCCGACAATCCCAAAACCAGGCAAGACCTTGTCTCCAAAGGGCGGAAATTAGAGATCTTCACGATTCTCTGGAATTCTTTGGAAGGAATCATTGCCATCACATCCGGTATCATTGCTGGCAGCATCGCCCTGGTCGGATTCGGCTTTGATAGTGGTATTGAAGTTCTTTCGGGATTAATTCTTGTTGTCAGGCTCTCGCTAGACGCGCACGAAGGGCGCGAGATGATCGAGTCCTGGAGCCTTCGACTAGTAGGAATCTCATTCCTGCTTCTTGCTGCGTATATTGGTTATGACTCGCTATCGCTTCTTCTCAAGCATCAAGCTCCGGAGCGAAGTTTCATTGGCATCGCTCTGGCTGCGATCTCCCTGCTTGTTATGCCATGGCTCGCCAAACAAAAACGAAAAATTGCTTCCAATATTGGCAGCGCGGCTCTGGCAGCCGATGCAAGGCAGACTGACTTTTGTGTATATTTGTCGGCCATTCTGCTTATTGGGCTGCTACTCAACGCGCTCTTTGGTTTGTGGTGGGCTGATCCACTAGCCGCCTTATTGATGGTTCCGCTTATCGCTAAAGAGGGAAGAGATGGGCTGCGCGGAAAGTCCTGCTGCAAAACCTGCCACTAAAATCACCTTGAGAATGAAAACCGTTTCCGTTACACTGGCTCCTATTATCGAATATGCAAAGAGCCCACTTATCAGCTCCGGGGTCGCTCCTGCTTTATTTTGATGGCTGCCCCCAAGCACCTGAGTGCAGATGACCGGAGTAGTTCTGAATTTACTTTCGGCGTGCCCTGAATTTTTCGACATTATGTTGTATAGCCATTGCTTGCTCACTCTTGCCTACCTTCTCCAAATGGACGACGTACGATTCTAGTGCGTCCAGCAATTCTTCATGTACCGGATCTACGGTATATTCAAGTGTGCGAATACCCTCCTCAAAGAGCGGATCAGCTTCGTCGCACCTGTTGAGAGAACAATATGCTGCAGCCAAATTTACCAGGGAAGCGGCATACTCTTTGCTTTTCGAGCCATAAATAGAGCCTTTAATGCTCAAAGCTCTCTTGTACAGATCGATTGCTTCGTGACACTTGTGCTGCTCGCAATAGAGAACACCTAAATTATTGAGACAGCCAGCCACTTCTGCCGATGAGTCACCGAGTTCCTCCCGCCAAATCTGAAGAGCCTTTTGATAGAGAGGTTCAGCTTGGCTGCTCAGCCCCTGCTTTCTATAGTGCGTTGCGATATTGCTGAAATCCTCAGCTAAATTCAGTCTTCCGGATTTACCGGAACTCTGATCGATAGAAAGAGCTCTTTGATACAGCGGATCAGAGTCTTTGTGCTTTCCTTGAGCACAATAAGAAAGTGCAAGATTATTCAATGTCATAGCCAGGCGCTCATCGTTGATGTGCAGCGCTTCGAGATCTCGCAGAGCCTTTTGAAACTTTTGCTGAGCAACCAAGTATTGCCCACGCGCGTAGCATTGCTGTCCGAGCCACATTTGCATGTTCCAGTCGCTGTAAGTTTTGTCTGGTTTGTTTTGTTCGCTCATTGATTTCATCTCGTTGCGCATATAAGTTTGCTCAGTGGTGGTCGTGCGTTTTGGCTCCAATGACCTTTTCGGTGAACCATGGCGTCAAGACTCTTTCCATAAAAACAGTCATCACCACGTACATTGAGAATACAAGTGCAACTTGAAATAGAAAGCCCTTTAGAGACATTCGGCCTTTCTTCTTTTGAAGCCACATAAAAACACAAGCCCCAAGCAAGATGCTCACGGCTGCAAATTGATATAGGTCATGATATTTCCCCATGTATCCTTTGATTCCGGATGCACCTGCTAGCCCAAGAGCAAGTGCCAATAAAGGAAGCGAGCAGCAAAGGCAAGCAATGAAGGCAGCTAGAAAACTCAAGAGATAATATTGCAATCCCTTGTCTGCCGATGAGGACTTGCTGTGATCCGCAGCCGTCCTACTGCATGATGAATGCTCTTCAGTCACTAACCTGACCTCTCTCTGACCTCACTCTAATGCGGTACGGCTTGAAACGAATCCTCCTGAGGACTGACAAGAAAAGCTCATTTGCTTTTGGGTTCATAGCTAAGGCCCGAAGCACAAATCACCAGACCGATTAGCCCCAATCCTCCCAAAGCCAGAGGCGCTAACACTGGTGGACCTTCCACATCCAGCGGAATTTTGCCGGGCACCATGCAAACTACTTTGACGACATTACAAATAGCCATCCATAGATCGCCTTTGCTGTGAAGCCAGAAGCCGAAACACCCAATAATCGGGGCGAGAGAGAACGCTACTGCAAGCAGCATCTTCCCGCCCCGATTCCAGAAAAACAAGGCAAATGGACCGATTAATACCATAAGACCGCTGTAAATCAATGGTATCCAGGCTTGCCATTTCTTTGCCAACACGGCTTGATGTTCAAAGCGAACCTCGACAAACAAAAGTGCTAGTCCTGCAAGCAACAACGTTACTATCAGCTTTTCCACAAACCGAGGATCGTTGATTTTCTCCAGCACCGTTTGTAGTCTTCTCATTGGCTGACAATTTTGTGCACATGAATTGCCTTCTCTGAGGGGTCAATGTGCCCGGTGATAGCTACATGTTTACCAGTCAGTTCTTTTGGTTTCTCCTGATTGGAAAGAGAGTAGGAATCTCCTTTCTCGTCTACCAAGACATATTTGGCTCCGGATGCGACACACTTTTCAATGCACTTGGCGGGATCTTTGCCCAATTCACCCATCTTCGAGTGATCCTTTCCGCACATGCTGTCGCTGATAACCCCAGTTATGGTGCCTTCATACACCTCGCCGCTGGATACAGCCGTTGCCTTTGCTGGTGTTGGTTGTGTTGGTGCGGTTTCTTTTGGTGCCTCGCTTGTTTGTGCACTTGACTCAACTGGTGTTGATTCGCTATTTGATGCCTCTGGTTTTGTGCCTGCGGTGCTGCATCCGGCCAGAGTCAAAGTCACAATCAGACCACCTACAAGACTTGTGTTGATTTGCATTTCTTTCTCCTCGTTAGTGAGTGGGTTAGATTCCGCCGCTGGCATAAATCAGGCGTGCCTGAGCCAAGCGATATTTGTAAATTGCTTCCTGTAAAGTAAGTCTGGCTTGGAACATTTTGACGGCGGCATCAAACTGTTCAAGCGCAATTGATTTGCCTACTTCGTAGCGTGCATGGAAGAGTCTGTGATCCTCCTGTGCCGAAGTTACCTGGTCCTGAGCAAGGGCTACATTCCGCCTTGCTAGGTCCAAGTCGATCCATGCTTGTGAGACCTCCTGAGCTACTTTCAGGTCTGTGTTTTTCTTCGCTAACACTGCCTCCCTAACAGCTGCATTGGCTGCCCGTAGCTCATTTGCCCTGGCTCCAGAGTCAAAGAGCGTTACTCCACCCAAGACACCAATAAATCCACCCCAGCGACCGTTAGAGTCCCCATCAGGAGAACTTCCGGTTATGCTGCTGCCGACCCCATACGCTGATACCTGCGGCGAATATTTGCTTAAAGCTAGTTGCCGTCGAGCCTTCATTTCAGTCACTCTGTTTGACGCTTTCATAATTTCCGGGCGATTCACGGCGGCCGTTTCTAGAAACTTACTCAAGTCCTGGCTTATTTCGACGTATTGAAGCGAGTCCTTAAGCGTTATTTGTGACCCCACATTGACAGCCATTGCAACTTTTAAATTCAACAGCGCACTGTTGAAATCTCTATATCTCTCGTTCAGCTGAATGCGAGCTTTGGCTAGTTCTGCTTCTTCTCGAAGGTAATCAGCTCTTGGTGCCTTGCCTTCTTGCACTCGTGCTTTCATATTGGAGCTGCTCCACTCACGAAACTTCACGTAGTCCGAGGCTACGCGCAAGCTCGCTTCGCTCCAGGCTGCGGTCCAATATGCTTCCTTTACCGAAAGCGCAGTTTGAATGCGTTGTTCATTGAAGGCGGATAATGATTGCTTCTCCAGGGCCCGAGCGGCTCGATACCCACCCATCAAGCGTCCGCCAGTAAAGATCGGTTGACTGCCGGCAAAAAGCAAACTGAGTGAACTGCCTCTGACGATTGGTTGCATTGGTGGCGATGCGACCGTTGTGTCGCCAGGCAAAAACAGCATTTGATTCAATGACGAAGCGGAGTAAAATGTATTGAATGATGCTGTAGGTCCAAATTTTGCAAGGGCCGCACGCGCGAGAAACTTCGAGCCTAACCATGATTGCTCTGATTGTTGAAGCGTAAAGTTATTTTTGATTCCGGTCTGAACGGACTCTTCGATGCTGATGGCACCACTTTTCTCTGCAAGTTCACCGGAAGGAGACGATTTCGTTACCCGAAGCTGAATAGGATTACCGGTTATTATCTCCTCCACTGATGTGGAAGAGTTCTTGTCCTGTTCTGCGATGGGTCCTTTTAATTCTTGAGCCTGAACATTTTGCACCAGACAACACAAGCTCAAGTTTAAGATAAAGATGACTGAAGGTCGCGTCCTGATACTCACTTCTCACTGCTCCCAAAAGACAACTTACTAGCCAATGACTGCTGTTGTGATCCGAGAACCTGCCAGGCTTGTTTTGAAAACCGGCTGACGATCTCTCGTTTTCGCCTGCTCGGCGCAGCAACTTCTTTTGCCAGTGCTTGTATTTGAGAAATGTTCATGTGCAGTTCAGCTGGCGAGCCATTACTTTTCATCATGGATGTCATCTCCGACAGGCTCTGCTCAATCGGCTTCAGTTCGGCTTTCTCTTGGTTGTCTAGATCACTTAATATCTTCACTTGCTCCTCTCCAAGCCTCAGTTTCTTTTGCCAATGAAGAAGCGAGGAAGCCGCAGGAAGTCTCTTAGAAAGTCCTTCTCCGCTGGCCTCTACTCTTCTTTCAATTCTCACTTTTTCAGGTTGTGATAGTTGATAGCCAACAATCAATAGTAAGCAAATCAGCATGGCTGTCGTGCCTGACCTGAAGTGTCGGGCTGATTTGGACATTTCCAAAAGTTTTTTTCTAACCATTGTTATTGCCTCTTCTAAAACGTTTTTGCAGCCAAACAACCAGGTCGTCGATGTACGCGTGCATAATGGGAATATCGAGCAAGCTCAATATGGTCCCGACGATCAATCCGCCAACCACAACCGTTCCTAACGGGGAATAAGCGTCCATGCCAGTTTTAGGAGAGATGGATACCGGCAGCATGACGATGATCGTAATCACCGACGTCATTAAAATTGGACGCAGCCTTTCCGGACAAGCCTTTATGATCGCCTCATCTCTGGGCATACCGGCATGCCTGTGTCTCAAGATTTGGTCAATGAGCAATATCGCCGTTGTTATATCCATGCCGGTCAAAATAATTACCGCCATAATTGACACGCTTGAAAAGGCTTGATGAGCCAGCCACAGTGCAAAGAAAACCCCGGACAATTCCAGCGGCAATGAAAAAACCATCTGCAGCGGTTGCAGGAAACCCCTGAACTGCGCCACGAGCACAAGGAATATGAACAATAACGCAAGCTGTAAACCCATGAGCAGGCGCCCAAAGGCATCCATCATCTGAGTCATGTCGCCGCGCATCTCAATCGTGTAGCCAGGCGGCCAGTTTATTTGAGCCATCGCCTTCATCATCACTTCCATAGCCACATCCATCGAAGGCGGCTCGCCCTTCCGGTAATAGCCCATGACAGTAATGGCTCTGCGCATCTGGTCATGGCTCAAAACAGTCGGTGCCTCGCGATATTCGAGGCTAGCAACACTCTTTAATGGGACTTGTTTACCTTCAGGGGTCGTTACCGTCATAAGCAGCAAATCAGAAGGGTCGCGTCTTTGCGGTTCGTCATAGCGAATAAAAATCGTTCGCTGCCTGATGTTCGGCAGTCTGTAATACTCGTTTGTGAGAGCACCGGTTAGTGAATAGTAGGCTTGATCAGCTATCTGCGACGGCGTAAGTCCAAGCTCTTGAGCCCGTCTTGGGTCGACTTTTATTTCCCAGTCAGGCTTGCTCACACTCCAGTCTGTTGCCACCTGGTGCATGCCAAAAGTCGCTTTGCCAATCTCGGCGGTCTGCTCTGCCAGCTTTGAAAGAATGTTCACATCCGGACCAGTGACAAGGATAGAAATGGGAGCCTGCGAGCTCGCCATAACATCGGAGCCCATCTCCTTAATCTGCAACCGGCGAATTCCCGGAATGGTCGCTGTCGCTTCCGTTTGAACCCTGTCTATTACATCCCAAATAGTTTTCTTGCGCTCGTCTTTATCGCGCAGGGTGATCATGAACGTGGCGAAGTTTACGCCAGGCATGTTGTATCCATTGAAGTATGTGCCGCCGGGATCTGTGCCTATTTCCGTCGATACGTGTTCGATTTCAGGATGTTTGAGCATGAGTTTTTCAACTCGGGTTGTGATCGATTCGGTTTCATCAAAAGACAGTCCTGGACTGACTTCTAAAACGCCGTATGCCTGCCCGACATCGGCAAGTGGCATCATTTCGCTGCCGATGAAGTTATAGAACGTAAACCCAATGACTATAGTGGCAAGTATTCGTGCCATGTTGACGAATCGATGTTCCAACATCCAGGCTACAAGCCCACCATAGCCGTTCTCCAGATTCACAAGCGCCTGATCGAATGGCTCCAAAATCCGTACTCTAAGAAATCTGCCTACTGGGTTTTCGTTCTCGTGTGCGCCAGCAGCAGGTTTGGCCCTGAGAAATTTTTCTGCTAATACTGCCGTGAGTGTCAGCGATACCAAAAACGATGCTAAAAGACCAAAGATAATCGGCCAGACAAGCCCGACGAACATCTGTTGCACAATGCCGCCACAGAAAAGCAAGGGTGCCAGTGCCAGAATTAGGACAAGAGTTGACGCCGCCACAGCTAATCTGACTTCGGTGATTCCGTCAATGGTTGCCGTTCTCGGGTCTTTTCCCATGCGCAAATGTCTTTCAATTGCATGAATGTCGATGATTGAGTCGTCCACCAATCGTCCAATTGAAAGCAACAGTCCAATAAGCGTTGAGCTGTCCAGCGTCATCCCCATTGGGATCAGCGCCAACACTGCCATGGCTAGCGAAATTGGTATCGTGATCATGGAAATCAGTGTGGCCCGCCATTCTCCAAGGAAAAGAAGAACGGCAATTCCGGTCAACAAAATTGCGGTGCCAAGTTCTTCCAGCATGTTACGCATCAAGATGCCGACGAAGTGTGCGTTGTCGTAACTGATTTCAAAATGGATGCCGGGATAGTCTTTTTCCAGCGCCGCTATTTCTTTTTTGATCCCTTGGATAACAACGGGAGAACTGGCTTCCGGTGTTTGTATCACGCTTACTTCAATGCCCGGTTCTACTTTTGCGTCATGAACATGATGATAGGCTGCCCTTTTCTCCCAATACGTATCCACTACACGCGCCACATCCTTGACATAAATCACTCTGTCACCGACTGATTTGAGCGGATAACTGCCGACCTGGTCGACTCCTTGGGCCAACGTGTCGATGCGAGCAATCGACTCGCCCTCGCCATATGTCATGCGACCGGCTGGCTTTGCAACGTTTTGCTTATCCAAGGCATCTCTTACATCAAGAATTGAAAGACCGAAACCTGCTAATTTGTTCCTGTCAACCAGCACCTGAAGCTGCCTTTTGTAGCCGCCGAAAGCATAAATTGACCAGACATCGGGAACTTTCTTCAATCGATTTGTTATTTGATTGTCTGCCAGCTCCCGCAACCTGACAGGGTCCCAGCCGGGCGCTGTTAAATTGAACGTAAGCACGGGCAAGTTAAGAGGATCTATGAAAAGCACCCAACTTGGTTTTAGGTTGGCGCCCGTAACCGGAAGATCGGCCTGAACAACGTTCATCAGTGCTTGAGTTTCAACTAGAGCCCGTTTCATGTCCGTGCCATACGGAAACTCAAGTGAGACCATGGAGAAGCCTTCCTGTGAGGTGGAACGAATGAACCTCACGCCTCTGATATCCACCATGCGCTCTTCAATCGGCTTGCTGATGTAAGTCTCCATCTCCTCGGACGAAAGCCCAGGTTGCATGCTAACCACACCAATCATTGGGCTTTGCACATACGGCATGAGCCGCTTGGGCATGTAAAAACCGATGGCGACAAACGCCAGAATCACCATGGACAAGTAGAATGCAAAGATCGTATAAGGGTGATCTATCGACCAAGCCGTTACGTTGAAGCCGCGGTGATCTGCTTGCTCACTGGGTTTGCTAGGTTTCTCAAGCTCAGAGGCTGTCATCTCTACGGCACCTCAACATCGACTGAAGACTCGATTGCTGGCACCTGTGGTGGACTGATCTTTAACTTGAGACGCCAGAGTCCACTTGAGAGGTCGCTTTTGAGTCGCGTCTCGCCATTCATGCCGGTTGCCCCATTCAAATCCGGACCCGCCATATCACCCATGCCGGGCATGGATGTTTTAACGGAAACTCGCGCACCAGATATGACACCACCGCCGTGCTTTTCTACCTTCACGATAGTGTTATTGGAGTCGCCCTTGGCTGGATCAAGCGACACCTTGATCATGAAAGAGCCGGCCATCTCCTCGTGCGTCCAATTGTTCGAGGAGTCCAGTCGATTACCTTGGACTTCTGAAGCTGTGGGCAGTTTGGCTGGACCGCTTTTTCCCCACTCAGCTGCCACTACCGACATTCCCGGCTGAAGGCTTGAGTAGCCTGCGGATACAACTTGATCGCCTTCGCTCAGCCCTTTAACAATCTCCGTGCGGTCTGGATTCGCCAGACCGATTTCTACATCGACTAACTGTGCTTCGTTCTTCCCTCCTAATTCTTTGGGGACAAGTTCCATACCGCATTTTGGGCATTTACCAGGTGCGTCTGTGATAACTTCAGGATGCATCGTGCATGTGTATTGCTTTTTAACAGGCGCCGATTGTTTCGCGCCTTGCACTGGCTGAAGCGTCATGTTGCACTTAGGACAGGTGCCGGGCTTATCTGAAATGACTTCCGGATGCATGGGGCATTGGTACTTCGCTTTGCTGGCAAAGTTAGCTGCTGTGCCCGTCTTCCATACCTGAGCTTTACCTTCTCTCCAGATGATTGCAGAACTTGGAACAGTCAGCCCGTCATGCTCACCAGTAAGTATTTTCATAACCACATATTGGCCAGGCAGGAACCTGTACATGCCAATTGAGCCGACTTGTCTTTCACTGACTCGATTCAAGGTGCGTATGTTGTTGATTAAAGCTTCTACTGTGACCGTCCTGCTTGCCGGGTCCGCCGCTGGGAATATTGCAGTCACTCGGGCTTCTATGTCATCGCTTTTTGTTTGCGAGCCTTTTATTAGCACCTTGCTACCAAGCTCGATGCGCTCCGCGTCTTCGCTTGCCACTTCGGCCTGCACTCTGACCTGTTTTACGTGAGCAACTTTCAAAAGCATCATTCCAGGGCTGACAACAACTCCCGGACTGATCAAACGTTTGGTCACAACACCGTCTTCCTGAGCAGATATCGTTGTGTATTTCTCGTAAATAAGGGTGTTCTTAAGCGCTGCTTTCGCCTGTTCGGCTGCTGAGTATTGATGTCCGATGTGATGAATCATGGTATCCAAAGCCGCCTGGGCAGCCAGCTTTGTGTTCTTGGACTCGTCAACCTTTGCTTGCGCCTGCTCGGCCTGAGCCTCGGCAACTTTCATTTGAGCTAGCTCTTTTTGATATTCATCCAGCGAAACCACCTGCGATTTCAAAAGAGCGCTCTGTCTTTCGATTTCCGGCTTCCAGTAAGCCAGGTTGGCATTCGCCTCCGCTAAGGCTTTTTGCGCTCCTTTTTCAGCCTGCTTAGCCGCCTCCAGCTCATACTTCTTTTGTGCAAATTCTGATTTGGCGATTCCGGCGTTGTGCATTGCCGCGTCATCGGCGCTTTGCGCTTCCTGGCGCTTAGCGGCGTATTCTGAGTTTTCTGCCGGATCAAGTTGCACGAGTAGTTGCCCAGCTTTAACTATGTCCCCCGGATAGACTGCCATCTTGACTACGCGACCGGTGACGCGAGGATAAACATCCTCGTCGGTATAGGCTTGAACTGTGCCTGTATAAGTGACCGAACCTGAGATTTGCTCCCGCTTAACTGCCGCGATGCCGACCGGCAATGCCCCTTTAGGTGGAACCATGACGGTCATATCCATTGCTTGCGACTCAAGAACACTCATTTGTCCTGGTTTCTTGAATACTTGAACAATGACCACACAAACCACCGTCACCACAGTTAAAGTGATCACACCCCAAAGATTCTTTCGTACTAACGCCGCAAAGCCCATCTTGTGTGGCGTCTCTATCTCAGGTTCATTTGCTTGGATAGGCATTACCTTGTCTCCGCACTGTCTTCACTTCTCGGTTCTTCAATTTCTTCAATTGTTTTGACTGTCAGCCGATCGCCTTCAATTGAGCCCTTTGCGCGAATGTAAAAACCGCTCCTTCGCGCGCTTTTCTCTAACAGCTTGATAGCTAGCTTGTTTCCATGCTTGTCTAGAATCAGCCAGCGAGGCTTTATGTAAATGGCATATCCTTGTTTTTTGCAGTTAGCCATAAGACTGCAATCTTTGGTGTGATGTTTGATAAAGTCCTCTGGATGAGGATCTCCGAGGACCGCAGCAGAACACTTACGATCTACTAGATAGCCATCAAAACTCTGTTCTGTCGCACCACAAGCTAGACAGAACAAAAAAGTGCTTAGGCTAAACCCAGCAGCTGAAAGCAAACAGCGATATTTCATAGAACCTTCCTCAGCACGTCAAAGGACGCGCTCTTCTAGCCGAGTACGTGCCAAACACCGCTCTGTGAACCTTGCGCCGCCGCGGGCATGCGCAAGAATCACCAGCAGTGTTCAATGACTGATGGCTAAATGAGGAAAGTTCGCTTGTACAGATATGTCTTGCTTGTGCCCATGCCCCTGATTCGGGGTGGGGCTCGGTTCTGGTGAGCTGGGCTATCAGAATCGATGGAAAGTAAAAATTCCGGCTGATCCTTTGGAAGACAAATTTGAACAGTTGAAAATTCGCCTTCCGGCATAATGCTCAAGCTATTTGCGAGCCCAATCGGCTTATTGGCTGCCATGCCGCAGCAAGAGTGGCACTTGACAACCGCTTTGTCCGATGCTGTTGCATGGCATGAAGGCTGCTGCGCTGACTCTTTCTTGCAACAGCTATGTTCTTGACTAACTGCCTGACGTATTTCATTACACGCACAAGCTTGTCTGGGGACCCCAATGAATAGGGCCAAAAGTATCAAAATTAGAGCAGATAGCCGTTGCACGGAATTTCCAAGCGTAAAGATAAAAAGGTCTAATCTTTAAACGTACCTTCATGATAACCGTCATGTCAATTGTTTGGTGACCTTTATGACGGTCGGCACCGGCTGTGTCCCTGAATTAGCTATCTTCGGCTGGTCGTGGCAAAAACCATTTCTTCCACCAAGGCTTGCGCATTTGTTGCAACTCCTCGGTCACTGCTGCTAGCTGTTTCTGGATGGCAGTTTCGTGAGCTTCCTTCTGTGCCTTTAAATGCTCTAGTTTTTCTGCTTCTTCTGCTCGGAGCAGCTCCATTTGTCGCTCCAGCTCTTCGACTTTTTGCTGAGCGTTCAGCGATTCTTCTTTCTCTGCTTGCATTGCCTCTATTTGTTTTTGCAATGCGGCAGCTTCCAGCGCTCGCAATTCAGCCCCTTTTCGCTCTTCTTCAGCCTTCTTTTCCAAGTCTGGCAGGAGTTTCAATTGTCGGTCTTTGTCGGCTAGTTCTGTGCGCATTACGCCAATAAGTTGATCTTTTTCTTCCAGCTTCTCCAGAAACCGGTTTATCAGGTTGCTCCAAAGCTCCTCAGCAGCCCCGCCGGCGCCGGCCCGTGCCGGATCGGTCCAGTCCCCTGGCTTTGCCGTAAAAGTGCCCTCGGCGTCCTCTGATTCAATACCAATATCTTGAACGTCATCGCCAGGCGTGAACACGGTCTGCACTTCAACAATATCAGCCTCTTGACTTGCTTCGTTAGCTATCAGCGGCGAGCCGATTCGCTTCAATCCTTCGATGATCTCCTTGTTAGGGTAAATCCGATACTCAGGTACGCCATGATCGTTCTTGATCAACTGGCCTTTGAGTTGACCCTTTTCGCGCCTATAAAGCACCGCTCGATTTGTTATGCCTAACGCCGTCGCAGCATCCCTGACAGATATAGTTTTCAATACTACCGCTCCATATCTAGTGGCGCTACTTTTTATATGCGCACAGCCTGAACATCAGTATTATAGAGCTTCTTGAACAATTAACAAGCACCAAAAACAGTCCAATCTGCAGGGAACCCACCGCGCATGCAGATTCAGAAATGGCACGAAACAGATGAAACAATCATCCCGAAACGTTCCAGACCTTGCAAGCCAAAATACTCTACCCATTTCGGGCTGCCAGAAATTTTTCCCTGCTCTACAACATCACATTTCCGACTGCTTCCGAATTGGCCTGAAATGATCAGAAACGCCAGAACCCCCAACGGCGCCTTGTATTGGCATCCCTTTCTGGCACCCAGCAAGGGTTCCGAAGAACTCCCGTCCGACATTTCGGACTCTGTCGCGAAACGCTTCCGAATAGCCCGAAGTATTTCGCGGCCATTTCGCGAATTGTCGCGAAGCCATGGTGAGGATCGCGAAATACAATTTCCCTTGTCGCTAAAAGTGTTGACAGGGCGTGCCTAATTGGCATTTCCGACCGTTTCGGGGTCTCTTTATGTGTTTCGCGCATATCGTTTCGCGGGGGTTTCGCGATATTTCGTTGTGCCCGATAAAACTTCGTGGTTGCTTCGCCTGCGCTTCTGGACACCCTGGAACGTCGTGGCAATGTCGGCTCTACAGGCTGCTTGTGTGCCACGAAATTAACTTCGTGAGAATTTCGTGGGTGGGGCGGGCTAGATCAGATCTGGCTTCTGAGATCCAAAGTATTGATCGATTCGGCGGCACCTTATATAGTGACTGGTGGCACTTGGCAGGTATCGCAAGTGTATATTCAGTCAATATCTCGGAGCTTTGCTCCTTAGAAAGGTCGGTTCAAACGAAAAGCAAATAAACAAAAACATCGCTTTGGGGCGATGTCTTTGTAAGACCTTTGCGGATCTCATTATTCAGTTGTCGTCGCGTTTTTTGCAGTTTCGCGAAGTGACTTCAGAATAGACGAACGGTCCGGATAGGTCAACACATCCCAGATTAAGAAAGGGAGACCATCATTTCCGGACTCGTTCAAGCGCGCTCAGGCACTGCCGCTGCGCCTGCCAGATTTGCTCGACTAGATTACTTCCCGAAAGGGTGGGAGATCTCTGTCGCGCAATTCCTTGAACTGTTCCACCGATTCGGTTACATCTACAAGCCCTTGTCTGGCGGCTCCTGGTATTCGGCCGACGAGCGCTGGAAGCTTCCCGATTCAGAAATTCTCAAAGCGATCGCGTGTGCACATCCCAAGTTCTTCATCGGCTGTCGCGCCGGGAAATCAACTCGCTTTGCGGTTCTCGATATAGATCAGAAGAGCCGTTATCACAACAAACAATCACTTGATAAGTTGCTACATGCCTTATCAGATGCCGGTCTTTCTCGTTCTTCTCTTTATAGATCAAGTTACAGTGGCGGCTGGCATTTGTACCTATTCTTTGAAGAGCCTATTAACAGTGCCGATCTCAGAAAGCAGTTGATCAAACTGCTGACGCTGAACGACTTCCAGGTCGGCAAAGGACAGCTCGAGATTTTCCCTCATCCCGGAGGCGACGGCTCCCTTGGACTGGGGCTCAGGCTGCCGATGCAGCCCGGCTTCGCCTGGCTCGACAAGAAAACGCTCGATATAGATTATGAACGCCACGAGCTAGATCCGACGCAAGCCCTCGAACTATTTGTTGATGTCCTTGATGGCGACTCTAATTCCTATGCGGCTTTCCGCCAGCTCAAGACATACAACGAACAGCTGGAGAAAAGGAAGGCAGCGGCAGTGGCTCGCGGTCGTGGTGAACCTCCAAGCAACGTGGTGCCGATACGGAGAACTGAAAAACCGGCTGATTCCGTTGAATTCAGTGACTTTGTGCGGGACGTCTTCCATCGGTTGCCGCCAGGGATCATTGTGGACAATTGGTATAAAGGCCGCCTCTACCATCTCAATGGGCTGAATGGACCGTCCCAGCGTGCCGAGGCGATTGAGTGTATTGGTCATTATCTGTTCTATGGAGACCCCAGCCGCGACCTACCAGCGCTCGGCTACGGCTACGAGCAAGAGAGGCAGTGGGCGTTAGAGGAATTTCTCAGAGCCCGGAACAATGGCCAGAGCCACGAGATAAATCGCGGGCGTGCCGATGCATTCGCCCAGGCGGAGCGGGCAGCGAACTGGCGTCCTGCGCATAAGAAGGCCGAGGAGCCGGTCAAGTATGCTCCTGTGGTGCCCATAGCCTGGGTACGAGAGAACGCCAACAGGAAAGCAGATGCGCGTAAGCGCATTAGTAACGCCCTGGACGGTTTGAAAGAGCGCCAACAGAAGTTCACCACCGAGGAACTGAGAAAGGCGGCTAAGTGCTCCAAGGAGACCCTCTATAACCACAGGGATATTTGG
The DNA here is from genome assembly GCA_044358055.1 of Obscuribacteraceae bacterium (SeqCode). Taxonomy (GTDB): domain Bacteria; phylum Cyanobacteriota; class Vampirovibrionia; order Obscuribacterales; family Obscuribacteraceae; genus JAIEPM01. The sequence continues at coordinate 16,088 of JBIKOL010000078.1, forward strand.
CACAAAGATTACGAGGACTTGGCTGAGGGCTTCTTTGCAATCAGTACGGACGAATATAACGATGTGGTGGGGGCGGGTTCTACTCAAACCCAGCCCCCTACCACTTCTTTTGATCAAGATATGCCGCCCGGTCGCTTGGCAGCTCGCCGCATTGCCTATGAGATATCCATGCGATCCCAAAGAGATAAGCGGCTAGCTCAGAAGACCGCTCTCGGCTCCCAGGAGGCTTCAGAATCGACCTGGCAGGATGAAGTTACCCGGCTGACTCAAAACGAGCCTTCTACGCTTTCTGTTCCAGAGATCAAAGTGCTTCTTACTGTTCTGGCAGTCTATCTGGGCATGGCGCCCGACTATGACAGCCAGACTGGATTACAGATGTATATGTCCGAGCTAAAAGAACAGATGTCCGCTTCCATGAACGGGCCGCAGCTGGTGGTTCGGCCGCCCTAGCTGAAATTCTTCTGCGAATTTCGATTGACTTGATCTGCTGATCTGTTATGATGATGCCACTGCATGTGGTGTTCACTAACCACATTTCCCAGGAGCTTTCTAAAGGTGCAAGATGCACAGAGGGAGCCCGGAAAACCGCATCTCGCTTTTGCAAAAATTGCGACTATTCCACCAATAACAAGTGTACTTTCTTGGCATCCGATTTGCGATCTGATACCACATCAGATTTCACTCATTTTCTGATCGTCCGTGCGTCATGAGATTGACGTGGCGGCTTCCTCCGCTGTTCTTCAAGTTTACCGGCTGAGCGCCCACCGCCGTCAAGCCGTTCGGTTTTTCCTTTGTATTGCTAATTCGCTCTTGCCGCCTTGACGGCAGAGCCCAGCCGGTCGCCCTCCGGGAGGCAGCGTCGCTGCCGACTTAACGCAAAGGAGGGCAACAATGGTAAGTGCTCGCGAACACGACTACGCTCTGGAACTGACTCAAAATAGTAAGGTGGGCTGGGCTTTCAGCCTCTCACGCCGCGAATCTTGTATCAATGCAACTGAGATCTGCAAGCGGCTTTGTTATGGAAATGGCGTCCGCTATCAGTCTGAGCCACAGCGTCACAAGCGGCTCCGCAACTTCAGGACGTGCGAGTTTCTGTTGAAGATGGGCGGTCCTGAGTTGCTGGCTCAGAATCTTATTGCGCTTGTGGATCAGGCACGGCCAATGGATTGGCTGGCTGCGCAAATCTCTGGCGAGCCAACGAACTTGCCTTACACCCTTCGTGTTCATGACGTGGGGGACTACTTCTCATGCGAATACGCCCAGGCGTGGCTGATCGCGATTAAAGATCGGCCTCAATGCAAATTCTGGTTCTACACGCGTAGCTTCCTTGACCCGAGTCTCCTGGCGGTGCTGTCGCAGCTTGCAGGACAAGCCAATTGCCAGGGATTCCTGAGCATCGACAACGACAATTTTGACCAGGGGTTGCTTGCGTTTTCTTCCTATCCAGGTGTCTGGAAGCTGGCTCTCATGCAGCAGGAGCAAGACCAGTTACCTGTTGAACTGATCCCGGCGATTCGCGATCAGGTCAAGCATGGTGAGATCATCAACTTCCCTTATCACCGCGCCGGGAAGCATGTGCAGCCGCTTAAGGTCGAGCCCTTGACCAACTGCCCGCAGATAACAACGAGCGCCTATCCGTTGCAAACTAATCGATCTGAGCTAAAACCGTGCCAGTCTTGCAGTCTGTGTCTGCCTGGCTAGGCAACTGCCTGCTGGCTTGCAGCCTCACGTGGCTGCACTTTTCGCCTTCTCAGTCTAAGGGGGAGGCGCCACCCCGCGTCAAGCACGAGCATCGAGTGATTTGTCGTCCAGGCTTCCTTATCGCTTGACGCGGCGAGCCTCCCCCTTGCCCCAGTAAGTGGCGAAAAGCCGCACAAATACAGGGAGACGAACATCATGAAAAAGAAAGTTTTGATAGCCATACCTGAGCGTCTGCTCGACCAATTGGATCTGCTTGCTGAGTTTCGGTCGCAAACAAGATCGGAGCTAATCCGCGAAGCGTGCCGGATTCACTTGGAGAACAGTCAGGCATTCACGCCCGCTCGTCCGGCAATCTCTCTCATTCACCCAACGCACCTAAAGGAGGAAGCTGTCGCCAACTAGACAATGACCTCTGTTGTAACCCGAGCCGGGATGAGCCTCTGAGCCATCCCGGCATTTTTATAAGGAGCGGATTATGAATACAAGAACACTCAAGAAACATCTCAAGTACAAGATTCCTCAGATCAAACTGGCGATTTTGCGGGAGCCTACAAGCGAGCCCCTACCAGCGATTCGGACGCCGAACGACCTTGAGCAATACCTTGAGCCAATGAAACATCTATCAGAAGAACACTTCGTCGCCCTGCACCTTAGCGCAAGGAATCTGCTGACGGGCTATCACGTCGTGAGTCACGGAACCCTCTCTGCAAGCCTTGTTCACCCAAGAGAGGTTTTCAAGGCTGCAATCTTGAATAACGCTTACTGCGTTGTCGTCGCGCACAATCATCCGGCTGGATCGACCGACCCGAGCCCGGAAGACCTGGATACGACCAGGCAACTAATCGCCGCCGGCAAGCTATTGGGAATTGAAATTCTCGATCACCTGATCGTCTCTTTCATGGGCGTGGCGAGCATCCGCGAGTCACACCCACAGGTGTTTTAGGAACTATGGTTGACCAGGGCTTGAGCGGCGGACCTGTGCTCCCGCTCAAGCCCTGGTTCTTCCTTTGCCAGTAAGCAAAATAGACAAAGCTTTTTGATACTCCAGCCTCTGTCTTTTGTTGTTGCGCTCTTGCGATTGCTTTTCTGTCTGATTGCATCATCTGCTTGCTGTGCTTGGCTCTGGGACTGGATTGGAATCTGGTGAGTGATTGACTTGTTTCCTCTGCTTTCCTACTTCCGTGAATGTGATTCTTGGTCATGCGCCTGTGTCGGACTTCGCGTCTTGTTGGTCTGCATCACGCTTTCCGAGTGTTCCAGCTGTCTGCGTCTGACTGGTCTTTTCTTTTTTCCTGCTGATTCTGTTAATGGCTGAACCTCTACTTGTCTTATGGTGTCTGCAAAGCCAGCGGCTATGGCTTGTCCTGGTCCCGTTGTTTGTCTTTTGTCTGTTCTTGTAAGGCACCCCCGTGCTTTTTAACGGCGCCAATACTGGCACAACTTTTCGGAGGCGCAAGGATTCCCCTACGGGCGCATTCGCGTCCTTGCACCACCGAAAAGCGCTATCGCGGTCTGCGACTTATGCAAAACCTGGGGCACCTAAAACGCACTGGAGGTGCCAATCATGAACAATCAATTGACCATCATCGGCAGAGTCGGACAAGATCCCCGCGCTGTAAGCTTCGCTGACACCGGCAACAAAGTTGTGAAATTCAGCCTTGGAGTCACTGAATACAGCAGCAAAAAGGACGAGGAAAAGACTCTGTGGATCGACGTAGATTGCTGGAACGGTCTTGGTGACCGCGTGATGCAAACCATCACCAAAGGACGCGAAGTCCTCCTCACCGGGCGGCTGGCCATCAACACCTTCACCAAGGAAGTTGACGGAAAGACAGTGGAAGTACACAAGCCAATCTTAAAGCTCACCAGCTTCCACCTCTGTGGGCCTAAGCCAACCACTGCTGAAAAGGCAGATGATGCCTCCAGTGAATCAAAGAAGGCTGCTCGCAAGAGCGCCTAACTTCAGTAAGACAGAGGCAGGAGTGAAAGCTCTTGTCTCTGTCTTTCTTCTTTTCTCGTCGTCATTGTCTGTCTTTGTCGGAGACACACTTGCCCCGAAGCCGCACTTGCTGCGCGGCTCTACTTACGGCCGACTGCCCTTGCTTTCCTGCCTGGCGCAAAGCCTACCGCTTGCACCCGCCGTCAACCTCACGTGTGTGAAGGCAAAACTTTGGTTCAAGTTGACGGCGGGGCCCCTGCTGCGCGGTATTCAGGCAGTGCTGCAGGAGCTGGCGGGCAGCGCAACTGGTGGGCGCGCGTTCTGGGCTGGCGTCCTTCGGCAGGACGGCGCGCTTCGCGCGTGGCTACCCACCCACCACCCTAGCTGCATCGGCAATTGTGCAGGCCGGCCTGCACTAATTCAGTCGATGCTACTAGAACTTCCAAAGCTGAGAATTGGCCTCTTCTCCAGCGTTTGTTACAGTGAGCCTTGGCACGGTAAATCCAGCCGGACAAGAATTCCATGCCGCGAAGAAATCCGCACTGCAATGATACTCAACCCAGTGCGCTGTATCTGGGCAGATCCAGCGAATCATCTTCAATACTACCTTGTAATCTCTGAACAGCTCCCGCTTGTCGCCCCTTGGAAGAAACACAAGAATAGGCTCGTAGTGGGCGACATTATTGCGTAGTCGTTTGACCTGATTGACTTTTTTGTACGTCTCTTCGCGATCGATCATCTGGAAAATCTTCGAAAACAGCGGGTCCCAGAGCCTGTCTCTATATTCAAGTTTCAAAAGACCTTGCCAGAATCCGAGGCTGATCGCGGCGACGATGTTATCGTGCCCGTAGGCAAGACCGTCTTCGTCGAGCTTCCTTTTTGCCTTCTCGACATGAGCTGCTTCATCGTTAGGTTTTGGACTCCGTGAAGTACTGAAGCTGGCGATACGTTCGTACCAATCGTTTCCGTATTCATCAGCAATCCGATCAGCCATTGCATTACGAAGGCTAACTTCAAAGGCGTGGAGCGGCCAATATAATGCCTGGCTTAGCCCCATGTTCCAGCAGTAGAGCCTAAGTGCATCTTCAGTTGTTCCTCCTGCCAGCCGTTCATAAAGCGCTAAGCGTCCCGGCGAAAGCGTTGTTTCCAGGGATTCCAGAATGGCTTTTGTGTACGGGAAATTGCACTGTTGGGCGATCATGACTTGACTTTAAGAGACGATAAAGATGGTTGCAAAACTGGAAAAAACGGGTAAGATGACAGTGTACCCCCTCGGCGAAAGCCGGGGGCTTTTTAGTTTTATTCTGAAATTCGTATCTAAGGATGCCACGGCAAATAAACTCGCGTCATTTCAGACCGGGATGCCTTTCTGCTAGACGCGCCTCTCTGAGCCGATCCGCTTCTTGAATGATTTCCTCAGCTGTGACGCCGGCGTGCTTGATTGCCTCTTGAGCTTTGCGCGCGGTCTCAGCCAGGATCTGGGTTTCCGGCAAGAGCACTATGCAGTTGCCGACCACCATTTCGATCAGGGTATCGCCCTTGTCCAGCCCTAGAGCCTTGCGCGCCCTGCTGGATATCGTCACCTGGCCTTTGCTTGTCATTGTCAGACTGCGGAGCTTTGTTTCTGTCATGGCTCACCTGGAATTTCCTTACATTCCTGAATTCCTTACTTCCTTACAAGTATACCACCGGCGGCAGCTTGCAGCACGGCATTGACTGGTCCCGGTTTTTTCCTCTTCCACCGTTTCTATGCAAGCGCGACAATGATTTTATGGAATTGCTCTGGTCGCTAGGTTTGATTGTCTTCCTGCTCGTCGCCCTGAACCACATGGCCGGCGGACGCGCTTCTAATGTTCTGCGTCCCGTTACCAATATTGCCTCTGGTCTTTTGTCGTTTGCCTTCCGGCTCTGTATGTCTGCGCTTGGCGGAATAGTTCGTTTGCTTGGCGGCTCGATGAAGCTGCCGGGCGGCTCACCTAAGATTCGTGATGACAAAATGCCGCCTGGACGCACGCCGCCACGATGGGATGAGTAGTCCGAATGCCGCTGGCGCGGAAGAGGCACTGACGCGCAACCTTGAGCCTCGGAGCGACTGAGAAGGAGCGGAGCCCGCACCGACGGTCCGACCGAAGGGAGGTTTTACCGTTCGGTAAGGCAAGATACAAAGCGCAGGCACGCGCTTGTGAAAAGCGCTACTGCGCTGGAATAGGACGGCGGCACAGCTTCAGGGTTAGCCCTATGGTTGGCGGCACAGGTCAGCTATTATATTGATTATATGGCTTGAGGTAGCGGCACATGGTTGGCGAAGCAAAGAAGCGGGTCTACAATCCCAAGGTCGAAACGAGGTTGAGTCGAGCGGACATTAACCGCCTGGACGACGCTGCCAGGGTGGCCGGTCAGACCCGAGCCGACTTCATCCGGCAGGGGCTCCTCTGGTATCTGGACAACCTGGAGAACCTGAAGGAAGGCGAGCGAGAGACAAAGACCGCCCAGGCGATCCGGTATGCCAGCGACCAGATCGTGAAGGCAATCCTGAGCGCGACTGATCGGATCTGCGGCATGTTGGCCAGGCAAGGGGCAGAAGTCGGCACGCTTTATGAGCTGACGTGGCGGACCTGTGGAACGGCGGAGGCAAAGGAACAGTTCACGGCGGCCGTCAACACGGCCAAGCAACGGCAGCGGACCAGGTTGGATAACGACGAGAAGGCTGTAGCTGAACGAACCAAGAAGGTAGTGACCTCGTGATAGTCGTCAAACACCAGTACTTTTCCAGGCGCGACCGGCAGAGCCGGGCGGCTGGAGGTTCGCCCAAGGTTGCAGCCGTCGGGCGAGCGCTGGCTCACATCAAGTACATCCAGCATCGCCCAGGCGAAGATCGCGCCGAAGGTGGACGGGAGTTATTCAACGACCTGGAAGACAACCTTGACGGGAAGAAAGTGCGCAAAGCCATCCGCGAACAGGAAGACAACAAAGTCGTGGCGCACAAATTGACGCTTGCGCCGGAGATAAACCCGGAGGACAAGAAAGCATTCACCCGCGAGATCATGCACCGGCTCAGCTCCGAGAAGGGGCTGGATCTTGCCTGGGTAGCTACTGCCCACAACAACACTAACCACCACCACATTCATGTTGTCGTTCTCGGCAAGGACAAGAACGGCAAAGACGTGCGCTTCGACAAGGATGACTACAACCGGATCAAGGAATATGGTGACCGCTATCTGGAGCGCCATCATCCTTTTGAGCTGGAGAAATCGAGGCAAGAACGCGAGGGCAAAGAAAGGGAGCGCATCGAGGCCAGGCAGAAAGAACGCGAGGCTGCCCGAGCCGAGCGCATCCGCGAAGGGCTTGAGTTGCCCTGGATGCACAAGAAAATAATTCGAGAAGTGCTGGAGCCTTATGACTCCTGGAAGTTAGAGCAGCAGGAAAAGGAAAGAGCTGCCCTTGCCGGCAAGGACAAGACCGGCGACAAGGAGCCTGAGAAGCCGTACTTCCAGGACACGATAGAGGCGGCCGGCAAAGAATGGAGCAGAGAAAACTCGCTTGGCGAGCTGCAAGATCTGAATCAGTACCTCTGGGATCATCCAGACGAGCGGATAAACATCAAGGAATACAAAAAACTTGTGCGCTGGATGAAGGACAAGGAGCGCATACAAGAACGTGAAGGCAAGCAGCCAGAGCCAGGGAAGGACGAGCCGAAAAAAGAGGAGATAAACGCCCAGGGCGACAAAGAGAAGCCGAAGGACAAGGACAGCTTTGACTGGAAGGGAGAGAAGTACAGCAAAGACGATTCTTATGAGCGGCTGAGCGGGCTGGCTAAGGAGCTGCGCAATAATAAGAAGGAGCGACTGCCGGTCGAGGACTACCAGCACCTGCGAGGCTGGATCGAGAACAAAGACCGCGAGCGCTTCTCGGGTGTGCTGGAGAAAGAACTACAGCATCAAATCAAAATGGACGGAAAGCGCGGAGCCGATGCTATCGAGTACGGCACTCGTTATGTAGATCCCGTCCAGGCGCAAGCCATGCGGAATCCGGTGATCGGTGTGTTCCTCACCGGTGCAAATCTAGCCAACATGGTAGTGAGCTGGATCGATCTGAGGGACAATCGAGATAGGCTCAAAGAAGCCGGTGAAGCCCTCCAGGACGCGAAAGCCGAGAAGCATGACGACTACCTCAAACATGACAAACCGGAGGACAAAGATCGAGACAAGGAAGTGATAGAAAAGCTGGACCAGTCCATCGAGGACAACAAGGAAGCACGCAAGAAACGCGCCGAAGAGAAGAAGCGCAAGGACGAAGAACGAGAGAAGAAGCACGATCCATTCCGCTTTGACCCGTGGGGGCAATACTGATGCCAACGCAAGTAAAAGATTCAGGCATTGTCGAAGCGACAGCAAAAGAATTTCCTGTCCTTGCAGTCAACGTACTGGAGCGGCTCGGCTACCATGTGTCGCGCGCCAGCAAGCAGCTCGATCAGATTCTTGCAAACGAACGAGTAGAGGAACAGGTCGGCCGCGACTGGTGGCGGCACGAGTATCGAGTTGTGCTGCGCTGGAGAAAAACCACAGATGGCAAAGGTGTGCTCGTATCAATTGATCTCTCGGAACACAAAGGTGGCGGCTCGCAGAGCGACTGCCAGAAGCGATGCGACAAGATTCTACTGGAGCTTCAATATGACGCCGAACGAGCTCGTGAGGCCAAAGAAGACAAAGAGGTAAATGTATCGTATGGCGCAGCCCGCTGGGGAAGCGAGCAGGAGCTGAAAAGCGCCGGATACTTCCTCAAGAAGCCGGACCCGAAACGACTGATCGTCGGCAAAGCGCAGACGGGTGAATACCTGCAAGTGCCTGAAATGCTGACGTATGCTCATGCGCTTGTTTGCGGACGAACCGGTGTCGGCAAGTCGCGCGGCTTCTTCATTCCGCAGCTTATAGAGCGGACCGGCACCAATATGATAGTGACCGAGGCAACGCCAGGATATGAAGCGGGCGAGCTTTACAAGCTCACTTCCGGTTGGAGGAAACTGGCAGGCCATCAGGTTTATTGCTTCAATCCATCCGATATGACCTCGCATCGAATCAACCCGATCGATCGCATCAGAAATGCACCGCAAGAGCTTAAAGCGGCTCTGGCTGAGAAGCTGGCTGACCTGGTGATCATGAACGGAGAGAGCGCCGAGACCAGATCGGATCAGACCTGGAACCGATCTGAAAAGCTCTTGCTCATTCCGTTGCTGATGCATGCTGCCGCCAGTGAGCCAAAGTTCGGGCACTTCGGAGCGTTGCGCTGGCTTTTGCTGCAAGGACCGGACCGACTGGCGAAAGTTCTATATCGCAGCCCGTCGGATGTAGCGCAAATGGAATTCGAAGGCTGGATGCGCCTTTCCGGCGAGACGAATTTCAAGTACGGTGTCTTTTCCGGCCTCATTACCAAGCTCAATCCGTGGATGACAGATCAAATGGCGACGCTAACAGAGACGACCGACATTGACCTGGACGCTCTAAAACAACAGCTCTTCACGTTCTATCTGGCGGTTCCAAGTCGCTCGCGTGACAGCAAACTGATTGGATCTTTGATGGTCAACTTCCTGCTCGATCATATCCTCGAAATTCGAGAGGAGATGAAATACCCAGTCGCCATGCTGCTTGATGAGTTCACAAACTTCGGAAAAATCTCGGGTATTGCCGATACTTTGTCTATCATTCGCAAAAACAAGATCGGGCTCGTGCTCGGTTTTCAAAACTACTTCCAGCTAGAGCAGGTCTACAGCCGCAGGGAAGCGCAGATCATCCTGGACATGCCAGCCACTCAGGTTTATTTCAAGCAAAAGAATTATCGTGAAGCCAAAGAGTTGAGCGATGCGCTCGGACGCATGACCATCGAAGAGACAACAGTGACTGACAGCGGAAAGGTGCAAGAGTTTGTCCAGGGGCGAGCGCTGGCGACGCCGGAGGAACTAATCAACCTCAAGGACCAGGTGATCGTTTTCACTCCGGACACGTGGCCCTTGAAGCTGCCACTAACATCGCCGGTAGCTTACGAGCAGGCTCTGGAGTATCCGGCACCGGAGCGAGACAAGCATGAGGTAAGTGAATTCGTGCGGACCAGAGGACGGACAGCCAGGCAGCAACAAGATCAGCAGCCGGACAAGCCGCCGCCGGCAGGAAAGAAAAAGCGCCCTAATAAACCGCAAAATACTGGTAGAAACGACCGGGATCGCGGCACGCCAAAAGTAGAGAAACCCGCGAAGGAGGACGATTTGAAAAGGAAGCTTCCCCCCAAGGACAAGGATGACGACTCTCCAGATGCAGGTGACGTATGGCAGCTGTAGGAATAGGACTGGGGATATTCATCTTCTTGTTGGTGAGCGCATACACCAGCGAGGCTATCACCAAGCCGGACAATACAGCCGGGTGTCTACCGGGGCTGATCGCCGCTATCTGGGCGGCTTGGCCGTTCTTCCATCATGCTGGAGTATCACGCTACAACTTTCTGCATCCGGTTCCGAAGGAATACAAAACGCCTATAAAGCAAGCGTTTGCGCAAATCCGCGACATCATCTCCGATGTCAGCTACAACTTCGGCGACAAGTGGCACGTATCCACTGCCGACGTAAACACGCGCCGTATCTTGGCTTCACTGCGTTTCACTGATGAAGAAACAAAGGTGGAAGGCACGAATCTTCAAAACATCCACACGCGCAAAGAGCGTGTACAGCGGCTCCTGGAGATGGAAGTACAGTTCAAGGACACAGGAAACGACACGACGATTGTTCAATTCGACTTTCATCCGCGCGTCGAGGGCGCGCAATGGTACGCATGCGATCACATCGTAAGTGGGCTTGTAAACCGGGTTGAGGCGACGCTTGGACCTGGCACTGATCGTGGGCAGCCCGCCGATACCAAGATTCCTGCACCGCCCTGGTGGCTCGTGGGGCTCGGTGCGCTGGGAGTGTTCTCGCTGGGCTCAAGCATCATGACGGCGGTGTTCAAATGAACGAATTGCACAAAGCATACGCCGTGCTCGGCTTAGACCCAGGCTCTTCGATGGAATCGATCATGCGCCGCTACAAGAGATTGATCATGGTCTGGCATCCTGATCGCGCGCCTAGTCCTGACCACAAGGAGTTTGCCGAAGAAGAGCTTAAGAAGATCAATAACGCAAAAGATGTTCTGACCAAACACTTCGGCGCAAACGGAGGGCACAGAGCGACCGGCTGCAACTGCCAAGCAGGCGCTGGAGCAACCGCCGGTGCAAGAAGCTCATCGAGTGGCAGCGCAGGTCCTGGACCTGGACCTAACTATCACAGAAGCAAAACAGCCGACGACAAATACCAAGAAGAACAGGCAGCAAAGAAGAAAGACGCTGAGCGCAAAGCAAGAGAAGAAGCGGAAGCAAACGCCAAGCGGCAACAAGAGCAGTACACGCAACAGACTTCCAAGCAAACGATGGAATCGGCGATGCAGCAACAAGCCGCATTGCAAGATGAAAAGCTCAGATGGCAGATCTCAATCGGGCTCATCATCGCTTTTGTCGCGCTGGAAATCTTCGGCTCAATGGCTATTGGAGCCAAGACCTGGTGGAAGGACATGACGTGGAAATGGCAGAATTCTACGCAAAGCAGTCCAGCGCCAATCAATAACAACCCACCAATAACCACTACGCCCGAGCCGTACATTCCGCCTGAGTACCGCTTTCCAGGTGGCAACCCAACGTCCTGGAAGAAGGCTATGGATGATGAAGAAGAGAAGCGGAAGCAGCGCGAACAGAAACAACACGATGACGATGTTTATTTCACCAAGCTGGAAATCGACAAGTACCAGAAGATAATCGAGCACTGCAACAGCGAGTTGACGAACCTGGAGATCAAAATCGCTGACCCAAGTATCAGCGAATACGAAAAGGTCAGGCTACGCGAAATGCGGGACTTCAGGCAAAAGAACCTGGCTGAAGGTCAATCTGGATTGAAGTATGCGCAAGAGAAACTGGCCAAACTTACCGGCGAGACTCCGACGCAGGTGGCACCTTCCCTGGTATCACCGATTACCGGAAACAATCAAAGTGTGCCCTTGATTCCCAGCAATTCATCACCGTTTGCAGCACCGGCCGATCCAAATAGTACGTTGTTCACGCCATCGACAACGCCGTCGTTTTTCAAGCGCAAAGGACTCGACGGGTTGTCTGTACCGTCTACAACGACGCCAAGTCTCTCGGAGATGATGAAGAAGTACGCGGAGCCGTCAACGACAACTCCGACTACCAAGTCATTTTTTGACAAGAAATACGGTGGACTGGACTCGCTCTCCACGCCGTCTTCGGCCACTTCAAGTCTTTCGGAGCTGATGAAGAAGTACAAGTCGGACCAGCAGACTAATCCAGCGACATCGACTGGTGACCAGTAGATCTAGCGCTTCTTAGGCTCATCAGTCTTGTCAGACAAACGCGCAAGTAGATCCTTGTTTTGAACGTCCAGGGCGTTTGCTTTCCCGCGTAACTCTGCCGCTTCCTTGATTGCAGCCTCTTTGTCCTTTCGAGCTTGAGCGGTTTCTTGCTCGGATTTGAGTGCTCGCTCATCAGCTTTGTCGGCTCGACCGGCGGCTTCTTGCGCCTTGAGTTGCGACTCTGCTCGCTCGCGTTCAGCTTTTTCTAGTTTGGTTTGCATATCGGTAACTTGTTGACGCAACTGTTCAATTTGCGTATTCGCCTTATCTTGAGCGGCTGAAGCCGACGCACTTGCTTTGGACATTTCCTGGTCGTGACGCTTGCGCTCCGACTCCGCGTCCTTGTGTAGGCGCTCCAGCTCAGAATCTTGCGACTTCACTTGATGCCGCAGCTGCTCGCATGTAGCTTTGAGCGCTGCCTTCTCGTTTTCGGATTGATGGAGGGCTTTCTCCAGTTCGGCAATCTTTGCCGATAGAGAGTCGATGCGGCTTGCATCCGCCTCACTCTCCCCTTCCAGGCGCTCGATTGTTTCCAGAGCCTCCTGGAACTGCGCTTTTGCGGCCGCCACATCCTCGGCAGCCTGTTCTTTGACGGCAAGCACTTCTTTGCCAGCCTCGGCTGACGCTGCTCGCCAGGCGGCTCCAAAGGCCGATAGAACGGTTTCGGGGATGACAGCCGCCCGATCCGTGACAGCGGTTGCTCGGGAAGCCTCCCAGGCCGAGAGGTGCTTGTAGATGGTTGTGAAACTGCCGCTGCCCAATGAGCCGAGGAGGGCCGTCGGTGTAACCTCCTTCCCCTGAGCCACTAACGCGTCTGCTGCTTCAAAAACCTGGTCTTCACTGATCGATCCGCGCCGTCCCATTGCCATTCCTCCGTCATTTCGTGCTCAATTTTACCATAATTTCGTAATTTACGTATTACGTAATAAGTGTAACTTACGTATCTTACGTAATAAACCGCACGCAAGCAAAGGGAACGACCCGCCCGAAAGGCTCAACCGGTTCGGATTGGTCGAAAATTCACTGTTTTTTGAGCAATTTCGCCAGCTCGGCGTCGCGCCATAAAATGTAGTCTGAGCTGCCCTTGGCGTTCAGTTGCTGATACCGTGTCCAGAGATTGTTGCCGTCCAGGACGGCATCGTGCAGCCACCAATCCTTGGGCGGAACTACAGCGGAACTGTAAGCTCGGCTATTGTTTTTCCACCACTTGTCGGCAAAGGCGGCTTGCTTGTCGTATGGTACGTGAGCCCTGTCCCAGGCGTCCTTCGGATCTTTGCCGCCGCCGTAGCTCCGCAGGCTTTCATTGATAATGCTGCTCGCATCGGACGAGACTGGCGTTTCCTTGGTGTACTTTTGAAAGTTGTCCCAACCTCCGCCGTTCGTCTCAATGAACTGGTTGAGGTCATAAGCCCATTCGCACTGTGTTCTAGGCTCTACATCCTTGTAACCGGAGCGGTATTGAATGTCGTCTTTGCTCCCGAGATAGCATCCGAGCGGCTTGTCTTTGCTGCCACCCCTGACTGGCAGAAGCTTTTCGCTCATGTCCTGGCTGAATTCGTACAGCCTTTGAATCGTTGCACTGCGAACATCTTCTCCGGCTGCCGACGGCTGAAAGCCGATCAACAGCAGAAGCCCTACAAGCAGTGCGGCTATCGGCTTCCTATCTAACAAAGAAAGTGATTGCATAGGCTGCCACCAATCCCAAAATGACGAACATACCATAAAGCACAAGTGCCAGTTTCTTCGACACTTCTGTCCACAAATAGCTCATTGGCAGGAAGCTGTAAGTGCCAAGTGTAAAAAGGAATAGCATCACATATGGTGCCGGGACGTGTTGCGCGTAAAGCTGCTGCGCCGTCATCACATCAAGAGCAATGGGTATCGGCAACAGAACTGTGATCAGAGCGATACCTGAAAGCATTAAGGGATTAACTTGCGCAAAAATTTCTTTGAGCGGTAGTAGCTCCATTGCCAACGAACTGAGAACGGCAGCTACGAGCATGAACGGAACGGCTGTCTTGACGAGCTTGAACAGGTTTTTGCCGTACTCGCCGATTACATGCTTAACCGATTGAGCAAGAGTTTCCTCGCACTCTTTATAAAGCGGTATCGAACAAGTAACCGCCGGCTGACTCTCATCATCGTTTCCCGCATCCTGCCGGTTCATCAGATAAACGATCAGAGGCACTAATCCGAAAAGCACCACCGCTATCAGCGAGTACTGGATTGCCCCGTAGTACCAAGGCAAGCCAGCAAACACCATCGACACAACAACGAAGTTGAGTGTGGGCGAACTGAACATGAAGCCCAAGGCCGCTTCTACGTTTGCCTTCCCGCGGGTGACCCCGCAAGCAACGGGAACAGCACAATTGACGCAAACTCCGGCAGGAGCACCCAGAACAATGCCTTTGAGCGTGTTGAGATACACATTTCCGCCTAACTTGGGCGGATAGAACTCGAAGATCGTATGCAAGAGCGCTCCCAGAGCCAGTCCGAATGACATGCCGAAACGCATCGACCATATCCAGTTTACGAACGACACCCACCAGCGTTCGATGAACCCCGCAGTCGCAGACAGTTTAAGCAGTTCTGAATTCCAGATGAACGAAGCCAGCTGATGATGGCCCATATCTTCGGCCTTGTGGAAAAGCTGTGGATACCGAGATCCGAACCAGAACACGCATAAAATCAAGGCCGCCATTGCCAGCATGACAAAGAGCGGATAGTAACAGCGAATGTCTTTGCCGTTGATAAGAATGGGCCTGCGTCCAATAGGGGGCGCAGATTCTGAAAAAGCGTATGTCATCGTGTTCTTTTCCTCTTGCTTTTACTTCTACAAGTCTGTCCTCTTTTGCTCATCCGATCAAGCCATTTCACATTCCTTGTCGCCAGCAGGACCGCGTTCGCTTACCGTCTCTTGGAATCTGTTTAACCCGTTCTTGTACCGATTAAGCTACACCTTAATTGGTACAATATGGCAACCTCACGCCATGTGGCTTTGAAGGCAGGATTTCCTGGAGGGTTCAATTGGTACAGCCGAAGGCCGCAATTTACTGCCGGGTATCAACTGCGGACCAATCTTGTGAAAGGCAAGAACACGACCTCCGTGCATACGCAGAAAAGGCTGGCTGGCAGATCGCAGGCGTCTGGAAAGAAACAGCATCCGGCTCAAAAGACGGCCGAAAAGAACGCCAGGAGATCCTTGCACTTGCACAGGCACGCAGACTCGACATCGTTCTGGTAACTGAGCTGACGCGCTGGGGACGCAGCACGATGGATTTGATTCATACTCTCCAGCAGCTTCAAAGCTGGGGTGTTTCGCTCATTGCCCAGTCAGGCTTGCAATTCGATCTTGGAACTTCGCAAGGCAAGCTGATGGCCAGCATTATGTCATCGCTGGCAGAATTCGAGAGCGACCTTATAAGAGAGCGCGTCAAGTCAGGAATAGCGGCTGCCAAAGCCAGAGGCAAGAAGATCGGGCGGCAACCAGGACAACGAATAAAGTCGGATCGTCTCGCTCCGAAAGTCTTGAGCATGGTCGCGGAACGCAGTTCTTATCGTGCTATCGCTGACAAGTTGAACATCAGCAAGAGTACGGTCACCGACATCGTTAAACGGCACCGCTCGTCGTTGCCGGCAACTCCGGCGCCAGCGCCAGCAGCGACAACTACAGTGACACTCTGGTTGCGTGTAGAGAATAACAACAGATATGGGCGTGGACGGAAGCGTTCACTCGAAGCCATCGAATCGTTGGTTCTCCCGCACTACGATGTAAAGCCGCTTTCAGAATGCCAATACGAACTTGTCTTCACGTATGAAGATGCCGCTGATTTGGACAAGCAAATCTACGAAATGCTGAATGAGTGTCAGCGTTTTGCCGATTTGTACAACTGCTCAACAGAAGGTACTGACGTTATCGAAAACGGGACTGAGCGTTCATGGTGAACTCCCGGTATCACAAGAATTCTGGAGCGGTTTCCCGGCATGCCCGATCGCTTTATCACAAGTTTTGGTGCCGAAAACTCTCGATACTTCTAGGTATCTCAAGTTTCGTTGGACTCTTGTCATGGTTGCAACTACTGACGAGCTTGGCATGAAGCGCACCGTCTACCCCAAGCGGAACAGTCGCGTTTTCTGTTGGGGTTCATTGCACTTCCCCTGCTCCTACAGCGGATGTCCGATAGCCTGTTCAAGGTCTGTAAGTGCTTGTTGGTAAGAGCGAACTGCTTCGAGATATGCCGCTTTCGTTTGCACGTTTGATTGTTGTGCGGCCAATGTGGATGTTATATCGCTTTGGCCCACTT
The DNA here is from genome assembly GCA_044358055.1 of Obscuribacteraceae bacterium (SeqCode). Lineage (GTDB taxonomy): Bacteria > Cyanobacteriota > Vampirovibrionia > Obscuribacterales > Obscuribacteraceae > JAIEPM01. The sequence continues at coordinate 32,470 of JBIKOL010000078.1, forward strand.
CGTAACCACGCCTTGCCATTCTAGCCACATTTTCCGATGCTGGAAGAATCTTTTCTTGAAATAAGCCGACGCGCTCACGTGCAGCAACTAGTTGTTGATAGGACGAGACCACTTCTTCAGTAACCACATTCTTTGTTGACTCAAGCTCACGATTCAACTGAATCTTTACGGCCCGCAAACGCGCTCTGTCTCCTTGCTGAAAATTCAACACAGGAATCTCTTGGGTGACGCCGATGAAATAGCCGCGAGTAGCAGGGCCATCCGGTGGATTGCCAGAATATGAGCTGCCGGCATTCAACTGCGGGTTTGGAAATATGTTTCCCAAAGCGACGCGCGACTGCGCTTCATTCACGGCGATACTCTGCCTGATTGCCTTGATGTCCAGTCGGGTCTTGAGCGCTTCAGTAACTAAAGAGTCCAGATTAGGCAACTCCTCGCTGAAATTCGGCAGTAACTCATGAGTTTCGGCTCTCAACTGAAATGGTGGCAAACGGGGAACGTCGATTGTGTTTTTGTAATCCCTTCCCATGAGCACACTGAGCCGCTGCTTTGCCTGTGCCATTTTGCGACTGCTTTGCTTTACGTCCGCGTCTGCTTGCAGCGAGGCCAATTCTGCACGGTTTACATCCAGGGCAGCCACGTCATCGGCGGCAAATCTTTTTTGTGCAACTAACATAATTTCTGTCGCTAATCTTCGCAAATCATCGAAGGCTTCTTGCGTTTCTGTTGCCATCACAACGTCCAGATATGCTCGTCTAACCGTTGTTCTCAGTTGCCAGAGATTTCGCTGTATTTCAAAATCTGTCTGTTTAATTTGTGCTCTAGCCAGGAGCAAACGAAAGGCAAGCTTCCATGGCGGCTCGATAGGTATTGAGCCGCCAATTTGCCGCGCCCGTTGAGCAGTATCCTCAAGAAAGAAGAACGATGGATTTGGCAATGTAAGAGCCTGTGCATATGCGGCTTTAGTGATACCCAATTGTGCTCTGATTGTCGCTGCTCTGGGACTGTTGACTAACGACTCATCAAACACCGCAGAAAGTCGAACCCCGGGTAAATTCTGATCTTGAGTGCTTCGCGGCATTGTCATTAGAGTCGGATCGGCAGAGGCTGCCATGCACGGACTTCCGCAATTAATTCCAATGGATATCGCAAGAAGCACGTGGATACTTACTCCCCGCATCATCACTTTTTACTCCCAACCGTCTGCGAAGAATCAACGCCCTCTATTTGTGGAATCGGATCGCCACAATGGAAAACAAATCTGGGCGTATACACGTGGCCCCCATTGTCCAAGGCTACGCGGGCCTTTATCACGTAGTCTTCGTGGTGTTTGAGGGGAACGCCGGCAACGTATCGTTGTAGCGCCCGATCTTCTTTGAACTCCACTTCCTGTTCGTGACCATCTTGCGCTTTCAAACTGGCTGATGCTTTAGCGCCTTTCACGAACTCGTCTTTCTTGTTGCGAATGTCTAATTTCAATACCGATTTCGTTTCATCCTCATAAGCCGGGTACATCGAAAACTGGTAACCACGCTGTTCTACCACCAACACTGGTGAATCCTTTGCAAGTTCCGCAGCCGACTTCTCGACTTCATGTTTGGTGCAACTGCCCAGCACCACAATGCTCACTGCCAAAGTGCAAAACCGTCCTAAGACACTCAGTGACATGATGTTTTCCCCTCGCACTCAACTATCTCCACTTGAATCGTTGTATGGTTGATTTTGAAATCTCGCTCGCAGAGCTGTGAAATTTCATCCAGTACGCTTTGTGTATTGGCAGTCTCTTGAACGAGCACGTGCCCGGAAAGCGCCTCCAGACCAGAGGTAATAGTCCAAACGTGCAGATCGTGCAGATCTTGCACACCATCAACGGCAAGAATGGCTTTGCGCAGTTCAGACATAGCAATGCGATCAGGCGTCCCTTCCATTAATACGTGTACGCATTCGGAGAGAAGGTTCCAGGTTCGTGGAATCAGCCCTAATGCAATCAAGACGCTAACGATGGAGTCAGCTATGTGCTGGCCTGAGAACTGTATTATTAACCCCGCGACAACGACTCCGAAAGATGCCAGCATATCTGAAACGACTTCCAAATAAGCTGCTCTGGTGTTCAGCGAGTCTTTCGCATCTGCGCTCAAGAGCCGCATTGAGAACAGGTTTATGACACCACCTAGCACACCGATTACAACCATCGGCAACCCGGGAACTTCAGTCTGATTGAAAAATCTTTGATAGGCTTCAACCAAGATATAGCCGGACATGCCGAGCATGCCGAGCGCGTTCAGAGTGGAAGCCAGAATTTCTGAACGGTAATAGCCAAAAGTTTTTTCGGCGGTAGCAGATTTGGTGGCAAAGATACTGGCGATCAGTGCCAGCGCAACTGCGGCCACGTCACCCAACATGTGCCCCGCGTCCGCCAGTATAGCCAAGCTATGAGTCCACAATCCAGCAACAAACTCTGCCACCATGAAAGTTCCCGACAGCAAGGCGACCGTCAGCAGTCGTTTCCTGTTCAATTTTCGCAAGTCGGACAAATTGCCGTGCGAATGAGGTTCAGAGTCCTTAGCGTGTTCGTGATTATGCTCGTCGGTCATTTCACCTCCCGCCATTAACTGCTTTTGACAACCGGTTCGCTGGATGGCATTTCGCCCTGCGGCCTGTCCCGGCGTTTGCGGCGATCAAATCGACTGGCTACACTTTCAAACCAAAGATATAAATTTGGCAACAGCAATAGAGTCAAAATGCTGGAAGTGATAAGGCCGCCTATTACTACCGTCGCCAGAGGTCGCTGTACTTCAGCGCCTGCTGACGTAGAAAAAGCCATTGGCACAAAACCAAGGCTGGCTACAAGCGCCGTCATTAGAACAGGACGCAGCCGCGTAAGCGCTCCTTCTACGACCGCAGCTTCGGTATCCATGCGGTCTTTGAGGCTGTTGATATAGCTGACCATAACGACGCCATTGAGAACGGCGACACCGGATAAGGCTATAAAACCCACACCAGCCGATATCGAAAACGGCATCGATCTTATTGCCAGGGCAAAAATTCCTCCCACCATAGCAAAAGGAATGCCGGTGTAGATAAGCAGCGCCTGGCTTACAGAGCCGAAAGTCATGAACAAAAGAACGAAAATGAGGAACAAAGCAAGTGGTACCACAATTGCCAGCATCAGAGTCGCACGCTGCAAATTTTCAAATTGCCCGCCCCATGTAATGTAATATCCTTCAGGCAACTTGATTTGTTTGTCGATGACTGTTTGCGCTTCTTTCACAAAGCTTCCTATGTCACGACCGCGAACATTTAGCTCGACCACGATGCGCCGCTGTCTATCTTCACGCGAGATCTGTGCCGGACCCTCCACGACCTTGATAGAAGCGACATCTGCAAGCGGTATCCTTGCGCCATTACTTGCCGGAACAAGCAAACTTTTAATTGACTCTACATCTTGTCCCGTAACTTCGTTCAGGCGAACGACAAGGTCAAATCTCTTCTCGCCCTCGTACACGAGACCGGCTTGCTTGCCGGCGACAATTGATTCAACCACGTTGTTTACGTCTTCGACATTTATGCCGTATCGAGCTATTGCCTCGCGATCGGCAGTAATCAAAAGCTGCGGCAGTCCAGCTGTTTGCTCGACTTTAACATCCGCAGCTCCCGGCACATCTCTTACAATGCCGCTAATCTTCTCGGCTGTCTGCCTAAGCTTATCTAGGTCGTCTCCAAAGAGCTTTATAGCGATATCAGAACGCACGCCTGCGATCAGTTCAGCTGTGCGCAATTCAACTGGCTGCGAAAAGCTGAACAATGCTTGAGGTACGTTTTCGTCGAGTGCCTTTGCCATTTTGTCAACCAAGTCTTCCCTTGTTCTGGCTGATTTCCATTCTTCTATCGGTCGAAGTCCAACATAGAGATCTCCCGTATCAACTCCCATTGGATCGGTAGCTACTTCGGCTCTGCCGATTTTGGAGACTACTTTTGTAACCTCCGGAAATGACTTTAGAACCAGTTCTGCCTGAGTTGCTGTGGCAATCGATTGACTGAGCGACACACTCGGAAGTTGTTGTATCTGCACAGCCAGAGCCCCTTCATCCAGACGCGGAATAAATTCAGATCCAAGCATTGGGAAAGTGAGCAGACTCAAAACAACCAGCACCAGGGCAACGGCGAATGTCGGTGCCCGATTTGATGAACCTGCTTCCAGAGTCCGCCTGTAGCCTAACTTGATATGACGAACCAGAAAACTTTCCTTCTCATTTACAGGACCAGTCAGAACCAGTGTCAAAGCAGCAGGGATATACGTAAGCGACAGAAGCAATGAGCCTGCCAGGGCAAAAACGATAGTCATGGACATCGGTTTGAACATTTTGCCTTCCACACCTGAGAGGCTGAAGATTGGCAAATAAACGATGGCGATGATCGCAACTGCAAAGACGACCGGTCGTCCCACTTCAAGACATGCCTTGAGAACAGTTGTTTTCGTATCCTCCTTAAGTCCCTTATGCTGCGCATCGGCAAGTCGCCGCACGGTGTTCTCCACCATCACAACAGCACCATCGACGATGAGTCCGAAATCAATCGCTCCAAGGCTCATCAAATTACCTGAGACTTTAAATACATTCATGCAGATAGCGGCAAAGAGCATGGACAATGGGATTACGCTAGCTACTAGCAAGGCCCCACGCCAATTCCCAAGGACAACAAGCAGCACTAAAATGACAAGAATCGCACCCTCTATTAGATTCCATTCGACGGTGTGGATAGTGCGATCTACAAGTTGCGAACGGTCATAAAATGGCAGCATCTCAACATCGGCCGGTAGTGTCTTCTTCACCTGTGCCACTCGTGCTTTGACTCGTTCGACAACCGTGCGCGAATTCTCTCCTTTGAGCATCATCACAATCCCGGCAACAATTTCGCCTTTGCCATCGGCAAGCACGGCGCCTTGCCGAACCTCAGCTCCCGAGACAACGTCACCAATGTCTCTAATGAAAATCGGTACGCCTTCCTTGCCGGTTTTAACCACTATGTTTGCTATTTCCGCTGCATTGCGAGCCAGTCCAATGCCGCGCAAAATGTATTGTTCACCCTGGTGCTCTATGTAGGCGCCGCCCACATTTTCATTGTTGGCGACGACAGCGTTAAGCACGTCACGCAGTGTTATTCCATACGATTGAAGTCTTGCTGGATCTACCCTCACCTGGAATTGCTTTTTCATTCCGCCGTAGCTGTTCACCTCAGCAACACCGGAGACGCCCATGAGTTGCCGACGGACAACCCAATCCTGAATCGTGCGCAATTTCAATGGATCTTGGATGCCATTGCGAGCGCTAACCTCGTATTGATAAATCTCTCCCAGTCCGGTCGATATCGGACCCATCTCCGGTGAGCCAATTGACTCAGGGATCTGCCGGCGCACATCCGACAACCTTTCAAGAACCAGTTGACGGGCAAAATAAGTATCGATAGCGTCATCAAAAACAACCGTAACTGCAGAAAGCCCGAACTTCGAAACCGAGCGTATCTCAGCTACGCCCGGCAACCCGCTCATAGATATTTCCACGGGAAAAGTTATCTGTCTTTCTACTTCAAGCGGTGCCAGTGAGGGCGCTGCCGTCAGTATCTGCACCTGGACGTTGGTAATATCTGGCACCGCATCGATGGGAAGTTTCTGTAATCCGAAGACGCCGCCAACTGCCACAAAAACAACCATCAGCAATACCAACAGTCTTTGTTTGATCGAAAAACGGATGAATGCTTCGATCATCAGTCTTCATCCCCAAATTGTTCTTTCAACAATTTCGACTTGAGTACAAAAGAACCGTTAGCCGCCACCGTTTCGCCGGGCTTCAGACCGCTAATGATTGGTACCATTCCTTCAACAGACGGTGCGACTTGCACTTTCCGCAGTGCGAACTGACCGGAACTTTCTTTTACGAAGACGACGCTTCGTCCCTCAACGGTCTGCACCGCCGCCTCCGGCACGAATAAATCCGCGTTGACGCTAGCTGGTCGAGCAAATTCAACTTGCGCAAATGATCCAACTTGTATTTTGCTTCCGGGGTTGGCGATTTCGATACGAACTCGCGCTGTGCGCGTGTCCTCATTAAGACGGGGATCAACGTAGTTGACGACACCACTAACGGTCTTGCCATTAGTTACAACGCGTGCGCCGCTGCCCACTTGCACTTGCCTCATTTGTTTTTCCGGTACGTTTGCGATAACCCAAAGATTCGATGTATTGGCGATCGTCAGAAGCGGCTTCCCTTGCTCGAACCCCGTACCTGGATTAGCGAAACGTTCAATGACTGTGCCGGCAATAGGCGAGCGCAACTCTATGGAGGAAATATCGTGTTCTTTGCCTTCGCCTTCTGCTGGCAGATGTGCATCGAGGGCTCGCAATCCATCTTTGATATGCTCGGCCTCAGTAGCTGCTGTGCTGTACTCGGCTCTCGCTTCGGCGACTTCGCGGTTGAGCGGAATGTCCTTTTGAAAGTTATAGTCAGCCTTTGCGCGTTCATACTCCGACTGTGCTGCAACCAGATCTTTCTTGGCGGTAAGTCCTTCGGACACTAACTGTTTTGTGCGCCTTAAGGTCGCCTCCGCTTCGTCCAGTGTCGCCTTGGCTTTCAAAATATTGACTCTGTTTGCCGTCTGCTGCACCCGATTCAAAGTTAGTTTGGCTAGACGTAGCCGGG
>JBIKOL010000181.1:0-16565 GCA_044358055.1 Obscuribacteraceae bacterium (SeqCode)
ACGGCCGCCATGGTGCAAATTGGCGGTCGTTTCATGTTTTTGCTGCCGCACTTTTTGAACGCCGAAAAATGCTCGCCGGAAAATGCTCGTCAATATTTGCGCGTTTTTTCACCGCCGCTGACATCAGCACTCTTCTCCTGCGGCACGGCGCGGAAGGCATCTGTCATAGGTATACGTTGTCTTTGCTGCGCGCCTGTGCAATTTCAGCCTTAACTCGTTATCTCAAGAGTTTCTTTTGCAAAATTAGCAAACAGAAGATTACAGGGCGATAGGTCTAATTATCCACAAAACTTGCTTCCCTTCTTTTCGGGGACCAATCCAAGGATTTTTTCTTCACGGTAATGCTCCTAAAAAATTGAACTAGCTCGTTATAACCTCATACATTAAAAGCTGGCTAGCAAGAAATGAGTTAGAAACACGAATGTGTTTCAACACCGGAGGATCAAATGGTCGAATCAAATAGCAATTACGAAGTGTTTGAAAAGTCACAAGAGGGCAGCGCAAAGTCAGCAGAATTTCTGATTAGCGATGCCAATTCTAACCGTTCAAACCTGATTGCCCAGCAAAAGGAACAAACGGATTATCTGAAGCAGGGCGGCAAAAGTGGCATTACCAATGAGTTTGGCAAACCTTCTTTCTACGACTCCGGCGAGAATAATTCGGCAGGGAAACAAGGCCATGAGAAGAACAACCCCGACCACAGACCCGCTATAAATGAAAAAGAGCCGAATGACGTAAAAGCGCCACCAAAAGCGGAAAATGCCCAACAAGACATGACCAGATCTTTTGAATACGATCAACAACATAAGCTTAATGGCTTCGAAGAAAATGGACAGCACTGGTCGAGACAAAACAACGGCAGTTTTGTGAAGGACGGTTCTCACCCTCCTGAGATACGAACTAATGTGCAGCTTAGCCAGGACACCGGTGCTTTTAGTTATAAGGATCAGACTACCGGTCAACAAATTATCGAAAACGTTTCCGGCTACAAAAGCATATCTTACCCCGGGCAATACATTATTGATACTGACGCTTCCGGGCGCATCGAACGTGTAGTCACCCCGCCTGGACCTCAGCTGTGTGAGCGCCAGTTTGAATATGACCAAAACTCAGGTCAGCTTAATGGATTTAGCGAAAATGGCGCTCATTGGTCAAAGAAAGAGGATGGTAGTTTTGTTAAAGATGGCTCGAATCCGCTTGAGCGACGTACAAATTTGAAAATCGATCCCGATGGTAGCTTTACATGGAAAGACCCCGTAACTGGAGACACACATGGACAGCTGCCAGATGGAACAACGGGATTGATGCATCCGGATGGCTCATACATCATCCGGAACAAAGACGGGGAACCAATAACCGAACACACACCAAGTCATATCGTCGTGCCTCCGTCAGGAGGGCTATAAACTGCTAAGTTCCGCTCATAGCTAATACAGCATTTATTGAGTCGATTGAGCTGCCCGATCATGCTTGAACTGCCGGACCAACTAGAACGACATACGTGTGTAGGATCCATGACTATTGTAAGTATCAAATTTCCAATAATTGTCCTCAAACACCATCTTCACTTCAGCGGCATCAGCATGTGATTGTTCTGTTGTTTTTGTTTGTGGATCATAAACGCTTATCTTCGAATCGATTGTAAGCTTAGCTGTGGTGCCATCTATCTTAAAGCTCGACACACCCCTTGTCCGATCTGCGATGCCCTTATAGTGTTTGAAATCGAATGAGTCCGTTCCGCCACCTTTCGAACGATGTTCGGCTTTTCTCGCATTGCGGCTGCTCAAATATGGGTACAGTTCCTCAATGGAATGCATAGATGCTGCCACGCTGCACATCCTCATATAACAGAGGTCAGGTCTCTCGGCGGGATTAGCATATTTAGTGTTTTTCGCTGCGGATGATTGGCTCTGTTTTGTGTCTTTGTCGCACCACCCGGCGTGAGTGCAAAGGAAGAACAAACCCAAGACCGCCGGTACAATCAGTCGAAATCGTAACATTTTTAACGAACCTCCTTTCAAGCCTGGTTTCAATCGGACCTGCAGGTGTCACCAGTGTTTTTCTCTGCGCGATGCGCTCAACTTGAGAAATCAAATCATACTACGAATACAGTTAACATCAAAGGACCATAAATGAGTATCTCGGGCTTCCGAATTCATCATAACAAGTGGTCAAAATACGCAGCACATTCCAAAATATAAACAGCTCATTCCCGAAATATTAACTTCTACGGCTTACTATAAATCGTTGAGACAGATACCACATACGGATTCTGTCGACAGAATTTCGTACAAGGAAAAGGAGATGAAAGATGGACGAACTAATTGGGAGAATGGCTGAGCGGATTCAAAAGGACGCTAATGCAGCATTTGTTGATGATACTCAAGAACAAGCTATGAAGGCATTACATGCAGACTCGCAGGAATTGGCCCGATTTAGTCCAAAACAGATAGCGGCTGTACAATCCAGCTTGAATGCAATGGAGAAAGGCAAGCCGGAATTCGCTTTCGTGGATGTTGAAGCAACAGGAAACATAAACACCACAAAAGAATGCTACGGTAATACCATCTACGCTACACCAGATCATGAAACAACTCTGGAACCCAGCGATAATGATCATAACTGTCCCGAGAAATAACTTTTGCTGCTGGTCTTTAGGACCTGGATATTAGCAGCACGAAAGTAGCGCAGATAATCTACTCACGTGTGTTTCCGAATTAATTCACATGCGATTATCGGATAGGGAGTAGCGCTTGTTTTTTGTAATCTTCAATTGCTACTGAATAAGCATCTTGTCCTTTTGCTACTTGAAGATCTGGCTTAATGCCGATTCTTTCAATAAATCGTTTGTCTTTATAATCACGATGAGCGGTCGGAATCGCTACTTCAACTTTGCTGTTCGGTAAAAGCAACTCGCCACAGTCGCCATAATGATTTGCTCCGCAAGTGTTTCTTCCAACTTTTTTTGTATTGGGTTGAAATTCAAAAGTATCAATTATGCTTTCGCTTGCTGACGCCGTGGCGCCGTCCATCAGAATATATATGGGTTTGTCGTATCCCTTAGTTGCGTTAAATTCGTAATTTTTAGTGACTTCTGCCTCTACTTTTTCGTCTACCTGGTGCGCGTTTTCTGATCTATGCATTTTTTGCAGAAAGTGTTCATATTTTTTGTTCAGATTGTTTGGAGCTTTTTTCCCGGAGAGTTCATAGCTCAGTTGCAATCTTCGAAAGTAGTTGGCGGTCAGCGCAAATGTTTCTGGAGTCTGGCTTCTTATGGTTCGTGCATAGGCTGTATTCAATTTATTGCCGAAACAGATTTTTGCAAGCTTAAGCCCCATGCGATCATCTCCGCCAGTATTTCCTCTCAAGTCCAGTACAAGCAATTGTGATGAGCTCAGCTTCTTCTTTATCTCCGGCAGGAAGCCATGCCATACTGCTTTTCCCGGCGGGGAAAAGTGTCTTATTGAAACATACAAAATTGAAAGGTCATCTCGCCTGTCCATTCTCACTTGCCATACTTTTGAGTTGGAGTTAATTGCATTTGCTCCGGCGTCTCCGTTTCGGCGGTTCGATTGTCTGAGAGGTGAGCATTTGTAATTCAAGTGAGCTTCCATATGATTGTCCGGAATCGTCCAAAGTATTTCGTCTATCTTGTCTTTAAGCTCTTCCGGAGACATTATTCCGCTAATTAGAGTGAGTTTGCGCAATGCTTGCGCAAACAAATTTGCTTGGACATAATTGCGTCCCGCGTATGCGTGTTCCAGAGCATAGACGAGTAGATCCACGTCAGAAGTGACCTGCCGATCAGAAAGCACAGTGGGTATTTTTAAGCACTCATCACTGCCGATCAGAAGGTCGGCAGAAACGTGTGATTTAGCTTCCGCCGCATGCAGCCAGAGCAATACGAAAAGGACTTGCGCCGATGCTAATATTAATCCCTTCATGGGAGCCCCTGATAGTCCTCATGCCATATTATTTGCAGCATTGTTAATATGAACGTAATGGGGTGTGAATATCTTGTAGAACGAGATATTTGCGCGAACTGCAAGCATCCCGCGCTCTGCTTTCTTTTGAAACCTAAGAGTCTCATACTGTTCGTGCTTCTGATTGCGACTTGAAATGTGCAATCAATTGCGAAGCTCGGGTTCAGTGCGGACTAACTAAAACGAAACACGCGTATAGGATCCATGACTATTGTAAGAGGGTACAGTTCCTATGCATAGATGCAATCGTAACATTTTTAACGAACCTCCTTCCAAGCCTGGTTTCAATCGGACCTGCAGGTGCAGCAGTGTTTTTTCTCCGCGCGATGCGATCATCTTGAGAAATCAAATCATACTATGAATACAGTGCTAAGCTCAGATCTTGCCAAATAATCGCTCCTTGAAGTCTTAGCGGAGTATTCTGAACCATAGGTCCACTGGGTACAATCAAATTAGAGAGTTCAGGAGTTGGCTAATGCCTGGAAGTAGAGAAGAAGATAAACCCAAATCCCTTGATTCCAGTCCTGATAATTTTGAATTATTAGAATCCGAGCAGAAGCAAGGAAAGGTTGACTTGTCTCCTTTCATTGAGACAGATGTGCAAGTCAAGCCCATATTGAAAAACGACTGCGATCCGCCCGCTTACAATCCAGCGGCAGATCCGTATATCGGGTATGAACTGGACGGACGTTATGCAATTAAGGAGCTTATCGGCTCTGGCGGTTGGTCTAATGTTTATCGCGCAAGCCATTTATCAATGGGCATTGACGTCGCGGTAAAGATTATGCATGCTCATCTCCTGTCTGATGAGACCAACGCTAAGCGATTGGCTAACGAAGCAATCTTACTAAACAAGCTCGACAGTCCAAACATTGTTCGCGTGATGGATTATGGAATGCACCCATCACCATTCATAGTCATGGAATATTTCGAAGGAATAACTTTGAGTTCGTACCTGGAAAAGGGACCACTGCCCATAGATCAGGCAATTGATATTTTCTTGCAAATTTGCGAGGGCTTAAGCGCTGCGCAAGAACTGAATCTTTGCCACCGGGATTTAAAACCAAGCAACATTTTGATCAAAGAAAAAGAAGGTCAATTGTTTTGCAAAATTTGCGATTTCGGAATTGCAAGACTCGACCATACGCTGGGTGGCGAACGCTTCACAGCTACAGGAGAAGTAGTTGGAAGCCCATCTTATATGTCACCAGAGCAGTGGAGCGGACTCAGCGATCATCGTTCCGATATTTATTCGCTTGGATGCATAATGTATGAAACTGTATCCGGTAAGCCGCCGTTCATGGCTACATATGGTTTAGATTACTTGCACTTGCATTCAACCAGCCATCCATCTCCAATTGCTAAGGTAGCTCCCGATGTAGATTGCCCAAAGAGTCTTGAAGATCTTATTCGTAAATGCACAAGGAAAGCGCCTGAACATCGCTATCAATCAAGCAAAGAAATAACAGCTGATCTATTGCAAATAAAGGCGGGGCAAAAGCCCAAGATTGAATTTACCAAAGATGAATTGGATCAATTCAAGCCTAAATCAAAAGTCCACAAGGATTTTATAATCCTGAGTCGTCCACAGGCATACATCTTATCGATTCTTATATTGGTTCTTGGCGTAGTATCGCTCGGCTTTTTGCAAAAGTCTAACGATCCACATAGTTTGCTGACTCTTGATGCAAAATGGCATGAATACGACAGGCAGGGACAGAAGCTTTTCGACATCGGCGATTTGTCTGGAGCCAAACAATCATTTCAAATTGCTCATGACCTGGCTGCAAAGTCAGACAATAAAAGATTGCAGAGAGCCAGCTGCCAGGAATTGATTGATTTGTACAAAGCGGATAGCAAGCGCACCGAAGCGAAGTCTGTCGAACTTGAGCTGAAAGCACTGGCTGAACCAAATACGATGGCAGAACATCTTGAACTAAAACTTGATGAACAACTCAAGGTCATGAACGGTCGCGAAAAAGATAAAAACAAGAAGGACGCCATAAGCCGCTTGTGTAACGACGCAAATGACTCCGCTGCAGCACTGATGGAAGCCGGCAACAAGGCGATGGCCGCGAAGTTAATCATTAAAGCAAATCAGTTGGCACAAGAAACTCTGGGCAATGATGACCTGGTTATGGTCAGATCTATTCATAATATGGCTATACTGGCGCATGAAACTGGGGACCACGAAAAAGCAATCGCCGGTTACAAAGCCGCTATTTCACTAGCCGAGAAGACAGGCAAATCCTCGCCGGCAATCGCTCGGGCATATTTCTGCCTCGGACGGGCTTATGTTCAGTCAGGACAGGCAGCTCTGGCAGAAAATGTTTTAGACAAGGCGCTGGAATTGAATCGCCAGAATTTTGGCCCGGACAGCCAGGAACTTGCCTGGTGCAAGTACCAACGGGCAATCTTATATAAGACTCTAGGGCAGTCGGAGAAAGCCCGAGCCGAGGCTGAAGCAGCCATTGCTATCTATGACGGTGCAAAAGAACCGAATGAATCCCGAAAAGCTCGTGCTTATCTCTTACTAGCCTGGCTGAATCAGGATAATGATAAATATCAAAAAGCACTTTCCTTGCTCGAAAATCAAACTGAAAAAGATTATCTATCGCTATCTCAATGCTTGAATGACATGGCTGCGCTTTGCAAAAATTCGAATCCAAAGCTAGCACAGTCATATGCAAAACGTGCGGCTGTGCTTAACTTACACCAGGGCTAATAAATCAAGAAGCTGTCAAGCATATAGAATCTGTCAGCCAAGGTTTAATTTGGATTTGCAAAATTACCGGAAGCATCTCTCGGTGTGACTTCTTCCCATATTCTTATTTGCGCAAGGTTATTGTTGGAGGCGTTACCGATGCCGACGGAGACATGAGTTTTTCCAACTGCAAAATTCGTTGGGTCAGGTGCAGTGTTGAACAACGGGCCGCTCACATTGTTATCGCCATCGCAATTTGCAAGGTCTTTTAGTGAGCAGAATGAAAAAACGAATTCGCTTTGACTGCCCACTGGTAGCCGCCGTTTGTCCTGAAAATTAGTAATGTCTCCTAGCATTACTTTCGGTTGTCCACCTTGTGGGTTTTGACCCATCAGGTATTTGGTTATGATTAACTTGTTTGCTGCAGAACTAGCTGCATCACCAGTTGCTGCAGAACCACTACCCGCACCGCTGTTGTCAGTCCAACACATCATGGACTCTCCCATAGCAAGCTTAGTTTTCAAAACCGTGTCTACATCACGTTGACTCAATCCCATCATGCGAAACCTGTTGACGAGGAAGTATTTGATCTGATCCTTACAGCCTGCTGTCATAACAAGCTCTCCGACAGTTCCTGTTCTTGATACTATGGACGGATCCTTCTTTTCAGCGGCGAATGCTTTTATGTGACGCAATAAACCCTCTACAACATCAGCACCAGAAGCTCCACCGGACGTGTCAAAGGTTACAGTACCAGTTCCCTCTCGCTCCAAATTCTTGGGAGGAGCACTATACTTTAGCAAAGGGCTGTAAGTTGCATACGGCGAGAATGAAAGAGAAGGAGCCCCCCAGCTGGAATAAGTAGCGTCTGGATTAGAAGCAGAACCCCCTGAACCGCTGTTGGGCTTGTAATAGTAATTCATTTTTCCACCGGATGAATTAGCCACATATGGAGAAATCTTGTCGACCCACGTATCGTTGTAAATTCTTACCCCTGTTGGATCGATAGGAGTTTTATAATTACCGGTTTTCGGATAGCCCTTACGGAGTCTGTCTTTGAACTTCTCTACGGCTGTGAAAAGTCCAGAACCTGTTTCATGCTCTCCAGGAGTCACTATTAGCATCTCCCCACCACCCGAACCAGTTCCACCGAAGGTTGGTGTACCTGTTGTACTTGTATTGCCCCCATCTGGTTGCACTGCTTTGTCGCCGTTGCCATTTGCGGGATAACCCGCCAGTGGCTTTCCTCCAGAGTCGAAGCCGCCATTAACTATTTCAATGTAACCGGAGTCTGTAGCGAATGACTGATACATGGATGTAGCAGCGCAAAATGCAAAATTCAACAATATTTGTGCGGAGCTGGAATCCTGACCTGAGCCAACGAAACAAAAGGCATTTGGTGGCACGCATGTTAGACCGTCTTTCGTGGCGAATAGTTGTGAGCTATTCATTCCAACCGGAGCCTTGCTGAAGTCCTTTTCGGATACAAGGTGAGGTTGCTCGCAGGGACTGAGCGGCATGGCGATTATAGTCTTCAATTTATCTGCGGCCCCACCTTTGAACCTCAACGGCTTGTAACCTGGGACAAATTTGTGTTTCTTGTGATCGCTGGGCATCTCTATTTCAACCAGATCGAAGTCTAGTTTCAAAGACCCACCGATATTTGGCGTATTTTTTGCGCTGATAAAAGGCAGCTGAATATCGGTGTAATCGATGTTGCTGGGTCCTCCTTCATTAATGAACCCTGCGAATTTGCTAAGAGGTCTGCTCAAATAATTTTTGAGCGCAGAGTTGGGTTTTCCACCCAAATAGCTGCGACCGATAGAAGGACGTCCGTCTTTTACACGAGGGAAATCAGTCGAGCCAGCAGCAATTGACGCCGGGATCGACTTACTATCACCACTGTCACTGCTGTTGAGTTCTCTACAGTTTGAGTAGTCTCTAACTGCCCACTCAACTTCGTTGCTAAGTCGTGCAGCAATGCTGTCTTTCGGTCCGCAGAGCGAATCTATAACAGCGTTTGCCTTATCTATTGAAGCTTGATTTCCATCGGCAGCAGCGCTAGCAGAAATCAATAGAGCGTGCCGTACGAGTCGGTTGTAGTTGAACAGGGTGACCAGTCCATTATCGGAATCGGCGAGAAAGGTATCTGTTTCAAGTCCGTCTGCAAGATGTATCTGGGGCGAGGTTACTACATACTTGGCCAGAGTCAGTGCGGCAGTATCAGCCAGGTTTGATGTTTTACGAGAACTGAAAAATGTGTTGCACACAAAAAGCAAACCAACGCCAAGGCACACAAGGACAAGGACTTCAGCAAGAACAAGAAATATTGATGCACCTGTTGCACTACGGTGAAAAAACATAAGTACCTTTGTTTCTTAAATCTTCAATTCATTATTCCCGATCGTTTGCGCTAACTAGCATTTAATGGCTCATATTTTAATTTTGAATTCAGCTTGTTCAAACTAGCACAGTCGCGTATTCTTCCCATACTTGAGTGTGTTCTACACGCGCCTTTAACAAAATCGACCGGAAAATTTCCAATTCACAAAGCTAGCATGCTCTTACACAACTGATAAGGAATAGCTTTATGACAATTGAAAGTGAAATAAAAGCTGCGGCATCCAGCTTGTTTGATGCAGATCACAACCAAAAGAAGCCTATGGATCTGCTTTCTGCTGCTGATACACAGGAGGCTCTTCAAATCCTACGCAAAGATGCAGCAGCTCTTGCTAATCCAATCAATTCTGCAAATTTCGATAGTCACTCCTTCCCTTTTATCAAATTTGACCGCACCGATGGTTCGCTAAGCATTACTGAAGGAATACCAGATGGCGCCAGGACAATCAAAGCCAAGCCATACTCGGTAGAAATAAGCGACGAGAATGGGGCTAAGGATTACTCTGTTAAGCAGTCGGCTGAGCGCAGATACTATAACTACTGATGCCGGACTGATAATTCAACTAAGCTTTGCAGTAGTAGCATAGCAGGCCCTCTCTTTCAGCGGAATCCAGTGCCGATTGGCACGCCGTGTAATTTCAAACTCAGTTTGCAGGATGAACTACTCGGAAATGCGTGTCTTGTGCAACTTGATTGCCTGGCCAACCTTTATTTTGCTGGCATCAGGAATGCCGTTGATTTCCTGGAGATACTGCAGATATTGACCAACTGACCTGGTTCCACCTGTGTCGTTTTTCAGGTCGCGAGCAATTTCACTGAGAGTATTCCCTGGTTGAACAATGCGATAGGCTTGATCCACATTTCCGCCCTTCTCTGCATCGTATGTGTTGACAGTAACCACATTATATGTTCCTGTGTTTCTGTTGAAGTCTTGCAGAACGAGCGCAGGGTTGGAAACCGGCTCATCCCAAATTCCCCTTGATACACCTTCTAAAAGATTATTGTATTTTTCCGGATTGCCACTTAGATGCATCAAGTCTGAAGATAGACGGTTCACACCTTGCTCGAGGTAGTCCGAACGTGTACCATGGCCGAAAAGCTCGGTGATCTTCTGCGTTTCATTTGCTACGTTGATGCCTCTTTCGCTAGAAGCAAGAGACAACGCATTTCCTCTCAAGTCGCCAAGCAAGCGAGATGATGTATGATCTGTACCCGCTACCTTTTCCATATGAGTGTTCGATTCAATTCTTTCTGACATTGCTTGATTCCTCTTCTGCTTCTGGCGACTGTATGGTGGATATTTTCGTCTATCGAATTTTGGTTGTTCTATTTGGACAGTCTATAAAGCAGTGTATTAAGGGAGGAAACGGAATTCACTGTGCTGTTGTGCATAATTTTACGTGGAAAGAACAGGTGCAAAAGAGAAAGAACTCTACTCTCCTGGGTCGGGCTCTGATATTAGTTCTGGTATCACATCCGATACTGCAGCCCGCTCTAGCCCAGAGACGTCGACACTACTGCTGAGCGGAGATCTACACAGTCTCAGCAAATGCAGCAAAAATGCGATTCGGTGTTCCAAAGGTCTAGCGAAATACCTGATAACGTGCCAGCAACAAAGCCTAAAAGTGCTGAGCTTCAATTTACCGCGGAACGCGTTATTTGTGCCTCCAATGGTCTTCGTTACGCCAACGTTCCAGAGCTTTCTTGCGGATATTGATGAGATTTGGATTATTGGCACACTCATTAAAGTTGGAGCTGCTTGCACACTGGGCCATGAGGACACCTGTTTCTGTGCTCGGCCACTCGTTTGGGTATGCAGCGTCAAACAGCTTGGGGGTTGAATCGGGAACATGACCTGCATATAGTTGTCCTGTTTGTTCGAAAGGCATTATTAATTGCATCCCCCCAAGTAGTTTATTATCACGTTTAACTCAGATTTAGTATCATTGCCAGGTCAGAAATGAGACCCGGGCGTTAGAACGGCTTGTCATTGCAAATTACGTTCTCGACTTTGCCGTGTTCTTGATCAATCACGACAGTTGGCTGTCTAGAATTCCCGTCGATTTTCAAGGTGGGAAGGTTTTTCTCCAGCACAACATTGTTCTTGTTGATTAAGTGAGTAGCTAAAAGATCATCAACGGATCTCCCTTCCCAGGCTTTTACTGCGGCGCAGAAATCTCCTGCTGCTATGCCTTGTTTGTGTTCCGATTTTGCTTCGTGATTCAGTTCTGCGCCCATTGCAGGCACCTCCATTAGCGATTAGTGCTTACTTGTGTCGTTTTTCTTTTGATTTCGATTTGCGGATTTACCTGTTTTGTCCATTTCCGACTTTCAAAGCATGGAGCTTTTTCAGTGAATTTGCCGTTATTTTCGCCTGTTCAATTGCGCAGATTCTCTTGCTTGATTTAGCAGTTTATGCCCGCAAAGCAGATACCCTAGCTTCTCGTTTGGAGTAATAACGGGCCCTACTCCACCAGCGCGGAGCTCAACATTGTGGCACCCGAATGCCTGGCTAACCACATTTGCACTTTGTTCACCACAGACTGATCAAATTGTCCATCTTCGAAAATTAGATGCCCCTTGTCCGCCAACTCCAGGATCTGCTTATCATTCGTGCGCAGCGAATTAAATAAGCGCTCACTCGCTTCTGGATTCATTAGCCGATCCTTCTCACCTTGCACGATCATAATTGGCACCTTCTCAATTTCACTCGCTGAACGCTGCGCCCGCTTCATGAACTTGGAAAACTGCATTAACTCGCTAAACTTCACCGCAAGCCGGTAATCCGGATCGCGCTTCCACTGCTCACCAAACTCAGTATCATGAAAAATTCGCTCGACTAATATCTTCTTGAGACTGACATGCTGTCCTGCTGAGAGAATGAAGGAAGCGCCAAGATTTACTCCGGTTCTAAATTTGGCAAGACGATCATACGCAGGCACAGACGATATAACACCACTCACACGCTCTGGATGCAACGCTGCATAATCCAAGGCAATCGCACCACCCATAGATTCACCGAGCAAAAATATCGGCAGATCTGCATGCTCTTGCTTGATTGCTGCAATTACTGTGTCCACGTCGCCAAACGTAGCAGCAAAATCTTGCTTCTGCTTCGACCAGCCACCAAATCCACGCACATCAATTGAATACGTTGTAATTCCGCGCTCTTGCATCCGCTCGGCAAACTGCTGAAACGAGCGCTTGTGCAAACCGAATCCATGCACCGCGACGATTAAAGCGGTCGGATGCTCCGCATTCCAGCTCATAACAACGGGTCGCGCACTCTCATCTAGCTTGTACATTGTCACTGCGCCATCGACACCAGATTCCACTGCCCGAAGCTCAGATGCCAAAACGGGACTGTTAAACCCGAACGCCAGGGCGAAAGCTGTAAAAAGTTTGACCGCACATACTGTAAGCATATTTGTTGCCTTCAAAAACCTTTTGGGATTAAAAGTAGACCGGTCGACTATTGAATGAGCAAAAATTTTTTGATAGCCTCAATTCCTCTATTTTTCGCCCCTCTTAGCGTCTAGACCGACCGGTCGGTTTCTTTTGATCCTATCCTATCACCGCCCTTCTTTAAAAGCAAGACGGATCGGTCGGTTTTCTCCTGACAAGCCAGGAAAACATTAATCAATAGAAGCCGCGAGCTGGCATCAAAGCAAGACTGCATCCTTTGCTTGCAACCTCTCAGGAATTTCCAATTTGTTCAAAGTGCTTTCAGCTCCGAACATTTTAACGCAGGACGAAAACCTGCTTCGCAATCCGGTGCGGCAGCATTTTATTTGGGTCCGAAAAATTTCAAGACGTTAGAAAGTAGATCGGAAGGCTGACTTTTGGCTTGATTGGACTTAGCTGAGATCTTGGCGCCAACCCGGTTGAATTGCTGCATTTGTGGCTCGCCGTCCTCTTGAAAGCGGTCGAGCTCAAAGCCCAGATATCGCTTCGCTACGGCAAACACTAGACTTTCGCCTGCGCTGGACATATCAAAATCTTCTAGGGTGCCATTAACGTCCAGTTTGAATATTCTCTCGCCGTTGACGATGCTCGATTGATCGAAGATTGGCTTTTCTTCTGGCTGCAGATCGCCGAAATCATGAATAACACCGTCATCGGATGAGCCTGTGAGAAAACGTATGCGTTTGCCTTTTTCGTAAATGTCATAACCGTAGAGATTGACCACACTGTGCAACACTATCGCTAGTAAATTTGCGGTCAGGTAGTCCTTCAAAACTCTTTTGCGAAGTGCATTGTCTTCTTCAGAAAATTCGAAGAGACCTCGGTCTGAAAGGATAAAACCATGCTCGTAAGCGCCGAGGAAAAATTGATTCTCAGGCGGATACATACATTCGGTATATGGCCAGAGGTTCTCCTGCGCTTTCACCGCTGGCCCGAGACCAAGCTGCTCAATGAGCGCCTCGGCCTTTTCGGGCAGATACGTGGGATTGGTCGAAAAATATTCGGGCTCCTTTGTTGTAACAAAGACCGTCGCGGTTTTGAATCCCACAAAATTTTCCTCGTTATGTACCAGGCCTTTATGGTTTGTCCCCAGACCAATGTCGTTTGTCCTATTTTGTCACAACGCCTGGACTTTATCAGCATCAATCTTGAAAAAAATGCTCGGAGGAGAAAATGGTGGAATTGGTCCGCCTAGACCACCGCGCAAAACAGCTGTAGGTGTTGCGGACTTTGAAGGCAAGCCAAATCAGGAAATTATTCTGATTAACGAGAACGGTGCTTATTTAGGCGTAATGCTCTTTTGTGAAGCTATTGCTGTTGCTCATGCGCGAGGCTGTGAGCTCTTCGTAGTAGACCCGGAATCAGCTCCGCAAGTAGTGCGCCTAATCAGACATGGGCAATACGAATTTGAACAAAATAAAGTGTTCACAGCATCGAAAAAAAGCAAAACCTTGATCGACTCAAAGAAGTTAAAATGCGATACAAAATAGAATGGCATGACTATCAAGTAAGATTGCGAGGCGCGAAGAAATTCCTGCTAAATGGTGACAGCATCAAAGTATCTATTACGTTACGTGGTCGTGAAATTCAGCACACCGCCACAGCGATAGATCTTGGGAATCAATTTGCTGCAGATCTCTATGATGTTGGTGCGAAACGCATGGAGCCAACACTACGAGGAAAGTCGGTAATCATGTTTCTAGACCCTAAGACACTGGTTGATGTTTAGCCCCATCTTTTAGAGAAACTAGAGTCATGTTCGCTAGTCTTTGTCTCTGGCATGCTTGGTGAAAGCATGTAACACCTTTACCCGTCCAGTTGCGGAATTCACCTTATTCCAGTCCTTTATTACTGTCGTTTCTGCCTTCGAGTTTTGCAGCCTCTAGCGCTCTTTCCATCCAGGCTTTCGATTTTTGCTCGTCCTTTTTTAACTCTAGTAGCTTGGCATAGGTTCTTGCCACATCACTGAGATTTCCTCTGCCTCTCATTGCTATTTTGAGATAGTGCTCTGCCTGCTTCAAGTAATAGGTGTCTTCACCCAAATCAGGCTTTCCCACTCCTCAATTTTGTAGAACCCCGCCGGCTGTCAAGCGGGGTCGTCTTCGGGCTATATTCTGAAAACTCCTGTGCGCAAATGGTTTAGGGGATACACTCGCTGCAATCTGCCCAAAGCTATGCGATACTGTAAGGTACAGAGGTTAAATCCCATGGCCCAGCGTAATCCCGAGGAACAAACAACTTTCGACCAGGTGCTGAAACTGGTTGCAAATTTGTCACCTGAAGCACAAGAGCAGCTTATCGAGCAGATGAAGCGACAGTGGCTTCAGCGCGAGCTTCAAGAAGGAGTTGACCAGCTTGATCGCGGAGAGGGAATAGCAGGTGCGCAAGTTTTCGAAGAAGTACGCCGCCGGCTGAAGCAGGAAAGCGGCTCCAAGTGATGCTGCCAATTTTTTCTCCACGCGCAAGCGAAGACCTACTTATAATAGGCAGATTCATTGCGCAAGACAATCTCCAGGCAGCTCTAGATACTATTGATCGGATCGAGAAAAGATGTGCTGATGCAGTGGGAACTCCGGTACAGATTTCGCGTCGCGAGCCAGCGAGATGGAATGCGCAAGCGCCGTGACATCAGCGATTGATCTAATCCATTCCTTCACGTAACGCTCTACAGCTTCACCGGACAGCCCAATTTGAATTGCTCTCAGTCCATCTATTTCATCCAGGCGCCAGTTACGCGCTGGATCCCACTGAACTCTAACTGGCGAATTTCGAATTGCCTTCTGCCAATCTTCAAAATTCTCATTAGCTTCCGGTCTAAAGGATGAGAGTACGGAGTTCTCTAAAGCCCAGTCAAATCCCTCACGTGAAATATCGATCGCCAGCACGAACTCCTGTCCTTGTTTGCTTCCATAACCGGATCTGTACATCATCCAGTTGAATGAAGGTTTTATCCAGGTCATTCGAGCCATTTTGAACGGCGCGACAAATGTCCCCGCCTTTAATGCGGGTAATGCAATCTCCTCACCGTAAGCCTGATAAACGCGAATTGTTTCATCGTTATAATTCGCATGTATTATGTGTGAATTCAACTGCGCCCTCACTCCAATCCAGGCAACTAAAATAGCATCTCTCTTGTCCAGACTATATTATGCCAGTTGGTTCGCCTGTAAGGATCTTCATGATCGCGCGCAGGGTGGATCCGTAAAACCTTGCGCGCGATCATGCACAAATATGTATCTATGCTTGGAATCATTGGACTTATCCTGTGAACTGGGGATATTGGGGTCCGCTAGCCAATTTATGCGGGGGAATTTACTTATGCCGGCCAATCAAGAACATGAGAACATTAAGAGCGAGGGAAGCACGCACAAGCTTGCAGAGCACGCCAGTGAGCAAGCGGGCCAGAATCTTTTGAATTCTGCTTACGATATCGATAAATCATCTTCAAAAGTCGTAGACAGCATCGTAAATATGAACAAGTTCAACTTTGATCATTGGCAAGATCAGGCTGCCATGGCAAATGAGTTTCGTTCTGCTTCCGCTAATCACCAGGTTGAAGACCTTGTTAAAGCGACAAATGAGAAATTAACTCAATTTACGAATGATAATCCTACATTTGTGTCTTGTTTTGGCAGGTGGGGAATGGGGTCTTGCTCCACGTTCGACACGCCGAAAATGCAAATCGGCATAGATCCTTTTATGACTGTTGAAGGTGGATCTGTCGCAGCCAGATTGTTTTTGAAATCCGACGTCATCAACCAGAAAATTGATTTTCCTGCTGGAGATAAGGCGAACAAGATGTCTGCAGCAGAGATTGATGCTGCGGTGAATAATTACACCGATCGGACCTTGAGCTTGAGCAAAAACGGACTTGGTTTTAGAAAGATTGATGATGAAGAGATCTGGCGTCCTTTCGGTAAAGCCGCTCTTACAGGTCAGATTGATGAACTCGCTGCCAAAATAAATACCAAGCTCGCCAAAGAAGAGTTCTTCGAGCCGTTTGGTACACACCC
>JBIKOL010000166.1:0-19204 GCA_044358055.1 Obscuribacteraceae bacterium (SeqCode)
AAAGGGAAGCATGTGACAGTTGAACGGCATCAGAGAGGAACAACTGATACGATGCTATTCTCCTGGCAGAAGAAGTAATACAAAGACAAAAAGTACACATTGTTCGGTGCACTCATTTTTGAGGTACCGACTTTGTCTTTAGGTTCTTGTTCTCTGCATTCAGTTTGTTGAAATCGATTTTCTCTAATGGGCTTTTCTCTGCCATAAGCAGGGACCAAGCGATCTCGCTTACCGTACCCTCAGATTTTAGACAACCCACAAATCGGAAGACTACCTGGTCGTGGTCCAAGGTAAGTTTGCGCAGAGCTTGCTTGCCAGCAGATGGATCAATGTCCTTAATTAGCATTGCCGCATAAAGCCGCGCTGCTGGTGTACCTTTGTCCAGTAACCACTCAAACTCTGAGAGGCTCCTAGATCCATGACTGGAAACATTTTCATACAATCGAAAATCCAAGCTTTGGCCGCCACCGGCTCCAGTATACCGACCGTCAAAGCATTGAACTTTTGAAAGGTCTATAATCGCTGGCGACAGTTTCGGTGTGTGCCGGATTACTATGGGAGCCGGCCCGCAGTCATTTTCTTGGTCCTGCAGTTGTGCAATCGCCGGTTTAAAATTGCAGGCGAGGAGTCCATATACGAGCAGGAACAAACTGGCGTTTTTCAATCTAAATATCCATGGGTTATAGATTCCATTCTAAACAACTAGATTGCTCTCGTCTACTTGACCCTGTCCCTATACAACGTTGGGAGGGCTTCAATACAGAAGTAGCACTTAGCTTTCTTCTAGCGCGTCCACTCATGCTCTAATCCCGCCCCGGGCCGGTCCGTCAATTAATGAACTGTATTGTAGGGCGACTTGCTCTTGGGTTTAAGCGCTATCCTTGGAAAATTCATCGATATCTGGAGCCGAAGAATGGCAGGATTGAAGCAAGAAAGTAAGCAAACTGGAACGAGGATGCGAACTGAGGCAAGGATGCAGGAGCATCGATTGACCTTACGAGACAACGCCGAGCTGTTTTACCGCTCATGGGAGCCGGACGATGCGTCGGCCCAGGCGGTTATATTCCTGCATCGAGGTCATGAACATTCGGCCCGCCTCTTCGAAGCAATCGAAACAATGGCCTTGGAAAATACTTGGGTTTTCGCCTGGGACGCCAGAGGTCACGGGCAAACCAGGGATGAACTTAGATCTTTTCAACAACTTGTGGACGACCTGGATGAATTTATTAATCACATCTCTAAGAGTTTCCAAATTCCGCTGAACAGAATTTCTATTGTCGCCCAAAGTTTCTCAGCAGTCGCTGCGGCTGCCTGGGTGCATGAACAAGGTGCTGAGATCTCTTCGCTCATACTCCTGGCTCCGGCATTCAAGATTAACCTCTTTGTTCCTGGGGCTTACGAATTACTCGGAGCGGCAATCAAAATCTTTCCCGAGGCAAGAGTGCCGAGTTATGTTTCGGGGGCAATATTGACACGTGATCCAATTCAGGCACGGCTCTACGACAACGACCGCTCCATCACTAGAGATATTAGCGCCAGAGTCTTGCTCGAATTGCGCAGAGAAGCGGAAAAGTTGATAGACAGAGCATGTTCGATTTCCGCACCAACGCTGCTGATTATCCCAGAGCAAGACTATATAGTCACACGCCGCGAGCAAATGGAATTCTATTCGCGGCTGCGATCAACGAAGAAACAGCTTATTACATTCAAAGGCATGAGGCACGATGTGATTCACGACATCGAAAAAGAGAAGGCACTATGGGCAGTGCGAGACTTTGCTCTGGAGAATTTTGACGCGATGAGCTCCTGATCGATTTTGCTAAACCATTCATGGATGAGCATAATAATTCGACTGTCATCTCACTCTTGTGAAAAGCTGTGGTGCAGCTTAAATAACTCATTCGAATCAATTGTTAGCAAAAGATCGTCGCTATCGTTTTCTTCATTCTGCTTTTCATCAAATGTCTCATCAGGGATCAATTGATCATCTTCTCTTACGAGATGGTGTGAAACGCAGCAGGAGAAAATATTCTCGGGCGGGAAACCATTGTTTCTGCTAATAATTCCACGCAATATCTTATCGGGATATTGCGACGCGAACAATTTGAACACTCCTGCAATATATGAAATAGCATAGTCCAGGTGCCGATCCTCCACATAATCTTCTATATGAATTTTACTCAGTGCATGTTCGAAACCTGCAGGAGTGAAAAATTCATCGGCCCACTTCTTGTTTTGCTTCGCGCTAGGATCCGCCTTGAATTGTGCCAGGTAATTCAGAGGTACAGTGGATTCCAAAAGATAACAGCCTGACACTTCGATGAATTTACTTTGCAATTTTTTCGCGAGACCATCTGGCAATTGCATGCGGGGCAATTCATCATATGATTTCCATACTCGCTTAGCTGAATTGTTTAGCTGCATATCTTTGCGCCCCTTTATGGCTCATGAAAATTGTTTTGCTAGGAAAGGGGCGGAATGACCTCCCTCCCCGAATGCAAGTTGGCGGCAGTAGAAAGTATTCAGGATACTTTTGCCAGCCGAGCGATTTCCGTTGCGAAATCGTCGAGTGATGTGGTCCAACCACGGTGATGCTCTGCGTAGCAATCGCCGGGGTCAAGCCCTTCATGCACAAGCAGCATCTCGCAAGTCTTTCCGTGATCCTTTAGCGTTACTGTCACGATCGTTTCTTGACCAGGAGCGCTTTTGCACTGGTGAACATGGTTCCAGGTAAATTGAACTTTGTTGTTTGGAATGATTTGCAAATAGCGTCCTTTGCAAGTACCACCATGGTTTACCCAGTCCAGCGAGTACTGACCGTTTACGCGAAAATCGTGAGTAAATGTTTCCGGATTGACACCGGTTGATTTCAACAGCATTCCATCTTTGATAGCTTCAAATAGCACCGCTACTGGTGCCTGAAATGTTCTGCTCAGTTCAATTGCTGTCTTGTCCATGTTCACTTTCTCCGTGTGTTTTTTGCTTATTACTCATGACACCCTGAACGTACCGATCAAGTCCGTCCATTTGTTGGCTCCAGAACTGCATATAAAAGGATATTTGCTCCGAAGCTGCTGTTAACGGTTCAAATTGCATTGAGCACCGATAGATGCGACCCTCTTTGCTAGTCGAAACCAGTCCAGCTTTCTCAAGAACCCGTATGTGCTTCGAAACTGCGACCAGGCTCATCTCGTAGGTTTCAGCCAGCCGACTAATGGATGAATCGCCTTGTGCCAGGCGTTTCAAGATATCTCTTCTCGTTTTGTCAGCCAGCGCGTGAAAAATGTGATCCAGCGCTGTTTCTCGATTGTTAACCATGTGGTTTATTATTCTCTATGCTCTGACGAAAGTCAACCATTTGGTTTACTAATTGGCGTTAATGATCGAGACCCAAAATAGATATCTTCTGGGGGCAGCTCCATACTAAGGTTGTTTATCGCGTTTCATGGCGCTACGATTTATAGACTTCGAGGAGAAGAGGCTGACCGGTTGCGCATGGAGACAATCGAACTTGCGAAATAATATGATGCGATTATCCAGGGCTCTGGGAGCCGCAGCGATAGTTTGCGTCTTATTCGCATCGGCCAGTTTTGGACAAAACATGCAGGATGATTCAAACAAAATTGCAGATTTGATTAAACAGTTCGACAATCAGTCGTTCAATGATAATCCACTTGTTCCTTATGAGACTGCAGCCCAAATAAGGTTGAACCTGTGCCCCGAACCTGACGACGCGACAGGCTTCTGGCAAAGCTATGCAAACTTCGGTCCATTCATTGGTGATATAACCGGAACGATGCAAGCTTTCGCACGGGTGCGGTCAAAACCGCCCGCGCACGATGGTCCGCTCCTCAAGTCAGTTCTTGATGATTACCAAGCAATCGATGCAGTCAGCTATGTCGCCGAGCGAGCAGCGAAACACCAATTCGTCATGCTGGGTGAAGAGCATATGGATCCGCAATCACGGTCATTGTTGGTGCCGATGCTGAGAGTTCTGCATTCATTAGGTTATAGATATTTTGCTGCAGAAACATTCAACGGTTCATTAGATTCAACCATCAAGGCTGGTCATACAGTGATGGAAACGGGATTTTACACACGAGATCCTGTTTTCGCAGAAGCAGTAAACGAAGCAATAAAACTGGGCTACACGTTGGTTTCATATGAGTCAACTGATGAACCGGAAGAAATTAAGAAGGCCGGCGAACCTAAAAGAAGCAATTTCCGAGAAATGCGCCAGGCGAAGAACCTGCAAGAACGTATCCTCAACAAAGATCCAAATGCCAAGGTTCTTGTCTGGGCTGGGCGAGGGCACGTGTATCTGGATCTTCTTGAGTCACAGAGAGTACAAAACCAAGATGAAGTCTGGCAGCCGATGGCATACCTCTTTTCTAAGCTAACTGGACAGCAGCCGCTTTCTCTCATTCTCTGCCAACAATTAGAAACGCAAAATCCCGATAAGGAAACCATGGAATACAAATATGCTGCCGCCAGAGGATGGCTGAAGCATCCAACAGTCTTTGTTAAGCACGACAGTCCTTACAACGAACGTGGAGCTGCTCACGTGTTTTTCCCTCGGCAGAAGTTCAGCAATGGGCGTGTTGACTGGCTGGCGACCGAGATAGGAAGAGTTGAATATCCAATTCCGCAAAAGGTTCTTTTTCAAAAGGGCATTCAGCTTGTACGGGCATATGTAGAGGGGCAAAGCAAACAGAGTGTTCCTGTTGATTGTGTTTTAATACATGAGAATGAACCGGCACCGCCTATGATGCTTCCACGACATGGTAAATTCGTGCTTCGCGCAACGGACTCTCAGGGAAGGACAAACGGTGATGCTGTCGTCGAGACTAATTGAGAAACATGCGCAAGTCCGTTGCGATGCAGATTTATTGGGATCGCTATGACAGTCTCAAAAAAAGGAAACTGCCTTTCTGTCCCGGAAAAGCCATTTTCTTCACAAACTCTCGAAGAAATTGCCGCCGATTCACAATTTGAACCTGCTCAAGAAGAATTCGAAAAAATATGGAACCAGGAAAATTACATGCTGCCCCCTTTTTAGGCACAGCTCTAGCTCAGCTCAAGACCACTCCTCGTTATCCAGCAATTGACTCGATAACTTTAGATAGACCCACAACCACACGAGAAAAAGCAGAATAGCTCAACTTGTCTGCTGTGTCTTTTGGCGAATGGTAATACGGGTACCGATATGGCGCTGTGTCAGTGACCATCAGTGCCGGTATACCATTTTTCCAAAACCAATACTGATCTGACCAATCAACTCCGTTAACCCAGTTCGGTGCCGCTACGCCAATCGAAGGGAATTTGCACAGCCTTCTAAATTCACCCACACATTTTTCGGTAAGCTGCCGTGAATATTGATTCCCAACGAAAGTGACAAAATTGCCTTGCGTCGGATAACCTGGCACGAAGTTCGACGGGTATTGCTGCGAATTTGGCGCATCAGTGTAATATCCCAATGTCTCAAGAACAAGCAGCCCGACAATTTTGTCGCCCCTTCTCTTGCACTCCTCTTCATAATAATAGCTTCCCATCTCCTGACTCGAAAAGAAGGGCGGCTCTTCATTGCAGAAGAAAACAAACCGAACAGTTTTATCCAGGTGTTTGCCGGCAACTAGCCTTGCGGTCTCGATTACACTGGCAACACCAGAACCATTATCATCCGCCCCTGCGCAGCCTCCAACCGTATCATAGTGCGCGGCAACGAGAAGTATTTCATCCGATTTTCCACTAAGTGTGCAAACAAGATTTTTGTATTTCTGTTTATCAACCGTAAATTCATGCTCTTCGACTGAATAGCCATTTGAAGCCATCGCTCCCTTTATGTAAGCGACCGATCTATTCAATGATTCGGAGCTATTTCTTTCTCCAATTTGTCCTGCAAGTACTTGAATATGCTTGCGCAATTGAATTTCTGTCTCCCTTTCACTTGAACTAAGCGGCAAAAAAGACCCTGAATACATTTCACCAGGCATCCAGATTACGCTTTCGACGGTTGCAAGCAAAACCAGGATGAAAGCAAGTAAAACAATATCAACAACGAGTCTTCCCTTTGTCATTTTGAACGAGTCTTGAACGATCCGCATACGCGCCTTCCTTGATCGATGCGATCACAGTGCCTATCAGCGCACTGATTCCATGCTCGCATTTCACAATGACGGCCAACATTCCTAAATTCCTTCTTGTGCTTAGGCTTTTCCCTAATGGCAACTTGACCGGAATCTGATTTATTGTATTTGTTGCAACCCTGGCGTATCATTCGAACTCAGAGCCAGATTGAGCCAGAGGGATTTCACCACAAATGGAAAAACAGCTCAGTATTTTGAGAATTGCTTTGGGGCTGCTCGCGTCTCTATTTTTGTGGTTGGTCTGGCAAAGTTCCGCCGTAGTAATTCCAGAATTTGAATCAAGGGAATTCAATGATTTCCTCTCGAAATTGCCTCCGGTGTTTCTTTATTTCTTCAAACCATGGAGTGATGAAATAATACGCAGTTGCGTAGGGAACGGAGCCCTGGGCGATTTCCTTTGCGCTATTCGGAAGAACGACTGGTGGTTTCTTGGACGGGACAACCTTACTGACGCACAGTATTTAAAAACATGGATAGGATTCTTGCCGACATTCTGTTTGTTGGGCGTATCATTTTCAGTACTTAAGCCCATTTGCGCGTTTTGTCTTTTGGTTGCTGGGATGCTTCGCCATTGCGACTATCGCGTACTTTTGCAAAACTCACTACAATTACATCCCACCGGTGAGCGGACCTTTTTTGATCCTCTGTGCATTCTATGGAACCGGCTCGCTGATCTATCTTGAGATAGAAATGAGAAAACGCAACAAAACCCTCGCTAAGGATTTTCAGACCCATGCGGAACAGGAGAGAAAGCGCATCTCTAGAGATTTGCATGATTCTGTGTTGCAGAGTCTTTCAGGTGTAATTAGGAGCGTAGACAAGCTGGGAAAAAATATTCCTGATAAGGAGGAACCCGGGCAAATTCGGCTGCAACTGGAGGAATGTATTGCTGAAATCCGCGAAGTCATGCATGCTCTTCATCCAGTCGGGCTGGAGGAATTTGGTCTGATCCCTTCCTTGCAACAGCTATTAAAAGAATGGGAGAGTTCCACTGGAATTAAAACTCAATTTGAGGAAAATCTCGGCAGCACTCGGCTTTCTCCGGAATGCGAACTGGCGATATATAGAATCGTGCAGGAAGGTCTGAACAACGTCCAAAAGCATGCTGAGGCCAAGCAAACTAAACTGAGAATCCATATGCTTGGAAAGAACTTGACCTTAACGATTTCAGATGATGGAAAAGGCGGAGTCAAGGAAAAATCGGATTCTTTTGGCATACGAAATATTCGTGATCGCGCTCGAATCTTAAATGGCAAGGCCGAGTGGAAAAAACCGCTTGAGTTCGAGAC
The DNA here is from genome assembly GCA_044358055.1 of Obscuribacteraceae bacterium (SeqCode). Taxonomy (GTDB): domain Bacteria; phylum Cyanobacteriota; class Vampirovibrionia; order Obscuribacterales; family Obscuribacteraceae; genus JAIEPM01. The sequence continues at coordinate 7,436 of JBIKOL010000166.1, forward strand.
CGGCACGATGCTTTCGCTTCAAATACCGATTGCTTCCTTGCAGGAAAAACCAGTTATTTCCCAGGCGAAATAGACTAAGAAATCTTTCGTTTCCTCCAAACCAGCATGTCAGTCACAAAGTGGTGCAAATTTAGAACTACAAACACCGTGGCAAATGCGAGCTCAAATTTGACTCCGACAAATTGCATTAAATGCGGAAGTAGAACATAGAGCCCAACTGCCAGCAGCATCAAATTTCGGTAATACTTGAACGCGCGTAAGCCAATCTGCGCCAGGCTCGGTTTACCCGCAGGCAAAGGTGAAGGAGCTGTTTCCTTCAGGTACTGTGTAGCAGTTAAGACCAGGTATTGTGTCGAATGGAAAAATGCCGGCAACAAAAGCCAGAGTGTATTGTGTACTTCGCCAATTGCGATAAAAGACACAATAATTGTCGTCAGCATTAGTGCCGCAGGAAGCGGAAAAATTTTTGCTTCCTGAATTGCTTTCCTGGCAATCACACATGTAAAAAGTACAAGCAAGATTTGCATCAGCTGAATCAGTAGTAAGTGCGCTGTTGCTGGCAGAACATTCCAGCTTGGTAGCTCGAGCCCCAAAAAATCATTCTGGTCATTGGCATTCGCACTGAGCTGCTGCGTAATTGCCACGATAGCGGCCATATACAAGACAATTTGCAAAATGCTTTTTTCAAGGCAATTAAAGAAATAACGATTTTTACTGCAATAAACCAGAATCAAACCATACGCTTGCCCAACAAAATGCTGATATATCCACAAGAAATAAAGCTTTAGCAACACCACAAGTACTGCCTGATTTGCAAGACAAATAACTGCCCCCAGCAGCCAGAAGAACGGTTGAATTTGTGTACAAAACCTGAACTCTGCGCGAGTCTCCCGACTTTGAAATATCTTTAGCAATGTGGCACTAACATGTGCCTCTCCAAATAAATGCGAGCTGAATACAACGAAAATTGCAAACGCTTGGCTCCATGCGGATGCAAACCTCCAGCTGAGCAGAATATCTACAAAGAAGAATATCCACACGAGCCCACCGCAACAAAACAGCAGATCTGCAATGGGGTTCAAGAACCACTGATTTTTACTTTCCTCTGCATTCAATGTCGCGCGCACACGGCTGCTTACGCTCAAACTCGCTTTGTCGGCGTCTGTTTGCAATTGATTTCTCTTGAGCCACGAAACCACGCTCGCCACCCACTATTGGTTTGACAATAGAAGTGTGTAGCCGCCGAATCCTCTGATCTGCATTCCACCGGGGTCTGCACCCATGATCGCGTAGCTCTTACAGTCAGTGCTAGGGCTATAAGAAACCTGCCCCGGTTTGAGATCTGAAATGCCTGCTAGCGTTTTCTTGATGCTAGCTATTTGCCTATTTGACACTGCCTTGAATCCCTGAACCACGCCCGGGGCAGCGCCAGAGAGAGGATTGGCTGGTGGGGTTCCCGGCTTACCACCAATTTTCGCCGATCCACCAGGAAGATATGGCAATAATTGATCGAGCGATTGCGCGTAAATGCCATGATTGTCAGTTGCAAATGACTCTGCTGCGATTTGAACAGTGCGCATATTGCCTTTTATGGACGCTGTTTTTGCCATGTTTTGTGCTCCAACAAAACATGGTATTACAATAGCCATTAGTATTGTAGAGCAGATGGACACAGTAATAATCGTCGCAGCCCACTCTTTGATGCATGGTTGGTTTGCTGCAGGCTTGAACCTTGGAGCAGGCTTAACCGGCTCAATTTTCGCAATATCCTTCTTCTTAAATGCCTCTTCCAGCCGATTTACTATTTCGTTTTTATTGCATTCGGTATTCTCAGTTTCAAGGATTGAAGGCATGTCGTTTACCTCACGTGTGAACGATGGAAGTCGCCAATACATCCATGATGGCAATGAAGCGCTGTCCCCTGAATTAGGGAGGAACTAAATGCAATTAGGGATTTCCCTAACTCAATTCAACGCAGTCTTAGCCTACAGATTATCAATTCGCAGGGTGGCCTCCCACTCCTCTAACTGAGCTGTATTTATAAGTTTTTTCCTTAGTGCAACATTTACGGCTCGACATCTATGGTTAAACTCATCGTCCTCGCTGCTTCCCCGCAACGGCATACCTAACTTCGAATAGACTGCTTTCAGTCGTGCCTGAATGGCTTTTTCGGTAATAAAGAGCCTCTTGCTGATCGCACGATCTGTAAGACCCAAACAAATATAGCCTAGGACTTCGAACTCTCCGGGCGTAAGACTTGTACTGTCAGCTGGCTTCAAAAGTACTTTTTGAATACGAGGATGAACCCAACAATCACCGTTGATTACCGCTTGCGCCGCTTCAATAATTTGCTTATCCGTAGAATCTTTCAAAACATACGCAAATGCACCGTCAGGAGGCATCAGCTTCCACAACTGCTTGACCCAAATTTCATTTGAATGATTCGAAACTATGACAATTCCAGTCTTGGCTGAGAGCTGCAAAATTTTTTCTGTGGCTTTTATTCCAGAAAGAACGGGCATTTCTAGATCAAGGATAGCCAGTGACGGCTTATGCACACTAACAAGATCAACTGCTTCCTGACCATTGCTTGCCTCATGAATGGGGAGCAAATTGGGAAAGTGTTCAGACAGCAATCCTCTTATCCATGAACGCTCGCGCGTATGATCGTCAGCAATTACTACGGCCACTCCCTATCTCCAGAACTCTTGAAATATGTCGATTCTAGCATACACGATTTGGCACCGAACCACACACCACCAGGAAGATCAAACTGCTTGCGGCTCTTCATCGCCCGCTGTTAATACATACTCGACAGAAACTTCACAAATGCTCGCCCCAAATTTCATTTCTGGAGCCTACATTAGTTTTCACGAACCAGACGTGAGCAATTGGGGGAATCAATTATGTTCAAACAACTCTCAAAATCAAAGAAAACAGTCAAACCAGCGCCGATGAAGAAAATCGGAGGAACGGCTCTTCTCCTTTCCTGTTTAAGCAGTTTATTATTGCAAGCAATGCCTCCGGTGGAGGCACAAGTGGCACCACGTGAACACGTGCCCAATACATTTTTGTGCAAGACTCAAGCTGGGCACTCCTCTTATCTCTATGAGATACTTCAACGTGCGCAATGCCTGGTAAATGACAGACTCACATTCGATGATGAAGAAGTATTGGTAGTAACTGGTGCTCCGGGAACAACTGAAGCGCAAACGAAAGAAATGCTACAAAACTTGGCTCCCATATTTAATTTCTCAATACAATACAACTATTTCCTGAGCAAGCAGTCTGCAAATTCGCCACCGGTCAGTTCTAATTCTACACCGCCCAAGATCTTACCTCCCACGAACTCGTTGCTTGTCCAACAGTGGCACCTCGGACAAGCTCACATCCCCGAGGCATGGAGAGTTTCAACTGGACGCTTCATACGCGTGGCGATGATCGATACAGGAGCCGCCAACATACCAGATCTTCGTAGAAACGTAAGAACTCATGCATGCAGTGGCATTCTCGAGCTCAATCAACGGGACATCCCAGATCACGGAACTTCAATTGCAAGCACAATTGCGGCAACCAGTGGAATTGAAAGCAGCATCTCGCTTGGCACAACGGGAGTCGCACCTGCTTGTGAAGTCGAATCAATAACTGCAGTTGACGATCAACGCGGGCGTGCTACAGATGCTTCACTGATGAGAGCGATAAGTATGGCTGCACGCGATCAAGCGCGAATAATCAATATCGGATTCAATGACCCCGACGCCAGTCTTACAAATAGCGACTATCACCCATTTGTCCGAGATTGGTGCCAGAAGTTCTTTAATCATGGTGGGCTGGTCTTCCTTCCGTCTGGAAATAAAGCTGGTGCATTCGACGATACTCCAAGAACGCAGAGCATGATTGTGGTCAGTGGCTTCGGCAGAGATACACACTTATTGAATGACTCTGCAACTGGTTATTCAACATGGTTTTCCGGTCCTGGTGACCAGATTCTGTGTGAATCAAGAACTGGAGCTATTGTTTCAAGACACGGAACCTCATATTCATCGGCAATAGTCGCAGGCATAGCTGCCCTTACTTGGTCAGTGAATCAAAATCTAAGCAATACGCAAGTGCTCGACACTCTTGTGCAAGCAACTGGCCGCAATCGACCAAGTGTCATGTTTGGATATGGTTTGCCAGATGCTAACACTGCTGTAAATCTTGCTCAATGCACCAACACTAGAGCCGGACAGGGACAAGCTGATAACAGGAATCTTTCCAGTCCCGGAGCTGGTCCGGCTGCGCACTAGAGACCAATCAAACACCTGCTACAATGGCAGCATCTGGACTGACCTCATAATCATCTCTGCTGACAGAGAAACCGTCCGAACGAATCGCGACGGTTTCTTTGCTATTTGCTTGCCAGCCTATGTCTGAATCTCAGTGTCTCGTAATTGATGTTTGAACTCTCGACGAAATATCCATGTGCTGTGTCATAAGAAAAACATATATCAATCATGGCTCTATCCTTGAGATCTGCTTAGGTCAATGATGAGCAGCGAACCCGCTTGCTGGCAGCATGATCATGTGCCCGTCATCTAGTGCTTCGATAGCAAGCTTCAACGTTGCGTCATCGACACCATTGTTGCACGCCACTGAGTAGCGACTCAGTCCTTTCACTAGCATGTCGCCACCATTGCTGAGGAAGTTCAAAGTCCGTCTTTTTCTTGAAACGACTGCTACACATCCGTAGTCATATGCATTTTGTCGAGGAAATCTCTCAGGGTCAACTGCAGCTGTAACATCAAAAGATACATATTTAACGGGATTGCTTGAATGAGGAAGCGGGGGGATTCGCGTAGTCTTTATGCAGTCCTCTAGAGCTTTTCCAGCAACAGGCGAGTCCGATTGAATAGTGGCAATTCGCCCTGACGGATCCAGAAAAACCTTCACCGAAGCTTGTTCCTGAATAGAATGCTCAGCACGCCATCGATCAAAAATCGCATTTGCTAGATCTAGGCGCCATTTTTTCCAGGCCGATTCTTCCTGCTTATTCGCCCATACATCGGGCTCAAGTTTCACATACGACTGACCCAATATCGCCGCCCTCAATAGAGAGCCATCAAAATCAACACAAAAAGTACCATTCAAACGACCCGCTAAGAGCTTTGGCTTTGAAGGTTGAATTGGAACGTGCGGTCTATTTCGTTGTGGAGTCGGTGGTTCGCATTCAGGATCGATCATGAAGACTGTCTGGGATTTTCGGGTAGCACCGATTGGCTCGGTGGGTCTGTAACCCTGCGCGAAAGCAGGAAGCAGAACTAATCCTGCCAGCATTGTGCTTACTACAATTGCTTTCATTGAAAACATAGAACTACATAACCTAAGCCAGCAAAAACTTCTACAATACCTTCACTCATGAAGTATTGATACCCAGGTCGGGCTAGAACCTATCGCACTCCAAGCAACAAAAATACCGTCTGGACTGAGTGAGTAAATTCAGGGGCTGAAATCTCTTATCCGCTGAATCACGGATGGCGCCCCATCTTCGCCTGCAGGGCCAAGTAGCCTCTCATAGTATCCGCGTACTGCTTGCTCTGCTCACCATAGACCTGCTTCCGCCGCGCCAGAGCCATTCGATACCAATGCTCTGACTCACTGTAGTTCCCAAGCTCACGCAACACTGTCGCCAGTCCAGTAGAAGCCCTTCCTGTACGCGGACCCACAGCCACCGATCTGCGATACCATTTCTCGGCCGCCGGCAAATCATTCCGCCGCACTTTTAAATCACCTAGATCTGCATAAATGGCACTCGCCAGGTCGCTGTCTGCTCCTGCCAGGCTAACTCTGATTGACTTCACCTCCAGAAATAGCGGCTCCGCTCGCTCATAGTTTCTGTTCTGCACAAGCGCTCCCGCTAGCATCTCCAATGTGAACGCAGGATGCAGTCCAACCCAATATGTCACAGGCATACACGTGTACAACGCGATCGCGGGACCATATAATCCCAACAACGATAAACACAGCGCTACAAAATCAAGCAGCACCACTGACGAAATCGCGCCAAGCAAACACAATTTCACTCTCTCAAATTGCGCCATGATACTTGCATACACAGTCCTGATAGACTGCGGAATCTTGCACAGACATTTTTCCGGTAGCGTAAATACTCCGGACTTTATGACCACTACTGAAACCACAAACGCAAACAACTCCGCTGCCACTGCACACGCAAGCGGCAAACTCGGGCACGCGCACAGATACACCACGCAATATGCAAGAAACAACAGACCCAACAAACTGCTGAGCACAAAATTCACAGACTGAAGCTTTGTTTTTGACTTTGCCATCCCGCCATTATTCGCTAAAGGCTTATCCGATGCAACGCAGGCTGCCACTCACAGTGGGACGATTGCGAAAAATAAAAGTTTGATCTCCCCGCGTGCGCTCTTACTAGTAGATCTACGCTTGCCACTCTGGAAGCCTATCGCAAAGCAATTTCAGCCCCTTCCTAGGCATTTGACTAGTTGAACACGAGCGCGCCGCAACCACGCCATTACGCTATTTTCGTCCGCGTTCAGAACAATTGCCACCTCTTTTACCTCTAAGTCTAATTGATGGCGCAATATGAAAACCTTTTTTTGCTCTTCCGGCAGAGCGCTGATGCATCGTTTAACCCGTTGCGTTCCAAGAATTACAGTTGTTTCCAAATCTATATTTGATATGCTTTCTGCCGACGGCGGCTCTGGTATTCCGCCCATGTGATGAGAGTTTTCAATGTGCCATGCCGCAATTTCGTCAACGATAAATCGAGATACTTCACGCCACGTCCAACGTACATGCCCCGAGCTTGCAGATTCTCCCAAAACCTTTCTCATTGCCAAAGCCGTTAAGTCTTCTGAGTCCTCTGAATTTAAAGTGCCGATAAAAGCGACGCAATAAAAACGATCCGTAAAAGAGTAAACAAGCTCATTTTTGTACTTACTGGACACGCCCTCGACTGTGGAGAAATCATTCACTTGCATTAGCTGAAGTATTTTTTTTGCCCTAACAGCATCTTCCAAACAAATATCCGGCAGAAATCGTTTCAAGATGCTCAGTATTTGGCTTACCGAAAGACCGGTTTCTTCGGCTAACTCAAGCGCGGTTGGGGTCCTTCCTGTTCTTTTCTCGAGCCGGCTAATTGCTGCCAATATTTTGTTGAAATTCGAGTAGTCATCATCGCCCGTTCCGATGCGCGTGGACTTTCCCTTACGGCCGCCTCCTCGTCCACCGGATTCTACGTCTGACTTTGGCTCTGGTGAAAAATCAGCCACAGTTACGCTCCAGCTCCTCTTACATCATACTATTTCGAATAAGCCTGATAAGTATGCGATTTGGAAAATTGATCAAGCATGCGAACAGAATTCTTTGTGCCGTCTGCTCTGGATTTCCTTGATGCTGCTCAGCTTTGGTTGCGGTTAGAAAGACTTCGTCTCAGAGGACTTCGTATTCGTAAGGACCTACAGATGTGTTGCTGAGCGTCCAATCATTCATCTTTTCTTTGACTCTGCAAGATTTGATCAGAGCTTCATCAAACTTGCCTGACTAGTTAAAACCGAAAATACAAAAAAGCCGTCTGAACTGAATCACGACGGCTTTTCTGCTACTTGCTTGGCTGCCTCTTGCTGGAGGCTCAGTATCTCTTTATGCTTCAGCCAATCCTTCACATAAAGCGGGCTCTCTGCTGATGTTTCCGGAATGCGCATTCCTGCCGTTTCCGCATCGCCCCTCGGCTTTAACGCAATGAACTTGTTTCATCGCTCACCGTTTATGCATACAAGAATAGCAGCTGAATACGATGAAGTGAACTACCCCAAAAGATCTATGAGATAGCTAAAATATTTACAGCCGAAGCACACGCGGCCTAACACTAATTTCCGGTTCAATTGTCAGCAACTTGAACCATACGCACCTCAATAGCAAATCCAAATCTATTTCTATCGTATATGCATGCGATATCTTGGCACTGCCAGAGCCTTCTTTCACTATTGAAGTCATTCCGCAGTATAGTTGTAAAACAGCAACGCAATACTCGTATCAAGACGAAGATCAAAAACGTTATTGATTTCGATTTTCCATTCCGCACTCCACCATGCCAATTCAAATCCGACACATTGCAGAGCCAGATCCATTCTCTTATCATGTTTGTATTCCTGATGGAATTGAAAGCAAAACCGGTCTGCCAATCATTGTTTTCTTGCATGGGTTTGGCGAGCGGGGTGACGATCCCTCATTGATATTGCAAAGTGGATTGGGCTCTCTTTTTGAAAGTTTGCAATTGCCGGCACTCATCATTTTCCCCCAATGCGATACAGCTCACCGCGCGTTTTATGGCGCCATGGAAGAAAGAGTTCTGAGAGCAATTGCCGATTCACAGAATGTGTATGGTGCAGATCCAAATCTTATTTACCTTTGCGGATACTCAATGGGTGCTTCGAGTTGTCTTCTTCTTGCCGCGCGCCATCCTCAGATGTTTAGTGGTGTCATTACTGTCGCCGTTGGAGTAACCTGGCCAGAGTCGTATGAACCGCCAGAATTTCCGAACGATGAAAGTCAGCAGCAGCAATTTGAGTCGATGTTCACATCAGAGCAGCGAGCGCGCTCAATTGCAGAACTTATAAAAGGAACGCCAATTTGGTTCTTGCATGGTGCACTGGATTCTGCTTGTCCAATCAGCGAAGCGCGCTGGTTAGAAGCGGAACTAAAAAATGTTGGTGCCTCGCCGAGATTTACCGAATTTTCGTCGTATGGTCATGATGTTCTAATCCGCGCACTTCAAACTGAACGATTGTTTGATTGGCTTCTAGCACAGCGCCGTTGATTCAACTTAAATACTCACCTTAGCATTGATAACGTTATGACCGGAAAAAAAGCAACAGAAGAAAAAGGGTAATCAGGAGCAACAGCGAAACTAGTATCTTGGGAAACAATGTGAATTGCCGGCTAATCATCAGTGTACCGACGTCTCGCTCTGCTGGATTCGAGAGCCCATAACGATGATTGGACCTTTGCTTGAGCATTAATAGTGGCGCCTTTGTAAATGTCTTTCGATGTTCTTCATCCAGTTCCGCAAGGCGCTTTTGAAGAACTTCAATTCGTTCCTGAGTTAATTGAAGTTCTGATTTCAATTTCTCTTGCCGCTCGAGTGAGTTATTCGCCTTATCTATTTCCTTTTGCAGGATTTGCGCATGCTCAGTCAGCTTACGGAGCTCGGTCCTCACCTCTTTAAGGCAATCTAGAATCCTGTAGTAATTTAGCTCGAATGCGTCGTCAGGATCCGACAATTTCTCAAAGAATGCGTTAAACAAGTGATTAAGTGCTCTGAAGAAATTGCTCAACATTCTTTCCTATCTCACGGCGAACCGCGTTTTCCCGATTTCCCGAACTAGTCTATTGTTCCCAGAAAAGCGCAATCCCCTCTGCCAAGAACAGTCATTAGCCCTCTTAAGCAACCTGTTTACACCTGAAATCATCTAAGCTTCATTTGCCTTGCTGTTCATCTTAGAAGAATCTGGTTAGCGGGCAATCAGAGCCTTAGTCCAGGTTACATTCGATGAAATCTACTGCTCCGCCAGTCCAATGCGTCAATACCAGACAGCCGTTTGTGCTGGCATGTGGTCCATGTGCTGTTCCAGCCTTGCCAACGAAATAGGATCCTGGTCCGTAGCTGACACCCTCTTCAACGAAGTCTCCTTCCAACACATAGACTGTTTCATCAACATGGGTGTGCTTATGTTTCGGGATTACGGCTCCTGGCGCCATTCTTGTCAGTACTGTCTTTCTTCCTGAGAGCTCATCGGCATAAAGTTCCTTGCTTTCTACACCGCTAATAGCTAGTGCTTGAAACGCGCAGTCCTTGCAGCTATCGGCGAATTCGTACATTTTATTTTCTCCCATGATCCCGATGACCGCTGAACGATCTTCTCTGAACTTAGATCTTTTCCCACCTGCCGCTCTTCCACTGGTAGAGCGAATCTGAAATGACGTGATCGCCCGTTTGATAAATTTGCTGCGCTAATTTGCGGATATTCTCTAATGCGATCTTGTCCTCCGCGCCGCACCACAGAACGTTGCTTCGCGATGGAACAGCCATAACGATGGGCGACTTCAATCGCTTTTGCTGTTCGTCCCAGAACTTCGACATCAGTATGAAGCTAGATTCGTAGTTGCCGTCCGCTCTTAAACTTTGAATGCCATTTTTGCTTTCAATTTGGACATTGCCAGCAATTATGCGCTCAACGTTTTCGCTAGCCAGCTTAGACAATGCTTCTTTTGTAATTCCTAGTTTTTTGAATTTGTCATCACTGAGCATCGCCATGCCGCTCGGCATATCAATTGCATAGACAACATACAAGTCTGCACTGATTGGCTCATAGACTATTCCTTGCTTCGCTGCCGTTAGAACCATCTCTATCTGTTTTATGTATTGAGGATCTTTTAATAGCGGAACGATTGAACTTCTCAACTGCTCATCAGTTTTTTCCTCAGATGATTTCTTCGTGCTAATTGCGATTTCTGATGCAAGATAATTTTGTAACAGCGTGTGGCGGTTACCCGGATGGGTCCTGCAGCTAGCCCAGGCATTATTCAAATATGTAGTTCCTTCAAAACCATTTTTATGTTTGACATGGAGTTGCAGTGGCCTGACGATTGTTACGTTGGCTCCTGTATGTTTCACGAGCACTTCCTTGAATACCTGAGTAAATGCGTTTTCGTCTAGTGATGGTGATTCAAGGCTTGAAGGGAAAACGTAAGTGTCAGCCGCAGAAACAGCCAAATTCAAAGAGATGATTGCCAGAGCAGCTAGTGAGCAGACAAGACTGCCATCTGAGTTGTTGCTTTTTTGCTTTCTCATGTTTTGCTCACCCTGTTAGGATTTATAATGTTCCATTGAATTCAGCTGGTGTTGAACAGGACATAATAGCACGGTGGATGGTCGCTCGGTTTCATATGTATGGCGTAATTTGGACATATAGGGTTAAAGACGAATGCCGGGACGCATTCATCGATGCATATTCAAGCGAAGGGCTATGGGTCCAACTTTTTCGGCGGGCAGAGGGATTTCATGGCACCGAGCTCTTGTGCTGCGATAGTTTTCCAAACAGCTTCATGACCATTGATCGTTGGGATTCAAAAAATTTCTACGAGCATTTTATTGAGAATTACCATGACCAATACAAGGAACTCGACAAACGTTGCGCGGACCTAACGCTCCAAGAAGACCGTGTTGGTGCGTTTGAGCATGCTGATGAAATAGCTGCATGCAAGGCAGACTGGGAATATCATCAAGAACAGATAGCCGCTATGAACGAACATTGAGATACCATTCGACTGCGTGCAAAGAATTCCTTAGAATCAGCTGTTCCGACGCTGAAACCTGCGAGAGTATTGCAATGAACAATGACCTTCAGCACCTGCGCGCCCTGGCTATCGCGAACACATTGTTTGCGCCGACAACATTAGCAGGCGCGTTTCTGAAGCTGGGCTTCGTGCAAGCAGACCCCATTCGTTCTCCTGCGACGGCTCAAGATCTTATCTTAAGGCAGCGTGTCAAGAACTATCATGTGGGCGATCTGGAACGTTCTTACTCCTCGCTCGACCTTGAAGAAGATTATTTGTATGCATATGGATTCATCACAAGCGATAACTGGCGCTTGTTGCATCCACGAACTGCGGGCGCATTAACGAAATTGGAGAAGCAGGTCTTAAAGGTTGTCCAGTCAAGTTGTGAGATTCATCCTCGTGAAT
>JBIKOL010000272.1:0-3340 GCA_044358055.1 Obscuribacteraceae bacterium (SeqCode)
GGTGGTTCACGAGTGATTAATGCATGGGGAGGACATTCTAAGGCTACCACTGCCGTGCTAGACGCGCTTCAGTATCGTGGGCTATTACGTGTTGCGAGACGAGAGAAAGGGATTCGTGTTTATTCTGCCGTTCCTGGTGCATTTGACAGTATCGACCCAGTAGAGCGTTCTCGAAAATTAATTTTGTTGCTTACTAAGATACTTGCAACAGTGATGGAGAAAAATCTTCGCTTCATCACTGCGCTTAAGGCAGCTTGATTAGCCTCCGCGGCTCTACAAGAGCGCTCAATTCCTAAGTCTGACAGCTCCCCGCCACCGTGTATTTTAAATGCTACGACTCTTTTGCAAACTCGAACATTGGGTAAGGAAAAGCAAAAAGCCTTTCAGCGCTCTCGCGGTCTTTCTGTGCCAGATCGACTTTTCCAGCTGCAATGTACGCTTCATGCCGATACCAATATGCCTCAGCGCAATAGCTGTCTCTTTGTATGGCTTTTGAGAATTCTGCGATTGCAGCCTCGCACTGACTTTCCTTTAGCAACACCAGTCCTAATGCGTAATATGCGCTGGTGCATTTGAACGTGGACAATGCGCTCTGCGCACACTCTTTTGCCGCCTGAGTTTCACCCGCTGCGAGCTTGTAGATAGCGTTTATACTTGACACTGCGCTCTGAATTGCAGCCAGCTTAGTTGGAATTGCTAATGCTTTCTCCAGCTCTATCCTTGCTTCCTGGGGCTTACCCTTTAGCAGTTGGCAATCTGCTTTGAGAGCATAGGCGTAGGCGTTTGAAGCATTGAGCTCTATTGCCTTAGTGCAATCGGCAATAGCATTCTCGAAATCGTGCATTACTATTCTCGCAGTGGCTCGTAATATATAAAAATTGTCGTTTCGAGGAGAAAGCTCAATGGCTTTATCAGCATTTTTCAATGCGTTTTCTCCTTGCCTCATTCCTGCTTATGCGCATGCATAAACCGAATAAAAAGTTTTGGGATCAGTCTTTTTAAACCGCTCAGCGATTTCTATCGCTTTGGAATAATTGGCATTGCTCAGTGCAGAGTTGATTTCAGAATACTGAGAAAAATACAGTAGAAAGAGGAAAAAGAATAGCGCGATTGCTGGATTAAGTGGATTTGGCAGGCTCCCACCCGCATTATAGGGCGCAAGAAAGTAACCGGCAATTCCGCCTCCAAGAATAAGGATCGTCCAAAATGTGCGTGAGTGCAAAATCTTTTTCATGGATTGATCCACCGGATAAACAAGTGTAACCCAAAATTAGTCTGAGTTAAAGACATCCTGGGAAGTTCGCTGCCGGTGGACAAACTTGGACAAAGCTATGGGGGTTGTTGGAACTTACTCACCATCACTCGTCGTTTCTAGATCATTCTCTCACAGCCATTGTTCTGCACTTAGGCGGTAATTGCCGCAGCTGAAATAGCGGTTGGCATTGCCAGGTTGTATGATAAAGATAACCATCTGTGTCTGGAAAGCGATGCCAAAACCAATCAAATTCATCATTTTGCTAATTGGATTTGCTGCCATTATGGCGGTTTTAAAGAATTCAGAATTTGCCCCATTTGCGTTAACTGCGGACGAAGCACTTAAATTAATTGACGGTCCGCGTCCTGTAAAAGAAGTTCTCTGGAGTTGTTCGGAGCCTATTCTTTCGACCATTGAATTTAAGGATGCCAAAAATTCTGTCCAGTTTCGATTGCCGAAGGAGTCTGAACAGGAACTGTTCATGGAAAAACTCAAGGTTGCTTGCGATCGGAAAGGTATTTCTCTTTCTATTGTGTATATAGATCCCAATCCTTTTTGGCCAAGGATGCTGCCCATCATAGTTACGCTCGGTTTGATTATTTCCATTCCAATTCTAATTTGGAGCCGATACAAACCTGTGCACAAGAGAACCGCCTCGCTAAGGCAAACGGATATTAATAAGTCCCATGATGTTTCCTAAGCAGGCATTGCCTGTTGGGCGATTAAAACGCAATAAATACTAACTGGATTTTCTTATTTATTCTGTTGGTCGCCAAGCTCGAAATTATTGCCAAATTGGTGCAGCAAATCGGATACGCAGGATCCGGCTAATTTAACGGTTACCACATGAGATACATAGAGTTTAAATTGAGCAAGCTACAGCCATGCTGCACTTATTTCGAAAAGCTATAATGTACTAATCATACGAGCTCGATAATGACAGACGAAGAGTTAAATCGAAAAACTGAAGTCGAAGCGGCAGGGTCTGGTCCACCTAAGCCACCACAGAAAACTGCGCTAGGATATAGCGGAACACCAGAAGAGCGTGACGACATCGCAACTATTCGAAACCGACCGAGCCTGTTTATAGGCGACACCTGCTCAAAAGGATTTCACTGGACGATCAACAAACTGCCGGAGCTTACGATACGACGTAATTTTGGCAAGATAACAAACATTTCTTTAGTCATAAATGAGAACGGCTCTGTAACTTTCTATGCTGATGCGGCATTGTTTTCCGTGCCTGGTCTTCACGAAGCGAAAAACCTCGATGAGCAGTTTCTGCGCCTGCCGCTTGGCGAAGCTCATACCTCCTTTAGCCCATGTCTGATCAATGCATTGAGCGCCTGGATGACAGTAAACATTTCGGAGAATGGAACGCAGTACAGACGATCATTTCGGAAAGGCTATCCAACCGGTGAAATCGAACTAACAGAAAATGGAAACAGTTCAGAAGCATCCACATCAATTACATTTTTGCTGGACGACGTCATTTTTCAAGACTTCAACGAAGATCAGGATGCGGTTAAGATCGACATAAGCACTGACAGTCTGAGCCCACGATTAGCGGAATTGGCATACTTAAATAAAGGACTGAATATTACTCTGCAGGACGCCAGGACAAACAACGGACCTGACAGAGCAGAGTCCTTTGTTCAATGGAAGTTTCCCTCAGGAATAAGTGATTTTGTTAAAGCGCTGGAGATAACAAGCAGGACAATTACGACAGAACCTATCTACTTTAGCGATTGCATATATCTGAACGATGAAACAACCAGAAGCACCGAGAGAATCGAATTAGAATGCGCCCTATCCTGGAGTACAAGAAATAAAGAGTCATTGTACTCTTACTGCAATCTCTTAAACACACCACGTGGCGGGACGCACCTGAGTGCTTTGCGTATAGGCCTCTGGCGAGCTATCACAAAATACATGGATGAAAAGCAACTGACCTTAGCTGACGTCGCAGAAGGGCTGACAGCCGTAATTTCGCTACATATGCCAACGCCAAGATTCGGTGACGCAACATTGAAGCAGCTCTGCAACGATGAGATTGAGCTTCATATACAAAATGTGATCGAAACG
>JBIKOL010000079.1:0-39118 GCA_044358055.1 Obscuribacteraceae bacterium (SeqCode)
TCACGGTTTTCCTCCTCCCTGCACCTTTTCCCAACAGTATCTTGATGCGTCCATCACGACTGTCAAGACCATAGTAAGAGCGCCGGCGGCTCGCCGGCTCTTTATCGTCCAGATCAATCGTAATTTAAAGCACTGTCGAGACCTTCACCTCCTGGGATCGCGGGCGTCCCCGCCCCTCCTTCTCCGGCAAGATCTATCATTTTAGCCAGCACTTACCCGTCCACAAAACAACAGCAGGCACCATCTGTGATGGCACCTGCTGCATCCTTACTCTTTGATCAATTCTTATTCGAACAGTCCTTTAATCCATTTATACTGCTTGCTCAATTCATTGCAAGTATTCTTGATCGCCTTATCACAGAGATTCTCGCATGCCTTCGTATCGACAACCTTGCGCAGCATGGCGCCTCCGACAACCCCAGGCACTCCTGCGATCAATCCTTCCGCAGCTGCTTCAACCGGGCGATTCGTCACGTGATCAACAGTCGCTTTTCCGACTTCCTTCGCCGCTTCAATCGGGTTGAACGGCTTAACGCAGCAATTCGGCTTGCACATCTCAGCGGCGCACCTTGCAGCGCATCCTGTAATTGCACCCATAGCCGCAAGTGTTACAGCTCTTGTTGCGTCGCCACTCAAAGCTCCTGCTGCTCCGCCGATTGCGGCACCAATGGCTGCATCTTTGGCCATTTCTTTTGCACACTCAGCTGCGCATCCGGCAGCCTTGCCTGCTTCCTTTGCTCCGCCCTTCAAAAGCTCTGCAGCGATTGCGCCACCAACTGCGCCGGCCGCCGCGGCAGCTCCAACAGCAGCCGGATGTTTAATAGCTTGTTCTGCTGCTAGTGCCGCGGCACCACCTGCACCAACAGCAATGGCACCGCGAGTGATGGCATCAGCCGTGTCTTTATTTATGTTAAATCCAAGTCCGGCTGCGGCACCCTGCACAACGTTAGATCCAAAATCCTCAGCCTTGCGAACAGCATTTGCCATACCTTTACCTGCATCGCAGCAGAGTGAAAGTAGGCTTACGCAACAATTGTCCTGACCATTAGCAACCTTGCCACAGTCCTTGCCTTCATTTACAACTTCATTTCCCATAACTGGTTCTTCTCCTGGGTGGACCCAAAATAACTGCTGTCCCCATCAACCCTGAGATAATTTAGCTTGCCCTTGTTTGCATCTATACAAGCCAGATGAGATTCTTGACATCATTCGCTGCACAAAAATACAGGACCCACCTGAAATGTTCAGCAGGTGAGCCTTGCGCGTTTTATTAGTTTTTGCCGGCGCCCCTGTACCCCAGGGGCCTAAAGATCAAGATATAGGTCCAGCCCTCTCCCCTGGGATCGCGGGCGTCCCGCCCGCTTCAACTCCGGCAAGAACAGTCTGGTCCTTAAGCAGAAGACGGCTCAATCTATAAGCGGGCGGGACGCCCGCGATCCCGGCGTCCGCTGTAGCGTAAAGTACTCGGACAATTCCTAATACTGAAACCCATTCTTGCGCGTGTGCAACATAGGCTCTTCGTTATTTAAGAACTCACCGCCGGTAATCTCGCAAAGAAAGACCACATGGTCTCCTGCGTCCATTTGATTCTTCACTGTGCAATCTAAATAAGATAATGCTTCGGCAAAAACCGGTGCAGATGTTTCCTTATCCAAAACTTTCAAGCCATCGAATCTGTCTAATCCTTCCTGATACGGCTTAGCAAAAGCCTTGAAAATGTCCATGTTTTTCTTGGAAAGCGCATTTACGCAAAGCTTTGTTCCGGTTTGCATGAAAGGCAAAATTTCCCGTTTGCGTTGAATGGCTACTGTTAGCATCGGTGGCTCAAATGCGGCCTGGATGATCCATGTTGCGAGCATGCCATGGTTTTCGCCATTAGCCTTCAAAGTCATAATGTAGACTCCACTCGAAAGACGCCCAATTGCTTGTCCGAGAGCCTCTTTGTTAGCCTGCTCAACACTCATTTCCGCATTCCTCATAGTCGACAAATTGATCTTACTTGGTCGACGATAGGCTTTCAATATGCGTTAGATTCTCTTTGTAATTTGTTCCTTGATTATCAAAAATTTTCTTCAAGCTCAGGAACACTGAACTCAGCGGTTCGTCTAAACCAGATGTAAACCAGCATCGTGGCGAAAAATTATTTGGCATCCCCCTTCGCCAGCGCAGACTAAATACCTCTTTGGTCTTCCCCCCAACTATTACCAATACAAACGCAAGGAGGAAACATGTTGTTCTCCAGGCTTCAACTTGCCTTCCCTGATGGCATCTTTAATCTCTCAAACAAAAATATCTCTCGACTTTTTCTTGCGCTTACGGTTTCTCAATGTGCACTGCTTCCAGTAATGGCGCAAAGCACTGCATTGACCGGTTCAATCAGGCAAGATTATTACCCTCAACGAATCATATCTCAAGACGCAGTTGTAGCGCCAGTGCAGGCCGCAATTCCGAGCACTGCCGTGCGTGTCGCACCGAGGCAGGGACGAGTAGTTGAAAAACACTACTATTATGAACGTCCGGTCTACCACACCGTATATATGCAGGACAACAGAACATTCTTCGAGCGGCATCCTAAAGTAAAAGCTGCAACGGTGGGTGCTGGTGTCGGCGCAGGAGTTGGTGCTATCACGGGTCTTGTGACGCACCATGGCGTATTTCGCGGAGCTTTAATCGGGGCAGGCACCGGAGCTGGTGTCGGTCTGGTTAGAAGCAGCACTGTGATGTCGCGCCATCCGATTATGCGCAACGTAGCGACTGGCTCGCTGGTCGGTCTGGGCATCGGTGGTGCTATGGGACGTCACCACGGATTGCAGGGGCTAGGTATTGGCGCTGCCGTCGGTCTTGGTGCCAGTCTATTGAACGGTCAATTCCGTTAGACCAGGAAAACTTGATTTTGTTTTCGCCGTAATGGAGGTGCTAAATGCACGTGCGTATGAACTTTCGTGTTGACAAAAGAATTGTTTTTGGGACTGCTGCAGTACTGCTTCTTGCAGGAATTGTCTATCTCGCAGCGCCACTTGCGCAGCCTGATATGAAGGCCAGCCTGCAGAAAGCTGATGCTGCAGCGAAAGCAAATCAGCTTCAGACAGCAGAAAGCATTCTGAAAGATGCGATCAGCACCGCCGAGAAAAACAAACAGAACGACACTGCTGAGCTTGCGAGTGCATATGCGCAATTGGGCGATCTCTATCGTCGCAAAGGCAAGCTTGCAGACTCGATCATCGCTTACAAGCATTCATCAGACATTCGACAAAATCATATGAAGCCTGAGTTGCTCGAGCTGACAAAATCACTCAACGGAATGGGGCTTGCCTATGTGCAGCAAGGCAAGTACATCAAAGCTGAAGACCTCTTGCAGCAAGCACTAAGCATTAGAGAAGACAATCTGCCCGCGGGAAGCAAAGAAATTGCCGAAAGCGAAAACAATTTAGGTCACCTCTATTTTCAATCAGGGCATTACCCCGAAGCTGAGGCATTGTACAAAGAAGCCCAGGGAATCTACGATAAGGACCCCGGTGCTGAGTCTATTGAGTCAGCGAATGTGCGCAACAATTTAGCCAGCCTGTATTTCATGGAACAAAAGTACAGCCAGGCCGAGCCACTCTTTCAACAGGCTCTTAGCTCGTTTCAAAAAGCGGGCGGTGAGAATTTGGACACTGCAAACGTAGTGAACAATCTTGGTGAGCTTTATCGCGCTGAGAAAAAATATGCTGATGCCGAGACACAATTGAAACGAGCAATTGCAATTTACGAAAAAGTGAATGGTGCTGAAAGCCCAAGTGTTGCAAATGCTTGTAACAACTTAGCGCTCGTGTACCATACCATGGGCAAAAAGGCTGATGCGGAAGTTTTGTACAAGCGTGCCATGAAGATATACGATTCAACAGAAGGTGGAAGCAGCGTTGCGCTCATGAGTGTGATGCAAAATTATAGAGATCTTCTGGACAGCAGCGGGCGAACCGCGGAAGCGAATGTAATCCAGCAGAAAATGAATAACCATATAGCACAGAGCAAGTAGCTTTACGAGTTCTCGCTGACCGGGGCGGCGCGCAAGCGTGGTCCCGGTTTTTTCTTTGCTTTCAATGGCTTACACAAAATGCTCACGCTGCATCTGCAAATATTGGAATCTTGCACTGATGGGATGTAGTGCAGCGCTGCTTGGTTTGATTTGGGGATGGCAATCGTGGACACGAACCTTCCATGCGGACAACATATGGCGTGTGGACGGAACTGCGTACAAGCGCTGCCATCTCGAAAGCCAGAGCATTAGAAGAATCCCAGATTTCGTATTCTTACGGATAGGCATTCACGAATTTCTAATCTAATCCGCATAGAGTAAATACGGGGGATTTCATCAGACGGCAGGCTTTCGAGGAACGGCAAATGAGTGATCGTACAGAACTTGATACAAGGAGTGAGAAGGCCGAAAACAAGCCGGACGCACTGCAAAAAGAGGCAGCAAGTGAACTTAGCTCGCGTGTGAATGTGGTGGGTGATCGTGCCCAGCTGTTGGATACAAGGACGGTGACACCGCGTGGCACCAAAATGGGTCCGACTGATCCCGAGCAAGAAATCACCGTGACAGTCATGGTGAAGAGCAAGGCTTCTGTGGCTGAAATGGATAAGTGTTTGCAAGAAATTCAGGAAGGTAAACGCAAGCCACTAACAGACAAAGAGTTCACCGCGCAATTCGGTGCTGATTCGACGGCGATGAGCAATGTGCTCAAATTCGCTAAAGACAACAGTTTGAATACCGCCAAAGCGGATGCCGAATCCGGACAGGTCAAACTCACCGGTAAAGTGAAAGACTTTCAGAAAGCATTTGGCGTGCAACTCGATGACTACCAGAATGGACCAATCGTCAGTCGCGGTCGCACAGGCGATATCTCTGTTCCACGTGCTCTGTCGAACGATATTCAGGGTGTATTTGGCCTGGATAATTCTGAACTGGCCAAGCCGCACTTCAAAAAGCTGGACAATGCAGATCCAAGAGCAAGCGGAAGTTTTATGCCGCAGGAGGTTGCTGACCTCTACCATTTTCCGAAGGAATCAATGGGTAATGGACAGTCTGTTGCCATCGTCGAGTTGGGTGGTGGACTCGTTCTTGACGATAATGCAAAATATTATTCAGATAACGGTTTGCCTCAGCCAAAGAATATTCAAATTGTCGGTGTAGATGGTGCTGACAATAAACCCGGTGCCGACGCCGACGGTGAAGTCGCGCTTGATACGCAGATTATTGGTGCTGTTGCACCGGAAGCTAATCAGCAATTGATCTTCGCTCCTAACAGCGAGCAGGGATTTGTCGATGCAATTACGCGTGCCACATTTCCCGAAAAAGGTGAAATGCAAAACTCGGCAATTAGCATAAGCTGGGGCGCGCCCGAATCAGGATGGACAGACCAGGCAATTCAGAATATGGATATCGCATTCAAGAAAGCCGCTTTGAAAGGCATCTCTACATTCGCTGCCTCAGGAGACAACGGAGCAAAAGATGGAACATCCGCATACACTGCTGACTTTCCATCGTCCGATCCATATGTTACAGGCACTGGTGGAACCAGACTCGATCATTCCGGCAAAGAAGTGACCTGGAATGATGGAAGTTTTGGTGGCTCCACAGGTGGTGGCATAAGCTCCAAGTTTGATGTTCCTGATTTTCAGAAAGGCATCAATCTTCCGGCCAACGCCAATAAAGACGGCAAGGTAGGGCGCGGAGATCCGGATGTTGCCGGCGATGCCAGCCCAAATAGCGGCTATGTTATTCGCTATAACGGATCCGAAACAGTTACTGGTGGAACCAGTGCCGTTGCGCCTTTATACGCTGCATTGATGATGCGCGTTAATGGTGCCCTGGGCAGACCCGCCGGCTATCTGAATCCATTCCTTTATAAGAATGGAAACAGCGGTATCTTCAAAGACATCACTTCCGGTAACAACAACGGCTACTCGGCCGGACCGGGTTGGGATGCTGCAACCGGCTGGGGCTCCATCAGGGGCGACAAGTTCCTGGAAGCTCTGCGCAATCAGAAGCAAGCATAGAATTACCTGCAAATAAGCAACAATGGTGCGCGGGCCTTATCGGTCTGCGCACCATGCGTTTAAGTCCGTTTCTAAATCTAAGGGAGGCGAATGCCCCTGGGATCGCGGGCGTCCCGCCCGCTTATACTCCGGTGATTTCAGATCGGTTCATTATGTCGAAGCGGGCGGGACGCCCGCGATCCCAGCGCTCACGCTAAACCGTGCACTTCCAATCTAAGTCCGTTCGAGATCCGTTGAGTAGCTGGGCGTCGCCCCTACACATAAGGATGGAACTCTACATGGTTCGGTGTGACTCCACTGGACAAATCCACATTGAGTCCCGCGTCTTTAAGGCTGAAGATGTAGGCTGGCTGCTTATGGGGTTGAACGGGATGCCTTCCGACAATATTCACGCGAACGAAAAATCTGCACATGCTGAGAATTCAGAGCACCATCAGAATCCAGAATCGCAACAAAAGTCAGCAGAGAATAAGGCGACTCAGTTGTTCCTGGATGAATCAGGCGAAGCTGAGTTGAAGCAGCACAAAGTTTTCCCCGACGCACATGATCGCCCAACTCCAGGCTGGAATGGACCGGTTTTCGAACTGAGTCAGAGGTATCCTGAGCAGGCACCGGCGACAGACAAGGATGCACCCTGGTTAAAGTATGATCCGAAAACTCAAATGAATGAGTACATGAAAGCCGTGCTCGACTATGTGCTTGAAGGAAATGTCGAAGCAAATTTCGCCGGACAGGACAATCAGGTGCGCAAGTGGTATCACGCGCCATGGCTTACCTATGGAGCATCAGGCCGCGAGTTCGTTCATGGCTTGACCATGGAACGCAGCAACAGACCCGGCGAACTCTCCTACGGACAAACAGATCAAACTCAAAGTTGGGGAGTGGGAATGTATAACGCTCCTGGTGGCTACACTATTGGTCAGGTCTGGAAAGATCCGATGAATCCAAATACGAAAAACGTAAATTTCCCTGAAGGCACCGTTTCATTCAAGATTCTCTTCACCACCGCTCCTGAAAGCCAGGTTCCATACCTGAAAGGATCGCCCGAGTGGGAAGCCTATGTATATAAGGATGGAGTTGCGAAACCGACAGAGGACACACCGAAGGAAATCAAAAAAGTTCATCTCTTGCAAATGGACGTTGCGATAAAAGACTCGCGATCGGACAACGGCTGGGTGCTTGGAACCTATGTCTACAGCGACAAAGCCGGAAATAGCAATCCGTGGCGCAATTTGACTCCTGTGGGTCTGGCGTGGGGCAACGATCCTGACGTGACGCGCTTGCGCGCTTATGCCGGCGAAGCATTGAAAGAGCAGGTGCTGAACAAATCACCATTGTTGCCGCCTCAACATCTCGGTTGGGGTGGACGTTTGAACGGTCCTGTGGATAATCCGGTGTCCGGCTGTGTTTCCTGTCATTCGCTGGCGGGCTATCCGCAGCGAGAAGTTGTTCCGCCCAAGACTGTTGAATATGATTCACCGCAGTGGATGAGCTGGTTCAAGAATGTGAAGAGTGGCGAATCTCCTGCTCCGGGCAGTGATTCTCTCGATTTTTCCTTGCAGCTTTCTGAGGGCGTGAAACATTTTAACGAGTGGAAGAACAAGTATCCCTGGGTGGAGAACATTCGCAATCAGTAACTCATTTCATTCTTTCTGGCTTTTCGAAGTTGTTCCCGCTTTTATCCTTTAAGCTATGGTTTCTTTGATTCCAGTAGTTTCACTAGTTTCAGGTCGTTGGCAGCAGCATCCTTGTCACCAAGGTGGGCATAAGCTTCGGCGCGACTCTTAAGGAATTCAGTGCTCTGGGGAGAATAAGCGGCTGCGCAGGTGAGATCGACAACGGCCTTATCGTACTGTCCCATCTTTAAGAAAGCAGCTCCGCGCTTTTCGGATACATATTGTTTGTCCAAGGGAGAAAGCCCTTCAAGTTTGGTGAAATCGGCAACCGCTTTTTCATAGTTTTTGCTGTCGAAGTATGCGAGCCCTCGATACCAATAAGATTGACGGTCATCAGGGTTGTTCTCCAGGCATGCAGAGAACCCCTGGATTGCTTTTTCATATTGTCCTGTTTTGTACTGAAGCAATGCCATTTCTGCGCGAGCTTTTTGATCATCCGGAGCCAGGCTAAGATATTTTGAGCAATCATTCATCGCTTCGGTGTATTTCTTCAAGGCGCTATAGCAATTGCCTCTGTTCCTGTAGGCATCGAGTAGCTTTGGATTAAGCTGAATGGCGTGAGAGTAATCTGCGATTGCTTGCAGAGTTTTCTTATTATCTTGCTCAAACAAACCCCGATTGTAGTATGCATTCGAGTTTGCGGGATTCAATCTAATCGCCGTATCGAAATCGAGTTTTGCTTTTTCGGATTTTCCGGTTCTTTGGAAGGCAACCGCACGGTTGATGTACGCTTGCTCTGATTTTGAATTCATCGCTATCGCCTTGTCGAGATCTGCAATCGCTGCCTGATATTCGCCAGAGTTAACGCGACTGGATCCTCTCAACTCGTAAGCGTTTGCGGACCCAGGGTTCAGCCGAATTGCATAGCTGAAGTCTGCGTTTGCTTTCTTGTAGTCGCCCAATTTTGCCAGTAAGGTTCCCCTCGTTATGTAGAGATCTGCAGAATCCGGAAGTTTCTTTAGCGCGTCGTTAATAGCATCAACTGCTTGTGCATCCTGTCCTAGTGCCATATATGCGGCAGCTCTGCCGACATATGCTTCCGAGCGTTCGCCAGTCAATTTGACGACGTGATTGAAATCATCAATTGCCTTGTTGAATTTATTTGCTTGCATGAACCTAAATCCACGGCCCAGTAGTGCGTCCTGGTTATCTTTATCCAGTGACAACGCCTTATCGAAATCGGGCGCGGCTTGTGCAGTCTTACCCAGTTTGCTGTAGGACAATCCTCGAAATGCATAGGCATTGGGCATGCTGCTGTCAAGTTTTATTGTCGCGTCAAAAGCGGATATGGCTCCTTTAAGATCCCCTTTACTGTAGAGAGTTTTTCCTTTTTGATATTCCGATTCCGCAGGCGTAGCAAAACAAGGTTGTGTGAGTATGCAAGGAATCAACCATGTGCTTGCAGCGCGCATTACTGATTTGTGTATTTTCATTGCCTGTTCCTGTTTTGCATGAGCGAACTAAACTTTTGCGATTTCTTTCACATCAATGTTTACCGGCACCCATTGCATTGAGTCCAAATTGCACCAGTTGCATAACTGCATTTGTCGATCCTCCTTGCCCTACCGGAGTAGAATAATTGCCGTTTGTTTGAATTGTTGTTTGTGGCATGGTATACGATGAGCCGACTGGAACAAACGTACCATTGATCATCATCCCCTGGGCTTGTTGTTGAACTTGAGGAATTGGTATGTTAGGCGAGCCGTTTAGATTCTTCGGCATGAGTATCGGACGACCACTGGGATCTTGCAACATTTGATAGAGCGGTATAATGCAGTATGTTTTCATCTGATGCCCTTGTATTACATAGTTCAGATAAACTCTGACAGTGCAAGCATCAACCCGCTTGGACTGCTTGAGCTTGCAGGTTTAGAAGAGCTCGTAGCTCCAGTTCCAGAACCAGTGTTGCTTTTGTTATCGGCAGATTGAACTGCAGAATTTGCGGAAGTTCCTGTCGACTGGCTTGATGTAATTGTGCCATCAACACGAACAGAAAGAACAGTCTTTTGCCCGGCAGCGGGAATCTTGAAATGCTGATTCGCAATGATAATGTCTTGTCCGGGTGTGCCGTAAATGATTGCCGGCCAGGTAATTTTGTCGTTGTAGAACACTTTACTTGGGTCAAAAGGTGAAATTTGCGCTGGGTTGCCTACATAGCGGTTGTCCTTAAGCGGCGTGAACCAGGTAGTGCCGTAAACAGTGACAGCTTGCCCGTTCGGCAGTGTAATCTGCTTACTCTCTCCTGCTGCAGGAGCCTGATAGTACTTGTTTGCAAGTTGAAGAATGTCGAAGGCTTTTGCGTATATTACAGATGGAAATTTTGTATCGCGACCATAGTAAATAACATTTCTTGAGCATGGATCGTGTGGAAACTTTGGGACGCCACGGCAGTAAACATTGGACTTAATGGATGTCCCCGTGAGGCAAGGTACCAGACGTTCAGCAGGTCTGAAGAGGTAAGGATTGAAATGCTGCCAATCATTGGGATCCGCGGAGCCCGTTTTTGGGATCTGCTTGTCTGAGTCTGCAGTCGCTACAGCATTGGCACTTTGGAGATGTGGCAGTCCGAGAGTCGCAAGATTTAGTGATAGCGCCAGTGGGAGAAGAGACCATTTGGTTTTCATTGTTTTGATTTCCCTTTGGAGCTTCAAATTGACCAGGAGTTAATCAAAGCAAGCACTCCTGAAAAATATCTGAGAGTAGTAGTTCCCACATGCCCAGGCAACAGTTGAATGAACCGTAGAAAGTTGTTAGGTGCAACATCATTTCTCGAAGACGGAACAGCGATCTCAGTGGGGAAAACCGCATCGCGAATTGAAGCGAGCCCATAAGAATTCGCACATATTCGTATATGTACGCAAGATATATAAGCTGATCTGAGTCATTCTAATGACAACCGGAAACCCGGTTCGGGGCTTGTTTTACGGGATTAGGGATAGCATTCGATGAGTGACAAAGGAAACCAGGGTGATCGTGCCGAACAGGCAAAAGATCAGCCGCAAGAAAAGCAGGGCAGCGATGCGTTGCGCAACGAAGCGCTTTCATCGTTGGGACCACGAGTTCGTGTTGTAGGTGAACGAGCCGAGCTGCTTGATTCAGAAAAACCTGGAGCTCCGGAAGGAACCAGAGTTGGGCCAAGCAAGCCTGATGCTCCGATGACAGTCACCATAATGGCTAAGTCGAAAGCCAGTGAAAAAGACATCGATGAGACTCTTGGAAAAATAATCCGGCATGAGCGCGCGCCGTTAACAGACGCCGAGTTCAAGAACAGTTTTGGTGCTGATCCTGATTCAGTGCAGCGCATTTTGAAGTTTGCAAAAGACAATCATTTGAAAGTCGAAAAGGTAGATGATCGCTCCGGGCAACTCGTGCTAAAGGGCCATGTTTCGGATGTGAGCAAAGCCTTCAATGTAAAAATCGAAGATTACAAAAATGGCAGCACTGTAAGTCGAGAGCGCAATGGTCTTATTTCAGTGCCGCGCAATATTGCTGCAGATGTGCAAGGAGTATTTGGGCTTGATTCCAGACCACAAGCGGAGTCGCATGTGAAGCTGCTTCCACCGGGAATCTCGCCACGCGCAGTGTCGGGTTATATGCCTGACGAAGTGGCGAATCAATATCACTTCCCCAAAGATTCCATGGGCGCCGGACAATCTGTTGGAATAGTAGAGTTTGGTGGCGGGCTTGATCTCAAAGACAACTCGCAGTATTACAAAGACCATAATTTGAAAGAACCTAAGATTCAAATTGTCACCATAGGCGATGCAAAAAATAAGCCCGGTGGTAGCGCAGACAGTGAAGTCGCGCTCGACACACAGGTGATTGGAGTCGTAGCACCTGAGGCAAATCAGCAACTAATTTTTGCGCCCAATAGTGAACAGGGCTTCGTTGATTCAATCACACGGGCTACTTTCCCTGAAAAGGGCGAAATACAAAATAGCGCCATCAGTATCAGCTGGGGCATGCCTGAATCAAGCTGGTCCGAGCAGGCAAAGCAAAATCTCAATCTTGCTTTCAAGAAAGCAGCGTTAAAAGGAATATCTGTTTTTGCAGCAGCCGGTGATGACGGTGCCAAAGACAAAGCTCCAGACGGCAAGTTTACAACTGATTATCCCGCCGCAGACCCATGGGTAACTGCTACCGGTGGTACCAATTTGAACATCGCCGCTGACAGAGAAGTAACCTGGAATGACGGGACTGGACCTTTCTCGGGCTCCACTGGTGGTGGCATAAGCCGCAGCTTCCCAGTTCCCGATTTTCAGACTGGAGTAACTATGCCAGCTGACTTGAACAAAGAAGTCAAAGCCGGGCGTGGAGTTCCGGATATTTCAGGCGATGCAAGCCCGTTCACCGGATATCGCGTACGTTACCGAGGCAATGAAACAGTTATGGGTGGAACCAGTGCTGTTGCACCACTGTATGCCGCGCTGACCATGCGCTTAAACGGAGCGTTGGGGAGCCCGGTCGGCTATCTGAATCCATTCCTTTATAAGAACGGTGGCACGGATATCTTCCGCGACATCACCGACGGAAACAATAATGGCTACAATGCTGGACCCGGATGGGATGCGGCAACGGGCTGGGGATCCATTCGTGGGGACAAAATGCTGGAGGCTTTGAAGAAGCAACAAAAACAATAAGGGTTGAGATTTAAATTGAATAATTGTGGGGCGATGCCGTGCGTCGCCCGAATGGCTAAAGCGGGGTTTGGGTAATGAGCGATCAGCCGTTAAACATTGAACAAAACAAGCATGCGGATAATGCTGCAGCGTCCGATGCATTGCGAAACGAATACATTGCCTCAAAAGGGCAATCTCAATTGCAGAATAAAAGTATTGATTTTGATCCCCCTCCTCTAATCGAGTCGAAGGCTTCGATTGAGCGGCGTGCGCAAGAATCGGCCGAGTTTCACGATCGGTTCTTAAAAAACAATACGAATCTAGATCATTTCAAACCCGGTTGGGGACCATTCCAGGCTCTAAAACAGCTCGTTAAAGACGGCAAGCTGGACATGACAGAAGAGCAGATTCAGCAGGAATCCAAACGTATTCGCGACAGAGACTTTAAGGAACTCGGTCGTAATTATTACACCAGTCAGGACAGCACTAAGCTGTGGACTGATAAAGAAATTGATGATCGTGTTGACGCTCTTGTGAATAAGCCGAAGGGCATTGATGTTTCAGCACATCAAGGGAATATTGATTGGACTAAGGTGAAAGACTCGGGATATCAATTTGCCTTTCTCAAAGCAACTGAAGGAATTGATTGGGTTGATTCCAAGTTCGCAGAGTACCGTGATGGCGCAAGGAATGCTGGCTTAAAGGTGGGCTACTATCACTTCTTCCGTCCTAATGATACCGTTAAAGAGCAGGTGGACAACTTCGTTAAGACGGTGGGTAAAGTAGAGCCAGACGCACTGCGGGTGGTGATCGACACCGAAATTCCGAAGATCTGGAAACCATATTCGGCAGATCAGCGGGTAAAGATGATCACTGAATTCTGCGATGAAGTTCAGAAACAAACGGGAATAAAACCGTCTATTGTTGTGTATGGAAGTCCTAATTTCTTCGATGGCATTTTGAATAATTCCGATAAGCTCAAGAAATATGATCTCTGGATTGCCAATTACAATGTTCCTGAGCCGACTGTTCCGAAACCGTGGGACAAGTGGACTTACTGGCAGTATTCAGAACATGGCAAAGTTCCAGGCATAGACAACAACGACGTAGATCTCGACGTTTATAACGGCGATCAAGTCAGCTTCCGCTCCCACTTCCGCGGCAAAGAATAAAGGAGTTCATAGTGTTTTCGAAATCCGGGAGCGTCCGCGTCGCCTCTCCAACCCGCACTCGCTGCGCTCGCACGGGTCCCCATTACGAGGCTAGCTGCGGCTCGCCGGCTCATACTTCGGTTTTAAATGGTGATCGTTCGTAGAATTAGAAGCCGGCGAGCCGCCGGCGCTCCCGGCGCTTCCGCTTTAAAGTCGCAGACCATTTATAAGCTAGCAGCGATTTGTGATGGGGCCGAAGGTGGCGATGTCGGCGGCTTTGGTGGCCGGCGGCGGAACAATGGCTTGCTCTTGCTTCTGCGTACGTACCAGAGCATGAGTGCCGCTGCGAGTTTCTCGGGATCGTGGTGACCTGGCAGCACATTGCTTCCCACGTCGCGGATCATTGGACGCACTCCCAGCGGGCGTAACTTTTCAGCATCGAAATGCACAATGTTTGCCTGCAGTTCAGTTGAGTTTGTGTCAAGTTGGTTGATCAATACGCGATCAATGAAGCGATGCTTTGCTCCTGCCTGCGATCCATTAGTAAAGCCTGCGTGAGTAAGCAGCGCCCTTACGTGGTCGCTGACCGAGTAGCCCGTCGTTTCACCTTTCTGCGTCATTACATTGCATACGTAAACCTTGTGAGCACGTGAATGAATAATTGCCTCTGGTATTCCTTTTACAAGCAAATTGGGAATAATGGATGTGTACAAACTTCCGGGACCAATCACGATATAATCCGCATGAGCAATGGCTTCTAACGCGGCTGGCGTGGCATCAGGCGCGCTGGGCTCGCATTTCAAAATCTTGATGCGTGAAGTGGACAAGGAAATTTGTGATTCGCCTCTTACCTCAGCTCCATCAACAAGCTCAGCCACCAGTTCCATGCCCTCAAGAGTTGAAGGGAGAACCTGCCCGCAACTATTTAGAACACGGCTGGCGGCTCGAGCGGCTTCGAGCATGTCACCATTGGTGATGGCGCACACGGCTGTCAAAAACAGGTTGCCGAAACTGTGTCCTTCCAGTCCACTTCCTTGTTGAAAGCGATAGCGGAATAATTCTGTGACCAGTTTTTCCTCATCAGCCAGAGCTGTTATGCAGTTTCGCAAGTCTCCAGGCGGAAGTACGCCCATCTCTTGCCTCAATCGTCCGGAGCTTCCGCCGTCATCGCCTACAGTAACAATGGCAGTGATATTGTTGGTATATCCCTTTAAGCCTTTGAGCAAAGTTGAAAGACCTGTTCCACCACCGATAACCACTACTCTGGCACCGCGCTCCAGATGCCGCCTGCGGAAAAGCACATCGGGAATTGACTCGCGATCTTCGGTGGTGTAGAGAGACAGAATTGAAACTACGAGTCTCACAACGGCGATCGAAACTATTATTCCGCCAATTGACACTGCAATGATGCCGCTTATTTCGTGAGGTACAGCGTGCGCACCTCTGCGCAACATGCGCTCAATAAAATCAAGAAGTGTTCGCACGGGGTGCTCTTCAAGCAGAAGCAATACACCCATTACAATTGTGAAAATTCCAAGCAGTATAAAGAGAATCCAGCGCTTAAGACCGGGCAAAATCAAACTTCTGAACTTGTAGTTCCAGGAGTTTTTCATTGCTCTTGGTCCTCCGGTGCGCCGGACCTGGACTGTGCTCCGTCCTTCCCATCGAGTTCTCGATGAATTCTTTCCACAACCAGTTGAGGAAATCGCTCAGAAAGAGAGCGTGCAAGAAGTTCGACCATGGTGGCAGATCTGTGCTGTCCGCCGGTGCAACCAAATGCGATGCTGAACTCGCTCATGTTGCTCTCTTGCAACTGCGGCACAAGCCGGGCAAGAAGCTCAACCAGTGACTCTAGAAAATCGCTGGCTGCTTTCTGGTTCATCACATATTCTTGAACTGGCTCGTCGCGTCCGGTCATCGGTCGGAGGTGTTCCACCCAGTATGGGTTTTTCAAAAAACGCACGTCAAACAAAGCATTTACGGCGGGTGGCTTGCCCATCTTATAGCCGAAAGACATTACACGAAGGTGCAGCGTCCGCGCCTGGTTTTCGGGCTGTGCCTTATTTTCTTCAATTTTGTCGGAGGTGGTGCTCATAAGTCGCAAGTATAGCTCTTCTTTGCCAACAGGGCTAATTTCAAGTGTTCGGTCCGTAAAGTCTCTTCAGCCTGTGTCGGCTGACTTTCCTGCAATACAGTCGTCAGCAGGAGCGCCAGTCTGCGTTGTCATTGCTTTTGCGCTTTCAATGGCTACCCCTGTCAAGCTCGTAACCCATTCTCGGAATGAGGCGTCCCGGAGCTTGACAATAGGAAGCGCAGAACAGGTCTGCATTGTCCATCCGCCTCCCAGGCTCACTTTCAGGAACACAAAGCCGCAGCGCTCGCAATGCATCTCTTTGCCTTCATGATCCAGGTAAACTTCCGTTTGCATGCCAGAATCGGCATAGCGCTGTATGTAGTGATTTGCGTTCATTTTGAACATTTTGCGGCAAGCAGCCAGCCTCAAATGTTCGAGGCCACGAATTCCTTCACGTATGTTAAAAGCCAAAGCTCAGATTCCCATCACGAAGGTGCTTTCGGCACGGAGCTCATGCTCCTGATATTTATTATCAGCCTTGCCAAGCCGCATCCAGAATAATTTTACGGAATTCTAACCAACAAGCTGCCGTTCACCAGGTTCTGTCGTGGCGATGAGCGGGTGCGAAGTGCTGACCTGCACGGCATCGCCGTTGAAACCATGTTTTGATAGTTCGAGATCTGCGGCGAGCTTTGACACTGCTTTGTCGATAAAGAGTTCACCGTCGAGGTGATCAATTTCGTGCTGGATGGCTCGACAAAGTAGATTGTCTGCAGCGACGAGCTTTTGATCTTTACCAGAAACGTTTTTGAATTTGACTACTATTCGGGAAGCCCGGCGAACCTCGAAGAAAACGCCAGGAAAGCTGAGACAGCCTTCTTGCCCGACCATTTCGCCTGTGGCTTCTATGATTTCCGGATTGATAAATACAATTGGCTTGCGCGGCTCATCTTCGTGCGACACGTCGATAACCATCATACGCTTCAGCTGTCCGACTTGCGGTGCGGCGAGCCCCACGCCGTTGTTGGCGTACATTGTATCAATCATATCTTGAGCCAATTTGCGCGTCGAACCGTCAAAACGGCTGATCTTTTTAGTATCTTGCCGCAATGTATCTGAAGGGTAATAAACCAGAGGTAGTTTAGCCATGTTTTTCAAATAAAGAGTATAGTGCTTCCTTAGCCGATGATATCACATTCCAGACTGGTTTTTCAGCATTCTAGGCGTATTATTATCAGAGTGTCTAAGGGTCTTCAGGGGTTATTCACCACAGATGCGCGCTTGCAGCAGCTTTATTGTTTCTAAACAGATTCTGCCTCTGCTGGCTTTTTCTGTCTTTATTGTATCTGGAAACGTAGCCCGGGCAGACGATTGGGGGTATGAGCAGCCTCCTGCACCGAAGAAGATAGAAGAGCAATCGGCTGCTTCGATGGTAAAGACTCTCATACCAAAAGCAAATCCCAAAACGGCTGCGCCGGCTAAAACTGCGCCAGCAAAGGCAAACCCGGTTAAAGCCGCTCCGGCAAAAAGTACTCCTGCCAGGGCGAATCAGCCTTCTGGCTTGTCTCGTGGAATTAAAGGAGATAAAGATCCGAAGGCTGCTGCACCCGACGTGTTCAGTACAGTTGAGCGCGAGAAAACAGAAGATACTACTGCTGCACCACATACGGTGCCCGGCCGCGCGCAACCTTTTGCCGGGATCCGTGGCAGCGGGGCAAGCTCGATTGATGCGATAGTTGACAAAGACCAGCAAGCGGCGCGTTGCTGGGTTCAGCTATTTCAAACTGTTTCCAAAGAAAAAATGGATTATTCGCAGCAGAAACAGATGGAAGCTTACATCGTAGGCAAGGCTCATAAGGGTGAAAAAGAGACCCAGGAAATACGTTCAATTTTAAAATTCTGGCCCAAGTTGATCAACGATTTGAAAGACAAGCCAGATATGGAAATGCACTATGCAGATTTGTTCAAGGCCTTATTGCGATTGCACGAGAGAACGAGCACAGAGGCAACAGAGGTGCCCAATTCTCCATTCCATTCGGATGCTGATCTTATCGGGCAATTGCTTGGATTGCAGCGTCTGGCGGTAGCAGGCGATCCTTCGTTTTCCGAGGACGCTGTGAACGCTTATGCAGATATGGCTGTGTTTATCTACGAGCAACAACATGCAGGTCGAACTATCGATGCTGCCGACAATCGAACTCTGTTTGCCAAAGTTGTGGTTGAGAAGTTTAATCGTGCTCCGACCCCTGCGGATCAGCGGGCGATGGCAAGTTTTGATTTAGCCTGGTCTAAGTTCAAAATTATTTGGTTTAGTTCGAGTTCCAGTACTCAAAAAGTTTTGCTTGATAAGCTTGTTAATTCTGGTGCTAATTCTAGTTTGTCAGTTGTGAAGGATCCGTTGCTTGATACGGTGCTTGCAAACTGGCCGTGGACTACTAAACCGTAAGCGGGACTCACTTTAACTTGATTGGAATTCCAGAGGCGCAAAGGTATGCTACTTTGGCCGCTGCGGCGAACTCTTGATTCGCTATGCCGAGGAAATCGCGGAATGCCCTGCCCAGAGGGGTTTCTGGTACTACCCCTGAGCCGACTTCGTTGCTTACTACTATAAATTGCAAGTCTTGCCTGGATTCAATTGCGCTGAGTAGAGATTTTATTTCTTTGAAAATTTCTTGTTCGTGATCATAAGGATTGGAGCTGGCACCGCTGGTGGTAGCAAGGAGTATATTGCTTAGATATAGCGATAGGCAGTCGAAGATTACGCAGGCGGCTTCTGATGGTAAGTCGAGGATCTTTTTGTCGGCTTTGAATGGGGATTCGATTGTTGTCCAATGCTGGGGGCGGCGGGATTTGTGGAGTTGGATACGGCGGTCGAGTTCAGGGTCGGATTCGAATACTTGCATGGTGGCGAGGTAAATTACGGGAGTAGAAGCCGGCGAGCCGCCGGCGCTCCCAGGGGCATCCGCTGCACCATTTGCTTGCGAGCTCCCGGCAGTTGCCGCATCTGAA
Organism: Obscuribacteraceae bacterium (SeqCode); assembly: GCA_044358055.1. GTDB lineage: Bacteria > Cyanobacteriota > Vampirovibrionia > Obscuribacterales > Obscuribacteraceae > JAIEPM01. Next base: position 18,572 of record JBIKOL010000079.1, read on the forward strand.
GATGCTCTAGGCTCGGCGAAGTTGCGGGCTAGTTGTTCAGCAAGAATCGACTTGCCGGAGCGGGCACCGCCAGTGATGAAAGTTAGATTTTGCACTTTTTGCTTTGCCTCATAACTTGTTGCTTGCCCCGGCGCATGGAAAGCTATATTCTAAGAATCAGCTTTATCGAATACGATAATTTGACATGCACTTTATAGCGCATTCGGACATACTGATCATTACGAAATAAATTGCCAGCAAGAAAATCTCGCTCGAATAGAAAAGAACCTGAGCAATCTCATCATGATTATGAGGTTTATCAGGCTTTCATGATTGGTTACGTCAAGCGGATAAATGACGCCACTCTAAGGGTTCCGATCGGTGGTATCAGAATTGGTTCCGCCAAATATTCTCGGCTTGCGCAAATCAACCTGCATACTCACATCATTACATTCTCCAGATATGCGATTGAAAACGTTCCTGAAAGAGGACGGCGTTATCTTGTGATCCACGAATTGGCACACGTAAAAGAAGCCAATCATAACAAACGCTTCTGGCAGCTGGTCGCAGAGCACGAACCTCGTTACAAGGAAATAGGCAAAGAACTGGATGCTGCGTTCAAGCAAAATGTAATTGCAGAACAGAGGCAAAAGCGCAGAGGGCTAATTGTTCAACCAAAACTTTTTCCTGCAACGCATGACGAATGGGAAGCTTTTCGGGACGCTCTGGAAATCATGCCGAATGATTCTTCGCCAAACGATGACGAATACTATGGTTATTATGAAGAGGATGAGCGACAGCAGGGTTCCAGCATTGAAGGCGGTTCGCGCCCCGGCGATCCTGGTTTGTTCTATCCGCTTGACAGCGGCATCCTTGCAGCTGATGAGGACGAGTACTTTGAATGTAATGACAATGAGCTGGGCTCGTGGCATCGTTTCGATAACGGACTTATTAGCGGTGGTTCGGACTTAGTTGAAGAATCCGAAGACGATGACCACGATCACATTTAGAACACTGTTGATTTCTTGCACCCATAACGAATAGCTAATAGACATTCATTTCTTGAAGCTGACTCATCTGTCCACGGGCTTTGCATCGTGATTATGGATGAGCCAGAGATGCCATATTGTTTGCTCTCCTACATATAGCTTCATCTTCAGCAAGTATTCAGGCAGGCATTTGATGCCGAAAATCGTTGCATATAAGGCATGTTAGGGCTCTCCGCCTGATATTTCTGCGGAACAGTCTTAGTTTTATATCAGCTTCCAATCTTACCGCTTTCGGACTTATCTTTGCGAAAGCGGTAAAATGTGCTCTGGCTCGGTAAAAGAGAGATTTCTTGAATGTCTTACGATAGCAGACGAGTTGTTGTGACCGGAATTGGCTCGGTAAGCCCGGTTGGCATTGGTAAAGAAGATATGTGGAAGGCGCTGCTGAAGGGCACAAGCGGCGTTGAGCGTATACGTCAATTCGACCCGGACGAGATTGGACTGGAAGTAAAAATCGCGGCGGAAGTCAAGAATTTTGATATTGCTGAGTTTTTCCCGGACAAGCGCAAAATCGGATCTATGCTTAAAGAGATGGATCGCGTCACATTGTTTGCCATGGCGGCAGCGAAACTGGCGCTAGAAGATTCCAATCTTGATATTCGCAAGGCAGAGGATCCTGCACGTGTTGGAACATTTATCGGTACCGGAGTTGGTGGCTTAATCACAACAACCGCCGATCACATCAAACTTATGGAAGGCGGTCCTAAAAAAATTGGATTGCGTTCTATCATCAGACTTATGCCGAATGCACCATCCGGTCAGGTCGCAATTGAATTCGGAGCCAAAGGACGCGCGAAGAGCGATGCTACGGCGTGCGCCAGCGGATTGGATTCACTCTTTGACGCTTACATGTATATTAAGAGCAATCGCGCAGACGTGATGATTTCTGGTGGAACGGAAGCCTCGCTCAATCCATTCTCGGTTGCTTCATTCGGAAACATGATGGCATTGTCCAAGCGCAATGATGAGCCGGAGAAAGCCAGCCGTCCGTTTAGCGCAGACAGAGACGGATTCGTTATTGGCGAAGGTGCCGTTATTTTGATTCTGGAAGAACTCCAGCACGCTCTTAAGCGTGGCGCACCGATTTATGCTGAAATCATCGGTGGTGGCGCGAGCTGTGATGCTACTCACATTGTTGCTCCGGATGAGCATGGTGCCGGCGCAGCAAGAGCGATGCGTGAAGCTTTGAATGATGCTCAAATTGACCCAAGTACAATCGATTACATCAATGCACATGGAACTTCTACTCCATTGAATGATGTGCGCGAAACTCTTGCATTGAAAACAGTGTTTGGTGAGCATGCATATAAGCTGAAGATCTCCAGTACCAAATCTATGGTCGGTCACCTGCTCGGAGCCGCTGGTGCTATTGGAGCTGCGGCGACGGCATTGAGCTTACGCGATCAGCGAATTCATCCGACAATTAATTTGAACAATCCTGATCCGGCGTGTGATCTTGATTACACTCCAAATGTTGCTCGCGATCTCAATTTCTCGCATGCAATGGTTGAAGCGCTGGGATTCGGCGGGCACAATACCGTTATCGTAATGAGAAACTACGTAGCGTAGCGTCAATCAAACAGAACGACGATCATATGGTAGGGGCGCCTCATGGGCGCCCTTTCGACATCAGTGGCTTAACGGGTGCCCGTGAGGCGTCCCTACCACGAACACCGTTTCAATAGCGGATCCGTTGTTTATTAGCTCAGAGATGTGAGTGAGATCGATTCTTTGTTTTCTACGGTGCCACTGTTGCTGGTGGCTTGATTTGCGGCCACCTGTTGTTTCTGTTGAGGATCTGCTGATGCAATCATAGTCGCGGCTTGCGTTTGCGTGGCAACTGCGCCGCCTGTAGAACGATCGGGATTGCTTTGCTCAGCTGCTTCGCTGCTTGAAGAATTGCCGTTGCCGTAGCGGTTGTTTCCACCTTGCTGTGCCATTGGTCCAACAACGAATGCATAATTCTTGGACATCAGCGAGCTGGCGTGGTTAGGATCTTGTCCGCTTGAACCGCGTCCGCTTGCACCACTGCCCATACCACCGTTTCTGTTGCCTGGTCTGAAACCTGCTGATCCTGATTGATAAGGATTCTCTGCTGCAAGGCGTGTGATAGGCATTCTCGTTTTGGTGTAATCAAAGCGAGGAACTGATGTTTTGTCTTGCTGTTCAACTGAACTGGTGCGGAATCCCGGCTTTTGAGCTTGCGGTGTAGTCGGACGTGCCTCCTCAACGACTACCGGAGTTCCAGGTGCCTTCGGGTGGAAAATAAAGTCGAGATCGTCGGATTGATTATGTTTGCGCGATGCATGATGTTCGTCTGACGGCTTGCCGAGATTCTCTTTGGAGTTCAAATATAAGCTATTAGTTGATTGTGCTTTGCCATCTTCGGCATTGGCCTGCTTGTTATGTCCTTCGTTTTCTTTCTGCTTTTGTTCTTCCAGCTTTTTCGCTTCTGCTTCGAACTGTTGTGCAGCAGTGCCAATTAAGCTGCGTAGCTCGAGTCCAACAGCAGTTGCACCAAGTATGCGTGCGTTGCTCTTGAGGAAGTCGTTAACCTGACCGGCAAATGTGTCGCCTGTGCGAGCAAGATAATTTGCTGCCGTAAGTTCTTTTTGAGAGTTGAGTGTACGCAAGAGAGCATTTTCAATTTCTGATTGTGCGCCCTTGCTTTGTTGTACCAGTTGCATCAAATCATAAGTGCTGGACTTCAGGTGCTCAATTGCATTTCTTTGCGCAGAGGCAAGGTCGGCTCCAAGCACCGCTTGTGAAGCATTGCGCATTTGAGTTAAGAGTTCTTGTGCGCGTGATTGCAACTCAGGTGGCAGTGTTGTAATGCGAGTATTTGCTGTTGAAAGCAGGCGCTCAATATTTTGGCTGGTATCAATGGCGGTGCGAGCGACCACTGATTGTCTGGCAGCTTCCAGGCTGAGTTGGACGTGCTCGTGAATTGTAGGAACGTTGCGATCGACAACTTTGAGCGAATCCGCGAGATTGCGGTAATTGTCAATCGTTGGGTTCTCTTTGAATATGCTCAGCTTGTTCTGCGCATCTGTAGCACCAGGAGTGGTGGCAGGCAGCTTGTCGAGCTCTTTAGTCAGATTTTGAATTTGTGGATGGTCAACAGCCGGGTTAGTATGCGGCGCAAGGACTGTGTCGCCTGGTTTGACCGTATCACGCGGCATGACTGGATTCGTATCTGTCGGGCGAACCGAAGGATGCAAATCATCTGTTTTTAGAGTTGGATTTGAAGGCTCATTATGCGGAGCGACTTCCGGGCGCGGCGGTAATGGCTCCGGTGTGTGTGGACGAGGTGTTCCTGGCTCGATTTCTGGAGTGCGTGGACGAGCTGGATTTGGCTCGACTTCTGGATGTGGACGCGCCGGATTTGGCTCGACTTCTGGATGTGGGCGCGCCGGATTTGGCTCGACAACATCTGTAGTGCGTGGGCCTGGTTTCGGCTCGTTTGGACGCGGTTCGACAGTCGGTTCTGGTTTCGGCTTCGGAGTGTTGATCTCTGGCTCCGGTTTTGGCTTCGGACCTGGCTCTAGATCCAGGGTTCTGTGATCGAGTCGATCGTCAGCTGGTTTTAGCGGATCCGGCTCGCCTGGCTTCTTTATAAGATCCGGCTCGCCTGGCTTCTTTATAGGATCCGGCTCGCCTGGCTTCTTTATAGGATCCGGTTCGCCAGGCTTCTTAATAGGATCGGTTTCGCCCGGCTTCTTGATGTTTTCTGGTTCACCAGGCTTCTTGATCGGCTCTTTCTCGCCAGGGTTGTTGAACTCATTTGTTTTGACGTTGTCGCTCGGCTTTGGCTGACCGTCACGCTTGACCGCGGGATCGTCGGTCTTCGGTGCAGGCTCGTTCTTTGGTGCCGGCTCGTTCTTGGGAGCTGGTTCTGTCTTCGGTGCCGGTTCTGTTTTTGGAGCCGGCTCAGTCTTCGGACTAGGTTCGGTTTTGGGAGATAACTCATTTTTCGGCGCGGGCTCTGTCTTCGGAGCTGGCTCGGTTTTCGCAGCGAGATCATTCTTAGGTCCGGGCTCAGACTTAGGTGCTGGCTCAGTCTTAGGTGCTGGCTCAGTCTTAGGTGCTGGCTCAGTCTTAGGTGCTGGCTCAGTCTTAGGTGCTGGCTCGGTCTTAGGCGCTGACTCAGTCTTAGGTGCTGGCTCGGTCTTAGGTGCTGGCTCGGTCTTAGGTGCTGGCTCGGTCTTAGGTGCTGACTCAGTCTTAGGTGCTGGCTCGGTCTTAGGTGCTGGCTCGGACTTAGGTGCTGGCTCGGTCTTAGGTGCTGGCTCCGTCTTAGGTGCTGGCTCCGTCTTAACGGCCGGTTCTGTCTTAACGACCGGTTCGGTCTTAATAACAGGCTCCGGCTTCACGACTGTTTCGCCAGGTGTCCTGATCACCGGCTCAGTCTTGATGACGGGCTCTGTCTTTATCACTGGCTCCGTCTTAATAACGGGCTCTGTCTTAATGACAGGCTCTGTCTTAATGACAGGCTCTGTCTTTATCACTGGTTCCGGTGTCCTGATTACCGGTTCCGTTTTTGGAATGTTAGCGGTTGGCATTTCAAACGGCTTTAAAGGATCGCCAATGAGCGGCTTTTTCACTGCCAATCCATCGAGGCGGTTTTGCAGCGTGCTGTTGAGGTTGCCCAGATCGTTTGCGGTGCCAGTGCCCAGGCGGCTGGCGAGTGCTTCCGTCTTTGCGCTGCCTGCTTCTGCTGAACTGATGATGCGGCTGCGCCGTGCGAGCGTTTGTTCGATTGAGCTTGTTCCTTCAACGGCTTTGTTTTCAACGCGCGATGCCGCGTTCTTGCCGCCAACAAAAAATACTCCGACCGTCGTGGTCAGGTTGCCCCAGCTGCTGCCCGCTTCGCCTGCGCCCTTATCGCCAATGAGTGAAGAGCCGAAGTCAGTAGCCATTTTCTTGACTGCATTCGGGTTTTCAACAACTGTTTTGGCTGCGGTGCCGATGTCGCTGAATGTGCTGAGAGGGTCCTTAATCGAGCGAATGGTCTGGTCGCCGATGTTTGCCAGGTTGCGAATACCGCCATCAACGAAGTTAACGGCGAAGTCTGCTGCTCCGCCGAGTCCCGTGTTTATTGCTTTTCTTTCACTGACTGTACTTGTGAGTTTGTCGCTGTGAGAGAGGCTGACCATTCCGAAAGATGCTGCGGTGAAAGCGGCAGGATTCATAGCTGTCGGCTTGAGACCTTTCGTCTCGCTCAACAGCTTCTCGGCGGCAGCCTGATTGTGGCTACTGCCGGAATTCTCCACCATGTCCTTGTTCGGCGGATGGACTTCAGGTTTTCCATCTCCAGTTGACATTGTTATTAACCGCTTTTACTTGTCCTTGCTGAATTTTGCGTCTTTCTAGTCTTTGGTCGTTTTTTCCAGTCTCCAGATTACTCCTTTCACATCTACACCGTCCGACGAATTATTGGACAGTTTTAAAGAGACCATCCCAAGCATACTCCTGAAAGGTTCAAAATCCTCGTCATCGGGTGGGATTCCTACGTATGAGAAATCTTATATTTTTGCTAATGAGCCCATGCCAACAGGGTTTGCTCCCCAAAGTCTCATTCCACAAGAGCCGACAGAATTAACATAAAGTGCCGATTTTGCTACCTTTTCGCCTTCTCTCGCTAAGCTTAAGTCTGTCCGCTACCGATTACGATGTCGGAAATGCGACAATTTTCCTAACGCCCAAATGCGAAAAGCTAAGAAGATGGGACTTTTTGAAGACATCAACAACATACTCGAGAAGGATCCGGCAGCTCGGAGCCGTCTAGAGGTGCTACTTTGCTATCCGGGCTTACATGCCATTTTCTATTACCGCTTCGCTCATCGCTTCTACGGCATGCGCCTGTTCACAGTTGCCAGATTCATCTCGCAGGTGGCTAGAACCCTTACCGGTATTGAAATTCACCCGGGCGCTAAAATTGGCCGTCGGGTATTGATCGACCACGGAATGGGTGTAGTTATTGGCGAAACGGCGGAAGTCGGCGATGATTGCGTTCTTTACCAGGGGGTTACTTTAGGCGCAGGCTCTGAAGCTCGCGGCGGAGCCACGACTCGAGGCACAAAACGACATCCGACCCTCGGTAAAGGCGTCATCGTCGGAAGCGGTGCTGAAATTCAAGGACCAGTCGTTGTGGGAGACAATGTTAGAGTCGCTTCCGGCTCAATCGTGCTCAGAGATGTGCCCCCAGATTCAGTCGTAGTTGGTGTTCCGGGGCGCGTCATTTACCATCAAGGCAAGCGAGTTGATGGCAAAGTGCCTGATATCGAGGCAGAAGCCCTTAAGAGCATGAAGCAAAAAATCGAAGATCTCGAGCGCCGCCTGGAAGCACTGCAAAAACAAACAGGTGTTCAAGCGGAACTTTCACAGTCAGAGTTTGCTCCACCGCTAACATCTCCAGCAGAGGGTTCCAGTACTGGAGATGATTCGGAAGCTCCGCAAGATCCTGTTGAAGTGTTTCTTCATGGCGCAGGGATTTAATCTGCGAGCTTTAGCAGTACAAAACTGTTGTCTTTGGCAAGATGAGTCTGTGGATCTTAAGACACGGACAATTTTCAATCTTTTTTACTTATAAAGTTCTCCGGCAATATCACCACCAGAAACCTGATTTTGATAAATCAACAAGAACGGACACTCAAAACGTTTGACGGCTGTGGAGTGGGTACAATAGACGGGGCGTGTTTTTTAACTTGAGCTTTGAAGGGAAAAGCTATGGTGGAATCTGAGCTTGAAAAAGCATTTGGGACTTTGGCTGAAGCGCTGACGCTTACCGAGACTGAAATCGGCGAAGAAATTAATGTCATTCAGCAACAGATTGAGCAGCTTAAAGAGCGCATTGTCGAGTTGAACACACGGCAGCAAACCCTGGCTCATGACAGAGAATCTATCGCACAAATGTACAAGCGGTATGTAGCGGAGAACTAGCCGTGCTAGGGAAGACTACTCATGGCAGGTGAATTGTGCCCATTTTGCGGAGCGTTATTAACGACTTCCCTGAAGTTCTGCGTGCAGTGCCGCCGTTCGGTCACCGAGGGTAGTATTGCTGCAGCTGGTCAAGGCAAGGATGATGAGCCCAATTCGGCTCGTTTTCAATTATCGCGTGGTGCCTCGTATGATTCAGTACGGACACTTCGCACCTATTCGATGACGTTGACGACCATCATTTCTATCTTTCTGGTTTACTATTGCGTGATGAAATTCGTGGTTCATAAACCAGTTCCCTATGAGGAAGAACTGAGCAATTTTGTGCAAATTCTCATGCACCCACCGCAACACGGGCAGAGTCCCTGATTAACTTGTGGTATCGCTTTCGGTATCGACGTTTTGAATGCTAAGTTGCGTCGATTGCTGAGTATGTTTCTTTAAATCGCTTTCTTCTGCAAAGCGAATCATGCCATTGTCAAAAAGAATTTCCAGATCATCAAGCGACCATTGTTTCTTCACTCTGGGTGAATGATAAAGATTCGCCCTGATTTGTTTGCCGCCTGCACCACTTATTTCGTAGATGTATTCCTTATCGAAAAAAGGCGGTGCCTTAACGACAAGCAAGCAGCCCTTCTTTAGCTTATCTGCGTCGAGCGCTTTTTTTCCTTTCTCAGCTGCCATTTCATGCTCCTGCTGGAAGAACAATTACACAGCAAGGAGTTCCTCTCCGATTGCGCATTTGATTTCATAAGTGGTGCCCGACATCATTTGCATCATTTTTGCGTCGCGCATCAATCGTTCAACGGGATATTCCTTCGAGTAACCATAGCCACCATAGATTTGCACTGCATCAGTTGCTGTATTCATTGCAGCATCAACTGCAAAAGCCCTGGCGCCGATCGCCCCTGCAAAATCACGTGTTCCGTGGTCGTATAAATAAGCCGTTTTCCAGGACAACAATCTGGCTGCTTGCACTGCTCTGGCCATGTCGGCAAGAATGAATTGCACTCCTTGATGTTTTGAAAGTGGTTTGCCGAAAGTTACTCTTTCTTTTGAATATCGAACGCTGTGATCCAGTGCGCACTGCATCAAGCCTGCAGCATGCGCTGCAACAATCGGCGCACTGATACATGCTGATTCCTGCATGAGCAGCTGCCCTTCAGCAGCCTGTCCGACTAGATTAGATTCACTCAAGTCCACGTTGTCAAAGTCAACGCTGCAGATATCTGAAGCGCGGCGTCCGAGTTTGAAAATTTGCGCACCGCGCTTGATACCAGGAAGGCTTGCTGAAAATACAAATGCATTGCATTCATTATTATCTTCATTTTGTGCAAGCACAAAATACCAGCTTGCATGTTCACCATTGATGGTGGCAATGTTCTTTCCGCGTAAAACAAACTTGTTGCCATTCTTGCTGAAGGAGGCGGCAGGAAGAGGAAATGATGAACCATTGGCGATGGAAGCAAAACAGTAGCCGGCTAATGTCGCTTCTGCTGCCAACTGACCTAAATATTCTTCCTGCTGAGCTTCGCTGCCTGCCACCATTAGTGGTGCGGCCGCCAGTGCGTTGCCTTCGAAAATTGTTGCGACTCCGCCGGAAGCGGCGCCAGCTTCTTCAGCCATCACCACGCTGTCCCACAAGGGCAAGCCGAGACCGCCCAATTTCTCGGGAATGAATGTTGTGGCAAGGCCGAGATCCCATGCAGCTTTGTAGAGTTCCATCGGGAACTTCCCTTCGTGATCAAGCTTTTCTGATTTATTAGCGACTTCGTTCTGAAAAAACTCGCGAGCAAGGTTCTGGTATTCCTTGCTTTCTTCGGAAAGATGCAGATCTGTCATGGCTTTGCCCTTTATTTCTTTTGCTGAAGGAAGAATATTGTACCGTCTATCTCCGAGTGTGGTTGTCAATGGAAGCTAAGAGTAGGCTTCGCCTTTGCCACGATTCTGCGTTACATAATTTTCAAGGCCTGCTTCGTAGCTAGCAAACAAGCTGAAAAGACTCGTCCGACAAGTCTCCGGGGGTAGAAGAGTTCGCAGCTAAAATCTCACTCAGGAAAACGATTGCACTATTGTCAGGTTACACTTGTAGCAAGCTTCTTGACCTCGCCCCAAAGTCTGGTCATGATAGCCATAACAGCGAACGGCTCAGTCGTGAAGGCTGTTGAAAAAGGAACATTATGAGTTTGAAAGTAGCCCCATCAATTTTGTCGGCAGATTTCGCCAACCTTGCGGCTGAGATTAAGAAAGCCGAAGATGGTGGCGCCGATTTTATTCATGTGGATGTGATGGATGGGCACTTCGTGCCCAACCTCACCATCGGAGCTCCGGTGGTGAAAGCTATTCACAAGAACACAAGGCTAGATCTCGATGTTCATTTGATGATCGAAGAGCCCGATCGCTACCTGGAAGATTTCGCCAAAGCTGGTTCGCGCTATTTGACGGTTCATGCTGAAGCTTGCATACATTTGCAAAGAACCCTCTCAGAAATTCGCCGGCTTGGCATGAAATCTGGTGTGGCGCTGAATCCGTCCACACCGCCCGATCATCTGCAGTACGTGACTGCAGATGTCGATCTCGTTCTGGTCATGTCCGTGAATCCTGGATTCGGCGGGCAAAAATTCATCCCTGCCGTACTGCCAAAAATCAGAGCCATCCGCGCGATGATGGATGCCGCCGGACGCAAGGACGTTATCATTTCGGTTGATGGTGGCATCAACACCGAAACCGCTCGTTTAGTTTCAGAAGCCGGCGCCAATCTGGTTGTCGCCGGGAACAGTGTTTATGGTTCACCCGATGTTGCCGCAGCCATTCGTGATTTACACGCAGCTGCAGCCGACGTCAGGGCCGGAGCCGCTTAGGTCCATCGCAAAGGAGTTGAACTGTGGCTAAAAAGCATTTCTTAGGTCTAGCTGTGATGCTCTTCTTGAGTCCAGCAGCATTTGCGGGCGACGACGACAAAGACGACTGGGTTATGGACACATCCGAAATTGGCAGGTCCAGAAATGGTGTCATCAGAAACGACCAGATCCTGGAGATGGGCGTTCCAACGGCCAGTGCCTTGCAGCTCGAAGGCGAGAGCTCAATGAGATTGGGCAATATCGACCGAGCAATCGTGGCTTTGCAAAGAGCAATCGAACTTGCTCCGGGCGATGCGGACAAGCGCCTCATGTATGCTGAAGCTCTGGAAAAGAAGCTCATGTCTCAAAAAACAAAAGATCGCGACCCGCGCTTCTATAACTTCGTTGTGAAACAATGGCTCTACATTTTGCAATCGGCTGACTTCCCGGATCAAAAGATGCAAGCCGGTTCGCACCTGGCTGCCCTCACTGGTTCTGTGCCGCGCATGTTCGAGAAACCACATAAATACCTGGCTCGCGTATTGCTCCCCGAAGACGGAAGCAAACCTGTTCTGCTCGGCGGAGCCAAAGCTGCAAAGAAGCAAGTCGCCACCAACAGCAAAGACGACGATCCGAAACTCCCCGGCTTCTAAGAGCGTTCAGCCATCGCAAGCGGCGGTTCTTATCTAAGTGTATATACAGGGGCGACGCCATGTGCGTCGCCCTTTTCATTGCCGGATGCGACATCATTTGGGGGCGCCTACGGGAACGCCTGAAAATGCGAAGCTAACACCTTAAGGGCGCCGATTAGGCGCCCCTACATGTATTAAATACGAAAAAACTTACCGATCTCTTCTGTGCGAATTTGCTTAAGCCGCGCCCACTCATGAATTTGCTGAGCTTATAATAGAAAGGTGTCCTCGCGCTACCGGGAGAGCGTTCATGTACTTCAAGCAATTCTATTTGGGTTGTCTGGCTCATGCTTCTTATTTGATTGCAGATGAGACAACAAAGGTAGCCGCTGTCGTAGACCCGCAGCGTGATATTCATCAATACATGGACGAGTGCCAGGCAAATGGCTTCGAGATCAAATATGTTCTTCTCACTCACTTCCATGCTGACTTTCTTGCCGGGCATCTTGAGCTCAGGCAGCGTCTCGGCGCCAAGATTATGCTCGGCGCTGCAGCTGCGGCTGAGTATGATTTTGCCCCCTGCAAAGAAGGCGAAAGTATTGAATTCGGCGATGTGAAGCTCGGATTCCTTGAAACACCAGGGCACACGCCGGAAGGTCTCTGTATTCTGGTTTACGACAAGCAGAAAAGCGCCGAACACCCTTACGCGGTGCTTACCGGCGATACACTGTTTGTGGGTGATGTCGGGCGTCCGGATTTGCTCGCTTCAGTAGGTCACAGTGCAGAAGAGCTTGCGGGAATGCTTTATGATTCACTGCATAACAAACTGATGAGTTTGCCCGATGACACACTAGTTTATCCGGCTCATGGAGCTGGTTCTATGTGTGGGAAGAATCTGGGTAAGGAACAGTTCTCCAGCATTGGTGAGCAGAAGAAATTGAATTATGCTTTGAAAATAAAAGACAGAGATGAGTTTGTAAAAACGCTAATTGCCGATCAGTGTGATGCTCCAGGCTATTTCATCATGAACGCTGATCTCAACAAGAAAGAGCGTCAAATACTTCACGATGCCTTGCCAAAAGCTTTGACTCCAATTGCAATCAATGATGTTATTCGTATGCATAAGGAAGGCGCGCAAATACTTGATACTAGAGGTCCGAGCGAATACGCGCAGGGCTATCTCAAAGGCAGTGTTAACATTGGCTTGTCTGGAAACTACGCGTCGTGGGCTGGCACTGTTCTAGACCACAAAGCGCCTATTGTCGTAGTGGCAAATCAGGGCAAAGAAGAGGAAGCCATCCTTCGCCTGGGTCGCATTGGTTACGACAACGTCGTCGGTTTTGTCGAAGGCGGACCACCAGCATTCTTGTTCAGACCCGAGCTTGTAGCTCATTTTGAACGGCTTTCCGCCTTTGATTTGAATGATGAGTTGAAATCGGAAAAGCCCCCTTACGTAATTGACGTTCGCACCGAGGCTGAATTCGCGGACAAGCGAATTGAAGGTACCGTAAACATTCCCTTGAATAAACTGAGCAAGCGCCTGAATGAAGTGCCTCGTGACCGCAGGCTTGTAATTCACTGCCTGGGAGGCTACAGGTCAATGATTGCTGCAAGCATTCTGTCGGCGCATGGCTTTGATAATCTGACCGATCTGGTTGGTGGCATAAATGCCTGGATTGAAGACTCACTTCCTGTTGTTCGTCAAGCTACTCAGGCTGCCTGCGGTTAGGCTTTTCTCTTTGAAAAGTACAACTTGTATAGGTTTATCATAAGACGGGTGGTACCGCATATGGTGACTGTTAAACCCGTTAACATCCATGTCCAGCATGGATGAAATTCAGCTAGATGCTTTTTCACTGAAATAGTATCCGCTGGCAAAGCGCTGTCTGGAATATTGGTCAGTGTGAGCAGGAAGAAGCCGATAAACAAATTTAGAATGCCGAATGCAATCCATACCAGACTAAAAGGACAGATCCAGAGCAGTGGCAAAAATCCCGTCAGTAGAAGAAAATCTGGCACCCAGATAAATGGAGAACTGGTCGGAATGCAAATGCTGGCGATTATGCTGAGTATCCAGAGAAGGCAGGCTGAGCCGCTGCAAATCTTTTTCTTTGTCCATTTGCCTGCAGCTTTTTCTATATTTGAACTATGTGGATTGCTTTCCAGAGTTCATTTCCTTGATGGTGTCCATCAGCCTTCTTCCCTCTTCGGGAACATCCTGAACATGCTTCAAGCGAGTAATTTGAAACTCAGCAAAACCAACTTTATCGAAATCACCTAAGCCTCTGTTTCTCCAGAGTCTGTCCAGCATTTCGGTTCTTCTCTGCCCATCGGCAAGGTCTTCATTGCGGATGATGTCCGATGAACCAAGAGCCTGCAGGTAGTCGTTCAGCTGAGTAAGCAAAGTTTGCTCGGGAAAGGTGTCTTCAATCTCCCCGACGCTCCAGACATGCAGCCGATCTTCATCTCTAAGAACATCTTTTATTGTGCTGATTTGTTCTTCGGCGTCATGATCGACTACGCAAAGTATGGGCAAGCGACTAACGTCACGCAGGTGCAAGTATTTACGCAAGAGCTGATTTGCGCCACCACAAGAAATAAAAAGCGATTGCCTTTCTGCAAGTTTGCTTCCACACAGTTTCAAAAAGCGAGGCAATAAAATTGTCTCGGTATTGCCTTCGACAAGTATGAGAGCAGCCGGCTGGAAGCTCGATGGCAGGCTGCTGCGCGAGTCTTTTATTGTTTTGCGAAAGTCCTCGTCGGCTGCAAGAACTGTTTGCAAATTGAGGCTGAATCGTTTGTTGTCCAGCTTGTTCATAAACGAACAAGCAAATTCTGCAAGTGGATCATCTGCCCAGGGTCCCGATGATTCCAGCACGCGCCAGTAAGGCACAATATCCCATGCATGTTGCAAGCTCAACGATTGAGTATCGCTTGCTTCTTCCTGCAAAATTTCAGAGGCAATTTCTTTGAACAGGGGATCGCTTTTTACAGGCAGGTCATCGTTGCTTTGAGAGAATAGCCATAAATTGAAATCGGCGGCGTCAAACAGGCGTAAGTCCTGCAGAGCAAGAATAAGATTGAATGCGCGAGCAGTATCGTCAAGCAAATCAGGCGGAGTTCCAAAAACGGATTGAAAGCACCTCTGTTGTTCGCCAAGAGATAGCTCTGATATATCTCTATTCTTGCTGGTTGCCAGTCTGGAAACTTGCGAAACGAGCTTGGACCAGCGGCTTGAAGGTTCTTCGAATAGCAGACAGCGTTGCAGACAGGACCATAGTTGATCCAGGCTGGCTGACTTAAAAGTCAATGTGGCGGTTTTGCGTTCCTTTTCTGCTGTCAATTTAGCCATTTTCGAGTTTTCTGCACAATTTCAAATCGTACCATGTAAACATCTGCGCATTAATGATGAGATTCCCCTTTGCTATTCGCATTAAAAAGGTTACTCTAGTTGCTATGAAGTCATAAGTACACCGCCGACAGACGCCGCCAGATCCAGCAGGATCAGCTAGAGCTGTTGGTTTTTTGTCGGCTGTTTTATCGACGATGGATGATTTCGTGAGGGTAGGGAAATGATTAGCGCCACAAAGGATGACGAGTTGCTGGAACAAACAGCAGCACCGAAAAGCGCCGAAGACGAGATAATCGTCAACGGTTCACTCTGGCGCGCCATCTGGAATCTTTCCTGGCCGCTCTACATAAATATGATGATTATTTCGGTGGCAACCGTCTCCGAAATATGGGTAGGCGGTTTCCTTGGCTCCGGCGCGCAAGCAGCAATAGGACTTGGCGGACAGATATGGTTTTTCATGATCATTCTGGTCGTTGCCCTTTCAGCTGGAACAAACGCACTTGTTGCACGCTTCTGGGGCGCCGGCGACCTGCCAAACGCAGTCACAGCCGCACGCCAGTCGCTAATGTTTTCGGTCTTCTTCGGTATTTTCTCCTGCGTCGTGGGTCTGATTGCAACAAGACCCTTGCTGAAAATGCTGGGAGCAAGCCCTGAAGTAGTTCAATACGGATGGGACTTTCTGAAGTTCGACATGATCGGTCAAATTCCGATTACAGTGCACTGGGTATCCAACTCGATATTCAGAGCAAGAGGCAACACGAGACTTCCAATGTTCACCATGGCGCTAGTTGTGGTGCTCGTTGTAGCACTCAACGTAATGCTTTGTGTCTATCCATTCCATATCGGTATATCAGGGCTCGGCATGTCCTGGACGATTGCAAGCTGCATAGGGCTTGCGCTCTCCCTCTACTTCCTGAGCAAATCTGAACTGAAGGAATGTCTTGCACTGAACGGACCCGGCTTGTCAAAAGAATGGTTGCTCCGCATCATGAAGATTGGAATTCCAGCTTGCGTACAAGACCTCGCCTGGGTCGGCGGTAACTTTGTCTTGCTCTATATCCTGGCACGGACAATCAACCCGACAGCCTGCGAAGCTGCATGGGCGATTGGACTGCGTCTGGAAGAGACACTTGGCGGCATGCCGATATATGCGCTTGGCGCTACGGTTGCCACCATCGTAGGACAAAATCTTGGCGCTAAGAAGCCCGAGCGAGCTGAAATCGCTGGTTGGAAAGTCACCGCAGTTGGTGCAGCCTACAACCTCGTAGTCGGTATCATTCTGTTCTTTGCTGCGGAAAAGGTAGCAGGTCTGATGAGCAAAGACGCGCTCGTTGTCAAATACTCCGCTGAGTACTTGCAAATTGTCGGCTTGTCGCAGCCATTTGTAGCTGCCTGGTTGATTCTTGTGGGTGCAATGCAAGGTGCAGGCTACACACGCTGGCCGATGATATACACCGTGTTCGCGCTTGTTGTGCTGAGATTGCCACTGGCATGGTTCTTAACCATAACGCTCGGATACGGTCCAATTGGAACCTGGGCCAGTCTGGCGACAAGCTCAGTAGTTGTCGGCTCCTTGCTGATCTATCAGTTCAGGCAAGGCAAGTGGAAGACACAAGAAGTCTGATTCGCTGGCTAATCCTCCAATATCTTGATCGCCGTAAACTCGGTTGATCCTTTGTGTTCACGCAAATGGATGATTGACCTCATCCATCAGTTGATCCCAATTGCGGTCCCGTAAATTCAGCTAGATCTGCCAGATATCTGGATGATTTTCTCGGATGCTGTAGACTTCATCTCGTCTGCTGATTATCAAATGATCGAGCAGATTGATTCCGATGAGGCTGGCTGCTTTGACAAGTTGATCTGTGGTGAGCAGATCATCATGACTGGCACTCAGCCTTGAACCGGATGGGTGATTATGGCAAACGATAATAGCGTAGCTGTTGGCCAGCAATGCCGCTTTAAATACTTCGCGTGGATGAACCAGGCTCGCCGAAATTGTGCCGTGCGATACTTCGTGCAGTCCGATCACTTCGTGTCTTGCATTTAGATGCAGGCTCACGAAGTGTTCTTCTGCCGCAAATCTGAGCGGTTCGAAAAATTTTGCGGCTTCAACAGGAGTATGCACGGGAAATAATTCGATTACGTCTGGCTCTTCCTGAACCAGACAGAGACTAAATTTTGGAACGCGGTATCTTGTTTGAAATTTTAGGGACTTAGCTTTGGCTGATAGGTTTAGCATTTTCATTCTCCTGCTTTGCATAAAGTTTTTTTGCCAGAGTTCCTGCCACCAGATAAAGTGTCAGAAAAATTGGTGATTACTCAATAAAATCAAGACAGGTACTGCGACCTGCTAACTTATAAACGCTAAAACGTTGCCATGAGTTCAATACTTTTTGAAGAATTTAGCAAATGCGTTTTGATTTTTATTTATGAATCGTTAGTGGCAGGCTTCTGGGTGGAAGAAAAACGTTAGGAAATATGCCAGCAGCAAATTTGACTTAGTCTTTTTTGTTCTGCGCGTAGGATATTTCTCGGTATGGTGGATACCATAGGTTCAACTCCTATCAATACCGTTTCTCCTCTGTGACCAGTGCAAAAGCACAGCAAACTGACGGCTATGTGAATAAAATTCCCGCTGAATGATTGCGGTTGCGGAGGAGAAACGGCCAATTTTTTCGGGGCTAATTTTATGAATGCTGAAGCTTTAGAAATTGCAGTGATCGCGTCAAGTATTTTGTTGGGTGCGACCTGGCTGAGCAGCAAATTGAAAAGAAGAACTATTTTTGAATATCAGTATGGTCTTCTCTATAAAAACGGCAAGTATGTCAAAACACTCGGTCCTGGGCTGCACTGGACATTTCTGCCAAATCACACTATTAACATAATCGATAATCGCAGACAGACTGTCACCATTGCAGGTCAGGAAATTGTCAGCGCCGATAATGTTGGCGTGAAGTTGTCTGTGCTCACTACCTATCGTGTTGCGGATCCTGTTAAGGCGTCGCATCAGTCTCAGGCATGGGGCACTGAACTTTATGGACTAGTGCAGATTGTGCTTCGAGATGTGTTTTCTGCCATGACAGTCGATGAAATTTTGAAAGTTAGATCTACTCTAGGTGAAAAACTGCTGTTGATGATCAAGCCGCAGCTTGAACCCATTGGTGTTGAGATGAGTATGCTTCAGGTAAAAGATGTGGTTTTGCCTGCAGAAATAAGAAAGATTTACGGTGATGTTCTGCGTGCACAAAAGGAAGGACAGGCTGCTCTTGAGCGTGCACGTGGAGAACAAGCTGCCCTGCGCAGCCTGGCAAATGCTGCAAGAATGCTGGAGGGAAACCCTGCATTGATGAACTTGCGCGTGCTGCAAGCTTTGAACGGACAAGCCGGGGGACCAGTGCCAACCGTGGTCCTGGGGGTGCCGCATGGTCTGATGCCTGTTGGACCGCCGCCACCACCACCGCCACCACATCACCCACCAGATCACGGACCCGAGCATAAACCGCCAGGTCCTGGACCAGAGCGTAACCCTCCAGGTCGTGGACCAGAGCATGACCCGCCACATCACGGACCCGAGCATAGACCGCCACATCACGGACCCGAGCATAAACCGCCAGGTCCCAAGCCTCCGCCGCCCGATATGGACTGAGTCCTGAGCTCCGAATTGGAACGCATTTCATCGGGATGCATTCATCGGGATGCATTTATCGGGATGCATTCATCGGGATTCATTTATCGGGATGCATTTATCGGGATGCATATGTGTAGATGTAACCAATATACAAAAGGCGACGCCATGCGTCGCCCTTGTCTGCAGCGATTTCGTAAAAAAACAGGGCGGCGCATGACGTCACCCTGCGCTACAAACCACAAGGGGCACTCCTTGCGTGCCCGTTTTGCAAACCGGTTCGATGCCCGGGCACGCAAGGCGCGCCCCTACCAATGTTCCATTACAGGCATTTTATGCAGTCATGCTCGACTGTATATATGCTATGTTGATCTATTGTCAGCAGTCAGAGGTTTAGATTATGCAACGCAGGCAGACAGCCAGCGTAAAGGTCGGAAACAGGTTTATCGGTTCCGAGCACCCAGTTCTCGTTCAATCCATGACTAATACATCAAGCGAAGACCCGGAAAGCACTGCAAAGCAGGTGCAAGAGCTCTGGGAAGCCGGCTCCGAGATTGTTCGCGTTACCGTGAACACAAGAGAAGCTGCTGCTGCTGTACCGAAAATTGTTTCTATTCTTGAACGTCAAGGTGTGGATTGTCCGCTAGTTGGTGATTTCCACTATAACGGCCATTTGTTGCTGACGGAATACAAAGACTGCGCCAAATTGCTTGCTAAATATCGCATCAATCCAGGCAATGTTGGTCGCGGCGATCGTCATGACGAAAATTTTCGCCAGATGATTGAGGTGGCATTGAAAAACGAGAAGCCTGTGCGCATTGGCGTTAACTGGGGTTCTCTTGATCAAGATTTACTTGCTCGCATGATGGATGAAAACGCCAGGCATGCAGAGCCAAAATCTGCGCATGATATTTTGATCGAGGCCATTGTTGCCAGCGCGCTGGAAAGCGCTAAGCTTGCTGAATCTTATGGCATGGGAAAAAATCAAATCATACTCAGTGCTAAGGTCTCTGAAGTGCCTGATTTGATAACTGTCTATCGCAAACTCGGCTCTGCCTGTGATTATGCCTTGCATCTTGGACTCACCGAGGCGGGAATGGGCAGTAAAGGAATTGTTGCATCAACAGCGGCACTTTCGGTTCTTTTGACTGAAGGTATCGGTGATACCATTCGCGTTAGTCTTACACCAGAGCCCGGTGCAAGCAGAACGCTTGAAGTTACAATCTGCCAGCAGATTTTGCAGTCGCTGAAGATTCGCTCGTTTGCGCCTCAGGTCACCGCTTGCCCGGGCTGTGGCAGGACAACGAGCTCGCTGTTTCAGGAACTTGCTAAACAGATTCAGGAATATCTTGATAAACAGCGTCCTGTTTGGAAAGAAAAATATGCAGGCTTTGAGGATCTCAAAGTCGCAGTCATGGGTTGTATCGTAAATGGTCCCGGCGAATCAAAGCATGCTGATATCGGTATATCACTTCCTGGAACCGGTGAAGATCCCCGTGCGCCTGTTTACGTTGATGGTGAACATTTCACTACGCTGGAAGGTGCGGGCTTGGTTCCGGATTTCATCAAGATATTGAACGAGTACGTCGATAAACGGTACAGCTCTGCTCTAGCCACCACTGGCGGTGCGCGCAGCAGCTAGAAGCCGCCCGAAATTTGCTAGCATCCGTTTCCAGGTTCTCTGCAGCACGTTTTTTCATCAAGCAGGGTGATCTGACCTAATCCGTACTTGAGTCGAAAACCTGCTCTATAGCGCCGGCGCTATACTACTGGGCTGCGTATAGCGTCTGCGCTATAGAAATTTCAAAATCCTATGGCTCAGACGCTATACTGGGGCCAGTAGTATAGCGTCTGCGCGATACGATGTTTGCGCAGTCCGACTAAAATCCATTCCGAAGAGACCAACAGCGCTGTGCGAACCTAAAGTAGATGGGCGACCGGCGTGCCAGCCAGCTAGCCTCGAAATGGGCACCCGTGCGAGCGAAGCGAGTGCGGGATGGAGAAGCGAGTGCGGGATGGAGAAGCGAGTGCGGGATGGAGAAGCGAGTGCGGGATGGAGAAGCGAGTGCGGGATGGAGAAGCGAGTGCGGGATGGAGAAGCGAGTGCGGGATGGAGAAGCGAGTGCGG
>JBIKOL010000205.1:0-13648 GCA_044358055.1 Obscuribacteraceae bacterium (SeqCode)
AAAAGATTCTACGAAATCAGGTTCCAATGAAACCCGCATTCATTTAGAAAAATGTGCCCAAAAGCCAATCGTAGAGATCGTTTTGGCTTAACTTAACGGTATTGGGCTGCCAGCCGGCTTCTACTCCGGCAAGACCGATCCGATCCTTCAGAAGCCGCCAGGATGGCGGCGCTCCCAGGGATAGCTGCAGTGAATCTACTGTCCGGTTCTAAACCGACATCCTTATTGACTGACAATGCGAATCTCCCAAAGCGCCCGCCTCTATCTCATGTTCAATCAGAAACCCAGTGAAATTCCCGTGTCGTTTCAGCTAAATTTCATAAATACTACGTATGATAAACCGCATCAGAACTGGGGATACGCTGATGTCCAATACTGCAAGTAAAATATCGCGTATAGACGCAAATGCAGTCGATAAGCTGCTTGATCGTATTCCAGATCAATTCTTGCTCGAGAAGAAATTCCTCATAGCAGCGCTTGTTGTCTGGATCCTGGCTATCGGAAGCGGCGGCATTCTTGGGCTCCTCAAGCAATATCAGCGCGAAAACCAGCTCAAAGATTCATTCAAAAACAATACCGAGATTAACAGCGCGTCTCTTCTTTCTACTTACCAGCCGCCACGCCCAAGACCCCTTCCGCAGCGATTCGAAGTGGGAGCGTTGGAAGACACAGGCAACGCCCGGTGTATAAATGGACCGGCTGATCTCGATCGAACTTTGCGAAATAATCCTGCAGGTTGGAGTACACCTTACCGCTCTCAATAAACCCTGCTTTTCAAAAGCATCGGCACGCACAGAGGATCCAAGTACCAGAGGATAGCTTTTTATCTGTCGCTAGTGCCTGGCACCAACTATGAATGCTTAGCTGCCCGGGCACCATCTATTGATCAAAAAGATCTTGACAGCAAAATTTAATGCCACCATCTTGGCATGCACCAAATGCGGTGAATCGATCTAGCAGTGTGCTTTTCGGAATTCGTGCCTCCTTATTTGGTATCAGATTGCAAAAAAATTGTTTGTGTTAAAGGACACTTGCCGTTATCATATCGGTCAGAAAGGAAGGTGCCCGTGGAAATTCAACGAGCAGAACAAAACTTTAATCCGGCAGACAGCCATGATGAAGCGGTGGAGCTTCAAGGTCTGGAAGACCTCTTTCAGTGGGCATCAGATACGGTGTCAGAGGGCCTCGACGGACGAGCCCGCCGTGCGCGAGAGCAACGCATCAAAAAGCAGGTGCTCAGCATCATCCATCGCAATGCCGAACTGCAGGCGAAAGCCAAATATGGTGACGAAATCGCCTATCTCAACAGGCGGGTTGTTGCTCTGCAGGGTGTTGTTCAGGTCAGAAGCGATGAAGTGAGCGATCTGAAGCAAATCGTTCTTTCTCAATACTTTCATTTACAACGAATCCCTGAGCTTGAAGAAAAGGTCGTTCAATTAGAAGCGACCACAGTCGACAAAGAGCAGGCGGAAGAAGAGCAAAGGCACCTGATGAACGCTCTCTCCAAATTGAAGAAAGAGCGGGACTTCCTCGAAGAAATACTTACTATTAACGAAACAGAAAACAGCCGTCTCGCTAAATTACTAAACGAAAGCAAAGAAGAATGCGAAGCGCTGAAAAACCGTAAATGGTGGCACTACTTTTTCCCCACGAAAAAATAACCTGATTACTCGGTTCGGGTTCAAAGGGCGGCTGGTAACTAGCCGCCCTTTTTCTTGATCGGTTATAGTGGTCCTTTCAACTGGCAGGTCATGTATGAAGTTCGAGATGCTTACGGAAAGAATTGGGCGTTTGACCGTTGCGGAATCTTTCAGCCCTTTTGGCATCAAATACTGCGGATGGAAAGATGACTGGGGTCATTGCGGCGCAGCGGTCGTTGAACTGGGCATGCATGACGATCCTTTATATCGCATTCACATAACACATGCCGATGATGAATGGGTTCTGGAAACGCTGCCGGGTGGCCGATTCTTTTCAGGAACGGAGGACTTGAGTTCAGAGGATTCTCTGTTTGATCTGATTGCTAGTTCGAGCGTCACACATGGCTATGGAATTTTGTCGCAGCTTCCACCCGGTGACTATTATCTGGTCAGGACACCTTTGCGGCCGATCAACGAATCTCAAATTCAACTGGGAAACTCATTGATACCGTCGACTCCCAATATGCGTGTGCTTCGCAGCGCATCAGCCGAGTTGCCGCCAAATTCAAATCTCTGGCCGAACATAGTATATTCAGGACCGAACCGAAACGAAGCTCTCCTCGCCTCTCGCAACAATTATTTGATGAAGTACGCATTGGGAGGCAAAAGCAGAGATTTCCAACTCTATGCTTTCGTTGTTGGTTCAGACCCAGAGAAACCGCCTGATCTTACCCAGCCTTTAATCGGGCTTGTCTGTGCCGGATACACTGGCACTCGCGTTGAGGAAAAATGGGCTGACGAAATTGGCGTTGCGTTTTTTACGTTCTCCGCTCCCCAACCTGCGCCCTCCGCTCCCGCGGAAGATCCGTTGCTAGTCATACCAGTTAATGGCGAGATGGTATTAGCTCCCTGCGCTCTTACCTTCTCAGAAAAGCAAGCACCATACTCGGTACCATGGGAGCATGCCATACCAAAATTCGTAAAGCTCTTGGCAGAGCTATAATTGAACGATTATTAGTTCTCTATTTACTACTTCGCTTTGTTGAGACAAATATATTCCAGCCTGAGTCGCATTCTTCATGCGGGGGAGTCTGGCTTTTATGGTGGCCAAATGTTATTTGAGAATACAAGACATCTTTATCCATCGAGAGATTCCATGGCGTAAAGAGCCCATCGAGAGAGCGGCGCACTGATACAGGCTCTGGGAAATAGCCCCCTTGTTGGTAGGAACTAAGCTGGCGGACGAAGACCATTCTCCTGCGATCCAATCTGAGTTTGTTTGTTGTTTTATCCAGTTCTACGGCCAGTAAATATTCATCTAGAAATTTGGTCCCGAATTGGGTTTCTTCAATCTTTAATGGGGCGAAATTGCACAAGCAAATTGTCATAAATGAGGGTGTCGGCATTATTATCTTTAGATCTCTCATCGCGAGATCACTCATAGAGCGGGGTGTCTTATCAGCGCATCGTTTTGGGATTAGCTTTGAGTCTGCGTCCAAGTCTAAATAACAAGACAGATCAAGTAAGCTGCTCGTCAAGGCATTCTTTATTACAACCACCTGTCTAGTGCAAAATGTCCCAATCTCTGGGTCTAGCAGGTATTCATCTTTGTCGTTTGCAAAAGCAGGCGTAAAGCAAGCTAACAAAACGCTAGACAATGCAATGGTTGTTTTTCCGAAAAATCCCATGGGCGTTCACCTGTTTCTTCATTTTAGAATGCACTCGGTATTTACGGTATCCGTTGTCGATCTGAGTTATCGAAAGAGATAGACAGACCGGTTGAAAATTACAGGAATGCATTTTCCTTAAACTGGAACTGAACGGAGGCAGGAGAACCTGTATTAGTTCTTTTGCTTAGCTTGTTTGATTTTTCCTTCGAAGCCGCGATCTGTCGGTTCGTAATAGACTGTACCGATCAGTTCTTCCGGGAGGCAGTTCATATCTGTTTTAGCGTCGTTGTAGTCGTGGGCGTATTTGTAGCCTTTGCCGTAGCCGACTTCTTTCATGAGTTTTGTTGGGGCGTTGCGCAGGTGGAAGGGGACTGGATGCTGGATTGTGCCCAGGGCATCTGCTGCGGCGGCGTTGTAGCCCATGTAGATGGCGTTGGATTTGGGGCAGTTCGACATGAAGACAACCAATTGTGCAAGTGCAAGTTTGCCTTCTGGCATGCCGATGAATTCGACTGCACGTGTGGCGGCGACGGCTTGCTCCAATGCTTGCGGATGTGCAAGACCTATGTCTTCCGATGCGAAGCGAACAAGGCGGCGCGCCACGTAGAGCGGATCTTCACCGGCTTCGAGCATGCGCGCTAACCAGTAAAGACCGGCGTCCGGATCCGAATTGCGCATTGATTTGTGCAATGCTGAAATGAGATTGTAGTGATTCTCACCGGTTTTGTCGTACTTCAGAATCGCCTGTTGAACTGCGTCTTTGATTTGATCGTCGTTAGCTTCCGTTGCTCCGCGGCGTTTTAAGATTGAAGAGAGCCATTCCAGGCTGTTCAATGCGGTGCGGGCATCACCTGATGAGTAAGTCGCGATGAGCTTTAGTTGATCGTCCGTTATTTTCAGTCCGAGTTTGCCGAGCCCGCGTTCTTCATCATCAACTGCATTTCTGAGGATCGCCGCGACGTCGTCGATGCTGAGTTCTTCTAAAATAAAAACTTTCAATCGTGAGAGCAAGGCTGAGTTTAGCTCAAAAGACGGGTTCTCCGTTGTCGCTCCGATAAGAATGATCGTTCCCGCTTCCAGGTAAGGCAAGAAAGCATCTTGCTGTGCTTTGTTGAAACGGTGGATCTCATCCACAAAAAGAATTGTGCGCTTGCCGCCGAAATTGAAATTAGCCTCCGCTTCCGCCATCACGCCTTTGATTTCTTTGATGCCGGCGGTTACAGCAGAGAAAGAAATCCAGCTTGTGTTGGTTTTCCTGGTGATTAGCCTGGCGAGCGTCGTCTTGCCAACACCGGGCGGTCCCCAGAGAATGAACGAGGAGATTTCATCTGACTCAATCATCTCACGTAGCATGCCGTTTCTAGCCAGGAGCCGTTCCTGCCCAACGTACTCATCTAACGTTGCTGGGCGCATTCTTTCGGCTAATGGGGCATTGCTCGGTCTGTTTGACATATATAAGGATGGGTTTTAAGGGACAAGGCACTGATCTTATCAAATTGAAGCTTCTTTAGCGCCCTGTTGCAGCGCGACAGGTTTTGCTGCCAAGCACGATGTGTCCTGCGCTATTCAGCTGGACGCTCTTGTTAAAAGTCTGGAAAGTCTGCTGGGCATGGGGCTGTACCTCTACCATTGAAGCTTGCCTCCGGTATATATTGTTAGCTATGAGCTCTCCCATGAAACCTACTGTTTGCGTAAAGTACAAATCAGTCTCGTCAGAGAAAGGTTTAACGGCATTGCTTACACTTTCGCCATTATGGGCTATTTGGGCTCCAGGTGTACTCTTGTGGATGGCGCTGCCCATTGTGCAGGGGTTTTTCATTATCGACCCTTCGAGAATTTCACTTGCTCTTATATCTGTTTTCTTGATTGCGGTTGCTGTCTTTGCTCTGTTTGTTTGCTTGCATGATAGTTTCCAAATCACTGAAGAGGGAATCAAATTCCCCACCAGATTTTTGCTCGAACTCAAGTCCAAACTGTTTCGTCCATGGTCGCAGATTAAGAGTCTCGAATTTATTGACAGCAATTTTGGAAATTCCTTATCTGAAAATCCCAATACCATGCAAATCATGTTTACCGATGGAAGCAAGGCTGCGTTGGAATTGTCTGCATTTACAAACGAAGACCTCCAGAGTTATATGCTTGCTCTGCAATCTCACATTCCAGACCTGCCCGTATCTCCTGCTTTGCCTACGGTAAACCTGGCTTTTACAGCGCGCAACGCTGCTGAGTCCGCGGCCGTCTCTTTTACACAGATTTGGGAAGACGACATGGCAAGTCGCTTTGGTTCTACAGTATTTATCCCGTTGGAGCCCGGTGCACTATTGCAAAATGGGAGGCTGCAGATAGTTGGGCAGGTAGCATTTGGTGGTCTCTCGGCAATATACCTTGCTAAGAATACCGCGGACGATAAGTTGTGTGTGATCAAGGAAGCTGTTATACCGCGAAGCTGCCAAAATGATGCAAGGGAAAAAGCGCTGGAGTTGTTTAAACGAGAAGCTACAATATTGATGAAACTCAATCATGAGCGTATAGCCTCAGTGTTTGATTATTTTGTTGAAAACAATCACAACTACATAGCGCTTGAATATGTAGACGGCAAAGACCTTCGTAAATATATAAGTGAGAAGGGACCGCAGAATGAGCTGACTGTGTTGAGGTGGGCAATCGAAATCTCGGAGATACTCTCTTATTTGCATAGCCTGGAACCACCTGTGGTGCACCGAGATTTGACTCCCGATAATTTGCTCCTTGAAGCAGATGGTAGTATTACATTGATTGATTTTGGGGCTGCCAATGAGTTCATTGGCGTTGCCACCGGGACTGTTGTAGGTAAGCAGTCTTATATTTCACCAGAACAATTTCGAGGAAAGGCAACACCGGCAAGCGACTATTATTCACTTGGTGCTTCGCTATCTTACCTTCTTACGGGAAAAGATCCGGAGGCACTTTCTGTTTGCCGTCTCAGCGAAATCTGTCCGCATATTTCTTCAGATATTGAGAGCCTAATTATCGACCTTACTTCGCTCAGTGAAAGCGATCGCTTACAATCGGCAACTGAACTGCGAAAGCGCTGCCAGCTCATCATTGACAGTCTTCGGTCTCAAGCTAGAACCGGAGCTGCAACGTGAGCAAATCTCTACCTGCTTATGTGAAAAATCAACGAGCGGAGCTTGATTCTTTGAGCGATGCTAAGACAATTTCTGTCTTTATGCCTGTGCTGATAGCATCTTTACTGGCTGATTTCTATTGTTACTATAATCATTTCGGGCTCTTAAATTATCCGGACTATTTGCCAAACGCACAGCTTTACACAGCGTGCGACATCATTTCACTGGTTTTCCTGGCACTGATAAGTTTGCGGATTTGTTTTTTGAGCTTCAAATATTCACGTAGTATTGCCAGCCGTCTTCAGGTCAGCTTGCTTTCCTTCTTTGTTCTGATTCCTGTTGCGTTCGGCTTTCCGTCATTACTTCGTTGGTGTGGACTAGAAATCGGCCGATGTGTTGATAAGCTCGTTTATGCAATGAATTCTGCATGGAATGTGCAGGCGCTTGATTTTTATTCCATGGTTAACAACACCGGCTTTTTAGTTCTTATTTTTGTCTCGATAATTTTTTTCGCGCTTTGGCTCAGAAATACATTGTTTCCAGTTATTTATTTGAAAAAAAATGCAACAGGTGTAAGTCTGGGGCTTAGTACATGGAACCAAGTGCTCGGTGAACTGAAGATTCGTTGGGATGAAATCGAGCGCGTGTGGATAAAAGATGGTGGTGGCAAGTGCCTCCTTCTGCGGTTTGCTGGGAGAACCTACAATATTCCGTGGGATGTACTCAGCAAGAACTGTGATCCCATCGAATTGATGAATGAATTAAAAACGTATGCACCAGATGTGCTGGACATTAGTTGTTTGCAGGGTGAAACAAAGACAGCTGAATCGCAATATACCGAACTTTGGTTGAAATACTTTTCTAACGCGACGGAAAGAACTCGCACGAGTGTTTTGCAATCTGGTGAGCGCCTCAACGGGGGGCGCTATGAGGTGGCGGGAGAACTTGGTCAGGGAGGGCAGGGCACTGCATACCTGGCTCAGAAGGCTGAGGAAAATGCCGAAGATAAGGGCGTTACTATTGTATTGAAAGAATATATTTTGCCTGTTCACAGAGGCGAAGCAGTATTTCAGCAGTGCTTGAAAAAGCTGAACAACGAAGCCGAGTTGCTCCGCAAAATTGATCATCCTAATATTGTGGGCATCAAAGATTCATTTGTGGAGGATCATCGTGGATATCTTGTTCTTGAGTATGTTGAAGGCAAGACATTGAAAGAACTTGTGCAGCAGGAAGGACCTCAGCGGGAATCATTTGTGATCGAGATCGCAATGCAGGTATGTGATTTGATGCAATACTTGCATTCTATGAATCCGCCGGTTATTCATCGGGATCTTACTCCTGATAATTTGATCTTGCAGGCTGATGGCAAAGTAAAACTGGTCGATTTCAATGTAGCCCATCAGCTCGAATCATCAGCGACAGCTACTGTGGTTGGGAAGCATGCATATATTCCTCCCGAACAGTTTCGTGGGCGCCCGACACAGCAAAGTGATGTTTTTGCGCTTGGATGCACCATGCAGTTCTTGCTTTCTGCAAAGGAGCCGGAACCAATGAGTGTGTCGCACCCTCAGTTGCATAATCCGAGGGTTTCAACGCGCATGGATGAAATCGTCGCACGGGCAACCCAACTGGATCAGGCTGTGCGGTATTTAAGTGCCGGTGAGTTGCGCGAGGATTTACAACGAATGAAGCTGGAACTTTGTGAATCGGAAAAACAGCTTTAATGTCTGCTGCGTGGACCGCTCGCTTTTAGTGAAGCGTTAGCGCATGAACATGGCTGGCAGGAGTGAGGCCAGGAATGAGCCGATCATTAGCCAGATTATAAGTTTGTAGTGCTTGCGGAAGAACTCGACCATTTGGGACCTGTACTGTGACTGTGATGCCGGTTTACAGGAATCATTTTAGCAAATGCGCGCCCGAGCAAAGTGCCGGATCTAGAATCTTTAGAAGCGGGCGGGACGCCCGCGCTCCCGGGGCGTCCGCTGTTTCAAGGGAGCTTTATCAGAAGTTTCGCTTGACAGCCTTGAGGCTCCTAAATTGGAAGAAGTTATCGTAGGCTTATTGTCACTGAATGAAATTGAGGGGAACATGTTGAAAAGACATTTCGTTTTTGGCAGCCTGGCTTTTCTTGCTGGGGTTTTTGCGTTTGGGAATTGCGCCGTTTTGGCGGATGCGCTGTCGCCTAAAGATACATATATGAAGTACAGGGCGGCTCTGGCTAAAGCTAAGGAAGTAAAAGAGATTACTCCTTTTCTGTGTAAAAAAAGCTGCGAGCAGATTAACCAGACTCCCGAAAGCGATAAGCCAATGATGTTTGGTTTTATGAAAGAAACGACACCGGCAGTGGTGCAGGTCATCTCGGAAGAAATTAAAGACGATCATGCCAGCTTGAAACTGAGCGGCAAAGAAGCTGGACTTGCGAAAGCGGATAGTTCGGTTAAAGAGACGACCGAAGGGACTGTCACATTCGTCAAAGAAAATGGCGAGTGGAAAATCGACAAAGAGAACTGGAATAGTTCAATTATGAAAAATTAGTTGCTATAAGGCAAGCTTGGGAGCCAGGGCGACGCCTGGCGTCGCCCCTACACATAGAAGTACCGGTGGCGTGCCCGTTATGAATTAGCTTGTTCTTCGAGTAGTTCTTCGTAGCCGCTTAGCTGGATCCATTGACCTTCGCGTTTTTCGAAGACGGCGCTGTGGGATTCTGCGATGAGTCCGAGACCCCAGGCGAGAAATCCATCCTTCGGAAATTCGACGGTAACTTCGGCGTTGAGTAGTTTTCGCTGATCGCAAGCTTTCAGGACAGCGCAGCAAACTTCGAGGAATTCGCGATCCTTTTCTTTTCTGCTTTTTGGACCGGCGATGTACTTTACGTACAGCGCGTCTTTTCCATAGTTCCTTCCTTCGATTAGTTTGTTGACCGAGCTGTTCATGCACAAAACTGTTCGCCCATTCTTTAGATGGACAGTTCGAGGCATTATTCGCGGCAAGAAATAATAGACAAAAACAAATGCGATGACGGCGGAGAAATCACTGTATTCTTTCCAGCAGTATATCGCTGCTCCGGCGCCAAAGAATACGCGAATGAATAATTCTAGATGGCGAGACTTAATTGACTGAGTTATAGGGTCCACATCAGTCAGTCCATCTTCTTCTTCAATTTCTTTGAGCTCGTTTGTAGTCATGCAAGCTCTCACTCTTCGTCGTCTGTCTGATCATCTACCGATTCACCATCGCTATCATGCGGTAGCGAGACGTCATTATCCTCGTCTGCTTCATCATGCAGCAGCGAGAGACCAGAATCCTCTCCCGCGCGATCTTGCAGTTCAGCGGACGCCCCTGGGATCGCGGGCGTCTCGCCCGCATGGGCTGGCTGTTCAGCCGGATGCAAATGAGAAAAGATTTTCTCGGCAACATTTCCGGGAATCCCGGCGACAGCTTTAATATCATCGAGACTGGCTTTCTTCAATCTATCCAGTGTATTGAAATGCAACATCAACTTCTTGCGCCGCGCTTCTCCCACGCCCGGCAGCTCGTCAAAGCCCGACATAAGCGAACGTTTCGCCCGCAACTTTCGGTGGAACGTCACCGCAAATCTGTGCGCCTCATCGCGAACGCGCTGCAGCAAAAACAGCGCCTCACTTCGTCTCGGCAACATGAACGGCACCGAGCGCCCCGGTTTGTATACTTCTTCCTGCTTTTTCGCCAGACCGACAATGTCTTGCTCTTCGATCTCTAATTCAGCAAGCGCTTCGCACGCCGCGTTAAGCTGACCCTTGCCACCATCTATGATAATGAGATCGGGAAATGGCTTAGACTCTTCGAGCAAGCGCTTATAACGCCTGCCCACAACCTCTTTCATTGAAGCAAAATCATTTGGCTCGCCTTCAACTGACTTTATTTTGAAGGTGCGATAATCCGATTTTTTTGCAAGGCCGTTTTCGAATACAACCATACTCGCGACATTGTCTGTACCCTGAATATTCGAAATATCAAAACACTCGATGCGCGCAGGCGGCTTGCTCAGCTGGAGGTCCTCTTGCAAGCGAACCAGAAGTTCCATCACCTTAGCATTTACACCGTGCTCTTCCTTCAAATTATTTTCAAGGGCAAGACTGGCGTTCTTCTTCGCCATCTCGACCATTTTCAATTTGTCTCCACGCTCAGGCACGGCCACACGCACGTTCCGATGTGCCTTCTGCGGCAAGATTTCGTTCAACAATGATTCGTCTTCAATTTTGTGTTGCAGCAAAACATCGTGCGGAATTGAGATGTCCTCGCACTCATTGTAGTACTGCTCAATGAATGACTGATACGCTTCCTCTGAAGAGGTTTTCTCAACCAGCGGTAATTCAAAGGTTTCTGAAGAGATCAACTTTCCTTCACGCACGCGCATCAAGCAAATAACAATCACTCTTTCCGTGTGCGCTTCCGCAATTACGTCCATGCTTACAGTATGATTCTTGAAAAATACTTGCTGCTTCTCGAGGATTGAACGCAATGCGAGCAATCGATCTCGTATCTTCGCTGCTTCTTCGAACTTCAAGGACTCAGAAGCAGCTTCCATTTCCTTTTCCATTTTTTCAACAGCTTGCTTTTGTGAACCCGACAAAAACAGTTCCACCTGCTGAACCATGTGCATGTAGAATTCTTCTTCAACTAACTTCTGGCAAGGTCCAAGACAGAGCCCTATGTGATAGTTCATGCAGGGCCGGTCTTTAAACAAAGGCGTGCGTCTTTGTCTCATGGGAAATACTTTGCGCAGAACACGCACTGTTTGCCACATCAATCCTGTTTCGACGTAAGGTCCAAAGACTTTTGCTTTTGGATGATCTTTCTTATGTCTGGCTGGGTCGCGCACCATGATCAAACGTGGAAAAGGCTCATCATAAGTAATACAGAGCCAGGGATATTTTTTGTCATCCTTGAGGTGAACGTTATAACGCGGCATATGCTTGCGCACAAGCGTTGCCTCAAGCAGCAATGCTTCCTTTTCTGAATTAGTAACAATCGTCTCGATGTCTTCGACTTTGGGAACAAGCACTGCAAGCTTGGGGCGGTCCATCCATGTGCCTTCGTTCCAATAAGAACGGACTCGAGATTTCAGGTTAACCGCTTTGCCGATGTAAATAATTTGCTCTAGTTTGTCTTTGAAAATGTACACGCCCGGCTGATCAGGCAGTGAAGCCAGCCGCTCGTATATCTTTGGATGTGATTCAGACGTTTTCATAAGGGTGCAAAATTGCGCAGCTTTAAATTGATCGAAACCTCGGGCGACGCATGGCGTCGCCCCTACTTTTGTGCCGTTTCTGGCAGGCTACTTTTGTTGCCACTGCTTTTTTCGCCACTGCCTTTCTCGCTATTGTTGCGCTTGTCCAGCCCAGGCATAGCTTTTTCCAGAGCTTCGCTCAAGTAATCAACTTCGATTATATCCAACTCTTTGAACTTGTTTTTCAGGCCTTTATCAGCACGCGGAATAATCGCTTTCTTGAAACCGAGACTTTGCGCTTCACGCAGGCGGCGCTCCAGCGACACGACCGAGCGGATTTCGCCGGTCAAGCCAATTTCACCAATGCAAACAATCAGCGGATCCACAGAGCGATCCATGCATGAGGTCGCCACCGCTACTGCAACACCGAGATCGCCACCTGGGTCGTTGCACTCAAGCCCACCGACGATATTTACATAAACATCCTGCTTGCCGAGCGGCAGCCCGACACGTTTTTCCAGTACCGCAAGAATCTGCATCAATCTGCCTGTGTCGAATCCATTAGCAATTCGGCGCGGGGATGTGAGGGCACTGACTCCAACAAGTGCTTGCACTTCGAGCAGCAGAGAACGCTGTCCTTCACAAGAAGCAATCACCGCAGTTCCTGAAGGCGAGCGCTCGCCCGGGCGCTTCTCGAGTCGCGGACCAAGAAAAACCGCACTGGCATTTTTGACTTCTTTCAGCCCCTCATCTGACATTGTAAATATAGCAAGCTCTTGAGTTGAACCGAATCTGTTCTTTGCCGCGCGCACAGTTCGCAACTGGCGTGAGCGATCACCTTCGAACTGCAGCACAACATCAACCATGTGTTCAAGAACGCGTGGTCCGGCAATGCTTCCGTCTTTTGTAACGTGTCCAACAATCACGGTCGCGATTCCCTGCGATTTTGCAAGATTTACTATCGCACCTGCTCCCTCGCGAACCTGGCTCACGGAGCCGGGCGCGCTTTCGACTTCAGGATGGAATACTGCCTGAATACTGTCAATAACAACAAATTGAGATTTGTTCATCACTATGCGCTTTTGAATATTGGCAATGTTCTGTTCGCTGTCGATAAGCATAGTGCTCTGTCCCAGCCCCATGCGCTTTGCGCGGATCAAGACCTGCTTGCTGGATTCTTCTGCTGATACGTAGAGTGTGTTTAATTCTGCCGAGAGTCTGGCTGCAAGCTCAAGCAACAATGTCGATTTGCCAATGCCAGGGTCTCCGGCAAGTAAAATTACAGCGCCAGGTACAACGCCGCCGCCAAGCACTTCATCTAAGGATGGGAAGCCTGTGGAATAACGAGTGTCTTCATCTTCATCAAGAGAATTCAGCGTCGAGGGACCGTTCGATTCTGCCTGAGGAAAAGCCGAGCGTGCGCGCAGGGGCATCGATTCTTGTTGCTTGCTCAAATCAATTTCTTCAACAAACGAATTCCAGCTGCTGCACTCGGTGCAGCGACCCATCGCTTTTGATGTTTGGAAACCACATTCCTGGCAGACCCATTTTGTTTTTGTCTTCATAAACTCCAGCTCATCTGAGGTGCGAAGCAGATTAATTCTGTCCCTTGACTAGTGCGGCAAATTCGTAAAAATCCCCATCTTCTTGTGTTTGGGAACGAATAATAATTTGACCGCATGGCAAGCCAGGTATAGCCTGGCATTAAGTATAGCTTGGCACTTGTGGGAAAATAACAGGGTCACTGCCGAGCCGCGGAGTATCTCCGATAGTTGAGGGAAGGACTATGCTAACCAGTTTTGTATTGCCGATGATCATCGCGTGCCATGCGCATGCACCAAGCGTTGCTGAGCTTCAAAGCGCAAGCAGTTCGAACTTGCTCAAATGGGCTGCAGAGAAGAATGTAATTCTCGTTGCCGGTGGCAAGCGCCAGGCACCGGGTCCAATTCACGATGAAAATCACGATGGCGGATTGCCTGCGAACCAACACGCTGGTGATGGCTACCCATCTGACGACCCGTA
>JBIKOL010000139.1:0-23886 GCA_044358055.1 Obscuribacteraceae bacterium (SeqCode)
AAAGATCACCCGAACAGACCCTATTAAGGTGGCTGTATAGAGATCAAGCAGGGGCGTCGGTGAGACGCCCTTTTTTGTTCTCGTGCTTCGGTAGGGACCCGCTCACAGGGGCGACCCTGAGGCGCCCTACTATAAATTGAGACAATTTTCGTCAGTTTCAATCTTCGTGATGAGTCCACATTCTCAGCTGCCTGGATGGTAGATTGTATGGATGAATCCAGTTCACACCTTAGTACTGAAGTCACCTGGCGCCATTCTGGGCAAGCTTGGTCCAATCACCGTCAGATGGTACGGGCTTATGATCGCCATTGGATTCATCTGCGCAAGTTTCTTTGCAACACGCCTGGCTAAAAGGCAGGGTGTTGACTCTGAAAAGCTTACCAATCTGGTTCTTATTTGCTTTCTTGCCGGAATTATCGGAGCCCGCCTTTATTTTGTTGCTCTGAAGTGGTCTGAATACATAAACCGTCCACAGGATATTCTGGCAACGTGGCAGGGTGGCTTGTCTATTCATGGTGGTATCATCGGTGGTTTCATTGCCGGATACATTTATGCCAGCATGAACAAAATGCCGAAGAGAAAAATTGCCGATATCTGCGGTGCTATCCTTCCACTCGGACAGGCAATCGGTAGATGGGGCAATTTCTTTAACTCGGAAGCATTTGGCGCGCCAGTTCCTGATGGATTCCCGCTTGCCGTGTTTATTCCGCAGGAAAGCCGCCCGGCGCAATTTCAGGATGCATCTTTGTTTCATGCAACTTTTTTGTATGAATCAATTTGGGATTTGGGAATCTTTGTGTTGATCTATTGCTACCTGAGCAAGAAGTTGAGCAATTATCCTGGTGTTTGCTTTTTGGTTTATCTGGCACTTTACAATCTAGGACGGCTTTTAATCGAGCCCTTGCGGACTGATAGCATTATGGCGGGTGAAATTCCTGTCCCGATTATTGCAAGCGCAGCCATGTTTATCGGGGCGCTTGGGTTGATTCCCGTCTTTATGAAGAAGGGCACTGCCAAGCCTTAAACTGCTTCGTTATATGAATCAATTGGGTTGGCATTGAGCAACTTCGCAATTCAAGAAACATTTTAGGATGGTTTTTGACAATGAGAGTGATTGCGGATTGGCGTGTTTTCCCAGGATTGGTCGAATCTCTTAGAACTTCTGAGTTTGGACAAAATTTCTAAAGCGATGTCTCTTCTTCCGTGTTCGTAATAATATTGTGCCAACCATGCCAGTTCCTGCTCTGATGCAGGGGGAATTATCTTCAGGTTTTTATTCATACATACGACACTTTTCTTGTTTAGTACTCAAGTAGAGTAACAACGTTATAACAGGCGCTGATGAGCCGTTCAAGTACCTTATCGGGTTATCCTGTTCAGCTCAGTGGTTTTTTCTATAAGTACATCGCGTTAAAAGTCTAGCGCTGAAAATGTTAGGGCACCATTCGCGACAAAGCGCACTCTTTCTACTGTTCACGTTGCTTATCAGAACGGGATCCTAACTCTTTTGTCAGCGCAACAAAAAGCAAGATTGAGATGCTGCAAAGATAGAGGAAAAAGGGTTGAATCTTAGCAATCAAGAAAAGTGGTTGCAGCATAAAGAAGAGCCAGGAAAGCGGGGCTAACGTTACTAGCAAGTTCCTGATCCAATTGGCGGTATTGTCGTTTTCTTTTGTAATCCCGGGCACATTGAATAACAAAACCGCACATACTCCAAGAAGCAAATAGTCTTGCGTATGAGTATGAGGACTTGATAGCAGCGCGATCATCATGCTGAGTGCTGTAGACATAGCGAACGCGTTTGTCGAGTTTCGCTTCATTGCCTTCCATAAAATAACGCCACTCCCTGTGATACCGGCTGCGTAGAAACTTAGAACGCTTACTTTTATGAGAGACAAATTGTCAGGAAAGAGTATAGTCAGCTCACCGCGCAGGTTTTGCATCATATGGGCTGATACTCCGCTGACGGCTTGTCCTGTTTCACCGGAAAGCAGAGCATGCGGGTAGTTGAATACATTGGACGGACCCAAAATCGCAAGGCTGCAGAGAAGCATTATTGCCACAATGCTTATGTTGCCGAGCAAGAACTTCAGTCGGCCGAATAGTAATCCGATTAACAAGAAAAACGGAGCATATTGCAGTTTGATCATGAGTATGCCGCTGCAGATTCCAGCTTGAAAGTTGCGTTGTTTGCCGAGAAGAAGGAGCATTGCGGCGGCAGCTGGGATGACGTACAAGGTTGGTTGACCAAGTTCGATCGTGAGCCAGGCTGGAAACGAGCTAAAAACGATGGCGATTAATATGTAGATTTTGTTGTTTTCCGCGTTGCTTAAAGGGCGCCCGTGAGGCGCCCCTACCATGGCGGTGGCGGGATCATCCGAGGCGGCGGCGGGACTGGTTTCATCGGAAGTGCCGAGCGAGGAGCGTGTCGTTAAGGAATTCAAAAATTTAGCGAGCTTGAACAACGTGAATACTGCAAGCGATGTTCCCAATAGATTCCAGGCAATCCAAGCCATATTCATCGGCATGAACGATTCCAGCATCATCAGACACCAGAAATATGGCGGATACTGCAGGTAGAACGGTTGCTCGGGTTTTATTGGAGCAATCAGCTTTTCGAGTGATTCGTTTTGAACATTTATGTCCCAAATGTTTAACTGGTGATCGCTTAAGCATTTTGTGGCAAGTAACCCTGCGTTATAGGGATTCACGAAATCACTTATAAAAGGGCGACCATCAATAAGGCGCGCAAACAAAATGCCACGGTGCATGAATTTACCCAGTTCCACATACGAAAGTGCAGCCCAGACGAAGAGCGCGCTCAGAAGCGCAAATCGTATTAGCTCCTTTCTACGTTCATGCATGCAGCACAAGCCCTGAATCGCCGGCTCGTTGAATAAATGCTTCCCAGCACTGTTTGTTAACTATATTGGCGGGCATTTTGCCTTGAAAAGAAGAGATGATGGCGTCAACAGCAAGGCGTCCCATTGCAGTGCGTGTTTCTATGGTACTGCTGCCAATATGTGGAAGCAGCACCGTATTTTTGTGTTCCAGCAAGTCCGGCGTCACATATGGCTCCTTCTCAAAAACATCGAGAGCGGCACCATATATAGTTCCACTGTTTAAGGCAGAAGCAAGAGCAGCCTCGTCCACGATGGCACCGCGCGCGGTATTAATGAGAATTGCCTGCTTCTTCATTAATGCGAGTTGTTCCTTTCCAATAAGATGGAACGTCTCTTTGTTTAGTGGGCAATTTATGGAAACGAAATCCGCGGAAGAGAGTAGCTCGTTCAAACTTACGTGCCTTACTTTCAGCTCCGTTTCTAGGTCCTCAGAGACTTTGCTTCGTTGTGAGTAAATGACGTTCATTGAAAAACCGCGCGCTCTCGCGGCTATAGCCTGGCCAATTCGTCCCAGTCCGATGATTCCCAATGTCTTATGGTGTACGTCGACTCCTAGAAGAAGATCTAGCGCGAATTTCTTCCACTGATCATCTCGTAAAAATTTTTCCGCCTCAGGAATTCTC
Organism: Obscuribacteraceae bacterium (SeqCode); assembly: GCA_044358055.1. Taxonomy (GTDB): domain Bacteria; phylum Cyanobacteriota; class Vampirovibrionia; order Obscuribacterales; family Obscuribacteraceae; genus JAIEPM01. The sequence goes on from JBIKOL010000139.1 coordinate 3,527, forward strand.
CTTGCACATGCAAGCATTAATCCAAAAGCAAGATCTGCGGTAGTTTCGGTGAGCACCCCAGGAGTGTTGAATACCACGACTCCTCGTTTTGAAGCAGCCTTCACGTCGATATTATCGTAACCCACGGCGACATTTGCGACTGCTTTAATGCCAGGACAGGCACTGAGGAATTCTTCGTCAATTTTATCGACAAGAGTGCAGATCAGTGCATCCTTTCCTAAACAATTTTCGATAAGCTTGTCCTTACTCAAGGCTTCGCCGCGATTAATAAATGGTTCAAAGCCCTCAAAGAGCAGTTCGTGCGTTTTTCCTGGTAGTTCTGCGCTAACGAAGACCTTTGGTTTTGTCATCTGCTTGCGAGATTCGCCTCCTGATCTTGCCAGATAATTTCAGATTCAAGAGCGTCCAATTCAGCAGCCATCCGTTGCTTATCCCAGCGCAGCAATTTCGCCATGGTCTCTGCAATCTTGTTTGCGACTTCCATTGTTTTTTCTGGATTCAGTACCCCAATTCGCGTTCTTCTTAAAACAAAGTCTTGAACAGTCACCGCCATTTCGCTGATGACGGCGTAGGGGATTTCCGCTTCAATAACCGGGAAGTCGCTGATAATTCTTTGTCCTAGCGTGGGCTGCTGTTCGATGAGATCAACGATGTGCGCTGCTTCAGCTCCGTAACTGGAACTGAGGTGCTCGATAGTCGATGGATCGAGTCCGAGTCGTTTGGCTTTTATTTCCACGAAGGAACATTCGGCAAGGTACGATTCTTTGTCTGCCCATCCACCCAGCATCTCTTCGCGCCATGAATTGTTGAGGCGCAAATTCGGGAAGCAATTAGAAAGCTGCTGCATTGTTTCGTCGGCAGTGTGTTGATAATCGCCCAGCACTCCACCGCTTATCGATATTAAACCGTGATTCGACTGCATGATTTTTGCGGAGTCTGTTGGTACACTGCTTGTTTCATCTAGAAGCGGGTTCTGCGAGCGGAAATAGCTTTTCACATCGCTGATATTTAACTTCTCTGAATTAGAAAACCGATTGACGCGTTCAAGAAGTTCTACTATTTCTTCTCTGTCGGAGAGCTTGCGTCCGTTTGTTTCAGATGCTGAGTAATTTCCTCCAACTCCAATTAGCAGGCAATGCTCCCAGGGAAAGACGAAGACAAAATCACCTTTTTCTCCGGGCAAGATTAATCCTGCGTTTGTTTCGAAGGCAGACGCTTTTACTATAAGGTTGAGACAGTCGACATATTTTTTCTCTTCAAAATTAGTTCCAGGCAATTCCGCGGCCAATTCATTTGCCCAGATGCCGCTTGCATTTACGCAAGCTTTGCATTTAACAACGAAATCCCTGCTCTCATTGCGATCTCTGCATTTTACGCCTGAAATTTTGCCACTCTCCAATTCAAATCCAGAGACCTGAACATAATTGAGTGCAATGGCGCCGCGGTTTTCCGCTGCTTTCAACACTGCAATAACCAGTCGGGCATCGTCAACCGTGGTGTCGGTGAATTGAATTCCTCCAAGCACATTAGAAAGTGACAGCACTGGAGCCATATTGGACAGCTTCTTCTTGCTCAAGAAAGCGTGTCCTTGCTTGCGAGCCGAGAGGCGCAATGTTTCGTATAGCGTGTTACCAACTGCAGCCTTCATATTGAAGAAAAGGTTGTTTCTTGCCAGCGGCAGTACAAATGAAACATCCTGCACCAGATGCGGTGCCAGGCGCCTGATAGTTTCGCGCCCTTCGAATTCTTGTTTGCTGATATTCAACTGTAACTGCTGCAGATAATGGAAATATCCATGCAATAACTTGTTGGTATTTCCTGATGCACCAAAGGCAAAATCGTTTTTTTCAAGCAAAAGAACTTTTAGTCCGCTTGCTGCGGCAAGATGCGCGACGCCGGCACCATTTATGCCACCACCGATAACCACGAGATCAAACTCGTGGTCGCGGACTTTTGCCAGCTTATCGTGACGTTCTTTCACTGTTCTGCAAAGGAGAAAAGCTTATTATAAGCGCTTCCCTGCGTGCATGATGTCCTTGCTTGAAAGATCTTCTGCGCTGGAACGTATATAGGAATGAATTTTAATTTCAAGCTGGGGCTTGCTAACGTCTTTAAATGGCGCCCGTGAGGCGCTCCTACCATTTTCTTCTCCTAATCTTAATCTTGCATTGGACCAAGACACGGATCCTTATTTCGAATTGCATATGGAATCGATCAAATCGAAACCTTTTGTGCTAGTCAAGAGCAAGCGCTCGCCAACTCCATCTTGCAATGCGATTAGAGGCCGTTCAGAATCACTTCTATTGAGTCAATATTATAAATTTCTGGTCTTTGGATCATCATGGTTTGGAAACTCTGATCTGGTGTTTCTTGAAGACCCTGATCGAAAGTCTAGTGACGCTTTTCTGAGTTCTTAGCAACCTTAAGATTTGGCCATCTTGGTTGAAGTATCTAACGACAACTAGGAAAATTGGTAGCTGTCGGAAAAGTATTCCGATCAATTGGTTTCAGCTCGAGGCCGTCCTCAAAAAAGAGCAAGTAAATCAGAATCAAAAACGGATCCCAGGTGTACATGAATCACATGAGCAAAAGACATCTTCGTCCTTTTCAGAAGTCAAATTTCCCTGCGTTCGCAGTACTTATGAGTCTCAGCATAGGACTCAGCAGCAGTAGCGTTCTGGCTGATGATTTTGGCTTTGGCGCCGGCGCCGATGAAAGCATGTCCAAGAATGCAGAGCAAACAACTTTCCCGCCGTCGAACACTGTGCAGCACGATGCTGCTGGTCAAGCACCAGCCGAGCAAGAAGCCTCCGCGAGTGCGCCTGCGACGGAAGCGCCTGTGAACACAGCGCCATCTGTGGCTCCTGCTGCGGGAGCTGCACCTGATACAAGTCCAGCACCGGTCGCTACTCCAGCACCGGTCGCCGCTCCGATTGTGAAAGCTGCTCCAGTGACTCAAACAACAGTTGTTAATGGTTCAGCAAAAACCATTGGCAAGAACGGCAAAACCGTTATGCCGACTGCAAAGAACATAAATAATTTGCCCCGGCCGACGATTAAATCGGGCGGCATCAGCCCTCAGAACGAGAACATACTCAAAGAAATTTTCGCGCTTACAGACAAGCCCAGAACGCAAGAAAGCATGGACCAAATTTTTTCCTTTGAGAAAGAAGGTCAGGCCTTCCTGGACAAGGGTGACAACCTCAAAGCACTGACCAAATTCCAGGACATGTATGCGCAATGCAAAGAAGTTAAATACGGCGACGGTGAAGGCCGCGCCTTAGAGCGCATGGCTACCATCTATTTATCCAAGGGTGAGAAAACGCGTGCAAAGAGCTTGATCGAAAACTCGATGGAAGTTCTTTCGGCCTCTCAAGACAAGAAGGCCATGGGCCACACTCGAGTTACCGCGGCTCAGATATACCTCTCACTCGACAATCCGTTGTGGGCACTGCGCCAGTTGGAAGAAGCGATGAAAGACTTCCAGTCGTCCGCGCTTACCGACAACGATGAAGCTGCTCGCGCCATGTTGCTTGCTGCTGAGCTTGCTGTGCGTTGCGATCAGCAGAAAGAAGCCGTTCGCTTCTACCGTGCCGCTGCTGTTTACTTCGGTCAGAGCGGCAACCATGTGATGGAAGTCAATTTGCACAATACTGCCGCGAGCATGTTGCAGGAAATGGGGTTGACCACTGCAGCGCTCGAAGAAGCTACAAAATCAGTGACCATAGCACGTGCCACTAAAATAGATCCTCTGACTTCCGCGGCTCTGACGCAGCTTGCCTCGGCTCAGTACGGGCTTTGTGAATTCATGAACGCGCGCAAGAGCCTCGAAGAACTTTTGACGCTCAAGCTTGGACCTCAGCCTGCACTTGCGGCGGCTGTCATGACAGAGGCATATGGGTATGCCCTGGCCGCGACAGGCTGTACGGATGCAGCCAAGGTTGCGCTCGACCGAGCTTATGCCGGTATGAAAAACGGCGCACCGGCTGTGCACGTAGCGCAGGTGTTGAACGCTCTTGGCGTGTTGAATACATTGAAGGGCAATTACAGTGTAGCTATCGAGCAACTGCGCCAGGCTGCAGATTCTGGCTCTGTCGTTGGTAGGAATCGCGAGCGATTCCCGCTTGTAATTTCGCAAAACATGGCGTCGGCACTTTCGCGTTCCGGTGAAAACCGAGCCGCTAAGGGCGAACTTGAAGGCTGTCTGCGCGTAATGTCTAAAACTAAAACACCAGATCAGCAAATTCTTGCAGAGGTCTATGGCTCGCTCGGCGAAATTTGTCTGCAGCTGAAGGAGATTCCGCAGGCAGATGCATATTTGAAAAAGAGCATTGAAGTCGCAAGCAAAATAAATTGTGATGCTGTGCTCTGGCGTGATTATGTCAATCTGGCGAAGCTTCAAATCGGAATGGGCGAAAACCCGGCCGATACTTTAACGTCTGCGGCATCATGCTTCCGCTCTCCGGAAGCCGGTGTCTTCCAGACCGCAGAAAGCAATCCATTTGCCAGCACAAGAGATGAGTTGAGCAGCGAACTCATCAGTATGCTTATTTCCCATAATCTCATAGAGCAAGCTTTCATAACTGCAGAACAGGTGAAGGAAGAGGGCTTTATCAACGAATGGCAGAAGAACGGCGGTGAAGTAAAGCCGCGCGATCGCGAACTATATAATGATCTGGTTTTGCAACGTGCGCACTTGCACGCTGCCGAACAAACTTCAACTCCAGACAAGACACTGAAGCAGTGGCAAGACTGGATGCGAAGACATCAGGTACTGGCGGCGGACAATCGAGAGCTCGCTCGCTTGATTTCTCCGGTTCCGCTCAATTTGCCTGAACTTGTGAAGAAGGCGCAAGAAAATACAGCAACGGTTCTCGATTATTGCATCGGGCCGAAGCAGAGTTTCGTGTTCATCATCGATCGCGCTGGTCGCCTCGGTGGTACCAAGCTCGCCATCGGTCGCGATCAGCTCAGGACACAGATCAACTCAATGTTGTCCCTGTCCTCCAAATCGGGACCGGAAAACAGAGCATCCGAAAAGCGCTTGTTGCAAGCGCTCTACACAGAGCTGATTCCGGAGGGCGTGGCAAGATTCCTGCCGACGAATCCTGATCAACTCGTGCTGTTCGCTCCAGACTCGGTCTTGTTCAACCTGCCGTTTGCAGCGCTGGTTGATACGCATGGCCGCTACGTAATCGAATCGCATACCTTAACTACACTGCCCGCGGTGGCAAGCTTCCTTGATAATGGCGTCTCCTATGGCGCCGATCAAGCACTTGTATTTAACGCAGGCAATGAATCCAATGAGTCTAGAGAAGCTCTTGAGGCGAATGAGCTCTCCAGTCTGTTCCAACCCGAGCAAGTCACAAAACTGATAGGTCAGAATGCAGATGCTGCCCAACTGCAAGAGCAAGCGAAGGGGAATGCAGTCCTGCACTTCTCAGCGCCATTGCTTTTGCAAGACAGCAATTTGTTGAAGTCGACACTACCGATGACGGTGGCAACGCAAGGTGATGGTACAGAAAAAGAAAAGAGCAAGAAAATCACCGCAGAGGCATTGTTCAAAATGAATTTGCCAAGCGATCTCGCCGTCTGGAGTGGCACTGCTATCAACCCGAAAGATTCTCAAGGTGGTGGCATCAAAGTCTTCAGCCGCGGGCTCGCTTATGCCGGTGTACGCAACGTTCTGCTAAGTCTCTGGGTTGAACAAAATCCACAGAGAACTGAGGAACTTATGGAGTTTTACAAAGCAAGACAGCAAGGTTTGAGCCAGGCTCAGTCTCTGCGTAAGGCTCAATTGCTAGCCCTCTCGAAAGATCCCTCACCAAGATCTTGGGCAGCCTTCGAACTGATAGGCGTTGGTCGGTAAGTCGTTAGGCCGCATTAATTTCTTTGGCAAAGCAATTAAATCCCGATATCAAGTGGGCTTGGCAGGTGTATAAAGAGGATTCGGTAAATGATTCGGAATTATTTCGCACTTTGACTGTATGACAGGCGTCAAGTGGTTCGGTTGAATTGTCTATATAAGGGCTGTTTGTGATGAGTAAGATCAATAAATCGGGACAACGAGTTGCAGGAGTTGCGTTCAAGAAGCAGCTCAGTTTGACTCTGGCACTTGGTTTCACCCTGGCGCCCCTGTCCGCGGCTTTTGCAGAAAGCGAAGCTCTGACAAATAACAGTCTGCCAGTTCCACAACCTGCGCCATCGCGTCTGGTGCAAAAAATCTGGGGCTCAATCGACTTACGTAAGTACAAGAAAGACGACAAGCTGCTAGGCAGCAAAGAGCAAGATAAGAAAGAGCTTGCGAAGAAGCCTGCACGCGGCAATAAGGTTGCTGACGCAAGTGCTTCAAGCGGCTCATCTAGAAGCGCCGAAACCAGCAGTTCAAAAGGATTAAACACCGAGACCAGCACCGCTAACGGTGGAGGCACCGAAACTAGCACGGCAAACGGTGTTACCAGCACCGGTCAAATCGTGTTCGGCAATTCGCAGCCAGCCGAAACACCTGCGGCTCCCGAAAGCAATACAACTAACTCCGCTGCTCCAGACACCACCGCCAACAGCGGATCGTCTGCCGTCAAAACTGAATCACAGTCAACGATCCCCGGGAGCGCCGGCAGCCTGCCGGCTTCTGGCGAATCGAACAAGCCCACCGATTCAAACCTGATCAGCGACACAGCCAAACCCGCTGAAACAACAAATACAAGTTCGTCCACCCCCACTTTCAGCAGCCCGCTAAGCAGCACCACGTCCGGTGCCAGCACAAGCGAGCCAAGCAGCAAACCAATCAGCATTGCCGCCAACCTCGTCAGCTTGCCACCAGGCGCGGTGCTGTCGAGAATGCAGGCAAAAGCCGACGATGCTCTCGTCGTAGACAACGACGAAGCGCAAGAAGTTGAAGAGACAATCAAGCAGGAAGAACTTCCAACCGATGAAGGCAAAACACGAGCCAAAGCCGGTGCCAGATTCCCAGTTGTGATCAGTTCGCAAATCACCAGTAAAACCGCCAAGAAAGGCGACCCGATTCAGGCTCGCTTGAAGTACGACCTCAAAATCGGCGATCGTGTTGTCGCCAAGAAAGGCGCTCAAGTGAATGGGCACGTAAACTATGTACTCCCTGCCCGCACCATTCTTCACTCGCTCGTGAGCCCGGAACGCTGGTATCGCAACTCTGGCGCAGTCGGTTTGAGCTTCGATGAAATCCTCAACGAAAAAGGCGAGCACCTTCCGCTTTCGGCACAACCATCCAGGCAGGCGCGTATTGTCAAAAACAAAGCCGAAGGACGAGAACTTGGCGTCAATCATTACGGTCAGGTAACTGGTCCGTGGGCGACACAGATTCGCTACAAAGCAATACGTATCGGATTGAACGCAGCCCTTGCTCCGGCAGGCGTCTTCACTTTCGGAGCCATGCCTGTTGCACTTGGAGTCCTTGGTGCTGCCAATCCTTCATTTGCGTTTGCAAAACCAGTCGGTTTGAACGTGCGCCACAGACGCCTCAAAGGCTTTGCCTGGGGCTTCTTAAGCGGCGTGCCGGGTAGCTGGCTCATCGAAGACACGACAGTCAAGGGACAGGAAGCTATTGTCAAACCAGGCGATGAGTTTTATGCTGAACTTGTGCAGGAATTCACTGGTGAACCAGCATCCGATGCCCAGTTGATGCCAGGTGCCAGCACCAAGTTGCACGGACAACTTCTCTCCGATCCTAAAAAGGACAAGAAGAAAAAAGCCAATGGCACGAGCAAGCAAGAAAGCCGATGAGCAACTGCCGGTAATACCGGAGGCGTTGTCACATTCTATCGGTTACTTGTTGAACTTCAACGGTCGCATCATCCGCGAACGTCTTGAAGAGGCGCTAAAGCCGCTAAATCTCTCTTTACGAGAATTAGGTGTGATGCGGATTCTCGAAAACGAGGGTCCGCTTTCGCAACATGTGCTTGCCCGCCGTCATAATATTGACCGTACCACCACGGTGCAAATTATCGATCAGCTGGAAGAGCGGCAGCTTGTTATTCGGAGTACTAATCAAGCCGACAGGCGCAGCAATCTGCTCTTCCTCACTCCGCGCGGGCGCAAGACTTTGTCTCGTGCATTGAAGCTCGTCAATAAAGAGCAGAACATATTTCTGCAGGCCCTGGACGAGAAAGAAAAATCAGAACTGTTCGAGTTACTCTACAAACTGTTGAGCTATAATCTCACCAATTTCGTGGTTACTCCCCACCCTTCCGATCCGGAACCTCGCGCCGAACTGAAATCCGAGAATCCTTCCTGATCTTCCTTGTCTTTATTTAGATTCAAGTGCTCCTGCCGTGACAGCACTGGACTCAGTTTTGAGCTGGCTTGCAGGGGTAAGAGTGCTCTTGTTAGCCGCCACATCCAGAACAATCGATACTCTGCAGGCGGATGGAAGTTGGCTGCTCGTGTCGTCAAAAGAGGAAAACTTATCGCCGGAAATCACATGCGACACGGATGGCTTGCCGTTGGCAGAAGGAGTTAACTTCGAGATGTGGAAGCTCAGGTAATTGTCTGGACCCGGTAAAGTCGCGTTTGAATGACCCTTCATATAATGTGCAGTGTCTGTGAGTCGTCCGGATGCCATGTCGAAGCTGTAAAGGTCCGGCATGCATTCGGGATCTTTCACGTTGCTGCACAAATCTGATTGCTCACCAAAAGAAATGGCCAATTGCGGATTTCCTATTTTTATCCAGGGTAGATTCAATTGAAAGGAATCGCGTCGCTGCTGAAACTCTTTGACGATCGCGTCCTTCGCCTCTGCCTCAATCAACGACTGCAAGCGGTGTCTTTCTTGTTCTAGCTCCTGCGCATCTATCTGCGCTTCCTCCAGCATCTCATTGGCAAAATTTGCCAGTTGTGGGTGCCTCTTTTGCGCGTCGCTTAGTGATTCTCTTGCGCTGAATACTAATTGGCGGCTTTGACAAATAATTGTATTCATTTGCCCAATGCGGTTGTGTACATTGAGATTGTTAGCGCCAAAAAGAGCAAGGGTATCTGCCTCTGATTGCAGACGGTTGTTGATGCAAAGCACGCTGATAAAAGAGAGTGCCATCAATGTGCTTGCCACGAAGCCTGCGGCAGTTAAGCTGGTCACTGCAAGAAGGTTGCCGGACTGCTTTCTCATATTTTGCATCGATCTCATCTTCATAATCAAACCCCCCGAATCTTTTCATGCCATAAAGATAAATCTGCGCAATGAACTCCAAATATGGCTAATGTGAATTTCTTGTGGAGCGGAGTTTCGCGGCGCAAGATAAAGAGGGAGTGGGTAAATTACCCACTCCCCGGGGGAGAGCTGATTCGGGAAAAATTTATTGTAGTCAGGCTCAGCGCGTGTAATAGAGAGTCGTAGAATCGCCATTTTCCGTCTGAAGAAAAACAGCAAGTGCGGCCTGGCTCCCTTCCGGCTTGTAGCAAGTGAAATGGTGATCTTGTATTTTGCTGGAAATTCCACCCAATGCTGCCTGCGGGACAATGATGCGGGTCAAAATATTGTCGTTCTGATACAGTTCGAGTAACAGGCGGAGGATTGCATCAGCTGCCGATTGCTGTTGCGCTGTCGACACATCCGATTGCAGTTTAACTTTGATGAGCACATCATCGTTGGCTGGAATGTCTATTTTCTTGAATCGTTGCAGCCCCAATCCCTTTCCATCCTTGATCCAGAACTCTTCGTACTCAGTCTTCTTGCTTTCGTCTGCTGTCGGGAAATAATGCACTTTCGCTTTAATGAGGTTACGCAGGGACGAATTGCGATAAACGAAATGATCGTTTACTTCTTCGGTTTCTATCTCTGCCGTCCATTTGCTGCTTACCTGCAACTTGTTCTGGCAGTACGCGGCGCTGCCTGAACTGAGGTTTAGAAGAATTACGAAAGCTGCGATGATTTTCTTGAACATTGTTTGTCCCCCTGAAGCAGTTACTATAAAGTAATCTCTGCATGTGACTTTGGCGTCTGACATATGTGAACTTTTCGTAGAGGCGCATCGGCAATCATTCGTTCAAAAAATAATCATTGGTTTCCGGATCACAACTGAGATTCTGCCAGAGGCTTTCACTCTTAAGAGTCAGATTCAGCTTTCTTGTGAGTCCGGGAATGGAGACTACAGAGCATGAAAGAACCGGTGGCATTTCCATCTTTGTTAAAACCTGCAGCCTGTAAATAGAGGGAGACATTTGACCGCCAGGAAGCCAATCGTGGCTGACTTTGGCTGGCTGCTCAACGGCAATGGTATGTCCACCCGTATTTGTAATTAGCAAATTCAATTGCTTCTCTGTTGTCTTAATTCCAAGCTGAGCGAGGACCGACTGCCAGCTTTTTTCGCCAAATTTCTGAGTAGCATCACTCATTTTTTCATAGCGACAGAGACTTAAACTTTCTCTGTCCAGGAGCCCTTGTGCAAAGAAGATTCTCACTGGAATTATGAGGCTGGCAAACAGTGGAATAATTCCGCATACAATCAGAAGCGCGAATGCAGGTGCGAACTCTGCTATTGAAACTCCTTTGTTATTTCGTCGTTTCTCAGCCAGGCTTATCGGTTTCATTTCTCGTTCTCCAAATATGCTACATGGCAATTTCCATGCAAACAATATAAGGAGGATTTATGAACTTACTGTCGAGCGAATGTAAAAACTGATTTCAGCTTTCTTTGCCCCTCAATCTATAGCCCACTCCGTGTACCGTGTCTATCAGCGTCGGCTGTCCCTCGGAATCTATTTTCTGGCGCAGTGTCTTGATGTGTGTGCGAACGGTGGCAGGAGTAGCTGACGGCGTGTCGTTCCATACGTCTCTCAGCAAAACATCCACGCTGTAAACACGATTGGGATCACTCATGAACATTTGCAAAAGCAAAAGTTCTTTCCGACTCAAGGAGAGCTCTTTCCCATCCTTCGTAACTCTGCAAGCCTGCGCATTCAACTTTATGTCTGCTATCTGGAGTTCTTTGTCATTGTCTGTTGTGCTGCCTGCACGGCGCAAAAGCGAACGAACCCTGGCATTCAACTCTTTTATATTGAATGGTTTGCTCAGATAATCATCTGCTCCGGCATCCAGCCCCGCTTCCTTTTCGCTCACCGATGCTTTGCCCGTGAGCATTAGAATTAAAGTCTTACCACCTGCCTGGCGGTACCGTTTGCACAGCTCAATTCCTTCAATATCCGGCAGCCCCCAGTCCAGGATTGCAAGATCATAATCATAAACCTGCATTCTATTGAGAGCTTCGTTTCCTTCGCTGACAGTTTCGATAGTGTGATTCTCGGCCTTCAATGTCTGCCGGATAGAAATCAGCAAATCTTCGTCGTCATCGACTACAAGAATTTTAGCCATTGAACCTTACCTCTGTATTACTGTTCATGGCTAACTTTTTTTAGCCTATAACCTATTCCATGCACAGTTTCAATAAATGATTCCAGATTACTCTTGTCTATTTTCTTGCGTATATTCATGATATGCGTTCGCAGAGTGTCAGGGCCGACCTCTTCGTCTGCGGTCCAGACGTGGCTGATTAAGTTATCCGGACTGAAAACATGATCTGGATTTCTCATGAGAAATTCAAGCAGCGCAAATTCTTTTGGCACCAGGTTGATTGTTTTTCCGGCCTTTGATACGTAATATCTCGAACAATCCAGACTCAAATCACCAATAGATAGAATGTTATCCGTAAGGGGCCGGTCGGCTCGGCGCTTTAATGCCCGCAAACGGGCTTTAAGTTCCTGCATGGAAAATGGCTTGCTCAAATAGTCATCCGCGCCGCTATCAAGTCCCGTTTCTCTATCTGAAATCTTTCCTTTGCCTGTAAGCATGATGACCGGAGCCACCCCGCCATTCTTTCTATAGTTTTTGCAGATTTCAATTCCCGTAGTATCAGGCAATTCCCAATCAAGAATTAGAAGATCGTACTGCTCTGCGTTCAACTTCGCCTTTGCTTCTTCGCCGCAGTCCGCATGGTCAACACTGTCGCCTTCTTTTTTTAAGGCCGATATCAGCTCGCACGCCAGCTCTTCATCATCTTCTACGAGAATTATTTTCACCATGAGCCTATTTTCGCATAAGGAGTTGCATTCACTCTACATTTTCTTCACAAGTATTCTATAGCAAGCTCACTCTTTCAACTTAGATTCCTTAGATGACAAGCACCTAGCCTACAGTAAGGAGTTCTACTTATGTTTCTATTCGAGCAATCAAAAAGGAAGCCTGCAGCTGCAGCTACCATGATTTGCATGAGCGCATTAATTTCTTTGCTGCCCACCCTGCAAATGCAGTCTGTAAGTGCCGCGGATGATGCGGGCGACAAACAACAAATTCAATTGCATCTAAGCGCGCCAGATCCGGCCAAGATGGCAATGCCAGCAGAAAAGCCCAATTACAAGGCCGACACTTTGATGCTTATGCTCAAAAGTGGTGCCGATGAGCAGGGAATGAAGCAAACTTTGAAAACTCATAATCTCAAACTAGAGCGTGTGATAGGCGCAGCCGAAATGGCCTGCATGGTTGTGAAAACGGAAGCCGGCAAACTTGACGAGACTGAGAACAGGTTAAAGAAAGATTCCAATGTTTGCGCAGTACAGAAACTATTTTATTCCAAGACAAAGGTTGCATATCACGGATCCAATTATGTGCCTAATGATCCTGATTATCCGCAAGAGTGGCACCTGGCAGCGCTGAATGTATACCCGGCCTGGGGCAAAGCTCGTGGACGCGGAGTTACAATCGCTGTGGCTGATTCCGGATGCGAACTAAGTAACCCGGATTTGAGAACAAAGCTGCTTGCTGGTGTGGACGTTACCGGAAACAGAACTCCCGCAACACATGATATTCATGGGCATGGAACTGAAGTTGCAACGACCGCGGCTGCAATCACGGACAATGGGCGTCTTAGCTCGTCACCGGCCAGGGACGCTTCAGTATTTCCGATCCGTATTGGAGCCTGGAATGATGATGGAAGTTTTACCGCCTCTGAGGACTCCGTTGCCAGCGCCCTATACGAGGCTGGAAGGCGTGGCTTAAGAATCATCAACATCAGCTATAACAACGATGGCATCCATACCTTTGCTAATCCACATGAACACCCTGTGGTCTGGCAATACTTGAGATGGTATCACGATCAAAGAAACGGTCTGGCGTTTTTTGCAGCGGGAAACAGCAATACATACGATCCGAACCCCTCTTCCAAATATTGCATTATGGTTAGCGCTCTCGGACAGAACAGCTATAAAGCCAGTTTTTCGAACTATGGAAATTCCATATACTTCACGGCTCCCGGCGAAAATATCCGTACGTCCAACATGTATAGCCAGGACGACTGGATTAATGGAACATCCTTCGCTTCACCGCTTGCAGCAAGTATTGCTGCGTTGATACTTTCAAAAAATGCCAATCTTTCAAATGATCAGGTTTTGAACATCATGAGAAGAAGCTGCATCAATGCGCCAGGTTCTTCCTGGAATGGGGATTATGGCTATGGTTTGCCACAGGCTTCGGTGGCTCTGGATCTAACGCCATAGTCGCATGTATTCGAAGCTTATTCCAAAGTTGAAGCTTGGAATCAGCATGGCAACGAATCTTTTTTTAGAGGAGAATTTAAAATGTTATCGTTCAAAGTTGCAGATATAAAATCGATTGTTGGAGAACTAAAATTCCGGACCAAGCATGGCCGAGCGCTGGCGGCTTCTTTGATGCTTGCATCTCAGCTACTTGCACCAGCTCACGCTCAGCTAGCAGGACTTCCTAATGATCCCTTGTTTGTCAGCGGGCAGCAGTGGAGCCTTCCGCTCATGCAGGTGCCGAGTGTCTGGAGCCGATGCAGTGGTCGTGGTATCAAAGTTGCTATCCTCGCTGATGGCGTGGATGGCAATTCACCAGATCTCATCGGCAAAGTTAGCCAAGGAGGAAGCAACCGGGTCCCTGGCCAATTTGGCTACGGAACCAATATGGCTTTGCTTATTGCCGGCACCGCCAATAATGGCTTCGGTGGAACTGGCATTGCACCCGACGCATCGATTTTGGATGTACAGGTATTGCAGGCGTCTGCGACCCCGAATCCAGACACTGTATTGCAAGGCATTCAGCTTGCACAACAACAAGGCGCCAGAATCATAGTTCTTGCCTTTACTCGCGAGTTCTACGAAGAATTTGCCAACCAGACCGAATACAACGCAGTGAACAATTCACTCAAAGATTTTCACGATAATCATAATGGGCTTGTATTTATGTCTGCAGGAGACGGGCACACGAGAACGAACTCGGCGCAGCGTTTGGACCATATCAATCTTATTTCCGGTTTCGATAGAATGTTGGGACTTGGTAATTCAAACACTGGTACAAACATCACCATGAGTGGAAATCGTACTGGCCCTGGCTGGTATGAGGACACAAATGGGACTGCGCTGAACTCGAGTATGTATGCCGCGGCAGAGCTTGCAGGTGTCGCTGCGTTGATCTGGTCTGCTAATCTTTCGGCAAGCAATTTGCAAGTAGAGAATGCTTTGAAGAACACCGCGGCTAACAGTACACCGCCGACAGCTGGCGATCCTCATCCGTGGAACCCAAATTATGGTTTTGGCTTTCCTAATGCAAATGCGGCGCTCAATACATTGCCGGCAAGTGCTCCGTGGCCAAGACCATATTCAACCAAGAAATGCCCGATTCCCGATGGTTGCAAAATTCAGTATCAGCGAAATATTCCTCAAATCAATTTGCACTGAAGGAGGTGATCGATTACGACATAGTTGCAGAACAAATTGAATTCCCTTGATTTTACTCCAAGGCTGAAGTGCTAAAGGGCTGCTACGGCAGCCCTTTCCATTTTTTCTGAACTTGCCGTTATCGTGGAACTGCGTAGAAGATACATCAACTTTGTGAGGTCCTTGGCGTGGCTGCGCGAAAGTATCGCAACGCTGCAAAAAGCAAATAAGAGGCAAGCATGAGCGAGCAAAGAAAGAGAATTGCCGAAAGTCTTCCGCGTTTTCGTAGTGCTGTTTCAACTCGCCCTCGGCACTTGACAGCATCCAGGTTTTGTGGATCGCGCTCGATAATCTCTGAGTAGGCAGCAAGCGCTTCTTCATACCTTGATTGCAACGCACAACTCGCTGCAAATACTATGTGCGCCGTTGTCTCGGGTGGCGACCAGAACTGGGTTCTTGGGAGACGCTCATAGTACCTCAAACTAGTCTGGGCATCTTCTCTAGCTTTCCTCACATTGCCTTCTCTAAGAAATGCAAGTGATCGGCTGGCATGTAAATCTGCCACCATACTTGCTGTTCCTTTTATCCAATCTTGATTTTGATTTTTTGCTCTAGCCAATTCATCCAGCTGGATCAGTTCGGCCGAATAATCTGCCACTGCTCGAGAGTATTGCTTAGTCAGCATATAAAGCTCGGCTCGCCGGGGATAAGTAAACAAAACAGGCTTAGGTGCGATCCGAAGAACCTGCGTATAGTCTTCGATAGCCTTGTAATAGTCAGCAGCACCTCGATAAATATTTGCTCTCGTTGTGTACAGGTCCACTAGCGAATGGGGTGTAATTACAACTGGATTCTCAGGATATGGTACTTTGCTGTTCTCTTCTAGCATCTTATCTTCTGACGCTAATTCGATTGCTTTACTATTAGCCTCCAAAGCTTGTTTCCACTGGAATAACCCCTGATGAACAGAGGAGAGGCAAACATAGGCAGTAATAGACTTCGGATTGATTAGGATAGACCGTTCTAAGTCCGCGCGAGCCTTTTCAAATTCCGAATTTCTCAGGTGCTCGTCTAATGTCGAATAAGCAATCGCTAGTTCTGCATCTGCACGATTTATGTACGCAGCTTCTGATTCTCTTTCCCGCATAATGGCTTCACTGAAATCAGCAATTGCAAGCTGTTTGTCGTTTTGCAATCCGGAGCTTGCATAAACAAGGCCGCGAGCATTGAAGGCTAAAGAACTCGGCGATAGCTTTATAGCGGTATTAAGCATTTCAAGCCCTACCGTAGTCCCCGTATGCTGCTGATGATTAGCCAATCCGCAGGCGATGAGGCCTAGTGGGTCGCTTTTGTCCAGCGCAACTGCTCGCTTTGCACAATCCATGGGATTATCGGAGCAAAATGTTTTGTATGCCCAGAGAGTTGAGTTGTCGGGCTCAATTAAGAGCCACCTCTCAAGCAAAATCCGTGCTTTCACGGTTTGATTCTCTTTTAGGTAAGTCCTTAAAATCTCCACACCGCGTGCTGGCACTTGCGCAAACAACGGTGAGTAGCTCATGCAGATGCTTGCCTGCAGTGCGAGAATAATTGATACTTTTTTCTTGCCGTTCAATTTCTTAGTGGTAGTATGATTGGTTTTGAGGAACAACTTGCGAAAATGCCCTAACAATTTCAGCAGGAATGGTTGCACCAGCAGCATTACGTCCATCAGTTGTGGTTGGAATGAAACCAAGATCTGTGCCACCGACCTGAAAGCTTCCCTTATAGCGAGATAACTCTTCAACTTTTTGAATAGGAATTTGAGTGTTTGTGTAAGACGGTGGCGGCTGTTGGCGCCAAGAAATTTCGTGGCTGGATTTAATTCGAACAGGCCAGAACACCGTTTGAACCATACCGTTGCCCGTGTTTTGACTTGCTCTCACCACGTATTTAACAATAACGTGAAGTGGTTCTTTTACAACAACCTGCCCTGGGGAGCACATAAAAGACAACGTTCCGTGTGCGACGCCATAACCGGTTGTCTCCACATGAGCAGTAAATTGAAGATAGGCACTGGGGCTTGGGCTGTCTTCTGAAGTGTAAACAGTATTGTTGTACGTGGCTGTTACTGCTCTGGCAGAATAATAATTAGTGGTGCTAGTCGATGTATTGGAACCGCTAGCGCTTCCACTGCTGGTCCCGCCGTCACCATAACCGTAATAATTTGATTGAAATGGCAGGTCAGGAATTCCAGGAATCAGACCCATGTCCGGCGAGCCAATCAGGCTGCCTCCCAGCTCCGATTTAATTTTATTTATTAGTGCGTCAAGCTTAGCCTTTGTCTTTATAATTATCGGCCAAGTTCTATAACCAGCGATATTTATGACCGGTGCATTGGCTGCCAATTGCTTTTCCGCAACCGTCGTGATTAGCTGATCGCTTAGCGAGCTGGGGTAAGGCTGGGTAGGGTCAGCAGGTAGCTTGGGTGCGTAAATGCTAGCAGAAGGAAGACCGGCAAGCGTTTCTAGGAACGGATTATCTGCTTCTCCACCGATGGTATAAGTACTTGTAAGCGGTGAAGTTTGCTGACTCTTAACACCTTCCGTTGGTACGACAGCTACAGACGTCGGCGGATTGGATGTTGAGGCTGTTTTATTCGCTGCTCCTGGCGAACTTCCATTTGATGGTGTAGTCGTACTCGTACTTGCCGCAGTTTTTGGGCTCGTGGTGGTGCTCGTGCTTGTTGAAGTAGGGCTCGTACTCGTACTGCTCACAGTTGAATTTCCAGAGTTTGATGTACTCGCTGATGGTGATGCGTTAATATTCTGAATTCCCGATGCGCTTGCAGTCTTCGACTCCGATGATGCGCCAGCTCCTGTGCTTGTGCTGCTATTATTCTGATTGTCGGCGGACTTGCTCGCGTCGGTGCTAGAAGCTGAAGATTTCGAAGGATCATTTTTATTAGATCCACTATAAGCTTCTTGTCCCACTTTTTTTATACGCCCATCAGCGCCAACGGTTATCACAACAGATTTCCCAGCTTCCGGAACTTGCACCGATTGATTCGCAATTGAGATTTGCGTGCCCGGTTTGCCGTAAACTACAGCCGGCCAAACATCCTTGTCTTTGTAAAAAATGCAGTATGGATCGAATGGACTTATCTGCGCCGGATTGCCTACATATTTACAATCAGGAATCGGTGTATATACTGATGTCCCATATACAAAAACCGGCTGATTATCAATGATTAGCTGCTTACCCATTCCAGCCGCTGGAGCCTGAAAATACTTGTTTCCAATCATAAGAACATCGTACGCCTTAGCGAATAGAAATGTGGGAAGCCCCTTTGTTCCTCTTCCGTAGATGATGTTAGAACGGGTTGGATCTTGTGGAAACGCCACTGAAAACCCAGGATAGTGTTTGCACGCTTCGTCAGTGACAGAAGGATGAGGGACTAAGCGTTGTGACGCTTTGAACATTTGCGGATTAAAGTGCTGCCACTTCTCAGGATCCGCACAACCACCAGACGCTTTTTCGCTGCCAGACAAACTATCCGTGGCAGCTGCGGAAGCCAAATTGTTTGAAGTATAGATGCCAAAAATACAAGCAATAACTATTAAATCAAAAGATCTGAACGTCTGCATTCCAACCGCCTCGCAAACCTGTTACTCTTTGTCTTCGTACCCGGTGGTTGGGAACGTTTATCAGGCGAGTTTCATTTTTTGCTGCGCGATTTTATCCATGAGTCTATCACTAAGTTCAGATCAACAAAAATTCACCAGCCCTCGCCGACGAGAACCCAGCCTGCCCAATTTACTGGCTCTGCTGGCTTAGCTTGCCCATTCTGTTTCGATAGAGAAACCTGCGCCGTTTTCAGTGCTTCAGCCGCTTTCATTTTCTTCAACCACATATTTTGGTAGAGCTCTTTCATAAGAATCGCCGTAGCCTGATCCGGTACTCGCCATAAGGACATGATGACATTCGAAGCTCCGGCCGCCATAATCGCTGCTCGCAAGCCCATGATGCCCTGCCCGGTGATTTCCTCACCTCTGCCTGTGTCGCAAGCAGAGAGCGTCACAATTTTGCAATGACTCAAATCAATTTCGAGAAATTCTTCGGCCGTAAAATAGCCGTTATTATCAGGAGCACCACTGCTCGTTGCCTTGTTTGCTCCAGAAAGTGCTATTCCCGACTCGACTAAGGGGTTGCGCAGCGCAAGCCTGTTTTGCGCACGGGCTTTCAAAACTATCGCTCTTGAAGCAGATTTGCGAAGGTCGGTCATCTTGTCGACAAAACTCTCGTCGAAAAAATAACCGTGAGTTGCCAGATGTGCGTAAGTAGCCTGTGGCAGGAATGAGATTAGTGCTTTTTTGCTGGCTGCGGAGCCAGAAAGCTCAATGACTGCTTTTCCTGTCGCCCGGGCCAGCGTCGCTATTTCTTTGCCTTCCTGCACGGTGCCCGGTAGTAAAGGCAGGTAAATATTGACTTTGCTTCTGCTGTCTGCTCCGGCGTTGAAGTCGACTCCTGATACTAGAAGCAGTGTATCCGTTGCTGCTCCATTTTGTTTTGACGCGCTGCGTAAATTTGCAAGTTCTCGGGCTGAATCAATCTGGCAAGATAGAATCGTCTGCTCTTTGATTTTAGCGGGGACAATCAAGTGCCACGGTAGTCTGGCTAGCTCAGCATCAGGGCAGACGAACACTTTATTGGCATCTTTGATTTTCAGGAACGGCGCCCGCAGTACAGAAGACAACTGCGCCCAGGCTCCAGCTGCGCTATTTAAAGAAAGCACTTCGTCTCGCCAGATTTTTGCTTTTAGTTCAATGGCATCGCCTCTGCCAAGTTCCACCAGGGAGGGGGTGCTTTTATCTCCTTTACTTGAGCCTGTAATTATGGCAGCATAAGCGGGAGAAAATAACAACTCGCCTTCTTTTGCTTCCATCTTTCCGTATTTATACACGTCAACAAAAGCTTCGTCTGCCTGCAGCAAGTTGCTGAAGGACTGATAGCTCATTTTGTGGATCTCCAGCAAGTTCCCTGTTGCAGACTGCACTTCACGTTCGAGTTTCTCTTTTTCAGCGCTCAGCCGTCGATTTTCTTTTTCCCATAATTCCAGTTCAATACTTCCGGCTTGTTGATACCATGCTGCCAATTGTGTTCTTAACTTACTCAATTGCTCGAGCTTTTCAGCGCACTTAGAAGCTGACGCTGCTCTGCGAAATTTTGATTCATTTGCCAGTGTGTCCACTAAGATGCCTTTCCACTGGAAAAAGAGTGAATAAGCCCTTTCGATATCTTGCTCGTTTGCGGCGCTGGAAAGCAAGCGCGAAATCTGCACCATGCTGTACTGATCAATTGCAGCCTGTTGTTCAGCAACAGAGCAGTTGGGCAATATTTTTTCAAAGTAAGATTCTATTGTTTGAGCCGCCTGGAGATAATGTTCGAATGCCGCTTTCTTATCATTCTTGAGAAAAAAGCAATCGCCAAGATTGTTCATAATGGGGACAGAAGAGATATGCTCCGCCCCCATGATCTTTTTGTTTATCAGAAGAGCACGCTCAAGCAGCGGCTGTGCCTCTGCGCTTCGGTTCGTATCTAAATAAAGCACGCCGATATTGTTAAGGCCTTGAACCAGGTCCGCATGGTCGGCACCGAGGAGCTTTTCCTTGATGCTCAGAGCGCGT
>JBIKOL010000085.1:0-37221 GCA_044358055.1 Obscuribacteraceae bacterium (SeqCode)
CAGATCGTCTGTTGCCTGAGCCAGCTCAAGCTCGTCGACAGGATTTTGACTTTCTACAATTGCGATTGCTTTCTTATACGATGCTATTGCATCAGTTCCTTTACCCAGTGCATCAAGAGTGCCACCAAGGTTTCTGTAGAGATGTACGGTTTTTTGCCAGTCTTTTGCCGCTTCGGGATTTTTCTCAAGCGAGGAAATCGCGCGATCGAAAATTAGCCTTGCCTTTTCGTAATCGCCTTGAAAATAGAGCAAGGCGGCAAGGTTGTTCAGCGACCATATATACTCAATGTCACCGATATTGTTTTGCTCTGCAATGTTGATTGATTCTTCGAATAGCTTTCTCGCTTCGGTATAATCTCCTGTGTGCTGAAGAATCCAGCCAAGGTTATTCATGTATGCTTCATTGCTAGGATCGCTATTTCCGCGCACAGATTGGTTTAATTGTAGAGCTTTGCGAGCCAGGGGGAGGGCTCTGGAATATTCCTGGTTTTGAATGCATTGTTTTATTTCGCCGGTCAGAGATTCTATTTCTTTTTTTGCTGAAATTGAGTTGGTGTCCGATTCGCCGGACATTGATACTTGCAGAGCTTTTTGGAGAGGCGACGCGGGCGCTCCCGGGGTGCAGAAAGTGCTCAGAACGATGAGACAGACAAAAGGTCTGAGCATGCCCAGACCTTTTTCTCTTATTTTTGCGTACTCTGCTTTCTTAGTTGATTTTGGCAATTTTGTTTTCTTCATACAGTGCGGAGTATTTAAATTGCCCTCTGGCTCTTGTGACCATTTCAACAACTACGGCTGTCTTGAGTATTTTTTCCAAAAGCTTGCCGCTTGAATCAATCGAACTAATCATATTCCGATAACCTGCATAATGTAGCATAGAACTGATTGCAAAATCATTTACGCTATATACCATTCCATCTGTAGTCTGGTTGGCAAATCTGCTTCGGCGAGCAATTGCATCAGCAGGATTAATTTCGTTTGCCTTAAGTTCGCTTTTGCTCATGATGAGTTCTTGCCCAGGGATAAGTGAGATCTGTTGATTTCCAGAGTCGATAGTCTGGTGTCCTGGTCCGCTAAATGATTTTACTCTGCAGCACTTGTCTGTCAGCTCGATCATGGTGATCGCATTAGCTTCTGTTCTTATTTTGCCGTACGCGGTTTCAATCGTAAAGGTTTCTTTTGAATTGAGAAAAACAGTTCCTTGCATCAGTTTTATGCTGCCTTTTCCGTCTTGTGCGAACCTGGTTCCAGGCTGGGCGAGTAGCTGCAGGGGCTGGGACGAGCTTAGCTGAAGTTTCTCCCAAGCAGACACAAGTTCTCTTGTTTCCTTATTCTGTGGAACTGACCCCTTGCCGATCGAGCCTGCAAGCCTTGGCATTCGTCCTGCTCTTGATTGCTTGTAAAATCTTTTTTCGCTTTGGGGTGGAGTAGTTTTCTGAGAACTTGAAGCTACGTGTTGAATGGATCCTCCAACAATCGATTCAGAACCATCTATTGAAATCAGTTCTTCCTCTTCGATGTTTCCATCTGCAAGCACAATTTGATGCCCCGCTGGTATGGGTAGAGAAGCTGCCGAACCCACCGGCGTAAATGTGGCAGCATCTTCGTTTGTGGAAATCGCGCTAAGTCTCAGATTATTGCTTTCGCTTAGTTCGATTACTGCGACTGAGTCCTTTTTGACAGTAACAGCTCCTTCCGGTGTTTGAACCGTCAACGCATTTTTTCCACATTTAACTGATATCTTGCCTTTGTGCAAAATTATTGTGTCTTGTTCGCGGCTCAGCAAGGTTCCTGGCGTACCAGCAATGACTTGCCCGCCGGAGCCCTGCAGTACTTGGTTGGCTGAGCTAAATAGAGTCAGGGGCGTTTGCACTGTACAGATGTCTATTAGCGCAACGCTTCTAAACTCGTTTGCGGCATTCTCCGCCAATTTTAAGGGTTTTGAATGCGCCGAACGAACATCGTCAGCTGCTTGGCTTGCAAAGGAAGTTAAACTGTTCACTGGATTAGCGGCCATTGATGCAGCATGTGATACCGAGGGTAGTGCGCCGTTTGAGCCTCCCTCATGATGCTCGTTGCGGTTTATTACAAATACCGGGAAGTTGTATTGGCGCGTAACAACTATTGGTTGCTGAACGATTGAAACGGTTACATTGCTATTCTGGACATGGACCATCGGCAAAGTCGAGGAAGCTCCTGGATTTTGCGGAACAACGCTAGTTCCAGCAGGCAGAACAGGGGTAACAGGTGTTGGAATGTTCGAAACTGGGGTGACAGTTCCCGGAGATGGAACAACGCTAGTTCCAGCAGACAGAACAGGGGTAACAGGTGTTGGAATGTTCGAAACTGGGGTGACAGTTCCCGGAGATGGAACAACACTGGTTCCGCCGATAGGGCTGATCATTCCAGGCGATGGTACGACGCTCGGACCTACAGGAATGATCGGTGTGATGACCGGAGTTGCCGCTCCGACAGGCGTAATTCCCATGGCGGGCACGACGCTTTGACCGCCCGATATAACTGGAGCGATGCTCCCTGGAACAGATGAGATTGGGGCGATGTGGCCTGAAGAGCTTGAACTAAAGTTCATTGCTGAATGAGGGGAAAGCGTTCCGATATTATTAAATGATCCGCCGCTGAATGGTGAAGAGTAGGCTGGAAAGCTTTGTGCAATTGACACAAGCATGACAAATAATTGCAAATTCTTTTTGTTGGTTTTATACATTTTGAAGCCCCTCATCTGATGCTTCTAATCTAGAAAACACCGATGAAGTCTCGGTTTGATACTTGTGAACTTTCTGTAGAGCCGGCAAGCAGCTTGATTAAATTTCGTGCGCCGCAGCCGGCAGGGGGCGCTCTAGTGGGCACAATGAGTCAGGGGGCAGGCTTGTAGCGGTTTAGTCTACAAATATTTCACAGCGACTCTGCAAGTTATTCATGCCAATACCTTAGATTCAATCTGGAAGACCATCTCGGATTGTGCTTGCATGAAAACATCCAACCCTAAAATCGTCACTTCAATATTGCTCTCTTTTATGGGGCTGGTGTCCGGCCTTTCTAATTTTGCCTGCGCTCAGACTGCCGGTGCTGTTCAAAGCTCGTCTGCAAAGGCACAACCAGTAAACTTTGATCTCTCCAGCTCGACTACAACGATGCGCGCCGGGAGTTCCGGTACGATTAATGAAGGGGCGGCTTCCTTGTTCGTTAAGGCAGGGGATAATTTGACTCCTGCTCAATATGCCGCCCTGACGCAAGTACTTGCCGGACAAAACCAAAGTCTGCGTTTGGACAGTGCCGGCCGGGCAATTGGTGGGTCGTTCTCTCTGTCGCTTCTGCCGGGCATTCAGCTTGGTTCATTGCTTGTTCCCTCCCACGTTACGGTAATGGGAGCTCAAAATGCTAATTCGCTTTCGCTGGCAGGTTCCTTGTTGAATAACGGAAATTTGCTTGCAGTTCCAACAAATTCGTCAAATACTTTTATTCTGAATGCAGCCTCAATCCAAAATAATCTCGGTGCAAGCATCAGTTCAATGCTTGCTCAAACGCTCAGTGCATCTGCGGCCTTCCCAGTGAATCTGAACATCCATACGCTTGGTAATCTTGTGAACATGGGCAGTATCACATCTGGTGGCGTTTTATCGATAAATGCAGGTGGTTCCATTATCAACGGAATACCAGGGCAGGCTTCGTCAGCATTAATGTCCGGGGTTATGGGCACGAATTTGAACAGTGCAATCGGCAACATTGTAAATACCGGTACAATTAGTTCGCAGCTTGGAAACATCAATATAAGCACGGCAATTGCGCGCGATTTAAATTTGAACAACACACTGGGGCTTATTCAGGCAAAACTTGCCAACGTAAACATTGAGAACTTGAGCCAGTTAAGCAACAAGACCATAAACATTACGGGCGGAACTATAGAGGCTCAATCAATTGCTTTTGATGCAAAAGAAGGAATCGTAAACGCATTCTTGAATGAATTGCGTGCCCCTGTTGACATCAGCGCATGTGCCGCACATCTTGCCGTAAGTGGTGGCAGCTTGACTCTGCGAAACCTTGATCTCAGCGGAGACCCAAGCTTCGTCAATTCAAATGGAGATATAACACTGCTTCCTAATGCAGGAGCTTCGCTGCGTTTTGCAGGGCAAGATCTCGCAATTCTGGCATCCGGTGATGTCATTGCAGGAGCAGGACTCAGCTCAATTGATTTGTCCTCACCTTCAGGAGGAGGCAATCTATTCTTTTCTGCCGGTTTGCAAGTTAGTCCTGGTACAGGCGGTGCAACTTTGCAGGAACCACCCGTGGTGCCTGGAGGATACACGCTGGGCGGACCGAGTGCGAGCGGAGGTTCTGTGCGTCTGGCTGGTGTCAGCATAAATACGTCGGCTTCAAATCCGGGGGCTCGTGGCGGCAACGTTACTATCATCGCTCATGATAATGACAATGTCAGTCAGGGAACCTTCGGCGCAGGAGACAAAGGTTTTGTTCAGGTGGGCTCGATAAATACCAGCTCAGCCGCTGGCACAGGTGGTAGTGTATTTCTGGTAGCTCAGTCAGACAATATTACAATTAACACTCCCATACTTGCCGCCGGTGCGAGCTCCGATCTTGGCGGCTCTGTCGCCATAATTGCGGGAGAACCGGTCGCGAATAACCTGGTTTTTGTCAATGGCACACAGCAGGCCGGAGGAAGCGTCTCAGTAAATGATGATGCAGGGCATGATTCTGTCCCGATTAATGTTTCAGGCGCGTTTGATCCTGCCAGCACATACGGAGATATTTTCGTAAATGCCAGCGGTAACCTTACGCTGGGAAATGGAAGTAATATCAATGGCTCCGGCAGCATTCAGCTCTTTTCTCGAGCAGGGGCCCTCAGTACCGGAACTAATACGGTAATTAATGCTAACGGAGGACAGCTGGCTATATCTGCCGCAACTCTAGTGGACCTCGGCTCTAACACGACATTCTTCTCTCGTGACAATTTCTCTGTCATGGCAACAAATGGTGATGTTACAGGCGGTGGCGGACATGATTTCTCTTGCCAGGGAAATATGTCGTTCACTGCTGTAAATGGCTCTGTTAGCCTGGGCAACGCCGCGACAAATACATTACGGGCGGAAGGAGAGATTGATTTTGAAGCAAGCAATCAGATCAACTTACCTGGCAACAATCAAATTAACTCTGGCAGCTCGTTCTTTGCTGTGGCAGGTAATACCATAAATATCGGCAGCGGGCAGATAACTGCCGGCGTTCGTCCGTTTCAAGGTGACCTTGGCGTTGGCGGCGTATTTTTGATTTGTCCGAACAATCTTCAAAATGGTGCAAATCTTCAAAGCCAGGGGCTGGATATTATGCTGGCTTCCAACAATGCTAGCGTTCAACTGTCCAATGGCAGTTCGTACACAGCCAACAATGGAAATGTACTGTTGTTCTCGGCAGCCCAGATAAACGGTTCAAACAATACATTTGCAAGTGATACTGGAAATGGTGGTGGCATTGAAGTTTTTGCCGGATATCCGTTTCCTGCCTTTGCATTCAATTTAACGTCCGATCTGACTACAAATGCCCTCGCGGTTGCCGCTCTGACTAAAGGCATTTATGGCGTTGAAACAAACATCAAACAATACAACAACAATCTGGCAACACCATTTACTGCGCCGGCGACCAACAGCAGTGGCATTGTGACGAATCCGGCGATAATGGGCAATAATGTGCACATCAGCAACAATGGTATTAACGTAGGACTGGTCAAGGTAACAAGCACTGGTGGTGGTGTCGTCGATGTAAGTGGCTCTGACATAAGTACTGCATCTGGTGCTGTTTTTTTCAATGCCAGCGGAGCAGGCGCGCAGATAAACCTCACAAATGCAAAGTTCAACACATCACTTTCACTAAATCCAAATCCAAATCTGAATGCCGGCTCCGCCAGTCCGCTTACAACTGCTCTAGTTGCCAGAGACCTGGGAATATTGATACCTGAACTCAATGACAGTGCTAATTCAAATACTAACTTGAATTCAGCTCGTCTTACCTTGATTCAAATAGTTCTCAAAGGAGAGGACAGCAAGCGCGCAAGTGGTGATGACAAAAAGATTGAACAGGCAATGGGTCTGTTGGGTAATACAATTTTTGACAGCAAGAATTTCCGTGGTTTTGACACCGGCAGAATTGATATTTCGAAAGCTCCGTCGCCTTCGCCTTCGACGTCGGGAACTGGGGCTTTTCATGGAATGACGTTCAACGCTATGGCTGCACCTCACGGACAAGCTTTTGTTGCACAGTTCCAGCCAATCAATATTTTTCACGATAATGGAGCTGTCATTCCGCCGACTCGCGTTTCTGAACAACGAAGCGACCTTGTTTTGTTTACCTCAGCTGGGCAGGTGCTGTCCGGTTCACCCGGTGGCAGCCAAGGGGGGAATGCCATCGGCGCTCGTGGAACAACTGTCAGCGATGAGAAGGACGCGCTGCTTCTGCATGGCGGCAAAATGTATGCTAATAGCGGAAATACTCCAATGAAGGTCGTCACCGCATTCGGTACCATTATTCTTGCGCCGCAAAGTTCCGCAGCCGTGGAAGTCGACGTCGAGGGCGGTGGTAGAATTTTAGTAATAAACGGCAAGAATGAACCTTCGGCCACCCTTGAGGCTGGCGGAAACAAGATAGCTTTGAACGCAGGCGAGCAGATAAGAGTGCAGGTTCCAAACAATGAAAATGCCCAGGGTATCAGCAGGGGCAGTTTGATCAAAGAACGAGTACCGGTTTCCAATCTGGCGCAGAAAGAAAATGAAGGTTATTACAGTAAACGTTCCATCAGATTGGGTGGTAATCTTGGTGGGTCATACCGCAGGATGCTTGAGGCAATTGATAATTGGAGCGGTCCGGCGGGTGACACAAAGCAGACCACAGCAAGCACTGCCAGTTCGAGTGGCGCTGGTTCCAACAGTATGCACGGTGCTCAGCCGGCACATGTTCTTGCCGCGGCTGGAACCATTTACCAGCAAGAAACTGACACTGTTCTTAGTATCAAGCTAGGCAGCATGTTCATTCGTCCAAATACCGAACAGACAATCAAAACCGTATTCGGTGATCTTGTAGTGGAGGCTGGAGCAGGCGCAGAGGTGGAAGTGCGCAATGGTCAGGTTCGCTTCCGTTCTTACAGCGGGCCAGGTAAGGTGAGAGCTGTTATCGCCAATCAGAAAATGCTCCTTGCACCAGGGCAAGAGCTTGTCATGCAAAGACAAAAAGCTACTAGAGAGGAGGCCCTGCCGCATGACGGCATCGCCAGAAGATCTCTTGAACATTTCGTTTTACCCAATGGCATAAATGCAGTAACAGGGGAGTTTTCAATAGTATCCTCCATTCAGGCGGAACAACACTTGAACTCCTTGCGTTCATCTGAGAAAAAGCAAAACAAAGTTCTTAAGGCTGATATGCTTAAGACGGCCGCCAGTTTGAGTATAGTCCGAGGAGCACGAGGTCGTTACTTCCTTGCGCCCACAGAAAAATCCAGATTGCCCGACGATGCTTTTTTGAAGCCAGTTCAACCTGAAACCCAGCGCGTATCATATGCAGATCAGTAAAACATGTGCAGCACTTGTTCTCCTTTTAGTATTCACTGGAACATTTTGTGGTGTAAACGCGGCAACTAAAGAGCAAAAAGACGAAAGCCCTTTTCTAAACTTTGATGCTGCAAGTGAAATAGATCATAAAACGATTGAAATGGAAACAGCTTTGAAGGAAGGGCGCCTGGAAAAGGCTTTAAACCTTGCACGCCAGCTTGTCGAGCTAAGCGCCAAATGTTACGGCACCGATCACTACGAGTACGCCCGGGCGCTAAACAACTTTGCCTGGTATGAGCAAAACAATGGAGATTTTACCGGCGCGCGGAAGGATTTTGAAACCGCCCAGCGAATTATTGAAAAAGAGCTGGGGAAGGATTCGCCGAAACTGGTAGCTGTCTTGAACAATCTTGCAACTTTGCTGGCTGCTCAGGGAGATGCCCAGCGCGCAGCGCCTTTGTTGGAGCGCTCTTTGACCCTCGAAGAAATGGTGCTTGGCAAAGATTCTGTTGATCTTTCAAACACATTGAACAACCTGGCCGTCATCTACGACGCCTGCGGCCGGGAGCAAGATGCAAGAAATGTTCTGGAGCGCGCATTTCAAATTGAGACAAAGCAGGATTGCGATGAACTCGAGAAGACAATGACTTTGACGAACCTAGCGCTGATGAATCAGTCCGAAGGCAAGCTTGAGGATGCCGAGAAAATGCTTGAAGAAGTATTAGCTCTGAGAAAAAAGAACAAGACATCGGCCTCCGATCTGTCAGAAACCTTGAACAATCTAGCCGTAATCGAAATTAGCCAGAATAAGCTTGCCGAGGCGGAGGACCACCTGAACGAAGCACTCGAGCTGCTTCCTTCAGCTGCAGAATCAGGCTACATAGATAAGATGCCTGTTCTCAACAATCAATGCAAGCTGCAACTAAAAAAAGGCAAACTAGAACTTGCCAGGCAGGCTTGCATCAAATCCAGCCAATTGCTTGACCGATATATAGAAGACGTTCTTGCTGGAACCAGCTTCGCGGAGAAGCGGCAATTTCTGCAGAGCAGGTTGCCCGCTCAAATCTCATTGCTCATTTCAACAAATACCAGAGATGAAGAAGCTCAAGAGACTTATTCGTTTCTGGCGAAGTGGAAGGGGATTCTTATCGAGTCGATGAGACAAGAATCCCGAATCATGAGACTCAGTACTGATACCAAATATACCGCCGACATAGCTCGGCTTTTGGCATTGAGAGCAAGATTTACTGAGCTGTTGCACCTGAGCAGCAAGCTCAACCTTAACGATTGGAAGCAGTCAAGTGATGAGATTTTGCAGGAAAAAGAAAATATTGAACGTAAGCTGCTTGGGGTCAGGAACAGGGAGCAAGATACGCTTTCAGAGCTGAGCATTCCACGGTTATCCAGCATGCTCAGAGAAGACGAAATGCTGGTGGATTTTTATTCCTATCTTGCAGAGGACAAGAATGCAGAAGCAAGTTATGCCGTATTCTTTCTTAGCGCCGGCAAGGTAAGCGGCATTAAAAAGCTAGGTGCAGCTTTAGCAATAAATCACGACATTGATGTATGGCGCAAGAAGGTAATTGCACGAATAGATGCTAGTGCTGAGCTGGAGTCAATAAGAAATCGAATTTCTCCTCTGCTTCAGGCACAGAAAAACAGGCTATTTGTTATTCCTGATGGTGATTTGTTTAAAATGCCGTTCTCATTGCTTAGCGACCATCAAATGATTACGCAGCTAGATTCACCCAGGGAGTTAGTTTACCTTCGGACATCACAGCCTGCTGACGGTAGATCAGCTGACTTGCTTGCCGTGGGAGGCGTGGAATTCGGCAATCAAAAGTTATTTCAGCCACTTCCGGGCACTCTAAAGGAAGTCGAGCAAATATGCGCTCTTGCCGGGCTGAGTGGTTTGAAATATGTTTTGCTGAAAGGAGCTGAACCGTCAAAACAAAAAATAGTTGCTCAAATAGAAAATTTCAAAATGGTGCATCTTGCCACTCATGGCTTCTTCTCCTCAGAGGGACTTCAGCGCCAATATAATCTCGATGCATCCAGCCTGGGAATAAATGAACATCGATTGATTCAACAAAGAGATCCCCTGGCGCAATCAGGCTTGATTTTGGCTTCTGAGAATAATGTCTCCGGTAATCAAAACAGTCAGGAGCAGAAAAATGCGCAGGACTTTCAAATTTTGAGTGCAGAAGAAATCCTAGGTATGGATCTACACAAATGCCGTTCGATTGTGCTTTCCGCTTGTGAAACAGGTCTGGGCGAAAAGGAAAACAGTCAGGGAGTCCTGGGTCTCAGGGCCTCTGTTATGGCTGCCGGAGCGCGCATGCTTTTGATCTCGTTGTGGAAAATTCCGGACGACGCCACTGTTGCATTTATGCAAGAGTTTTACAGGAATCTCTGGCAAAAGAAACAATGTCCCGCCGAGGCATTGAAAAGTGCTCGCCTGGCTGTATGTACCAACCCCGCTTTTAGTTCAGCGGTAAACTGGGCTGCATGGGTCATGATAGGTGAAGGGTGGTAATTTGAGCAATAGTTCTGCACCTGCCATAAACAAATGCCGGAACTGCGGAAAGACTATCGCAGCGAACACGCGTGGTTCGCTGACAGCATGGTTGTTTCGTAAGATTGAATGTAAATGCTTGCTTTCTGAAAGCGCGGTTCCCCTAAAAGACGCAGAGCAGAGCACGCAAAAACTTGTCAAACAAGCTGCTCCAGAACTTGCCAGGGGAGCCTTAATACATGAGCGTTATGAAATCCTCGAGCAAATAGGAAAGGGAGGCATGTCGACCGTATACCGTGTTTCCGACAGGAAAAATGGTTCTGTTTTTGCTCTTAAAATGATAGCTCATGAAAGTGCAGACCCGAGCTCATTCAATTTGGCAAAGCGCCTTGAACACGAAGCAAATGCAGCAAAACTGCTTTCGCATGCAAATATTTGCTCTGTTTACGATTTCGGCTGCACTCCTGATGGGCCGTCCTATCTGGTTATGGATTATGTAGCCGGCGAAAGTCTTGAGGATGCATTGAAGGGCGGAGCTTTTTCAGAAAGCAGAGCGATAAGCATTTCCATTCAGATTGCCGAAGCACTGATTCACGCACACAGCAGAGGCGTTGTTCACTGCGATCTTAAACCAAGCAACATAATTTTGCTGCGAAAATTTGGTGGCGAAGAGCAAATAAAAATCGTTGATTTTGGAATCGCCAGGTTGTCTGAGCAATATAGTGTTGATAAAACCAGGCTTACAAATAGCAATGATATTATTGGCAGTCCATTATATATGAGCCCTGAGCAGTGCCATGGCGACGATCTTGATGGGCGCTCCGATATATACTCTCTCGGGTGCATTATGTACGAGATGCTGTCCGGGAAGACACCCTTTAACGGCGAAAATCCTGTGCAGGTGATTTTGAAACACCTGACTGAACGGGTTGCTCCATTGGAAAAGAGCCTGGGTGTTAACAGCAATCTCGAAAAACTAATCAATGTCTGCTTAGAAAAAGAAGCACGGCACAGGTACTTTGATGCGCAGACTCTCTGTGCTGACCTCTACAAGATTCGCGATGGTAAGAAAGTAAAAATAATTAGTCGCAATAGGAGACGAGTTCCTGTTGCTCTGGTTTGCACATTATTATTGTGTGTGGCAATGGGTTTTTCTATGTTTAACATGTATCAGTCCGAGTTGGCAAATCCTTTGGATCAGGCCAGACTTGATAATTATTTGAAGACTTTTCAGGAAGGAGAGAGCTGGCTGAACAAAGGAAACTTTAGGTCGGCTGCCTTGAAATTTAAAGAGAGCAGCAGCATCGCTAACATAAGCTCTCAACAGAAAGCAGATTCATTGAGAAAAGCCGCCTTCTCCTATTACGCTTCAAGTGATCTTAATGCTGAAGCCAGGGCAATCTCGGAGCTGGGGTCAATCAATCCAGCTCCACGATTGAACGCAGAATATGATTCTTCCGCGGAGCCGTCGGCCGCCCGCCCCCAATCGGATTTGATTGTGTCCGCGCTCTATTCTGCATATGTGCACATGCAGCAGAAAAACTGGAAGGAAGAGCTAATTCAATTGCAGAATGCCGGCAGCTTCTTGCAATCAAAAGATAAAGTTGAGCAAGCCGTCCTCGATTGTATGAGCAAAGAACTTGCTGAACTTTGCACTCAGCTAGAAAAATCCGGTAGCGATCGCAGCTTATCTCTAGCGCGAGCCTATGATCTTCTTGCATCATGCTACTCAAAGACAAATCGCGTTCAAGATGCAAATAAGTGCCTTGTAAGAGCCGCGTCTCTTATTTCGCAGTATAAAAAGGAAGAACTCGATAGCACTGCTCGCGATGAGGCCGCCAGAATATTTGAAAACTGCGCCTTGGCAAGCAAACATGGGTCTGATGAATATAACCGTTTTCGAAACTTATCCAATAGTTACAGATACAACGATTGAGTTGGAGCAGCGTAATTATGGATAAAACGCCCAGAGTTCGGAAGCGCTGCCACAAATGCGGAAAGATAATCGCACGAGGCTCGCTGTCTTCCTGGCTATTCCCCAAGAACGTCAAATGCGATTGCAGGCAGCCGCTGCTTATGCATAAAGAACGAGGCAGCAAAGCGCCGCTTTTGCTAAGTCCTGGCCGTCAGACCGGACTGCTCCAGGCAGGCGACATGATCGACCATCGATATGAAGTCTTATCGTTTTTGGGTCAAGGTGGAATGGCCTCCGTATACAAGGTCCGAGCCGTAGACGATTCCAAATTTTATGCACTAAAACTGGTGGCGCCTCACCTTGCTGAGCATGAGACAATAATCAAGCGATTGGAGCTCGAAGGTGCCGCAATTAGGGCTTTAAATCATCCCAATGTATGCTTGCTTAAAGAGATCGGAAAGGCGGAAGATGGTGCTCCTTTTCTCGTCATGGAGTATATCGATGGCGAAAGCCTTGATGATTTGATTCAGCGAGAAGAATGTCTCGATGAACAGCGGGCACTGAGCATTTTTATCCAAATTGCAGAGGGACTTGCACATGCTCATAGCCTAGGAATCGTGCATCGAGATCTTAAGCCGGCAAACATTTTATTAACGTCCGATTCTGCTGTTGAAATTGCCAAAATAGTTGACTTCGGAATAGCAAAAGTAGCTAATGAGCAGATATCCGATAGCAATAAACTCACTCAGACTGGCGAACTTATAGGGAGCCCCCTGTACATGAGCCCTGAGCAATGCAGAGGAGGACAGCTTGACAGCAGATCTGACATTTATTCGTTCGGCTGCATAATGTACGAAGTTCTCAGCGGAAACACACCCTTTGTCGGTGACAATTCGATAAAAATCATTCTTCAGCATTTGTCTTCTGAGCCTTTGCCTCTTGAAGGCAGCATAAAGCCGGATTTGCGCAGGCTGGTTTTTCGCTGCCTGGAAAAAGAAGCCGAGTTCAGGTATGGAAGTGCTAGCGCACTGGTAAATGATCTTAAAGCCATTAGAGATGGCAAGCCCATTTCGCATACCAGCAGGATAAAGAAATGGAAGAAATTTCCACGCAGAGCCGCCTATTCTTTTTCGCTATCAGTCTTACTGCTTCTGGCTGCTGCTGGAATGTTCAGCTCGCTGATCAGGGACTCAGGCTCTACTCCCCATTTGCCCGCGCTAAACTTAGTAACATGTGAATGGGATCGTTTTGATCTGAGTGGCATACGCGATTTAAATAAGGGCAAGCTCGTGCAAGCAGAAGGAGCGTTTAAAAATGCTGCTGATCTATTTTCTTGCACTAAAGCGCAAAAGCTGAGTTCAATGGAGAAGCTTGCTGTTCTTTTTCGCATTAAACAAGCAGGACAGGGAAAAGCCAGCAGCGAAGAGGAAGCTGAAATTGATGAGAATATCGCGCGCTTGCAAAATGAGGCGCTTGGCAGCAACCTAGAGGAAGAACTTGGAAAAACGAAACAAGAACTTGAGGTATTCTCTTTCGCTTCTGAGCAAGAACAGGACAAGAACATACCGGCGCTTTCCGGCAGGGTCTGCGGATTAGCAGATCGAATGTTGAAGCAAGAAAGACCTGATCTGCTTGTAACTTTAATTGATAAAACAATCGCTGGCTTTGCTGGAGTTGGTGGTTTTAACCAGTCAAAATATGAATCTTCCTTGCTTCTGCGGAAAGCAGAAGCGTTGCTCAACGAACGTGATGCCTATTTAAAAACCAGGATGCTTGGCATTAAATCTGCGACAGCCCTGAATTACAATCAGCAGTTAATTCAGCTTTTTCGACATTCAATAAAGGGCTTTTCCTCTGATTCCGCCGACAGTATTCCTGAGCTAGAAAATTGCTATGTGAATCTTGCTGCCATCTATAACGACGAAAACGATGCTGACTCGGCGCTCGATATCCTGAAAAAGTTTGATAAGCTGAACGCCCAATGGAGCACACGTAGTTCCTACCATGAGAACAAGGACGCTTATATCAAAGCAAAAATAGAATTTGCCAGAGCTAGGTATCTGCAAAAAGCATATTCTCAAAGTCTAGGTTCATACTTCGAAGCTCTCAAGCTTGCGGAGACATTGCAGGACGCGTACGAACAAGAGCGTTACGGGGAATTGATTTCCTCTGGAATTTCCGAGCTTTACTCCTCGATGGGCCACCCGGGAGACGCGCAGAAATTTTTTCAGCAAGAGCTGGATAATAAGAAGCCACCTTTGCTTCGCGCAATTTTCGATATGGCAATTGCAGATGCACTCATTAAGAACATACGAGTTCCCAATGAAGAATCTGTTTTTGGTATGACTAAGAATCTTTTGCGCGCGAGGCCGTATGTGCAAGACAGTTTGGAAATACGCCAGCATTTGGAACAATCTCTTGCTACCGAGGAAGTGCTGGAAGCTTCATTCCGCTTGATGGACTTAGATCATCGTCTTCTTAACAGTCCCTTCAAACTGAAGGCAGCTGGACAGACCGATGCTGATCTCGAGGCGATGAAAGTAGAGCAAGAATCGATTGCTCGGCAAACTCTGGCTATTTTGGAAAGAGCGCCCGGCGCTGCATCATCACGGCGTCTGGCGTATGCATATCTTAGCCTGGGCCTTGCTTTGCAAGATAATGACAAAACAAACGAGGCGGAAGGATTCATGGACAAATATAAGAAACAGCTTGCTCTGACAGCCGGCCCACTTCTTGCTGAAGCGTATTACCAGAAGGCAAAAGAAGGAAACGATCCCCAGTTGCAATTGGCGATGTCCGTTCTTCAGCGAGGAGCATCTTGTTTCGCGCGAAATGATCTTTCTGGTGCCAGACGATTTGCAGAAGAGTCCGCCAATCTCGTTCTTCAATTTAGGCCTGAGCAACTTGATGAGCATGCCCGCCGTAATGCCGCTGAAATATTAACGAGTGCCGCATGCATGCAAGAAGCGGGCTCGCCTTCGACTAAGCAGTTGAGAGAGCTTTCCGATTTGTACAAATACTACCGCTAAAAATCGTCCACAACTAAGAGAACTTGTTCCTTGCTTTTAGCAGCTCTGACAAAGTTCTTGCATTATGGCTACTGGCGGTTTCCACTTGTATCTTTTCGAGGACCTGTTTGACCTCGGCTAGACTTTGGGGCCGGTTGGCTGGTGATTTTTCAAGCATTCTCAGGATTAGCGCTTCAAGATCTAATGGGCAAGCGATTTCAGGTGCCCGCTGAGTCAGTTTAGGAGCTTTATTGCTTAATTTAGCTTCTAGTACTTCTGCAAATGTTTCTCCGGGGTACGCATACTTTCCGCTCAATACCTCAAACATCAAACAAGCCATCGAATAAATGTCGGTGCGAAAATCAAGCGGTGCGTTCGTCGCTTGCTCAGGGCTCATATAAATGGGGCTTCCGAAAATTTGATCTGCAAGAGTAAGTTGTATGTCCTGACTGCCGCTATTCAGGAATTTGACTATGCCAAGATCAAGCAGCTTGGCCTGGCAGTTGTTTGAGCTGATCATTACATTGGTTGGTTTGAGATCGCGATGAATAATTGACTGTGAATGCGCATGTTCGAGTGCATCGCATATTTGAATAAATACGGGCAGCATTGCCTGCATAGGCAAAGCCCCGTGACGGTTTGTCAATTGCTTTAGAGAAACCCCTTCTACGTACTCCATAACTATATAAGGAGTACTTTCATTGACTAAACCAAATTCGTAAATCTTGATGAGATTGGGATGATCAAGCAGGCTCATTGCCTTCGCTTCAAGTTCAAATCGTTTTCTGCTGGAAGCACTAATATTTTCTCCAGAAAGAACTTTTATCGCCACCACGCGATCGAGAGTTTTGTGGGTCGCTTTGTAGACAAGCCCCATTCCACCCTTGCCCAGAACCGCGTCAATCTGGTATGAATTGGCAAATGTTTGGCCGACGATTGATTCGTCTAGTACGGCTGGCTCAACTGGTTTCGCCATATTCAGACGTCTGAGTAACGAGTTTACTCTGGCTCCGAATTCAACCATGCTGAATGGTTTTGTTTGGTAATCATCAGCTCCTGCATTGAGACCAGAAACTTTCTCCATTGAGCCCGTGCGCCCAGTTAGCATGATGACCCCGCCCAGACCACCGTGGCTTCGGTATGCTTTACAGATATCAAGCCCGCTTGCATCAGGCAATTCCCAATCAAGAATCAATAAATCGAAATCATTCTCGTTTAAGATATCGAATGCTGCTGTAGCGCAGTCTGCTGTCTCGGTATGGTGATCCCTTTTCTTGAAAAACTGAGACAGGCTGCGGGACAAATCTGTATCATCGTCGACTATCAGTATGCGTGCCATATTTCTTGAAAGTCTATCTCTCTGGTTCTCGTTAACTAGGTTTATCAATTAGCGCACCGGTTCTGCTGCCTGCTTTTCGTCTTTCTTTCTTTTTTTCTTTCTTGCTATCTTTCTGGAGCATGTGATCACTTCTGATCAGACCCTTGCCCTGCTGTATCTGTGTCGGATGGTTGTGGAATTCTAAACCAGAAACGGCTGCCTTCACTCTCCTTACTTTCCACTTTGATTATTCCCCCATGTGCTTCAACAAAACCCTTGCAAATCGCAAGACCTAAACCGGAGCCGCCCTTTTTCGAGCCGTCGCTGGCTTCGACCTGTTTAAAGCGCTCAAACACCGTGTCCAACATATTTTGTGGAATTCCGCGCCCCTGATCTTTTACTGAAATTTCCACGTAATCTTTTCCCTGCTGAGTCAGCACTTCAACCTGAGCGTTCTTCGGGGAAAATTTTATTGCATTGGAAAGCATATTAATAATTACCCTGCAGATACGATCCTGGTCAGCATACATTTCGAAATCGTTTTCCGGCGCGATCACCTTAATGCTTCGCTTAGCCGCCTGGGGAAAAACAATTTCAATCGCTTCCTTGCATACATGGAGTACAGAAAAGTGATCGTAAGCAAGTTGAATTTCTCCGAGCTCGACTTTCTCTATGTCCAGGAGATCGTTGATTAATCTGATCAGGTGCCTGCTGTTATGCCCGATTCGCCGAATTTGATCGACGTTTTCTTCAGGGATTTTGTCTGCGTCATCGAGCAGTAAATCAGAAGCCAATGATATTGAAGATAGTGGCGAGCGCATGTCGTGGCTGACCATATCAAAAAACTCTTGCTTCATTTTTTCTATTTTTACTCTTTCAGTTACATCCTGCAAAATGAGAAGCAGTAATTGTTCGGCTACCGTATCAAATTGCATGACTGATAGGTCAAGGTATCTGCTTTTGGAATCTGAAGTGTGATATTCCAACTCTATCTTTTTGCCTTGATTGTCCAAATACCATGTAAGTAGTTGGCCGTGCGTCCAGGGGCATGTTTTCAATAGCTCACAAAAGTCTTTTCCCAAAAGCTGGCGTTCGTCTTTTAAGGCGAACATGCTTAAAATCGCGGGATTAACCGCTTGAATATTTCCTGAAGGGTTGCTTATGACAATTCCGACTGGCAGGCTGCTGATCAGGTGCCTGACTTGCCTTCGAAGTAGGCTCAATTCTTTCTCGAGTGCAGCTATTTCGTCGCCGGCATTGGAAAATTTCATAGAAAGATGGCTCAGTTAGTTCTTTCGCTTGCTTAATGCTTCGCCATTATACTGGAAGCTGATGATCAAACTTCTATTTCTTGCTTCTTCCCCGCGAATTTCCAACAGCCTCTTCAGCAGCGGGAATATCCTCCGCTGTAATCTCCATCAATTGTGCTCGAGTAGCACTGCGGATGCCCACAATTCGATTAGCCTGCTTCCGCATCGTGTGTTCGTAAATGTTCCGTACATCCCGCCCGTTGGCAAAATTCTTCCCGCGTTTCGAGTGCACATGCTCCAACAAACTCTTCGCTGCGTTCCGGGCTGCATCATTCATTTTATTGCCGTGTGAGTGGCAAAAGTGCTCGAATATCGCCAATAACTCGGATGGCGAATAATCTTCAAAGAGAAACACTTTGTTGAACCTTGATCGCAAGCCCGGATTGGAATCCAGAAAGTTTTCCATCTTATCCGTGTAGCCCGCCACAATCACAATTAAGTTCTCGCGGTAGTCTTCCATGAGCTTGAGAAGCGTATTTACAGCCTCTTTGCCAAATTCATCCCGCTCAGTTTCTGTGAGCGCATAGGCCTCATCAATAAAAAGAACGCCACCAAGTGCAGTATCAATTGCTTCTCTCACTTTTATTGCCGTCTGTCCAAGATAACCAGCCACGAGTTGAGATCTTTCAACCTCCACCATGTGCCCCTTGCTTAGCAAGCCTAGACCACGGTAAACGCGGGCCAGGATGCGTGCTACCGTTGTTTTTCCAGTTCCAGGATTTCCATAAAACACCATATGCATTGAAACCGGCGCCGCAGGCAAGTTTTGCGCAAGACGCATTTGCTGCACTTTAATAAAATTGATCAGACTTCTTGCATCGTCTTTCACCTGCGATAGTCCGATCAAGGATTCTAGTTCTCTCAACGCAAGGTCAAGATC
Organism: Obscuribacteraceae bacterium (SeqCode); assembly: GCA_044358055.1. Taxonomy (GTDB): domain Bacteria; phylum Cyanobacteriota; class Vampirovibrionia; order Obscuribacterales; family Obscuribacteraceae; genus JAIEPM01. Next base: position 18,512 of record JBIKOL010000085.1, read on the forward strand.
CGCAGCCGGCTGTTCCTTGAGCCCTGTGTTTTTTACTTCGCTTATGTTCACCGGGGGAGGCGCAGGCTTATCTATAATCTTCGGCGCCGGAGCAGGTGATTTATGGCTGCTATTTCCTGCTGAACTGACGGCGGACGGTTTGCTCAGGTCTTTTGCAGAATCCTTGTTTTTATTTTCCGTAATTGCCTTGTTTGCATTTGCAGCGTCCAGCGCATTGAACTGAGCTTCCAAAATCTTGTGCAAAGCAAATGCTTTCGTCTTCCCTTTCATCGTGACAAAAGATGTGTCACAAATGGCTTTCATCGCCTCAATCTTTTTAACTTCAGTAACCTGTCCGCTAAACTCGCTTCGTCCCTCAAAACCTTCAATGACTATACTTACGGTCTTCTTTTCCTTGAGCAGCTGCTTGAACATAGCTTCATCCTTTCCATAAACCTGAAAAAGACAAATCGGCTTCTCATCCATTATCCCGGGTGAAACCAGCGTAATTGGCTCTCCGCCGTCAATGCGCACCTTGTACGCATGCCGCTCATTCATCACCTCGTGCCATTTCTCAGGACCCAGTTCATTTAGCAAAGTACGCTTTCCTTCAGGCAGAGACTCCTCACGAACAAACTGTTCGATCATCTCGCGCGTTATTGTCCGTCTGAACTGCTCCAGCTCTTTCCTTCGCTTTTCATAAATGTCCATGAGCGTTTCGTCCGCATCTCAGTCGCGTAGACTGAAATTGTCTCAGCTTGAAAGGCTAATGTCCAGAGTTCTAAGCTTCAATGACGTAGCCAACTGCTGGTACCGTTTTGATGAAGTCTTCCATTCCAAGCGTGCCAAGCTTTACCCGCAGGTTTCTCATCCAGGTGCGAACAGTTGTTACGTCGGCATCCGTATCTGATGGCCACACAGCGCTCAAGAGCTGCTGAGCATTGAACGGGCGATTAACGTTTCGCATAAGGTACTCGAGTAGATTCGCTTCCTTGCGAGTAAGTTGAAGTTCAGTATCCCCAGCTTTCACAACACGTGTTTGCGCGTCAAAGCTCAGCCCCCTCACGCTTAACGCTTCCATCCTGATGTCGAGCGAGCGCCGCATTATGCTTTGAATACGCGCCAGGATCTCGCGGATTTCGAAAGGCTTTACAATATAGTCATCGCCTCCGCCGGCAAGGGCACTTTCTTTGCTATCAATATCTTTGATTGCGGTCAAGAAAATGATGAAAGAATTCCCTCCTCCGGCGCGATACTTTTTGCACACATCCAGACCTGAGATGCCCGGCAAATTCCAGTCAAGCAAAATTAAATCGAAATTGAAACTGTGCAACAGTTGCAGTGCATCTTCACCATTAAATGCTATTTCCAATGGCAAATTCCGCAGTGCGAATGCATCCTTGACTTGATTTGCTATTTCTACGTCATCTTCTACAAGAAGAAATTTCGCCATATCTGTTTTTTCTTGCCTTTCAAATGCCGAGTGCTCAACTTAGCAGGAGCGATTCTTTCATTCTCCAGAATCGCCTGAACTGATTGTCACGGCTCCATACCGTTCGAATCGTCTGTCTTTGGTGCAGGGACTGAGAACCAGAAAGTTGAACCATGCTCGGACTTGCTGAAGACTCCGACTTCGCCACCATGTGCTTCGATAATCTTCTTTCCGATGGCTAAGCTCAAGCCTGCACCACCAGCTTTTCTGCCGGCAACAGATTGGGAAAACTTTTGGAACAGTTTCACCGACTCTTCCTCCTTTACACCAACGCCCTGGTCTTGCACTTCAACGCGAATTTGCTCTTCATTTTTAATCAGGCGCACAATAATTCGTCCGCCGGTCGGAGAAAATTTGATTGCGTTCGATAAATAACTGCCCAGTACCAGGAGAATCTTCTCTCTATCCAGCATCGCGTAAGTGGGCTCTGTATTTAATTCGAATGAGATGTTTTTGATCTTAGCAGCTGATGAGAGACCGTCAAGCGATTTGGCGATCAACTCGGCCAGGTTCTCGCCAGTCTGCGTAAGTTCGACCTGCCCGCTTTCAAGCTGCTCTATTAGAAGCAGGTTGTTCAACAAATTGAGTTGCCGCTCTAGACTGTTCCTTACTTGCTTCAGCCGCGAACGGCTTGGTTCAGAAATGTCTTTCTCCGTATCTGCAACAAGATCCAGTGCCAGTATATTTGAAGTGATCGGTGTTCTTAAATCATGTGCCATCAGCTTCATCACTGAGCGCCGAAAGCTGACGGTTTCGTCGTGCCGCTCACTTACTTTGTGAACACACAGATCAATCTGCGAAAGTTCGTCATCTCCTTCAATTTGATTATAGAGAGGTTGCGCTTGCTCAAAGCGCTCGACGTTTTGCTTAAGCGCAAAAATGCGTTTATTGAGCTGAAGGGCCATCCAGATTAGAGTTCCAAGGAAGAGCGCGTCAAGCGCCGCTGTTCCATACAAAAGATTCTGTAATGCAGGATTCGTTGGCTTTTGAACCTGCATGCTCACAATAATCGGCAAGCCAACAGTGTTCAGCAAAAGTGCCAGGAAAGGAATTATATAGATGCCTTTCACAAGCGTCGACAAAAAGGGTTCCTCGTAGCCACAGCCAGATTATAGCCAATTGCCGAAGCATCCTCCTCGCTTACGCCACAAGCGAGAGCGGATTTAATCTTCTGCGTGAAATATGGCACCCGGGAATTTTATGCCGATTTTATGCCGGCGGGTTCATCATAACGGAGTTGAAAGGGCAGGGCGAGGTAAGGGCAATGGTTGAAGGGGAAAGAACTGAAAAATCCGAGCGCACACAACTAAAAAACCAGACCAGCGAAGGCTTGCAAGAGCAAGCTGCCAATCTGCTAAAGGAGGCGCCCAAGCCGACTTCAACTAGTGATAGCAGCCAGGCTCTTGCTAATAATGGTGTCTTGCCCGAGCTAAAACTTGTTGACGGGAATAGCAGCGAAAAGGGCGAAAACAAATCTGAGAACAATGCCGAGAGTTCTAATCGCGGCGTGAACGGTCAGGGCGATCGTAAGGACGTTAAAGACATCGCTCCGAACAGCGGTGAGGGCGACGGACCCCGCTCTGCGCCTAAAGACGGCGGTGCTCCTGGAGCCGACAATGTAGGAGCTCCCAGAGTCGAGGATCCGGGAAAGAATGACGGAAAGATTCGCCAGTTCGGCGGAAACACGGAAGAAGCCGTGACCTGGCCTCGCCGCGCAGGACAGGCCGAAGCGAATACTCGCAGAAAATAAGAAGTCGGTCCGTCCGGTGCTTCGGGTCGCCGTAAGACTTCTCTGCCATTGATGTAATCTCACTGCTTTTTTTGCAATCTGCCTGCAATTCACAATGGCAGGGGCGCCCGTAACGTAAGGCGTCCCTGCCATTGATCTAATCTCGCTGCTCCCTCTTTTTTGCAATTTGCCAGCGAATTGAAAATTGGTAGGGGCGCGCTCACACAGCTTTGCATTTGCAATTGGCGGATGATATCCTAGCCGAGCAGGTAACTCAGTATGTAAGATTCGCTCGAATGATTTCATTTCCAAAAGCCGGAGAAATATTCGACGACAGATTCGAACTCAACTCCATTCTCGGCAGTGGTGGACTGGGTACAGTTTTCCATGCTACACAACTCGATACCGGCAGAGCTGTAGCACTGAAAATATTGCATCCGTGCGACGATGATGATGACAGTGAGACGCAAGCTCGCTTCTTGCGTGAAGGCAGGAGCCTGAGCGGTCTTCAGCACGACAATATTGTCACTGTTTACCGAATGGGTGTTTCTGAATCCGGACTCCGCTACATTGCCATGGAACTGCTAAGCGGAACAACATTGCGTTCAATTTTGAACCAGGAACTGAAACTGAGCGTTGAGACGAGTTGCAGTATTTTGGCCCAATGTGCAGATGCACTAGAAGCAGTGCATAATCTGGGGCTGGTTCATCGCGACATCAAGCCCGAAAACATAATGCTTATTAAGGATCCCGATGAGAATCGTGTCAAAGTCATCGACTTTGGATTTGCTCGCAAAATTGTAGTTTCTGAAACGCAAAAGCTTACGGCAACTGGAGTGCTCGTTGGCACAAGCAGCTACATGAGCCCCGAGCAAGCCTCAGGTCTGGCTGTCGATAAAAGATCGGATGTATATTCCGTAGGTGTGTGTCTCTTTGAAATGATCAGCGGGTCACCGCCATTTACAGCCGATAATCCCGTTGGAGTTTTGTATAAGCACAAGCACGAACGCATACCTAAATTGCGTTCAACTGCCGCTAATAAGTTTTTTGCAAAAGCTCTTGCGAAAGATCCCGCGCGGCGGTTTCAAACGATGAGTGAAGTGAAACAGGGCTTGATTAGTCTATCTTCGGCTGAGGGATCCGGCCCGCTTCCGAAGCTGGCTGCGATGATCGCAGGCGTCCTTATCCTTGCCATGGTAATTTCGGGCGCATTATTCTCGACCGGCCAGAATAGCAATACAAAACAAAACGCGGTGAGAGTCGAAGCGACAGCGGATTCATTTGAGCGATTTAAATCACTGTTGAATGAAGCAATAGCATTGCGAGAGAAAGGTGAATTTACAAAAGCAGTTCCAAAAATCCAGGAAGCGAAGACCTTAATTCCGCAGTTAAAGCCGGGAGCCATAAACGAAGATTACTTGAGCATACTCACAAGCGAATGTTTATATGGCAGCAAACAGTACGAGCAATGCTTGCAAGAACTAAGAGACCTTGCTGCGAAGCCCTTAATTGAAGCGGACAGCAAGATACGAAGCTCCCGCTTGAGCGGACCATTGGGATCGCCTCAGTCAAGCAGCCCACAAGATATTCTTGAGGCGAAAGAAGTTTCCGCAGAATGTCTGCTTCGCCTCAATCGCATTGACGAAGCGCGGGATATGATAGCTCCGCTCAAAGAATGGAAACCAGGTTTAGTTCAATGCCTGGCAAATGCCATTAGAACTTTTATCGAATTGAATGATTATGATGCTGTTCGAACGATCATGCGCAACACACACAAACCGGCATTGCTTGCTGTGGCAAAGAAGACGTGCATAGAAACCGGGCATCCAGAGCTATCCAGCTTGAGCAAGCCCTGAGTTTCATCGGTTCAAAATTGATGCTCCAGGCGATCTATTTATGATGATTTACCAGGCTTATTAGGTTTGAACTCAACATTTGTGATGGCACCATTTTGTCCCGGCGTCAGAGTCCACGAACCAGCATCGGAATGCAAATGCAATGTCCCATTCATTTTGTCGCGTTCTGCGCTTCTAATCCCTGGAAAATTCTGATTCTGTCCATTGATGTTGAATTCAAGATTCGTTGGATTTGTATAGGTGGAACTGCTCCACATTCTGGGCTGATTGGCGCCCGCCGATGCATAGTTATCGGATTGTCCGTTTGGACGATTTACATTCGTATATGTCGAACCGTCTCCTGCCCAATGCGTGCTCATTGTGGAGCCCCTCGGTACTTCAATACCATCTGCGGTGACCGTGTTCTCTCTAACAACTTGAGTCATCGAGCTGCTTGTCCATCGACCATTGGGACCATTGTAGGTAGAACTGGATGTTTCGGCGCCAGATAGATTGTAGTTAGTGACTGTTTCTACCTGCTGCCCTTTACGCTCACCATTGCTCATAACCGTAAAACCACCCGGATGAGCACCAATACTTGTGTTCTGATCCGCGCGGATTGTGTTCATCAATTCCCCTGTCTGTGCGTTTCTGATTAGTACCGCAGACGGTGAGCGATTTTGTCCTGCTTCGCCCGGCGGATATTGAAATTCAAATTCGCGCGCTGGACGATTCGGACCGCTTGCCGAGCTGGGTTCCTGCATGCGTATAACTCGTCCATCACCATCTTGAAGAACCTGTGCCCCTGCCATTTCCCCCTGGGTGTGCTGGCTAATCACAGATCCGTTCTCAAAGCCAAAACTGACTATGCCATCGGTGCTGTTGAAATGTGTTGTATTGTGCCTAACTCCGGCGAGTTCCGGTGCATGAATCGTTGGTCTTCCATGGCGTTCCTGATGCGCTCCACCCAGCTCAGGATTCAACGATGCAGCCTGTCTCTCAGCTCGATTTTGTGAGCGCCCTGGTGCGGTAATTTTCTCGTCAATGCTAAGCTCGGGCAAAGTCTTTTCCTTATTGCCATTCGCTACTGCTTTCTCTGCTTTGTTTTGCTGAGCCGGTGCTTCCGCTTTTTCGGTTAAAGCAAGAAGAGAAAGTCTTGTATCCTCAGTTGGCTTCGAGTTGTCTTCACGCTCAATATTTGTTTCTCTGTCAGTGTCCGTCATATCCCTGAACCCCTTAAGCTAGCCAGCAAATCCCTTGTCCTGGCTTGAGACTAAGCAGGACGGCTGACATCATCGTGGATTCAGAGGCAGCGTGATCCGCAGAGTTGTTGCGCTTTTCCGCAAAGGAACAAACGATTTGCTGGAGCGAAAAACTACTCAGATGCGTCAAATTCAGGAGGATCGAACTTCTTTTCGCTTCAGTTTGGCTAAGAAACTGAATCGAAAAACATCTCCTTGAAACCGATTTCAAACAGAATGGCACGATATAGATCTCAGTCCATCAGTGCGCCATTTACCGGAAACCCGTGTTCGATTAGTAGAATAGCTTCATGCCATCGGAAACGTGTTCAATTAGTAGAATCGCTTCATGCCACCGGAAAGGTGTTCTGTTAATAGAATAGCTTCATGCCACCGGAAAGGTGTTCTGTTAATAGAATAGCTTCATGCCACCGGAAACAGTGGTCCATTAGTAGAATAGCTTCATGCCAGTTATCGATCTGTCCACAGAAATTCATGCCCCTATCGAACTATGCTTCGATTTGTCTCGCAGCATTGATTTGCATATGCATTCGTTGAACCATACAACAGAGAAAGCCATTGCGGGTGTCGTAAGCGGGCTAATCGGTGAAGGGGAAAATGTCACCTGGCGGGCAAAGCACTTTGGAATCTGGTTTTCGCTCACGAGCATAATTACTCAATTCGAGCGACCTCGGCATTTTCGCGATTCGATGAAATCTGGTCCGTTTAAGCGATTCGATCACGATCATATTTTTGAACACGAGAATGGTGTCACAAAGATGCGTGACGTATTTGACTACACTAACCCTTTTGGTTTTCTTGGGGAGCTTGTGGATGCATTGTTTCTTCAGCGGTACATGACTGCGTTGTTGAAAACACGCAACGAGCAAATAAAGCTCGTGGCTGAAACAAATCCAGGCCAGTTCTTGGGCTGAGTAAAATCGTTAGCGATTAACCGATCGCAAAAGCAAGGGCACTCAAGACGTGCCCCTATTGAGTAAATTCGTTAGCGATTAACCGATCGCAAAAGCAAGGGTGCTCAAGACGTGCCCCTATTGAGTAAATTCGTTAGCGCAAAAAGCAAGGGCACGCAAGGCGTGCCCCTACCAGAATCAAATCGGTTGATTGCTTTAGAAAGCACCGGTGTAAGGTGCGCCGCCACCAATCGAGAGATTGGCTGGCGCATCGAGTTGAACGTTGATTGTTGATCCGCTCTGAATTACAACGTCCTTGCCTTTGCGCAGAACCATGCTGTCGAGAACGCCGACGCCTGCACCAATTGCAGTGCCGGACCAGGCTCCGCGGCCTGCGCCTCTGCCACCGCCTGCGATGGCGCCTACGCCTGTACCGAGTGCCGCACCGAGACCTGCGCCAACGCCTCCGCGAATTACGCCCTGACCAACTTTGGTCTTCCAGGTTTCACCCCTGAATGTGTCGTCGCCATTTTTGTCATTGTATTTGCCGATGCCGCCTTCGATGTGAGCGGTGATTGGTGTTTCGACTCCATCAGGCGTGCGCAAGCGATTGAACTTGACGCCCAGCGTGCCTGCTCTGCCGAGGAAACCACCATGCTTTGCTTCGGTAACGGTGCCGATAAGCACTGTGCCTGGGGGAAGACTTGCGCTTCCGAGTGCAACAGGCTGGCTGATTGTTGCTTGAATCATGTCACCTGATTGTGCAGCTTGCGTCGCAATAGAAGTATTCAGAGTCGCGTTGAGCATTAATCCGGCTGGGGCATAAACAACGCGACCTTGCATCGGCTGTCCGTAGCCACCAGGTGCAGGATATCCACCTTGTGGCGGAGCGCCATAAGCACCGGCACCTGGAGCGCCATAAGCACCGGCACCTGGAGCGCCATAGCCGCCACCCGGAGGCTGATAGCTTTGTGTTCCTCTATTAAATTGATCGCCGCCATAACCTTGTTGCGCGCCCGGATAACTCGGTTGTCCGTAGGAGGGCTGTTGCGCCGCCGGCGGAGGTGAATATTGAACGTTTGTTGCCGGACCGGCATTCGATGTATCAACTGTAGGTGCTGGGGCTGGCATGTAGGCTCCAGTCAGCTGAGCCACATAACTGTTAACGCCGGCGGTATCGCCCAGCGCTCTCTTTAATGAATCTGCCCATCTCTGAGCGAGAACTGCCGGCGTGACACCTGCCAGTCTCGCGTTGTCTGCATCGACTGTGCAAACTTGATAGCCGCCGAGTGTGATGACCGGTACGCCCTTAACATATACAATTCCTACGGCGGAAGCCGAGCGATCTTTTGCTGCGACCAGCGCATTGTCAAGATTCTTCTGGATGCTTTCAGCTCTTTGATCAACTGACATCCCACCGCTGGCAACTTTGTTTTCGAAAACTGTGTTGCCTGCTATTCGTACCGAACCATCAGCGGCAAGCACCGCAAGCGGTGACATAGCTAAAGATTGCCCTAGTGTAAGCGCCATTATAATAGCCGCGCGCTTGGTAAAATTGGCTTTCAAAGTCATACCCACATCTCCGTGCGATGAACTGCTTCTTGCAGCTTAGACTTTCCCAGTCTAGCAATGTTCCCTTGTTGGTTTCTGAGAGCTCATAAATCCTTAGGAATCTATCGACCTTTAAACACGGATATAACAAGGAATTCCGGATGGACAGATTCGCGAAAGACATAAAAGATTTCAAAACTAATCTCACAGGAAAAACGGTTCTTGTCACAGGCGCCAGTCGCGGCATCGGGAAGGCGATTGCCATAGCTTTTGCCAGAACCCAGTGCAAGCTTGTTCTTGCTGCAAGAAGCAAAGATAGACTGGAAAAGACTGCCGAAGAAATCGCTTCGCTGGGGGCGAGTGCTTTCGTGCAGCTGATTGACGTTTCGCAGGAATCGTCGATTCTCTCAGGGCTTGCCGAAATAAGAAAAAATTGCGCGCCCATAGACATACTTGTTAATAACGCCGGTATATACAAAACGGCATCCGTTGCCGGACATCCAAGCCCCTTGTGGAATGAAATCATGTCCACGAATCTCACATCGGCATTCATTTTCTCCAGAGAATTAATTCAGGACATGGTAGCCGCCAACTGGGGCCGCGTGATCAATATATCTTCGATATCCGGGAAGCATGCCGAAATTCACGGCGCCGCTTACTCCGCATCTAAATTTGGCCTGCTCGGGCTGACCCAGGCGCTTGCCTTGGAGCTCGCTGATAAGGGTGTTACCGTAAATGCGATCTGTCCGGGCTGGGTGAACACAGAGCTTGCTCGCGAGCAGATTGAAGATCCCGAGTGGTGCAAGCTCAATTCGATTGACCCGCAAGAATCGCAAGAGATTGCGCGTCTCTCGGTGCCTCAGATGCGCTTTATCGAGTGTGACGAGGTCGCACAGCTGGCTGTTTATCTGGCTACAGACATGGCGCGAGGAATTACTGGACAGGCTATAAATATATGTGGTGGAATGTGTCTAAGTTAGGCGAGAATCTTTATGGAATCTAAAGCGAAACAGGCGCGTAGCAAAAACGAATGGACAGTGGAGAAGCATGGCGAGTTGAGTTTGCTGCAGTCTCCTTTGTTGAAAAGCTTAAGCTGGCTTGCGCATGCGTTTACTACTAGGCTGGGCGGTGAGAGCCCGAGTCCGCTTGATTCGTTTAATCTCGGGCGCCATTGGAATACTGATGAGAGCAAGCATGATGCTTTGCGCAATCGTCGCATTTTATGCAAGGCATTGGATTTGAACGCTGACAGATTGGCGGTGCCTGGACAGCAGCACACCAACAACGTTCAACTTATAAAAGAACTTTTGCCCGAGTCAAAGGAGCCTTCGCACATTCCTGCAATCGATGCGCTCAGCACGAGATTGCAAGGGCAGCCCTTGCTTTTGCATTTTGCCGATTGCGTGCCTGTGATGCTCGTGGATACAGCGAAGAAATCGTTTAGCGTTATTCATGCCGGGTGGCGTGGTACCGCATCTGGTATCGTTAAGAAAAGCGTCGAACTAATGGTGAAGGAGCTAAATTCAGATCCGTCCGATATTTTTGCCGCGGTGGGTCCGGCAATTGGTGCTTGCTGTTACCGAACAGGTTCAGAGGTTGAAGAGAAATTGCTGGCGACAGTCGAAGATGGCAAAGAACTAATCGAGCATAGAGAAGGGCATATTTACCCGGATATTCAAGCGTTCAATGCAATGCAATTGATGGAATGTGGTGTAAAACATATTGATGTGAGCAGCTGGTGTACGGCGTGCCATCCGGAGTTGTTTTATTCGCACAGGCAGTCAGGCGGGCAGACAGGGAGACAGGGGGCGCTTGCTTGTTTGATCTGAGCGCGGGCGACGCATGGCCGATGAGGACCCGTTGGCGAGCGAAAACGAGTCAACGGCATCGGGGCCCCTACACATATATAGTTATGTTCGCCCTTGTCGGCTCTCAATTTATCTTGACCGAATTGAATCAAGTGGGATTCTGTCAGCCCGTTGTAATCAAACACGTCGATATGGACAAAATCAAGAAACACAAGGACAGCCTATCTCCGGATCAGTATCAGAATATTTTGGACCGTGCCAACGAAATTGAGCGCATGATCAAAGACGGACCGCCAAAAATCGGCAATGAATATGATGCTGCGATTCAATCGGTGCAAGATCAAGCAAAGCAACTGTCACAGGAACGAAAGGACCTGCTCAGCCAGAACGAACAGAATGTCATCCAGGAGCTAAGAAGACTGGACAGCGATTATGAGCATTACGGAAAGAGTTTGAGCGATAGTCAACGCAAGCAATTTTTGTCTCAGGCATCAGAGCTGCAGTCGCGCTGGTCAGATCCAGCTTGGGATTCGAAGTCTGTGAACCAGGCCATCACAGACAGCAACCAGATGCTCTCGGATATAAGAAAGGTGAGCAGCAACCTCGTGAATATGGCTTCTATTGGACCTGGCAAGTCGTCAACATTTGTTTCTGTCAAGCCGAAGAGAGCTACCTTCATCGGAGGTCCGCTCGATCAAGATCCAACGCCGTTCTTCCGACCAGGATTCATGGAATCAGACGATATCGTTCCAAACAATACTCAGTCATATCAAAACATTCCCTTCGTTACGCCGAAGTTGACAGCAGAATCAATCAATAAGACCTTATCCGATTTGAGATTACATCTGGATGGTTTGAATAAGATCGGCATCCTGGGCACGTTTGAGTATGAATCATTCAGTAAACAATTGAATGATCTTATAAAGCAGACCGAGAGTTTGACTGCTACCGGAACAGTGGATGATGGGCGGTCTGCATTGTTGCAGACACTGCAAAAGAACACTGCAGATTTGCGACGCTCAATCGACAATGCGGCTACAAGGTAAAACAATGCCACAGAAGGCAGTAAATTTTTTACTTCTTACACACATTAGACACTTTTCGAGCCACAATAGAGAAAGATACCGACAGAGGAATCTCCCTTAGCTTGCTAAAGCCCCACAGGATGCTTGCCGTAGTCTCGGCCCTGTCTATTTCTTTGCAGGGCCTGCAGGTCTTTGGGGCAGATTCCGCTGAAACGGCAGCTAAGCCTGCATCGGCGCGCGTCGAACCGGCTGTCAAGACGGCTGCCGCTGGCACTGCTGCGAGCGTTCCAGCCTCCGTGGCCAAGCCAAAAGGATCTTATATAAAGGAAGAGCCCCTGACTGATCCAGCCGGCACGCCTACGCGTGTCCATCGCCCAGGCAGCGATTCGGGCGATATGCCGCCAACAGCGCCGGCTCTAAACAGTTCCTTGCCCTTGCTAAAAACGCCGCCTCCGCCGCCTGTTAAGGAGAAGTTTCCCAGCGTCGGTCAGCTCGAACAGCTCATGTTTGGGCACTCGACGCCGAATATTGCTGTCGAGGGGCGCCTGGATAAGCTGGAGACGGCTATCTTCCAGCGGGATTATCCTGACGTGGATGTGGAGCAGCGCATCCGCCGTCTGAAATCAGTGATTGTAGGCGAAGAGTCTGCGCATCCAGCCTCTGACCCCACCGCAATGCTGGAGCCAGGGCTTGGGGCTCCTCGATACACACCGCGTTCCGCTCCAACTCTGCCTGATTTAGGCCCGGACCCTGGCTCTGCGCCCAGCAATCCCGCGTCACAAGGTTTGACCTTTCCGAACTATGGTCATTTCGATATGAAGCAGCAGCTCAGCCTGGCTGAAGCTGAAAAATTTGGACTCGATGTTATAAACGAGATTCGTGCACAACAGGGCGTCAGTGAGCTTGCCTGGGACGATATTGCCGCCAAAGTCGCATCTGAGCAAGTGAGCGATCTTGTGAAAAGAGAGACGGTGTCTCACGTCAACGCGAAGGGACATAATCCGGATGTGCGCTATACATTTGCCGGTGGTACTGATGCTCTTGTAGAAAACACAATCATGCTGCCGGCTGCGGAGAATTTGAAACCTACAAGAGAGCTTGTTGTAAAAGTCATCGAGAGTTTGCTAACAAGACAGGATGATCGTGAATCACTCCTATTTGGACACGCAAACGCTTTTGCAATGTCTCTGGAATGGACAGCAAATCGCCAGAAGTTGATTTGCTGCACCGAGGTAGTGAGTAAGCACGGCCAAATGGAAGCAATACCGATGGAAGCCGCTGTCGGCGACAAGATTGAAATCAAAGGCAATGTTGCCGCGCCTTATAATTTCCACAAAATCTCCATTGCCTGGGAAGGCTTAAATTCGGCTCCACCGGCTGATGATGCCGAGTCGACAGATGCATTGCCATATTTCCCGCCGCTTGATTATGAGGCGCATGCCACTAAATCGAACAAGGACTTCAGTGGCGGTATTAGATTCTTGCAGATAGCAGGCATTACTGCAGCAATAGCGGGCGGTGTGTTCATCCCGCCTGTTGCGCTGGCGGCGCCTTTGATTGCGGCAAGTGTCGGCACCTCAACTCCGAAACCTGTGTCGGAAATACCGATGAAAGGCGGAGTGAAATCCGATGGATCCAATTTCACTCATAAACTTGTTTTGAACAATCAGGGAAAAGAGGGTATTTACTACGTGACCATTTGGGCCAGCAATGGAGATCAGATCCTTCCTGTTTCGAGACGGGCTATAATTGCACATAAGAATAGCCCGGCGCCGTCTTCAAAAGATAGCGAAGGCAGTAAGGATGAGCCCAAAGGCGACGAGAAGCATGCCAGCAATTAGTACGAGTACCCGGGTGCGCCGGCAGCCTGACGGCTCATACTCCGGATCTTCAAGAGATCTAGTGAATAATGTTTTTCTGCGTGCTCCTGGGCTGCTTGTCTTTCTCTTTGCGCTGTTATGGGTGAGCACCGCTCAGATGATGGCAGATGCAAAGCCCTGTGTAAATTGCAACAAGAAAAATCAGCAGCTCGATCCATATTCACAAGATAACAATTACGATCCGGCACAATCTATTGGCGGAAATACTGGCAATGTCCTACAGGGTGGAACAGGCAATACAACATTGCAGGTCGGCACGGAGTCGACCCTGTTGCAGACCGGCACTACTGGTGCTTTGCTGCAGGCTGGTGTTGAACGCGAGGGCGCGCCTGCAAACGTTTTGTTTTTGATTGACTCTTCGCAAAGCATGAAAGAGAAAATCAAAGTGGGTGCTGCTGACGCCGGCCGAAGTGAAGAAAAGAAAATGGAAGCTGCGAAGAAGGTACTTGAACAGGCTCTTTCTCGTATTCCAAATGAAGTAAATTTGGGATTGCGTGTATTCGGGAATGGATTCCGCGGTGATTTCACTGATTGCCAGCAATCTACTTTGTTGGTTCCAATTGGAAAGAACAATCGCCGTGCAATTATTGAATCTGTGCGAAACATGGCGCCTTACGGGTTGACGCCGTTGACTTATGCGCTGATGCAAGCGGAAGCAGATTTGCGTTATTGCAATGGACCAAAGACGGTGATTCTTATTTCCGATGGCGCAGAGACTTGCGGTGGTGATCCGTGTGCGTATATTGATCGTCTCTCGCGTATTGGTGTGAAAATGAAGGTTGACATTGTTGGGCTTGGATTGCGCCGCGACAAAGATGCGCAAGAGCAATTGAACTGCATTGCGCAAAAGTCCGGCGGCAAATACTACAACGCTGACACTTCGGCTGATCTTGTGGATAGTATTACCAATAGTGTCAAATCGGCCATCAGCGGGAAAGTGCTAACCAAAATCACTACTCCTGCGATGAATGATAAGGGGAAAATTCCTGCGGATTTCGCTATGCCCAAAGACCCGAACAAACTCCCGGCTGATCTCGCTCCGATTCCCTCACAGGATTCCACAAATCCCGGTAAGTGACGATAGAAGCTGGCTGGAACTGGCAATACGTTCAGCGGATCCCGGGAGCGCCCGCGTCCAATCGCCCGCGTGCAAGCGCCCTCTGCAAGCGCCCTCTTGAATGGTAGGGGCGCCTCACGGGCGCCCATTGAGTTCGAACTTCTAGCCCCTAAAATGATCGTTCTGAAGTCGGATATAATTGACGGACCTTCTTAGTCCATTGGAAATTGTTGATGAACAACTCAGTGATTATCGTATCGTTACTTATTCTCTTTTCTTGTGCAAGCAATACTTTCGCTGCAAGCACAAACACAAGTAAAAGTTCCGCAGATAAAACAGAAACAAAGTTGATGAGGTCCGAAGCCGAAGAAGATGTACGACTTGTTCTCTATGAGTTAAGTAAGGCAGTCAACGATGCCGATGCGGACAAAGTTGTTTCCTTTTGGATGGACAACGGCACCTTTATCGACGAGTCTGGAGAGATCACTAAAGGAAAAGCCGCACTGAAAGATCGCTTCAGTAAATCCTTGCACAGGCAAGAAAATGCTCTCATGCAAATGCATCCGGATGAAATGAAATTTCCTGCTTCTAACGTCGCAGTCGTGCGAGGTGATGTTAGCCGAAAAAGCGGCACGGTAGATCTTCCAGCTTCGCGATTCATGATGGTCCTTGTAAAGAATGCTGATCGCTGGCAAATCAGCGAAGCTTCCGAAACCAAGATCAGCGACCTGAAAGCCGCGGACCATCTGCAAGAAATTGAATGGTTGATTGGAAAATGGCATGTAGATTCGGCGAACCATCCTACAGTTATGACTGTTGAATGGTCTCCCAGCAGAAACTTTATCATCTCAAAGATAAGCCAAGAAAAGAACGGCGTGCAAGAAGTAGATACTCAACTTATTGGTTGGGACCCTCGTAGCAGCAGCATCATCTCGTGGCATTTTGGCAACGATGGATCTTTCGGCTTTGGGCACTGGCACCATGAAATGGACAGACGATGGGTAGTGAGCTTTTCGGGAGTAGCAACCGATGGCAGTGCAACTAAAGCGAAGAATGTATTTGTTCTCAAGAACGGAATTGAAATTGCCTGGCAGTCAGTTGAGCAGACCTCTGGATCTAATAGTATTCCGGATACGGATCAAATTAAACTGTTGAAGGACAAGTGATGAAAGCTAATTTCAACCGGGCGACTCACGGCATCGCCCCTATCTTATTTTTTATTGCTTTGAGTTTAGGATTTAAATGTCCGCAGGTGCTGGCGCAAAATTATGGGTTTGGCGGACAATCTTCATCCGGCAATTCGTTCAATGGCGGTTATTCAGCTTTGAATACAAAACCGCAGCCTTATTATTCCTCTGCGCGCAACAACAGTTCCAGCCTTGAGCAAAAGTTGCAAGCTGTCGAGAATTCAAATAACGTAGGCTGGTATCAAGCCTCTCCTCCAGCAACACAAGCTGCGCGTGCTTCTGTTCAACAGCTGAGCCCAAACAATAGATCGCCAATCTTTCCTTCAGTTTCAAAAAAGGAAGCGATGCGTATTTTCTTTGAGGGAGGAACACCAAATGTGCAAGGTGCCGGCTCATACGGTGCCTTTGGTTCAGCAGCTGCACCAGCACCTGCAAACAACTCTGCCGCAACATCAAATGCGTACTCCAATTACCAGAAAGCCAGAAACGAAGAGACTAAATCTCGCAATTATGCCAATACCGCACGTTATGATTCTAACCAATGGAATCGCAAGAATGCAGCTAGCTATGCAGAGTATGCTGCAAATAATGCATATTATGCGGCGCAACGAGCTGAATCTGCCTCTTACAGTGGCGACTCACAGGCAAAATCTTACGCCAGTCTGGCGCGCGATTGCGCTAACCGGGCCAGAGCTAATGCTGATCGGGCGAGATACAACGCGGACACCATAAAGTAAAGCGGATGCGGTTTCTATAACTCTTGCTGGGCTAACCTTTCGAATTTGCCGTCCACTCTCAATTGGTTTTAGTTTTCTCGATGAAACTGGCGTAGCTTTCCAGAACCTCGCTGGCTCTTTTTGCTGCTTTTTCGCCTGCTTTAGGTGAATGCTTCAAGAAATCTATAGTGTCAGCTGCAATTTCCCTGGCGTAGCTCGAACGCCGCCTGACAAAATAGTCCAGAAGCTCAGCCCTAAATTCGAGCCCTGTTGTTTCGTCTGTCTGTCTTGCCTTTTTTAGTTCGTGAAAGACTTCGTAACACATTCCCGTGCGGGAGTCGTTTTTATTTCGATCCAGGACATTTACAGCGCCGACATAAAACTCAGCTTGTACATTGTTGTCTAGCTGCAATTGCTTAGCTTTCATGAACTCGTTAAAAGCCGCTTTATTGTGTCCTAGACGCAGGTCGATCATACTCATCTCCAACAAGGTTGAGCTTGCATCGAGAGGACTATCAGTGTGGGAACTTTGCTGGTACTGCCATGCCTTAGTTACGTATTCTTTTGCAGCACTCAACTTACCCTCTCTGCGCAAAAACCCGGCGACTCTGGAATATATGCCTGCAAGCATGAAATCCTTGTCATCAGCCTCGTTAGCATAAGTATTGAGACTAATAAGTAATGTGGCTGCATCATGATAATGTTGCTGAAAGCCGTATTTGTCGGCCAGTCTTTTCGCGCAAACAAGAATTGAATGAACAATCTCCCCTTTTGATTCTTTATTTGAAGCAAGTCTATAGGACCTTTCTAAATTATGCAGTTTCCTCTGTAAGTCCTGGATGCTCTCAGTACCATCACTCTTTTTCAGGCTGATTACAGTGCTTGCTCGCTGTTTTGATTCTGATATGTGCCTCAGCCAGGATGTTGAGGCGAAGCTTGCTGCGACAATCAGTAGTCCAGCACTCAGGAAACACGCAATTAGTATGTTTTTGTTTTGGGTGATTTTTTGCGCTGACGGCGCCATTTTAATATTCTTACTGGCTGTGTTCGCCTGGTCGAATCTTCGAAGAACATTGAGCAGTTCCGACACATCTGGTCGGTCCATTTTATTCGCTGATAAACACAAATCAATGGTGTTTGCCAGTTCCTTCATGCTTGAGCTTGCTGGACGCTCTCCCAATTTTTGAAAATCTGCGTTTAACTTCAAATGTAATGTCTCCAGTGCAGTTTCACCCACAAATGGGGGACTACCGCTAAGAGCCTGGTACATTATGCAGCCGAGAGAATAGACATCAGATTTCTGGTCCGCAATCTCACCCCTGCATTGTTCTGGGCTCATATAGGCTGGTGTGCCCAGTATTTTTGATGTCCCCGTCAGTCTGCCGGAAGCTGCTGCCATTTCTTGCAGGGTGGCAATTCCAAAATCGATAATCTTAGGGCATAGGGAAGTATCACTTTTGCAAATTAAGATGTTGTCGGGTTTCAAATCTCTATGCACCACTCCCATCTCGTGAGCATGCAGCAGACCGGCACAAACACCGGAAAACACGTTGGCAAACTTGTTTGCCTGCATTTCCTCCTGGAACAAACTGCTTAGCGGTTCCCCTTCGAGATACTCCATGACCATAAAGGGTTGCGCAAGTCCATTAAACTCAAGTCGATAGAGCTTGACGATATTAGGATGATTCAGTTTTGCGAGTGTTTTTCCTTCTCGCAAGAATCGCTCTTGCAATTGGCTTTCACTGGCGCGTTCAGAAAGGATCAGTTTAATTGCGTATTCCTTGTCTAGCAGCTTGTCGAGGACATGCAGAACTACCCCCATACTTCCATGACCTAAAGTCTTGATGATCTGGTAGTTTTGCGGTAGCGAAAGCTCATTCTCGCTGGGCGGCACGGCTGTTTTATCTTCTTTTTTAATTTCGTCTTGCATCAGATGTTTGTGCCGGTCGATCGACAATCCCATTATACTCCCGTCAAACTTTTACCTTCTGCTAACAAGAGCAGTCATCAGTTAACAATCTGAGAGGGTAAGATTCAAATGTCCTTTGAATTCAAACCTAAGTTAATTTTGTCGCCTGAGGGAGGAATCTATGAGTTTCAGGACTGCTCTTGCCGTGGCTGTTTCTGCGCTTTTTTGTGTCGCATCGAACGCAGCAATGGCCATAGAACTAGATCAAAAGGACGTAGAGCCATTGTTCAAAAAATACAAGACGGGATGCTTTGAGCTGCTCGACGTCAGCACAGGAAAAATCTTTCGATATAATCCAGAATTGTGCGCAAAACCAATGCCACCACA
>JBIKOL010000150.1:0-21843 GCA_044358055.1 Obscuribacteraceae bacterium (SeqCode)
GCTGGACTCGATTGCGGAGTGCTTAAAGGTGCAAACCATCCCATGAAGTGGGATGGTAAAAAGCACGAATTGGAAACGTGGAATCACGATCAAACTCTTGCAAGTGCGATGCGCGATTCTGTCGTTTGGTATTTCCAAAACGTCGCTTCTCAAATTGGAGAAGAGCGAATGAAGAAATACATTGATGGAGTGAAATATGGAAACGAGGACATCTCGGGCGGCATCACCCAATTCTGGATGGACAGCAGCTTGAAAATAACTGCAGATCAGCAAGTCGACTTCGTGCGCCGTTGGTATGCAGGCTCGCTTCCTTTTTCGCCAGACGCCATCAAAACGGTAAAAGAAATCACCGAATTGAAGAAAACAGAAAAGGGTGAATTGCACGGCAAAACTGGCTCTGATGGGAAGGATGGTAGATTAATCATGGGCTGGTTCGTTGGTTATGTAGTTCACGATAACAAGCCATACGCTTTTGCTTGCAACGTCCAGGCTGACGATCATGCATGGGGAAGAAAGGCGCGCGAGATCACTGAATCCATCTTGAGCAAAGCCGGACTTCTTTAAGCACGTTCGCTTCTAATCACACTGCGTTATCCATCTTTAAGTGACCAGGTCATTTGTTATAGTGGTTTTCTGTGGCTCTTATTGATGTTTCCCCCAGAAATTGTTTCAGTTCGACTAATTTCTGTTGTCGACAATCAAGGGTGGCAATACGCTTGAGATAGAGGCCTGCTATGGCATGTGAAGGAGCCAAGATGTATTTAGACCAAGTGCAGCAAACGGAAAGTTTTGATCCGGACATACATTCTTTGGCAATGCATTCACATCCTTGTTCGATTTATGCTAATAAGGAGCAGCTTAAACAACAGTTTGTGCCTTATCTTCGCAACGGGCTTGCTCTTGGAGAAAAATGTGTTTACTTCATTGATGAAAACGACGAGAAATTTGTCATCAATGCAATGGATGGAGCCGGCATCGACATCAGGAAGTATCTTAAATCAGGTCAATTTGAAGTAATCCACACCAGTAATGCGCATTTGCTTGATGGACATTTCAGCGAACAAAAAATGCTGGCTTATTGGAATCACGCCATAGAAACTGCTCAGCAAAATGGATTCCACGGCTTGCGAGCCGCAGTTGAAATGACATGGGCTTTATCGAACAAACCAGGTTGTGAAATCCTGGCGCCATACGAATCTCGGCTTACTAATTTGATGAGCGAAAAAAAGGCATCAGTTATCTGCATGTATTCACGTCGCAAATTTCCGGCTGACAAAATCAAGGCAATTATACACGCGCATCCTCTTGTTGTTACTGGCAATGCGTCCGTATTGCGCAACCTGGCTTGCCCTCCACCAGAAAAATATGAAGAAGGTTCGGTTAATCTTGATGTGCAGGTATTGCTGGACAATCTCGAATTGATCAGTGAGTTGCAATCAACCAAGAAAGAGTTGCAAAACCGACACTTGAAGGATGTATCTTTCGAGTTATTGGTAGCCAGCGTCAAAGACTATGCAATTTACTGGCTTGATCCCCAGGGAAAGATCATGACATGGAATCAGGGTGCCGAAAGAATCAAGGGATACGAAGCCGCTGATGTGGTCGGACAACACTTCTCAAAATTCTATACTCCCGAAGCAATCGCTCAGCGACATCCGGATAGAGAACTAGAATTAGCCAAACAGAACGGACGTTATGAAGAAGAAGGACCTCGCGTCCGTAAAGACGGCTCAATTTTCTGGGCAAGTGTTGTGATTACTGCTTTATATCAAGATGGGAAGCACGTCGGATTTGCAAAGGTCACTAGAGATCTCACTGAACGTAAGCGTGCGGAAGAAGCTCGAGAGGCTGCTATGGAGCAGGTAAGCGAGGTTAACCGCGAACTGCAACATTTAGCCTATACAATTTCTCACGAACTCCAGCAACCCATCGCTTCGATTACCAGTTCTACGAAATTACTTTTGACACGATATAAGGATCGCTGGGGCGAAGATGCCGACGACTTTCTGAATGAGATTGAGAAGGGTGCACTAATGACTGCCAAAATGGTTGATGATCTTTGGACCTATGCAAGAGTCACCAAGCCTGGAGGCGAAAGAAAAATCGTCAATCTGGCTAAGCTTGCTGAACGAACAAAGCAAGAACTCGAGGAGCTAATTAGTAAGTTGAACTCAGAAGTCTTATTGATACCGGTGAATGATTCTCCTCGTGTCGAATGCAACGAAAAGCAAATTGCGTATGTAATCAAAGAAATGATCACCAATGCCATAAAGCATTACAAGGGTAATGGAAAGCCGCGCCTGGAGATCTCGATAATTCCAGAACGCTCAGGCTGGACTATGAATTTCAAAGACAACGGAGTTGGAATCGATAAGTTTTTCGCCAAACAGGTTTTTGCAATATATCAGCGCTTAAACGGAAAGCCCGACGAAACAGGCACAGGTATGGGTTTACCCATCTGCAAGAAAATTGTGGAGAGTGAGCACCACGGAATAATCGGCTTCGAAAATTGTGTTGATGCGGGAACGAATTTCTACTTCTGGTTGCCGACCGGTCCGGGAAATCCGGTTTGCTCCTACTTAGCCTGATTCATCACTAAAGGGTGAATCATCTATCTTTTAACGCTTGGCTTGTTTTGGTAGAGCATATTTATAGTTTTAATGTCTCTCGCTGATAACTCAGGCTGTGACGGCAACATAAACATAACATCGTTTAGATCGCTGCTGTGCCCGTTAAGTCCCAAGGCGTGGCCAACTTCATGAATTGTACATGCTTTGATATAGTCATCTTCCAGTTTACCGTCTTTTGTTATCGAGTTAACTGAAAGAAAAGTGGTCCTTGATCTTCTCAGAAAACCTTTTAGAGTGCCTTCTGGAAAATACTCGATAACCGTGTAACCGCCCGAGCCAATTGGAAGCTTGGAGACATCATCAGTCCATTTGCATGATATATCTCCTCCAGGTTGGTCAATAAAATCAAAATAGATTTCGTTGTTGAGAGCTTTAGCCCATTTAGCAAAAGACTCTTTGAGAATTTCATCGAAGTGCTTGTCCCAACCTTTTTGACCTTTGCCTGGTTCAATGTAAACGGATATCGCGCGCTTATGCCAATGCCAGATTCCTTGCTTTGTGACTCGGTTCAAATAATTGTCTGTATTTTTCTTGTCTTGTTTCTTGCATTTAAGCTCCAAAGCTACTCGTGTTGCAAGATCGCTAAGTTCGCTTGCTTTATCGGGAATTGCTCTTTTCATTCTCTCGAATGTTTTCAACCATGCATTAAAGTCTCCTGCTCTCAGATTGCAGTAGAGCAAGCTACGCCATGCGCTTTCCTGCAGTGGATCTAGTTCAACTGCGCGAGTGTAATATTGTTGAGCTTCTATAATTTTTCCCATTCCGATCAGCGTGGTTCCACCAAGGCGCCAAGCTGTCGGATTATCTGGATTTGATTTTATGACGGTCTCGATTTGTTCAAGACCATTTTTGTTTTGATGTAAACTACCTAGTGCGTTTGCAAAATCTAAACGCAAATCCACATCATCGGGAAATAGTTCACAGCCTTCTTTGTAGTTTGAAATCGACTCTTGCTTCCTATCCATTAACCACAGTATGGTACTTCTGAAGCGGAATTCTCCGGCAGTATGTGGTGAAAAATTGACGAATCGTTCCAAATATACTTGGGATAGAGAATCCTTGCCTAGTTTCTTTAAGGCCTGTGCATACATGTAGCAGAGTACTGGAACGTCCGGATGCGACTCTAAAGCAGGTTTCAAAATAGATTCTGCATCGGCATATTTGTTCTGCTGAAACAGGTCCGAGGTTTCTTTAATAATTTTCGCCAGTTCCGGCTTTAGTTCGTACCGATCGGTACCTCCTTTTTGCCCTTCTGCTCTGCCTATGTTGTAAAACTGTATTGCAATGAAGAAACAGAAAGCAATGATGGACAATAGGTTCATGCGGACAAACCCTACTTGTCCGGACTTGCATATTCTTCTTATAGTTTTCTCGTCGCTATTCAGGTCTTTCTTCCTCTTCTAAAAGCTGATCAAGTTTCTCTATCAATAAGAGTAGTCTGTCCAAAAGAGAAAGGCATAGAACGGGTTTGTTTTTGCGCATAAGCTCTTTTGGAACTAAGCCGCACTTTCTTTCGATGCGTTCGACAGCAGACAATGCTTCCGAGATGAAAGCGGGTAGCTCCATTTCACTAAGGCTGTGGATCGACAGCGCCTTATCCAGCTTTTCAAATGCTGCCTCATGTAGTTTCTTCTGTTTTTCTGCGAGCAGCTTCATATACTCATCATCTTTTTTCTCGGCTAGATTTATTCTGGACTCCCAGACATTTGCTTTCTCTTTTGAGTATCGAACATTCTCGCTTATTACATTATGGATGCTCTCTTCTGCTTCGATCAATTCTACAAGAGTATTTCGGACACATTCTCGCTCTGCGCCTAATGAGTTCTCCGTTCGGCTGGCGTTGGAAAATATTGGATCAGCTTTGCTTGTGAGAATTAGTTCCTCCAGTCTTTGCAAAAGCTTGCAAGCCCTTTCAATAGGAACTCTGAAATTTTCTAACGTGGAATTCAAGGACTCGGAATCGGGTTCTATGCAAAGACCAAGAATGGCGCTTTGTTTGTTTTTTAAGACTTGTTCGTAGCGATAGTTAACCATCGGAGCTGCCGAGATTTTGTCCAGCGCAACAAAAAGCATTTTTCGTTTCTCTTGCAAATCTTCAATTAAAGCGCTCGTTTTTTCCAAATGTGCGTTTAGCGCTGCAACGCGTAAGTGATGCAATTCAATCAATTGTTGGCGGTCTGCGGCAGAGCTGCCAACTCTTTTGTAGATCTGCTGTCTCATGAAATCACGATAGTTTTTTTCCTGGCTTATGCAGATTTGGAGCCTGAGTGCACAATCAAGCAGATTCAGTAGCTCGGCCATAACGTGCTTTGATCTCTCGATTAAGGAGAGCGAAGGTGGCTCGCTGATGGATTGAATTTTTGCAGTGAGGAGATCTGCAATATGTGCTAGCCTCTCGTTGGTCAAAACGGAATAGGACATGCAAAGTTCGAATAGCTTATCAAAAGCCTCAATGCAAGAAGGTTCCAGAGGCATCAGGACTTTTGCGTCCTGCTTTTCGCTTCGAGATAATATTTGACCGATGGTTTCTGTTGAATCGAGGAGGGCCTCGTAGTCATGCATCAATTTAGCGTACCGGCGGTCCGGCTTGAATTCGGGCTTTGATATTCTTAGGTTTCTGTGAAGAGAGCGCTTACGCTCGGCGAAAGCGGCTTCAGCGCTGGCTATTTTGGCTAAAATTTCCCTCTTCGATGCAAGAGTTTTTTTTATCGTATTCAAATGCCCGAAGTCTTGCTTCAAGACGGCAACCCAAAAATCCATTTCATCTGCTAATTCAGCAAATGCCTCGCTTAGCAGCGTGAATAATAAACTGGCCTCGCATTCTACTTCACCTGCTCCAAGAAGCAGAGCATCAGCCGCTCTTTCGCTTAATAGAGCGCGTTGCTTCAATTGACCCGAAGTTTCCGCGACAAGCAATAAATCTTGCCGGGCCCTTTCTAATGTACTGTGCAGCTTTCTGCATGTCGCCGCATACCCGCCGAGAAATTTTTTCGCATCATCCTCTGCCAAAAGAACTCTCGCCGAACTCAGCCCTTCTAAGATAATCCTTTGCTCTTCCGATACGAAGCAGGAAAGTAATTCTTTCAGTGCATCCAGAAGCGTTTCTAGATGAGCAACAAGTTCCAGGTTCTCAGCGCTCAGGGTCGCACCGCAGTTTCTTGATTCTTTCGCCGAACGATATAAGGCTGTCAAAGACTCAGTCAGTTCAACACAGCGCTCTCTAATTTGAGCAAGCTCAGCCCGCGTAAAATCATGAGGGCTCTTGATGCAGAGAATAATCGCTTCCCCTAATCGTCTTAGAAAAGTCGATTTTTCGCCTAATCTAAGAAGGTGCCAGTTCAGGTTAGCGAAAGGCTTCTTGTTCATGGCGAGCTACCTCTGCTTTTTATTGTAGCCCGAAGTTTTTGAACTATGCTTTTTTCCTCATCGAAAGCCGAAGGAGTTCAGTTTGCGCTGAACTCCTTCTCTCATGACTTATTTTGAGTCGGTTATTGAACGGTGACCTTATTGCTAATCAACGTTTCCTGAACGTTCTTCGTCACTTTGTCTGAGTACGCGGTGTACGCTTTGGTGACCATCTTCGGATAGATACCGAGAAGAACGATGAACACGCTTAGTCCGACTGCAACAAACCGTTCTGTGCAGTTCATGTCAGTTAGGTGACCGATCCATTTCGGTTGTTCTGGACCGTAGAAGAGTCTCTTCAACAACCAGAGCATATAGCCTGCCGAGAGGATAACACCTAATGCCGCCATGACCAGGGAGAACTTCACCATGACTGCATCTGGGCTGAGCCCTGCTGTTGCCATCGGTGATGTATACGTTCCGTAGAATACGAATACTTCAGCAACAAATCCAGCCAGACCAGGCAAGCCAAGGTTCGCCATCGCGGCCAGCATCCAGAAATAGAATGTATAGGGCATTTGCTTTGCAAGTCCGCCACCAATTTCGCGCAGGTCTCTGGTGTGGGTGCGATCATATACACATCCGACCAGGAAGAAGAGCGCGGCCGAGATTACACCGTGGCTGATCATCTGGAAGATACAACCGTTGAGTGCGGCTGCCGACATGGAGCCAAGTCCAATCAATACGAAGCCCATGTGGCTCACAGATGAGAACGCGATGATGCGCTTCATGTCAGTCTGAACGAGACATGCCATAGCCGCCCATACGACGTTAAAGGCGCCGAGAAGGATGATGTACGGTCCCCAGCTTGCAATTACATCAGGGAAGAAGCCCAGGCATATACGAACAAGACCGTACGAACCCATCTTCAGCAACAATCCCGCCAGGATCATTGATACCGGAGTTGGTGCTTCTACGTGAGCATCGGGCAACCATGTGTGGAATGGGAAGGATGGAAGTTTGATGATGAACGCCAGGAAGAAACCGAGGCAAGCAAGCGCTTGTACTGGTCTCATCAATGAACTGCCCTGCTTGGCCAGTTCAACCATATCAAAGGTGAGTGGTTGCGCGCCGTTGAGCGAGAGTTGGAAGTACAGGTACAACAAACCGGCGAGCATGCAGACTCCGCCGAAGAATGTATAAATCAAAAACTTCATTGCAGCGTAATCGCGGTTTGGACCGCCCCAGATCGCGATGAGGAAGTACATTGGCACCAGTTCCAATTCATACATTATGAAGAACTGCAAGAGATCAAGAGAAATGAACACGCCGATTAGCGACATCGTCAGCAACATCAGCATGCTGTAGTAAAGCCGGGGTCTTGTCTGCCCGATCTTCTCGCTGGCAAGTACAGACATGAATACAACGAATGATGTGAGAACGACCAGGCAGAGGTTCATGCCGTCAACGCCAACATGATATTCAACTGGGAATGGGGAGCTGAACCAGGTGAGTTTTTGCGCGAATTGCATGTCCAGCGAATGTGGATTGAACTTGATTGCGAGTGCTGTTGAAACAACACACATCAAGCCCGAAATAAAAATTGCGCACATTCTGGATGCCGCACCGGACATCAAGCCGATTAGTAAAGTGCCTGCAAATGGCAGGAAGAGCAAAAACGAGAGAAGGATACTGGGTTCTGGCACCGGAATTAGACCTCTTTCTTTCACTTGACCACTTCTGCAAATCTCGTTGTTGCAAAGCGGTTCGTGAGCGATCAGACTCAAACTACCGAAACAGTATAACGATTGCAGAAAATACTTTTTGGTATAGATGAAGTGCTTTTATTTTAAGGCTTAGCAAAAGTTTTCGAAGAGCAGTAGAAAACGCGCATGACAAGCCAGTTTCCTTGAGTTGGATTTTGACGAAAAATTCTCCTGTTTCAAGTTCAAATGCAGAAAAATAAGTTTTTGCTGAGCTTCTGCAAGGTTCACAAGTGAATATCCATCGTGCATTTTGCGAACTTTCCGCTTCTGCTTTTCGCAAGGACTGAATTAGTCAAATTGAAGTTTTGTTGAAATGCAAAATAATTTCAACTTCCAATTTCGTGCTCTTGGAATGGCTGCCCATCGCTCATTGCGCGCGAACTGCAAGTCATTGCGGCGCAGCTTTCGAAAAGTATATTGCTCAGCACTAGATATAAATTGGCTCAGCACCCTGCATTCCAAGCGGGCAGACCATATACAATCTCCGTGAAGGCTCAGGCCTGAGCGAGAGATATTCGTCGCTTATATCTAATTGTCAATACCAGGTGCGGAGATACTCTTTTGGCAACCATTGCAACAAACATAGTGCTGCTGCCATTCATAGCCGGATTAATCATCATCATCGGCTGCGGAATTTTCAAAGACAAGATGCCAAAAACACTTTGCATGGCCTTGTCGATAGGTGCAGTCTTTTACGGATTTTGGAATTCACTGGAGATCATCAATACGCTCCGCCTGAATCCAGTTCCACAAATCAGCGATCACACCTGGTTTCTCTGCGATAGCTTCCGTCTGACGATGGGCGTGCTGGTCGATAATCTGACCGCCGCAATGTTGATTGTCGTTACCGCTGTGAGCTTGCTTGTTCAGGTGTACACGCATGGTTATATGCGCGAAGACCCCGGTTATCGTCGCTTCTATTCTTATCTTTCTCTGTTCACTGGTTCGATGCTCGGGCTTGTCGTTGCAACTAACTTGTTCCAGATGTTTTTCTTTTGGGAACTCGTTGGTGTATGCAGCTACCTTCTCATCGGTTTCTGGTGGTACAAGGACAGCGCAGCTGCTGCAAACTTGAAAGCATTTGTTGTAAACAGAATCGGAGATTTCGGCTTCCTTGTTGCAATCATGATGTTCCTTGGCGCCACCTATGGCTTCTGGCACGGACACCTCGATCACGGCTTGCTATCGTTCTATGACAAAACTGTTGGACCGATTGGCTCTTCGTTAGATGGTGTCACCCTTGGTGGTGCTATCAAATGGGCCATGGCTCCAGCGCAAAATGCTTTGACTCAAGGATTGCTTACCACAATCGCCATTCTTATGTTTATGGGTCCGATGGCTAAATCAGCGCAGTTCCCTCTGCACGTCTGGTTGCCGGATGCGATGGAAGGTCCCACACCAATTTCAGCACTCATCCACGCTGCCACCATGGTCGCCGCCGGAGTTTACATGGTCGCAAGAGCCTATCCGATTTGGCTTGACTGGAGTGTTGCTGGCGGACCAAGTACTGCTTCAGATGCGCTCACCGTTGTTGCATGGATCGGTGGTATCACTGCTACCATGGCTGCGACTATCGCCTTGACTCAAGTTGATATCAAACGCGCTCTTGCCTGGTCTACTGTTTCACAGCTGGGTTACATGTTCGTCGGCTTGGGGGTCGGCGCCTACACCTCGGGCATGTTCCATTTGACGACGCACGCATTCTTTAAAGCAATGCTCTTCCTTTGTAGCGGTGCTGTGATTCACTCGCTTCATGGCGAGCAGGATATGCGCAAGATGGGTGGCTTGTTCGGGAAGATTCCGATTACTGCTACTTGCTTCCTTATAGGAACGCTTGCTATTTCTGGTTGCCCGGGGCTTGCCGGCTTCTTCTCTAAGGATGAGATTATCGGTTCTGCACATGCATGGACCGGTCCTGGACACGATATCCTGTTCTGGCTCACTGCGATTACCGCGGGCATGACTGCATTCTATATGTTCAGAATGGTGTTCATGACTTTCTTCGGTACATATCGGGGAACTGCTCATGTGCACGAAGAGCATTTGCCGGGTGATCCGATGACATGGCCTTTGATGGTGCTTGCTGTGCCGTCAATTGCTTCTGGATGGATGCTTGGCGACGGAAAAGATTTCTTGACGCACATGCAAAATGGCCAGGAATTCTCCACTCCGTATAGTCAGTTTGTTTACTTCATGCATCCTCATGCTGAGGCAATCAATACTCATCCGCTGTATATCGGTCTTGGATTGGCAGCTGCTGGATTAGCTCTTGCCTGGTGGCAATATGGCAGCGGCGGATACGAGCTCGACAAGAAATGGGAAAACTCCGCTCTCAGACCTCTCTATCTATTCTCATTCAACCGCTGGTACATGGATAATCTTTATCTCGGTGGTGCCGCGCTCGTAATAAACGTTGGCAAGACTGTTTGGGAAATCGTCGATAAATTCATCGTCGATGGCTTTGTCAACAGTTGGCGCTGGATTACGCTTGGCCTGGGCAATTTCCTCAAGTTCACCGAAAACGGAAGAGGTCAGGCGTATGCTCTGCTTATTTTCGCAAGCGTGGCAGTGCTTGGTTTGCTTGCTTATTTTGTTTTCGTTCCATAAATAGCTGAGGAGAGATCAAATGTCTGGTGATGATCATGGACATGGTTCTGGACATGGGCACGGAGACGATGCTCCGAATGACATAATTCCGCCTGGCAGTCTTCAGGATAATATTCTCGGCGTTGTGTCGGCCTCCGCTCTTGTTGGGCTGGTCTGGTTCATGATGTTCTTTACTGCTCCTGAGGGAATCAAGGTTCTAGCTCCGGCGCATCATGGTGGTGCGGAACACGGTGCCGAAGTTGAGCATGCCGGCGCTGCCGGTGGCGAGCACGGTGCTGCTGCTGCGGAGCATGGCACAGGCGGCGCGGAGCATGAGGCTCCTGCAACTGAAACTGCTGCACCTTCTGGCGAATCAGGAACATCGAATCCGAGCACTACTGAAACAACTACTGGTGGAGCTGGTGAAGCTGCTCCAGCTACCGGCACTGATTCATCCGCTGGAACCGCCACTACAACCGGCGCTACAGAAAGACCCGCTCATCATCTGCTTGATTCTCACTAGTTGTACCTGTACTAAGACAGGTCCTCGAATCACGGGCCACGCATTGGTTCGGACCCCGGGAGCGCCGGCAGCCTGCCGGCTTCTCCGCCGACAAGTTCGATCCGTTCCTTAGATGCCGGCGAGCCGCCGGCGCTCCCGGGCTTCTTTTCTACGAGCCGGAACGCATTCATTAATCGAGATAATTCTCGG
Source organism: Obscuribacteraceae bacterium (SeqCode) (assembly GCA_044358055.1). Lineage (GTDB taxonomy): Bacteria > Cyanobacteriota > Vampirovibrionia > Obscuribacterales > Obscuribacteraceae > JAIEPM01. The sequence continues at coordinate 11,040 of JBIKOL010000150.1, forward strand.
ATAACAAGCGGCTTTCAGGTTAGAGTTAATATGTACGGATCGATGAGTGCCTCGTGCTTACGCCGCCTGATGCGACTGTCACGATTTTGCTCGTCTGGATGTGCTTGATTTAAGGTTTGAGGAGCCGCCTGCGATGAGGGTTCTTGCCCCGCCAGGGTGTATTTCTTTGCTCCCGGTCCTTAATATAGCTATTCAAATTCAGAAGCCAAGTCGAGATTATGCTATCCTTACCCGGACGTTGTAGTAATAATCAGGCTTACTATACGTTCATCCATCCATCGGCTTCCGGTGCGGTGCGAGAAGAAGCGCCTCAAGAGGTGCAAGTGTAACTACCCCCTACGCTGTGGCGAAGGAGATAAAACGGGAATGTTAGAAGTTACGGTAGGAATCGGTGGAGCTGCCGGTGACGGTCTCGACAAATCTGGCGATACGCTTGCCAGAGCGGCCGGAAGACATGGACTCCATGTTTACGCCTACAACAGCTACCAATCAATAATCAGAGGCGGACACATCTGGTTAAAACTTAGAATTGGTCAGGAAAAAGTCTACAACCACGGCGACAAGCTCAATGTTGTGATTGCCCTCAATCAAGACGCAATTGAGCGCCATGTCCCAGAAATCAATGACGGTGGTTGCGTCATATTCAATTCAGACAAACTGAAGTGCGATCCTACCCTGGTGAAGGGAAAGAACGTGCAAGTGGTGGCACTGCCAATGGCAGAGGTCACAAAAAATGTTGTCGCCAAACATGGTCCAATCCAGCCAATCATGCAGAACACAGTTGCAGTTGGTGCAGTGCTCGCACTTGCCGGTCTCGGTGAAGAGAGTGCCGTAGATGTGTTGAAAGACACTTTCGGACACAAAGGCGAAAAGGTTATCGATCTCAACGTCGGCTTGCTGCAAGCTGGTTATGAATATGCAAAAGCAAATTTCAAACCAGTTGTTGCTGGCACATGGAAGATGACCGACACCAAGCGTGCTTTCTGCACAGGCAACGAAGCAATTGCCATGGCAGCAGCAGCCGCTGGTTGTAAGTTCTACTCTGCATATCCAATGACACCCGCATCGACAATTTTGCACTGGATGGCAAATCACGCTGAGAAAGCCGGCATTTGCGTCAAGCAAGCAGAAGACGAGCTGGCTGTTGTGAATATGGCAGTCGGCGCAGGAATTGCCGGTGTGCGCTCGATGTGCGCCACTGCAGGCGGTGGCTTTGCCCTGATGACCGAAGCGGTCGGCATGGCAGGCATAATGGAAGCTCCTGTAGTAATCGTTGAAGTACAGCGCGGTGGTCCCTCGACTGGTCTTCCTACCAAGACAGAACAGGGTGACCTTCACCAGGTATACGGCGCTTCTCAGGGCGAATTCCCGAGACTCATCGTTTGCCCGCGCGATATAGCTGATGCTTATGAAACCACTGTTGAAGCTTTCAACATGGCTGAGAAATATCAGTTACCGGCCTTGATTATGTCTGACCTCTTGCTTTCAGAACACCCGGAAACCGTTGATCGCGAAGTCTTCAGGCATGACGTCAAAATCGATCGCGGAGAAACCGTCAGCGAATGGAACGTTGAGAAAGATGGCAAGTACAAGAGATTCCGCTTTACCGAAAGTGGCGTCTCACCTCGTGCAATTCCAGGCACTGCCAACACTCTCTACGTCTCCGGTACAGACGACCACGACGAAGAAAGCATTCTCATCTCCGACATGTTCACCAGCCCGCCGGTTCGCCGTAAGATCGTTGAGAAGCGTGCACGCAAAGTCGAAAACATGCTCAAAGAACTGCCGGCTCCAAAACTGGAAGGTCCAGCAGATGCGGAACTCACACTCGTTGGTTGGGGATCTACCTACGGCGCAATCCGAGAAGCTGCAGAGCTGCTCACTGCCGGTGGTATCAAGACAAACTACCTCATCATCAAGTACATCGCTCCGTTCCATGCTAAAGAAGTTAGCGAAATCCTCAGCAAGTGCAAGAAGAAAATCTCAGTCGAGTTCAACTACACTAGCCAGATGGCACGCCATATCAAGGCAGAAACGGGCATCTCGATGGATGGGCACGTCACCAAATATGACGGCGAACCAATCGAGCCGCAATACGTGCTTGCTCACGTCAAAGACATTCTGGCCGGCAAGAAAGCCTGCCTCGATGTCAGCGAAGACGAAGCTCGCGAAATTGCCTACCACTACCTGCGCACGCACTATCAAGAGCGCTTGCGTCCAGGCGCGCTGACCAAAGAAGAGAAGAACGGTCATGGCGAGCCAACATGGAAGGTAGAACTTGTCGAGCGTACAAGCGGCAATAAAGCTGCCGAAATGGTTGTCGGTGTATTCACCGGTTCAACACATTCATATAAGTCGGTCGAGAAATAAGGGGAGAGAAAGAGAAAATGGCAACAGTAATTGAACTTCCCATCGAAACCTACAAAGGACCGGTAGATCCGGACTGGTGTCCAGGTTGTGGTGACTTCGGTGTTCTGAGATCACTGCAACAAGCCGCAGGCAAGCTGGGCATTCAGCCCAAGGACCTCATGGTTGTTTCCGGTATCGGCTGCTCGTCGAACCTGCCTGGATTCATCCATGCTTATGGTATCCACAGCTTGCATGGTCGCTCGGTAGCAGTAGCAACCGGCGCTCACCTTGCAAACACCGATATGAAAGTTGTCTGCACAGGCGGTGACGGTGACGGATATGGCATCGGTATTGGACACTTCATCCACGCGATGCGCCGTAATCTGGACATGACTTATGTAGTCATGGACAACCAGATTTATGGTTTGACCACAGGTCAAGCTTCACCGACAACAACCCGTGGTCACAAAACCAAATCGACACCAAAAGGCAATGCCGAAGTTCCGCTGAATCCAGTGGCAATGGCAATCGTCGCTGGTGCGACTTATGTTGCTCGCGGCTTCTCTGGTGAACAGAAGCAGCTTGTTGATCTCATCGCCGGCGGTATCGCTCACAAGGGCTTCTCCTTGATTGACGTCTACAGCCCCTGCGTAACCTACAATAAGATCAACACTTATCCATGGTTCAAAGAGCGCGTCTACAAGCTGGAAGACGAAGGCTTCGACCCGTCGGACTTCAATCGTTCGCTCAACAAAGCGTTCGAGTGGGGCGACAAAATTCCTCTGGGTCTTCTCTACAAATCAGAGCAGACAACCTACGAAGATGTCGAGCCAGTCCTACAGAGAGGCGCTCTGGTTAAGCAGCCTTACGGCGTAAGCAAAGCGACGATGGATGAATTCATCAACGAAATGATCTAGTGCTGCCTTTCAGGCGGCTTCTAAAAGTAATAAACGGATCGGAGTCAACATATTCCGGTCCGTTTTTTCTAAACCACACACGAGGCAGATAATTATGTTCCGGCACATCTTTGGTAGCACTGGGCGAGACGTTCCTGTGATCGGTCAGGGCAGCTGGCAATTTCCCAGAGAAAAGAAAGCCGTTGCTGAGGCTCAAAAGGCGCTAAGAGTCGGATTGGAGCTAGGAATGGTTCATATCGACACGGCAGAAATGTACGGCGATTCCGAACTGGTCATTGGCGATGTGATCAAAGACTTTTCCAGAAAAGAGCTCTTCATTGTCAGCAAAGTCCTTCCCTCTAACTCAAGTTTCAAGGGAACGATTCAAGCCTGTGAAAGATCCCTAAAACGCCTGGGCACAGATTACCTGGATTGCTACCTCCTTCATTGGCGCGGAAGCATTCCTCTTTCCGAGACAATCGGAGCCTTTGAACAGCTCGTCGACGAAGGCAAAATTCTTAGCCTCGGCGTGAGTAACTTTGATCTGGATGATATGAAGGAGGCTGTTTCTCTGGCTAAGAGGCACAAAATTGCGTGCAATCAAGTCTTGTACAATCTCTATGAAAGAGGTATCGAGAGAAAACTGGTGCCTTACTGCATGAAGCAAGAAGTTGCTATTGTCGCTTACACGCCGTTCGGGCAACGCAAGATTCCGGGCCGTGATACTAAGTCTGGTGCAGTGTTGCACGAAATTGCCGAGAAACACAAAGCGACGCCAGCGCAGATTGTACTTGCTTTCCTGGTACGAGAGGACGGACTTTTCACGATTCCTAAGGCGTCGCAAGTACAACATACTATCGAAAATGCGCGAGCAGGAGACATCATTCTGGACGAAGAGGACATTGATGAAATTGATCGGGCTTTTCCTGCTCCTGATTATGATGCCCCGCTGAGTATGATCTAAGAAGAGTTAGTCTCGCTTTTGCAGCTATCCTTGGGACCGCCGCCATCCTGGCGGCTTCTAAAGGATCGGATCGATCTGTCGGGAGTAAAAGCCGGCGCTTCCAAGGCTCCGCGCTTTTTTGGGGGATCCGCTCCGCGCTTTCTTGGTCAAGAAGGTATAGTTTAGTCTTACACGAGGGATAGGTATAGAACATGACAAGCGAGCCATCTCAAGATTCTGCAAGACTCGACAAATTGAGCCGCGAGCTGATGGACGGCTTTGATAAATTGTTCGGCTTGCATCCCGGATTTCGTCCAGTGCACGCAAAGGGAATTATCTGCTCCGGAACCTTCACTCCATCGGAAGAAGCCGCTCAACTTACGTGTGCACCACATATTCAGCGACCTTCGACAAAGGTGATTGTGCGGTTTTCGAATTTTGGGGGCTTACCTCGTATTCCTGACACAGATCCAAACGCCAGTCCGCGTGGATTTGCCGGCCGTTTTTATCTTGGAGAGCATCTGCATACCGATATCATTGCTCACACCCACAATGGCTTTCCCACGAGAACCGGTGAGGAGTTTCTTGAATTCTTGCAGGCGTTGAACTCTAGTGGCAGTGACGTGCCGAAGCCCACACCGCTCGATCAATTTATGGATTCACACCCTATCGCGAAGCAGTTTTTTGCCGCACCAAATCCGGTGCCCAGCAGTTTCGCCCGTGAGTCATACTTCGCTGTGAACGCCTTTAAGTTCACCAATGCTGAAGGGCTGAGCTGCTATGGACGTTTCCAAATACATCCTGAGCATGGAAATGAATACCTTGATGCTGCATCTGTTGCCGGCAAAGGCGAGAATTTCCTTTTCGAGGAAATCGAGCAGAGGCTTGCAAAAGGTCCCGCCAGGTTAAAGATTCAAGTTGAAATTGCACATGCAAAAGATGATGTGAACAATGCAAGCATAAGCTGGCCTGGCGATCGCCTCAAAATTGAATTTGGAACTCTCGAATTAACTGAACGTGTGCCAGATGATGACCCAGAAGCAAGAAAAATAATTTTCGATCCTATCCCCAGAGTAGAAGGAATCGATCCATCCGCAGATCCATTAATTGAGCTTCGCGCAGCAATATATTTAATCAGCGGTCGCCGCAGACGCGCAGCCAGCAAATAAACGCGATCATCCCTACTCAGAGCGGTTTCCTCACGAGTTACCCACAGAATTTTCCGGATTTTTTCAGGTGGAACCGCTATCGTGGTAAGTATGAAGATAGCTCGCTTGCCAAATGGGGGATATTTGGATGATGGAGTCTTCGCGATTAATTAGTAGGCTGGCACTTGTAGCCATTTCCATTCATCTGAGCACAGGGTTCGTATCTGCGAATATAGAGGGCTCGACGCAAAACCCGGGTCAGCTTCCTGCAGATTTAAATGTGCAATCGGAACAGCAGGCCGCAAGTTCCCGACACTCGGAAGAATACGTTGCGCCGCCAACATGGAAGCCGCTCGAGCGTGGCGAGCTGGTTCACATTCCAGCTGCAAAAGTAACCTGCCAATTGGTAGACAGGGACGATCCTAAGATTAAAGACGAGAATGAAGCGAAATCCTCAATAGATAAATGCGAACAGATTGTCTTTAATAAGTCATTTAGTAACAAGCCAATCGAAGACCGTATTTTTTGTCTCGAGGTTCAAATGTTTGGGATGGGCCGATTGGGTGATCCTAACGCCCGCTTGCATGCCATTAAAGAAAAATTGTCCGTAGGCACAGCAGAGAATGCCCAAGCCGCTGAAAACACAACTCCTCAGAATCAGGATGAGGCTGATATTGCCTCGCTGGAGAAAAAGTTTTACGAGAAGGAAGATTTTAGCAAACAGACACCGGAAGATAGGTTACTTCGTCTTGAACAGCAAATCATCGGCAAAGGGCAAACTGGTGAGATTCACGAACGACTTCTCGGATTACAAAAGGCCTTACAGGACAAGGATGATTTAGCTAAACAAAATGTCGAACTTGCAAAAGCCAGAGCAGCCTCAACGAATTTCGAAAACGTTCAACACAAGACCTTCAAAGAAGCTATCGATGCTGGAATTCTTAACTTCAAATACAAGCGTTATCATCATGCACAAGATGATTTCGAGCAAGCGTTGGCATTCAATCCGCGCAGCTCGGTAGCATATGCGAATCTCGGAAGCACTTTGATGACCTTGAAAGAAGAAAAGGATGCGCTGGAGGCCTTCAAAGCTTGCTATGCGTTGGAGCCATTTGGAGAACTTGGGCAATATGCTCGAGTAAAGATTATGGATCTCGAGTACTTTGTAGCCAAATATCTTTCTGGACCATACGATACGCCTGAATGGGTGGCACAGACGCAGAATATGATAAACCGCCAGGCGGCGGACCTGAGTGCTCGCGCTATGGCGGTCGGCCGGACCTATGCACACAATCGCCAGGCTCTTGCAGAGATTGAAGCAAACAGAATCGCCATGGAAACGCGGCAAACAATCCAGGGCGTTCGCTCTGATGCTGCCTACATTTCTGCTTACGGCGGGGGCCGCTGGCGCTCATCTTACGGTCGCTTCAGCGATCCATTTGCTGGGCGAGAAATAAGCGACCTGGCTCAAATACGGACAAATTACATACGGACTGACGGGCAAGTGCAGGCGAACAATGCTCTCATTGAAGCTACAAATAAAGGCCGCAGTGCCTTTGATTCAGCAGCAAATCTGAAAGATCAACTGGTGCAGTTGCAGCCGACGCCTGGTGCTCCAAGGCTGCGTGCTCTCGGTACTTGCCTATATGTTCGCTATTACGGTGATGGCATGCCGAGCAGAGCCGACGTACCTCCACTTATTGACCCGCCGATGCCCGAGTTGCATGCAGTTGCGGAGTTGCTGCCACAAACTTTCCATGCGAATAGTCCCTAAATTTGCTGCTATTCTTGCGGAATTAAAGGCATTGCTCGCGCTGTCACATTCAGCGGCGGAGGCGATTGCTGTGGCGTTGGAATGCTGCTGTTGCGGCAGATTGAGGGCAGCTGACTCGTTCCCGAGACAATAATAGTGAAATCAGTTGCCGGTCTGCTTTCAATTGCCACTGAAACCGGGAAGCTTTGCATTTCAGGAATGCTTTGATAAATACGGAGGGTAGCATCATCAGTTGCCTTCACGCTCTGCTGAACCAGCAGCTCGTGCTGGGAATCTGCATCAGCGATTTGATAGCGATAACGCACTCTAAAACCGGCCTGCGTTAAATGTTCTTCTATTGCCTTAGAAAGTTGTTCGCAACCTTTCGGGTATCTGATCGAAACAGATGGTGGTTTGCTGTTGTCTTGAATGAGACCGGTTGCAGTAGGTGGTGGAAGCGCATCTTCCGGCTCAAGTATCTCTTGTGCGCCTGGCACCGCATCTGGTGACACGATGTTGGAAGTCGAACATCCCAGTATCTTGCTGAACATAACCTGACCAGCCACACTATCGGGCACCCAATAGCTGCCCCCACCAATCATCTGCCCTTCGCCTGGCAGCATTGCGGTTACAACGCGCTCATGCGGAAAATCTTTGGCATACAATGCGATGCTCATTAAATCCTGCATGGAAAGATCCGTTCTTACGCACTGATATGCAAGACAAACAAGCTGAGGCAATTTCAAAACAATTTGTGGTTCTTTGAACTTTTTTGCGGCTTGACGAACAAACCATTGCTGGCGTTCAATTCTGCCGATATCACCGCGTGCATCGTGCCTAAAGCGAACATACTCTTCGGTTTGCTCAGGTGTTAAAACCTGCAACCCAGGCTTGAGATCAACATTCAGCTTAGCTGTGTGATCGACGTATTTCATTTCTTTCTCTACCAGTACTTCAACTGGTCCGAGAATTTCAAAAAGTTTTTTCAACCCGCCTGTGTCAACTTCAATGTAGTGATCGCAGGGTACTCCGAATGCCTCCCGTACAGTTTGCATTGAAAGTGTGGGACCACCGAATGCATGTGCAGAATTAATTTTGTCAACGCCATGCGATGGAATCCGAACGCGACTATCCCGCGGAATTGAAACAACGCCAACTTTATTTTCCAGGGGATCGATACTGACCAGCATCATTGTGTCGGAACGCGTTCCTGTAAAAGGATCTGGAGCATTTAGCCCATTAGAGTCGACACCCATCAGCAATATCGTCATTCTTTGCGAAAGCTTAGGCACCAGATCCATTGACGGAAGCGAAGGTCCGATAAGTGGCTGCGCCACTGCAGCAGGCTGCCCAAAGTTTAGACGGCGTTCAAATTTCGCAAGGGGGCTTTCAGGCGCTCTGCAGGTGAAAAGGAACAGAGCCATACCCGCTAGCACTACAAAAGCCGCTGCCAGCGCTGCTTGCCACGGGATTGAGCGTAAGTCACCTATCTTTTTGATTATCAATGGTAATCCTTAGGAGAATGCCTCTAAACGAATCTTATAATGCCCCAGATCGGTATACTTGAAGCTCCGCTAAAATTTGCACAGATTTTACCTGTAAGGAGTGCACAGTGAAGCTATTTTTGGACACAGCTAACCTCGACGAAATTAACGAAATCAATGGCTGGGGCGTACTCTCGGGCGTCACAACCAACCCATCACTGGTAGCCAAAGAAGGCGCGGATTTCAAGACCCGTGTTAAGGAGATTTGCAAAGTAGTCGACGGACCGGTAAGTGCCGAAGTTGTTACCGAAGACGCCGATGAGATGATTAAACAGGGCAAAGAAATTGCCACCTGGGCGCCGAATGTTATGGTGAAGTGCCCGCTTACGCCAGTTGGACTGAAGACCTGCAAGGCTCTCAGCACAGAAGGAATAAAGGTTAATGTCACGCTTTGCTTCTCGGTCAATCAGGCAATCCTGGCTGCCAGAGCCGGAGCAACGTTCGTCAGCCCGTTCGTAGGCAGACTGGATGACATCAATCAAGACGGAATGGAGCTTATCGCGCAGATTTCGCAGGTATTCGATACCTACGGTTTCCAGACCGAAGTGCTCGCAGCAAGCATCAGGCACCCTGTACATGTGACGCAGTCAGCTCTTGCCGGAGCCGATATTTGTACGATGCCATATAAGGTTTTCAAACAGCTTGTTTCTCATCCGCTTACAGATCAAGGCAATGAGAAATTCCTGGCTGACTGGAAGAAGTCACAGTTGACTCTGTCCATGTCTAAGTAGGTCTTTTGGCGATCGGCTCTTAGAGCAGACAAATTCGGCTAACTGTGCCGACTTAAGATCTATGCCTGGCTGTTTGAAATGCAGCTAAATCGGTAATAATTCAGATGGGGCTCCGCCGGGGGCCCCATCGCTTGTATTGCGAGACAAGAGCTAAATATTGCTGCAAGCAATGCGCGCAAAGAGTATTATTGGGAGAGTTGAGCTTGAGTCAAGATTGCCTGCCAAGCGCAGAAAAACGCTTTTTAAGGGCAATCGATGCCTGTAGAAGGGACAAGGTGTGACTGCAAGAGTGGAGCCAGCAAAAGCAGCAGGGCCAAGCGGATTTCTTCAGGTTGGCAATTTCATGTTTGTTGTTGACTATGGCAAAATCATTCGCGAAGATGGCACACAAATTGGCATGCTCTGGGAAGACGGGCTGGTGCAGGGCCTTATGGAGCCCTTTGGACCATGGAACGATCTCAAAACAATCGAGGAACTCGGCGGCGCTGTTTTTCAGGGAATTGATACGCGCGGATTGCAGCTTGTTTTGCCGGGTCCTGAGCGTGGTCCCATCGGGGGACTTAAATACAACAATCAAGATCTTCTGGTGCTCTTCGGCAGAATCGCAACTCCCGATCACAAATTAATTGGGCGAATGACTGATGACGGAACGCTATCTTTCCGCGATCCACGCTTTCCTGACCAGATGCGGCAGATGGATGAAAACTCGCAGCTGGCAACATTTTTTCAGGGAACAAAAAGTAATGGGCAAGCCTGGAAATATGAGTTTCAGCGTCAATTGCATAAACCTGATAAGACCTATTGGGAAAATGAGATCATGCGTTATTTTGTTGATTTCGACAGAATAAATGGTCCACAAAAAAAATATGTGTTTGAAACGATGCGCATATTTGCCATGTGTGGATTGCTGCAAATCGTGCGTAAAAGCGAGGGCACCGCAGGATTAGGCAATGTGAAACATGGCGCTTCAGGTGTGACTGGAGTAAGAACAGGTAATGTCACTCTTGATAGAGAAGAATTCGAACGCGAAGTAAATTTCTTCAAGAAATTTGGGCCCCTAATGGCTGTTCCATCCAGACCAAAACCCTATATTGAAGTGCGCTTGAACATGGTTGTTCCGCATGAATATGGACACCAGCTCGAGTTCTGTTTGTCGGCAGCAGCTCAAAACAAGGTGCAGGAAATATATGAAAGACGCTTGCATAATTGCAATCGATTGCATCCACTTCCGGAAGAAGCAGAGACTTATTCGGAACTAATTCAGCCTGCTCAACTCGAAGAGCGCATGTTCATCTCAGGTTATGCCAGAACGAGCTGGCATGAGTATTTCGCTGAGTGTGTCGGAGCATTTGCAAATAAAGAAAGCAGAGAAACTTTGAAACAACATGATCCGGAATTACATCAGCTTTTGCTGGACGTAATTTTGCAACCAGAGAAAGC